>NZ_CP114908.1:5953960-6577190 GCF_027497315.1 Solwaraspora sp. WMMA2059 | reverse complement strand
GACGACCCGGACAACCCGAAGAACAAGCTCTCCAGCGACCCGAAGAAAGCCGACAAGGGCATCCGGGGCACCTACCCGAACACCACGAACCCGCTGCTGACCGGTGGCGGTGACATCACCGGTTACCAGTTCGGCTCGACGTTCAAGATCTTCCCGCTGGTGGCGGCCCTGGAGAAGGGCTACCCACTGGAGTACACAATCAACGCCAAGAGCCCGTACGAGTCGAAGTACATTGTCGAACGGGGCAGCCCGGCCGCCTGCGCGGGCACCAACAAGTACTGCCCCAAGAACGCCAACTCCAGCATGAACGGCGTACACAACATGTGGAGCGCCTTCGGCGCCTCGGTCAACACGTACTTCGTGCCGCTGCAGGAGCGGGTCGGCGCGGCCTCCGCCGTCGACGTGGCGCAGCGCCTCGGCATCACCTTCCGGGCCTCCAACGACGCCCGGTTCGCCGCCGACCCGGAGGGTGCCAACCAGTGGGGCGCCTTCACCCTCGGCGTCTCCAGCACCACGCCGCTGGAGATGGCGAACGCGTACGCCACCCTCGCCGCCGACGGCAAGTACTGCAAGCCGATCCCGGTCAAGGAGATCCGCGACCAGGACGGCAACAGCCTGGACATCGCCCAGCCGCAGTGCAAGCAGGTGGTCTCCACCGAGGTGGCCCGGGCCGCGATCGACGCGGCGCGCTGCCCGGTCGGCGACAACTCGTCGACGTCGCAGTGCCGGGGCCGCACCGCCAACGGCGTGCGCAGCATCGTCGGGCACCCGGTCGCCGGCAAGACCGGCACCACCGACGCCGAGAAGACCGCCACCATGGTGGTGACCACCAAGCAGCTCGCCGTCGCCGGGGTGCTGGCCGACCCGGACTGGGCCGACACCAACGCCGAGATGAAGCACACGATCGTCAACCCGGCGGTCTACGAGACGCTGCGGGACGCGATGAAGGGCAAGGAGAAGCAGCAGTTCAAGGCACCGAGCGGCAAACTGGTCCGCGGTGAGCAGCGCTCCATCCCGGGGGTGCAGTGTCAGTCGATCGACAACGCCCGGTCCCGGCTGGCCGGTGCCGGATTCGAGGTCGAGGTGGACCGGTCCGGTGCGGTCGACTCCACCTGCCCGGCCGGCACCGCCGCCGGCACCAGCCCGAGCGGCCGCACCATCAAGGGCGGAGTGGTGATCATCCGGGTCAGCAACGGCCAGGGTGCCCAGCCGAGCCCGGGCGACGGTGACGGTCCCGGTGGGCCGGGCAACGGGCCGGGACGTCCCGGTAACCCGGGCAACCCGGACGACTGACTGGCGAAATCTAGTGGCGGGCGGGCACCGATCCACATCGGTGCCCGCCCGTCCGCTTCAACCCCTGCTCGCCCGGTACGAGAACTTCCGAGCCGGACCAGTTGATGTCGAGGTTGCCGAGGTCGCTCTCGGGCTGGTCGTCCTCGTCGAGAGTGCTGAAGGCGGCATGGTAGCAGCCGAACCCGTGGCCGCCGGCCAGGGTCGCGATCGCCCAGCCGCGCAGGTTCTCCTCCAGCTTCTCCGGCTGACGTGGGTCGACGGCGACCCGGATGACTTCGAGCAGGTCGTACGTCTGGTCGCGCGTGCCGGCGCTGTCGATGCGGCACAGCGAGAACCCGTACCGCTCGCCTTCCTCCCTCGTCTTGAGCTCGGTTGAATAGTTTCGGTACTGGGAGATTTCGGGGGCGGCGAATCGCCGATCACGTGGTCGGCTTGCTCCGGGTGTTGTCGTTCCGGGTTGGGGCGGGGGTTCGTGGTGTGGTCGGGCCGCCTGGTCGCGCGTCGGTGTCGCTGTGGTCAGCCGGGTGCCGGGCGGACGGCGGTGAACAGGTTGTCGAACGCGGCCTGCGGATGTCCCGCTGGCGGCCGTCGGTTCTCCCCAACGGCGGCCAGTTAGTTCCCCGCCGTGGGTGGTGTTTCTGGTCAGTTCAGTAATTTCACCCGCTGTCCGGTGGTGGCCTGGTTGAGCCGGAAGCTGTCGCCCTGTATGACGACGACGTGGGCGTAATGCAGGTTCGAGCTGACGGCGAGGCTGCGGCGTTCGTAGGCGGCGTCAACGAGGCGGTAGAAGCCTTCGGCGGCGTCGGGTGAGACGGTTGACATCCTCGCCGCCCTAAACGGCGGCGATTCCAGCCACGCCGCGCGTGATACGCGCGGTGTTCTGGTGGGCTACCGTTTCACCGCGCGGTGCCGGGACGGGTCCCGGTCCTACCCGCGCTCCACGGTCGTTGAAGTCCGCCTGCCCGGCGGCCTTGATGTTGATCGCCGCGTTGACGTCCCGGTCGTGGTGACCGCCACACGGACAGACCCACGACCGCACGTCCAACGCCATCCGCTCGTTGATCCGGCCACAGTCCGAGCACATCCGGGTGGACGGAAGCCACCGGTCCACCCGGGCGAACGGTCCCCCGAGCTGTCCCGGGCGGTCCACGACGCGAACTCGACCGCCCGTACCCACATCCCGAACCCGACCACCGGCGAGTGCCACCGGTGCGGCGGCGTACCCGGCCCCTGCCGGCCGTTCCTGCGGGCGATCGCCATCCTGGACCGGTGGGACCCCAGTAGTGCCCGGCGGATCCGCGCCGTACTCCATCTCTCCGGGCTGATGACCGCCGGATACCCGCGCACGACGACCAGGACGAGTCCGCCGAGTCGTACGGAGCGTCGGACGATGCCTGACGACGAAGCTCTGGTGTGCCCCGGTGATCTGGTGGCGCTGCGGCAGTGCGACCACGTGGACGGCAAGCGCCCGGTCCGGCTCCGAGTCCAGGAGGTCTGGCCCTCCCCGCAGTGGCGTTCGTGGATGCTGCTTCACGGCCGGGGAATCAACGCTGAGGAGCCTGACCGCGACGGCAAGACGGTCAAGGTCCAGGCTGTACAAGGACGAGCTCAACCGGCCGGGCGCGGTCCTCAGCAGGGGCCGTCGGACCCGGCTGAACGGCCGGCCCGCCCGGATCTCTCCCGGGCGGGCCGGCCGGCTTTCAGCGACAGATCAGCGACGAATCACCGATGGGTGACGGTGGCTCACCGGCGCGGTGCCTCGTCGGCGGCGAAGGCGCTGACCCACGCCAGCGCCGAGTTCCAGTTGATGGTGATCTCGTTTGTCGACCAGGCCTCCAGGTTGTCCACGTAGCACAACTGGGGGGCGCAGCCGTGCAGCCAGGACGCCGACAGCGGGTCCTGCAGGCTGGAGTTCGGCCCGCCGGACACCGAGCCGACCGGCGGATTCGGCAGCGTCGAGTCGAACGACCTCGCGTACCAGCGGCTGTGCTGGTTCTTCGCGTCGTTGGTGCCGTACCCGGTGACGTAGGACTGACCGAGGGCGTTGCGGCCCAACAGGTAGTCGAACGCCTCGAACACCGCGTCGACGTACATCGTGTTGCCGGTCAGGTCGTACGCCGTGGCGATCACCACCTGATTGTTCAGGATCGACGCGTTCGATCCCCAGTCGTACAGACCGCTGGCCGGGGTGTACGTCTGCCCGAACCGTTCGGCCTGCTGGAACGAGATCAGCCGGTTCGCCGCGGTCGTCACCCAATGGCGGATCTGCGCCTGCTCGGACAGTCCGCTGCCGAAGCGGGCCAGGTCCAGCTGGGCGAGAGCGGCGACCTGCCCCCAGTAGAAGCCGTTCTGGTTGAACGCCGCCCCCGCAGTGTGGTACGGGTTGGCCCGCACCGCGTCGAGGTACGTCCCGCTGCCGGTGGTCAGGTACAGCTGCGTCGCCGCCCAGTAGAACTCGTCGGTGACGTCGCTGTCGGCGTACGGGCCACCGCCGGAGCGGTCCGCCCTGGGCGCGTAGAGCGTCGGGTTGGCCAGCGCCGCGGCGTAGGCCCGCTGCGCCGCCGACCGCAGCCGGGAGGCGAAGGCCGCGTCGTACGGGGCGTAGAGCCGCGCCCCCTGGGCGGCGACCGCGGCCAGGTTCAACGTCGCCGCCGTCGACGGCCGGTGCAGCTCGCGCTGCTTCGTGTCCTGGTGCGGCAGCATCGGCGGCCCGGTCCACGACTCGTCGTGGACCTTGTGGTGCACCATCCCGGCCAGTGGCAGCCCGTCCGGTACCTGCATCTTCAGCATGAATTCGAGGTTCCAGCGGGCCTCGTCGAGGATGTCGGGCACGCCGTTGCCGCGCTCCGGGATCGCCAGGGTGGAGTCGCCCAGCGGCCCGGACCGACCCACCGCCACGGCCCGTTCCCACGCCGAGAGCAGCTGGTAGGTGGCGATGCCGCCGTTGACCACGTACTTGCCATGGTCACCCGCGTCGTACCAACCGCCGGTGACGTCCAGCGTGTAGTCACATGTCCAGTTGTCCATGAACGACTGCGGGAACTGGCACGGCACCGCAGTGTCGCCCCCGCCCGGCGAGGACGCCACATGCCCGGCCGGGCGGGCGTACTCCGCCCCGGCAATGCCGCCGTCGATCGCGATGCCGCTCCGGTTCGGGTAGAAGAACCGCATCGAGTCCGTTCGCAGTGACGCGTACAGGTCCGTCCGGATGTCGAACGGGTAGCTGGCCTGGCCACCGACCACCAGCTCGAACCGGCCGGTCGCCGTAACCGAGCTGAAGTCGACCAGGTGGACCGAAGCGCCGGCCGAGCCGTCGAAGCCGGCCGGGACGGTTTGCCCGGTCGCCACGTCGCCGCCGCCGACCCGCCGCAGCGTCCAGGACTGCGGGTTCGCCGCGTCCGTCACCAGCGTCGCCCGTTTCGGCCCCTGCGGCAGGTAGCCGTGCTGGTTGACCTTCACCGCCGGACCCCGCTGCGCCTGGTACACGTAGCTGGCACCGTTGAGCGTCACGTCGTCCATGCAGAACTCGTACGCCTGGTCCGACCCGCCGAGGCGGAACTGTACCTGCGACAGCACGTACTCCTGGCTGAAGCTGGTGTTGAAGGTGTACTCGTAGGTCCGCCACGCCCCGCCGGTGACGGTCGGATACTTGACCAGGTACGTCGTGTGGTTCGGGTTGTCGAACGGAGCGATCTGCACCACCAACGGCACCGTCTCGCTGGTCCGCACCCGGAACCGGAACGTGTAGGAGTTCCCTCGTGGCAGGTAGATGCTGTTGTGCCCGACAAGCACATCCCATGGCTTCTCCGATGCCGGGGCGGTCACGCAGAAGACCCCACCGTCCACCTTCGGCGTCATCCCCGCGTTCACCCACCACGGTTTGAAGCTGCCGGTGAAGTTGCTGTTCTGAATCAGCCGGCCAGTCACCTGCGGACGCGGATCACCACCGCTGTACGCCGGCAGCGTCCCCGGCGGAAGCTGCTCCGGGGAGGTCGGTACGCCTGGCTGGCCCGGCCCCTGTTCGCCTGACCCGTAGCGCGGCAGCCGCCAACCGTCGACGCCGCCCTCGACGCTGTCGAGCAGCAGCAGGTCCGCGACCTGGTCGCCATCGAGGTCGCTGAAGATCGCACCGGAGCCACCAGCCAGCGGCGCACCCATCCGGATGGTGCCCAGTGACCGCCAGCCGGTCGAGCTGGTCCACGGGCTGCCGACGTTCTCCCATGCCTGGACCCCGCCAGTGACGTAGTCGACCAGGAGCAGATCCGCGCGGCCGTCCCCGGTGACGTCGGCGAAGTAGACCTTCCCGCCGCCCTGTCCCTGGCCCGGATGCCCGAAGCCGTCAATCCGGCTCCAATCAGCCGGCCCGGGCAGGCCCCACGCGGTGTTCTCCCAGGCGCTCACGGTGTTGTCCGCAGTGACCGTCAGGTAGTCGCTGTCACCGTCACCGTCGATGTCGAGGAAGAAGCGCCGCTCGGCAGCGGCGAACCCGAGGTTGTCCGCGACCTGGCTGCCCGCCGCCCACCGGATGTCGCTGATCGACGACTCACTGCGCCAGGCTTGGATCATCGGGACACCGGTCGGTGACTGGCTGGCCTCGAGGACCGCGATAAGGTCGGCTCGGTCATCGCCGTCGAGGTCGCCGAAGTGGACCTGGTCGGCGTTGAACTGCTCCAGTATGTCCTCGATCGGTCCGGCGTCACTACGCTGCGCCCAGAGCCGCTGGCCGTCCTCGCCACACCCGACGTTCTGCGACAGTTCGGCGCGTCCGGCCGCCGCGACCAGGATCCGGTCCGACAGGCCGTCGCCGTCGACGTCCGCGTACTGCAGTTTGGTCCTCGATACCGTTTCGCCCGAGCTGTTGTCGTTATCGAGCAGATCGAGGCGCCGCTTGAGGCCGTCCTGCATCCGGCCGAGTTCCTGCCACCCGAGCCCAGTGCCGTTGCCGGAGCTGGGGTCGTAGCCGGGGCACTTGCCGGTCGCGAACGTTCCGATCCCGTGCCGGGCTGCGAGCTCCACTGCCTTGCGCAGGACGTCCGCGGCCTCGGCCGTGAACATGTCGGCTGCGTGGCTGACGAGGCTCTTGAGCGAGTTCCACACCTTGAGGCTGGTCTCCCTCAGGAACTTCCCCAGCGCGGCGTACATGGGCCGGACAGTCGACTCGACCAGCTGAATGGCACCGTGCAGGGTCGCGCCGACGAACGCACCGCCGAGCGCGGTCCCGAGTACGTCCGACCACACGTCGCTATTGATCTCCTTGCCGGCGAAGACAGCCGACAGCAACTCCCGTACACCGCCTGCGATGAATCCCGCGAAGGCTCCGCACAGCACCGCGGCCACCGGCGCCTCTGGCGCGAAGAAGGCAACGCAGGTGCCTTCGACGAGCGCCCAGACACCGAAGAAGATCAACGCCAGCGCGATCTTCTTCAGGACGCCGATCCAACTCCACGCGGCCTCGACCTCCGCCTGCGGGATCACTATCACCAGGTGGTTGGCCATCCGGTGAATCTCGCCGTCGAAGTCGATATCCTCGTCCTGCTCCGCGTAGTACCCGATCCCGAACTCGTCCGCCTTTGCGAGGAGGTACGAGCTCAGGCTGGCTCCCGCGTCGCGCGCCTGGTTGGCGTCGTCAACCTGACGTTGCAGGATCTCGCGGAGCTCAGCCTCGTCGCGGGCGGGGGTGAACTCCAGGATCGCGACGATGTCGTCGTCGCGCTCTGCGAACACGCCGAAACTCCCGATGTCCCGGGCGCAACCAATACGTAGCGTGACCTCACCCGGTCCGGTCGCTCCAGCTTCGAGAGCCGATTCACCGAATTCGCAGCCTGACGCGCTCTGCGCCGCGACGGGTCGTGCGTGGCCGGTCACCACCAGCACGACCACCAGCGCGAGCGCAACGCAATAGGTCCATAGTGGTCGACGTCTGGCTCGCAGCCAAACTAGGGTTTGCATCA
This sequence comes from Solwaraspora sp. WMMA2059, assembly GCF_027497315.1. Classification (GTDB taxonomy): domain Bacteria; phylum Actinomycetota; class Actinomycetes; order Mycobacteriales; family Micromonosporaceae; genus Micromonospora_E. The sequence goes on along the minus strand of NZ_CP114908.1, from coordinate 6,569,946 downwards.
ACTGCAGCACCCAACTCTTCATCGCCGATGTGGCGAACCTGAACAGGAGACGGGGGTGTGACCCGGACGGGCAGCGGACTGCCGCCGGCGGCGATGTGGAGGTGATCCTACGCATCTGTGATCAACCAGGAAAGCGCAGGTCCCGGCACCAGCCCCAGCCACCGCAATGGATGGACTGAGGCCTGGACTCACGAGATCCGGCCCCGAACAACAGCCCCTACCGCTCGGATCCTGAGTGTTCACCAACAGTCAGCATTCACTAGGGATCCACCTGGACGTGGCCCAGAGAGTGGTGACCATACAGCCCTAGGGCGTGTATCAAAGTCGGTCACAGCCACTCGTTGATCGCCGCGACCTGCACGGTCGCCTCGTACCGGACGGCGAGTTTGTCGTAGCGGGTCGCGACGGCACGGTCCAGGTTGACCACCGGGATGCCGGCCTCGGTTGCGCTTGAGCCGGTTGATCCCGCACTCGACCGCGTGGCGCTGCTGGTAGATCTCGGGGTCGAGTGCGGGATCAACCGGGGCACCCGGATTCGGTCGAGGACCGTCGTGAACTGCGGGCTGTCGCCACGCTGCCCACCGGTCAGCACGATTGACAGCGGTTTCTGTCCCTGTTCACAGCCCAGGTGCAGTTTCGTGGTCCGTCCGCCACGGGAACGCCCCAACGCGTGGTCGTCGGGTTCCGACCCGGTACCGCCGGGCGGTTCGGCCTGCAGATCCCCCTTTTACGCGCTCCGGCGGCGTGCTGGTGCGCGCGGCTGATCGTGGAGTCCACGGACACGTCCCAGACGATCCGTCCCGCCGCGTCGGCCAGGGCCTGCAACGCGGTCAGGATCCTGGCCCAGGTCCCGTCGCGCTGCCACCGGCGGAACAGGGCGTACGCCGCCGCCCAGGAGCCGTAGTGGTCGGGGATGTCCCGCCACGGGGCGCCGGCCCGGGTCCGCCACCGGATCGCGTCGATGAGCTGCCGTTTCGTTGATGCGGGCGGTCGGCCCGGCCGGCGTGCGGTGGGCAGGAGAGGCTCCAGGACTGCCCACTGAGCGTCCGTCAGGTCGTGCCGCCTCGTCACCGCTACGCTGGTCACGAGGTCTCCGTGTCGATGGTTCGTCTTGGTCGATAAGCCATCCACCGGAGACCTCGCTGTTTGCCGGGCAGCGACACACCGGAAGTTCGTCACCCGCCCACCTGCTCGGTGAACGTCCGGCGTCGACATCCACCCTGGTCGCAATGCCAGCGGCGTTTGCGCCACCGTAACCGCGTCGCCCGGCTCGCCACGGGCAGATCCCGGGGCCGGGTCGTCACCCAGTCCTTGACCCGCCGGGCCCGCGCACCGCAGTCCGAGCGGCATCGTACCTGCTCATCGGCGGTAGACAGAGCGACCACCGGGACACCGTCGGGGTCCAACCTGACCCGGTCCACCATCCAGGCCCAGCAGCCGGGTCATATTGTTGACCATGCTCGCAGCTCTCCGCTTGTGAACATCCGATCTAGACACTCAGATGATCACCGAAGGGCTGCGAGCCCTCTACGCCAGGGTCACCGTCAACCGCGAACCCCACTCAACTCAGAAGAGCCGTTGAAGGCCAGGCAAGCAACTGCTCCGATGGAGCTTACGTATTGAGTGGCATTCACTGTATCGGGACTGCGGGAGCTACTCGCAGTCCCGATAGGCTTTCAAGTTCGGCACCTATCGCAGCTTCCGGTCAAAGGCCGAGCTGGCGGCGTACCGCGGCTGCCACCCGGCCTCCCTCGGCCTGGCCGGCCACCGCTGAATCGAGATAGATCACCAGCGCTCCTCGTCACGCATCGCGACAAGCGAGGCGGCCACGTCCACATCCTCGTCACCGAGCTTCGGGGGAAGCGGCACAGAGCCGCCGCCGGTGGGGGCGACGGCTCGCCCCGCCGCTACCAGCTTCGCCAACACCGACCGGTCGTCGCCTACCGGAACAAGTCGGGCAATCGGGTGTCCGCGGTCGGTGATCTCGACAGTCTCGCCACCACTCACCCGAGCCAACACCTGACTCGTGTTCTGATTCAGCTCTCGGACACCGATACGCTCCATGGACACGAGTGTAGAACTAGATGTTCTACGTTTCCAGCTCCTGGTGATCCGGCGACAGCAGACAGCCGGTCGGCCGTCACCCGCCTCGTTTCCGCCTCGGCCGTCGCGGTTACCGAGCCGGGTGCAGAGCAGGCGTGGTCAGCTCGGGAAGCGACCGCGGCGCCACTGCCAGTGGCGGCCGGCGGACAGGTGGTCGACGACGGCGCGTTGCAGAACGGTACGGCGTGGTAGCGCGTCGAGCGGCGTGCTCAGGGTGCGGAACACGAACCGCAGCACCTCGACGTCGGCGTCCGGCCCGTCCTGCTCCTGGTACGGCTCCAGCTCGAACCGGCGCTGGAACCGGACGATGTTCGAGTCCGCCGGCAGGTACTCCCGCAGTTGCGGGTCGAGCAGCCACGACCCGCAGGCGAACGCCGCGTACCGCCCGTCGGGGAAGTGCCGGGGGAAGAACGCGCGGGCCGCGTCGAGTGACGCGCTGACCGCCTCCGGGGTCAGCGGCCCCGCGTCGGGGATGTGCAGTTCGATGGCGGTGTCGCTGCGGTGGTGCTGCAGCCGGCCCAGCTCGTAGAGGCCGCCGCGCACGTGCAGGGTCAGCCAGGCCTGCATCACCGGCCAGCCCTCGCCACGCATCCGCCGGTCGATGGCGAGGTTGCGGCCCAGGTCCGCGAGGGTCGCCCAGGACACGGCGTCGGCGATGCCGTGGGCGCGGTGGTACGCCCGGACGACGTCGACCAGGGCCAGGTACGCGTACACGTAGAGGTGCCGCCAGGCGGGTCCCCGGTCGCGGGGCAGCTCCGGGCCGGGTGCCAGCCAGCCGTAGCCGCCGAGGTCGGCCCGGACCAGGGCGATCGTCCGGTCGAGCAGCCAGCGCAGCTCCGGAGTCCACAGCGGCGAGTCGGGATCCGGCCAGCCGGCCATGATTTCGGCGGCGTCGTCCGGCCGCACCGCGAGCCGGTCCAGGATCGCGGGCGCGTCGGCCCTGGCCGGCAGCGGAGCCGACGGCCGGTCACCGGCGAGCCGGTGCACCCGCTCGACGTCGGCGACGGGCACCCCGAGCCGGGCGGCGGTCTCGTCCAGGTTCACCCGGACGACGCTACCGCCCAGGCCGCAGTTACCGGCGTGCTGCGGGCGACTCGCCTCCGGCAACTGCGCTGCCCGGTGCGGCGGTCAGGGAATTCGGGCGACCGCACCGTACACCGACACGTCGGCTGCCGCCGGACGTGGCTGGTCCTGCTCGTCGGCGCGCCAGTCGCTCACCACCCCGATCCCGGGTGGTACGAGGTCCAGGCCCTCCACCAGCGCGGCGAACTCGGCGCGTTCCCGGGGCCAGATGTCGGTCTGCCCGGCAGCCAGCATCCGGTCGTAGACCGCTGCGATCGGTGCCGGGAGGAAGTCCTTGGTCGCGTTGCTGACGACCAGGTAGCTGCCCGGCGGCAGCGCGTCGACAAGCTCGGCGACGACCGGTGCGGCCGCCCCTCGACCCGGCAGGAAGTGCAGTACCGCGACGAGCATCAGCCCGACCGGCTTGGACAGGTCCAGGGTGGCGAGCAGGTCGGGATGGTTGAGGATCTTGCCGGGCTCGCGCAGATCGGCCTCGATGTAGGACGTTCTGCCCTGGGTGGTGCTGGTCAGCAGGGCCCTGGCGTGCACCATCACCATCGGATCGTTGTCGACGTACACCACCCGCGACTCCGGCGCGATCGCCTGGGCGATCTCGTGCGTGTTGTCCGCGGTGGGCAGGCCGGTGCCGATGTCGAGGAACTGCCTGATCCCGGCCTCGGCGGCCAGGAACCGGGTCGCCCGGCCGAGGAAGCGGCGGTTTTCTCGCGCCGCGATCGGCGCGCTCGGCCAGGCCGCCGCGATCTGGTCCGCCGAGGCCCGATCGACGGCGAAGTTGTCCTTCCCACCGAGCCAGTAGTTGTATCGGCGGGCCGGATGCGGCACCGAGGTGTCGAGCCGGTCGAACAGCGTTGCGTCGTGGTCGGCCATGAGAACCTCCGGAACCCAGTTGAGTACGCCGGGCCGTCGGCTGTCGCGCCGACGGCCAACGGGCGACCGAGCTTACTGGACGGTTTACTGTGTGCTGGCCCGGCGGGCGCACCGTCGTCCCGCGACAGCCGTCAAGCCGGCAGCGTACCGCGCGGCAACTACCGTCGAACAGGCGAGGTGATCGCCTGTAGTTCGCTGGCGACCTCGGCGATCAGGTCGGTGAGCGAGTCGCGGTTGCCGGGCTCGACCCAGCGGGTGTACGCGACCCGGAACACGGTGACACCCGACTCGGTGGCCAGGGTCGCCGCGGTCTGGTCAAGGCCCTTGGCGCACAGCGCGGCAACGACCGCGGCCGCCAGCGAGCCCATCTTACGCAGCTCACGTTCCTGCAGCTCGGGACTGCTCTCGATGATGGTCTGGCGCACCCGGACCAGCTCGAGACGGTCGGCGAAGATCTCCTCCGCCACTTGACGGAACGCGGCGACGACCGCTTCGAAGGGGGCGGCGTCCGTCTCGGTCACCGCCTTGACGAGCAGGTCCTCCAGTTGCTCGCTGCCGCCGAACAGCGCCTCGCGTTTGTCGCCGAAGAGCCGGTAGAAGGTGCGTTTGTCGAGGCCGGCACGGGTGGCGATGTCGGTGACCGTGGTCTGTTCGAAGCCGCGTTCACGGAACAGCTCGAAGGCGGCCGCCTCCAGGCGGCCGCGTGCGTCCGGTTGCCAGCGGGCCATGCCGCGATGGTATCCGATGTCACACTACGACATCTTCTTGATCCAGCCATGTCGCCTAGTGACATCACAAGGTAGGGTGATGTCACTAGGCGACATCGGCACTCACGAAGGAACACCAACATGCGCGTATTCGTCACAGGCGCCTCCGGCCACCTCGGCTCGGCGGTCGTGCCGGCCCTGATCTCCGCCGGACACGACGTCGTCGGCCTGGCCCGCTCCGAAGCATCCGCTACCGCGATCGAGAAACTGGGTGCCGGGACGCGTCGCGCCGACCTGTCCGACCTCGACGTTCTGCGCACCGAAGCGAACGCCGCCGACGGCGTCATCCACCTGGCGTTCCGTCACGACCTACTGCTCACCGGCGACCTGACCGGCGCCGCCGGTGCCGACCTGGCCGCCCTCCACGCACTCGCCGACGGTCTGAGCGGCTCCGGCAAACCGCTGGTCGGCACGGGCGGCACAGCCATGCTCGCGATGGGCGGACTCGTCGGCCGCCCCGGCACTGAACACGACGCTCTCCCGAGCGGCTACCGGGTCGACGCGGAGAACTTCGTGATCGGCCTCGCCTCCCACGACGTGCGCTCCTGCGTCGTCCGGCTCGCTCCGACGGTGCACAGCCCGCTCGACCGCAACGGTTTCGTCACCGTCCTCGTCGCCGCCGCCCGGCAGCACGGGTACGCGGCGTACGTCGGCGAAGGCACCAACCGGTGGCCGGCCGTGCACACGCTCGACGCGGCCGACCTCTACCGGCTCGCCCTCGAAAAGGCCCCGGCCGGCTCCCGCCTGCACGCCGCCGCCGACGAAGGAGTCCCCTTCCGACAGATCGCCGCCGCCATCGCCCGCAACCTCGACGTGCCGGTCCGCAGCATCAGCCCCGAGGAAGCCGACGACTACTTCGGCTTCCTCGGGCCGTTCGCCCAACTGGACAATCCGACGTCGGCCGCGATCACCCGGGAACTCCTGGGCTGGTCCCCCAGCCGCCCCGGCCTGATCGCCGACCTGCACGACGGGCACTACTTCCAGGCGTGACGTCCCCGACGCGACCAACGCTCAGCCGAGGTCCTCGGGATCCGGGGTGAGCCGGTCGCGGGCTGCCGCGTTGAACCTGGTCGTACCGAGGCCGTGCTCGACGGCGAGCTCGGTGAGGTCGCCGAGCAGTTCATCGTCCGGGCCGACCTGGTCCAGGTAGTCCATGGTTTCGCGGGCCAGGTCGGACTCCAGGTTCCAGAGCTGGTCGCTGATCGCGGTGAGCGCGGCGGACCAGGCCGCAACAGACTGACTCGGCGCCAGTTCCCACGACTCGAGTTCGGCGGCGAGAATCCGGTGCCGGTCGGCCAAATCGGACACCCACAGCGGCTGCTCGGTCAGTTGCCCGGGTCGCGCCACCGGGACGGCGGCGGTTCGCAGCGCGAACGCCCGCCGCAGGTCTTCCCCGTCGGTGGTGGTCGGCGTGATGTCGCTGAGATAGCTGCGGGCGGCCGCCCGCTCGGGGTCGGCGTAGGCGCGGTCGAACGCCTCGTCGATCTCGGCGATCCGGGCCGCCAGCACCTCGACAGCGGCGGCGGGCAGGCCCTGCTGCTCGGCCGCCCACCCGGCCCAGGCGGTGACGGCGGCACTGAGCCCGGCCCGCTGGGCAAGGGTCAGTTCGAAGGTACGTGGGACGTGTTCGCCGAGGACGTGTCCGAGCCAGACCGGCCCGATCCGGGTCGGCGCCGAACCGTCCGTCCCGGTGGAACCGGCCAGGACCTGCGCCCAGAACCGCAGGACGTCGCCGTCGACGCCCGGCAGGGGTGCGGTGGCGGCCAGGAACCCGTCGACCGCCGCAGCCCGGTCCGCCCGGGTGTGGCGGGCCGGCTCGACCGGTTCGGGCTGTGGGAGCAGGTCGACCCGCTGCGCCACGATCGGCAGCCAGGCCCGGCTCTCGGCCGGCAGGTCAGAACTGACTCGCCGGAGCACGCCGGCCAACGCCCCGGACGCCCACGCCAGGGTGGTCTCTTCCAGGATCACCGGGCCGGCGGCGGTGGCGGCGGACTTTTCCAGCACCTCCCGCAGCGCGTCGACGCTTCGAGACAGGTGGACCACGCTGACCGCGGGGGTGGGGCAGGTGGCGATCTCGACGAGGATGCCGTGTTCGGCGGCGTCGCCGAGGTAGCCGAAGGTCACCAGCACGGCCTCCTGATCACCGAAGGCGTCCCGGTAGCGCCACGCCCGCCGTGGGTCCACCTTGCCGAGCCGCTCGGCCCATGCCGGAAACGGCACTCCATGCCGGGCCAGGTCGGTCAGCGCCTTCCCCGTGACCAGGCCGGGCATCAGGTGGTTCACGGCGGCGACGAACGCCGCCACGTGCGGTCTCGGCCGCCGGTTCGCGATGGAGAGCGCCCCCATCGCCAGCCCGATCGACCCCGACGGTTGGGTCTGGTCGAACCTGGCCAGCAGCTGCGCGGTGTGGATTTCCACGTCCATGGGGTCGGCCCGGTCGCCGAACTCACGGAACGACTCAGCCTCGGCGGCGACCACGTCGGCGCTGGACTCGGCAAGTTCCATCAGCCCATCGATCGCCTGCCTGACCTGGTCGGCGACCGGCTCGGCCGGCCAGCTGCCGTCACCCGCCAGCACGGTGAACGTGTTGCCGGGTCCGCCGGGCCGGATCTCGTCGAGAGTGGCCGTGTGGCGCCACCTCCGGCCGTGGCCGTGAAAGTAGTGGAACTGGTCGCCGAGTTCGGTGGCGATCGACACCAGCCGTTCCCCGTCCGCCGGGACACCACGCTGGCCAGACCCGGGCGCGACGATCGTGTACTCGTCGGTGCGGAAGGCGTACGACCCCTCACCGGGCAGCTCGAAGGCCTCCTGAAGCATCCGGTGGGCCCGATCCAGCGGGGTGTTCGACGGGATGGCAACCCGCCGCCACACCCGCTGCGCCACCCCGTCGAGCTCGACGGTGAGCACCAGCGACGCCGGGTCGGCCGGTTCGACCGCCAGGAACGACGGTGCCGCGCAGCACCTCTTGTACTTGCGGCCGGAGCCGCACCAGCACCCGGCGTTGCGCTCCGGCGGCCAGGCGACGGTGTCGGCGCCCTGCTCACCGAGCCAGCCCACGAAACCCAGCCGGGTCTGCCGGCTGGTCGGGTCCTGGCCGGTCTGTTCCGCGTACGCCAGCAGGCCGGGCACGTCCAGCGCGACGATCCGGATCGGGCCTCGGCCGTCGGTGGACAGGGCCTGCAGCTGCTGTTGAATCTCGCGGCGGTAGTCCGCGTGGTCCCGGTAGTTGGTGGCGTCCAGCAGGCCGCGCTCCCACGCCTGCTCGTAGGCCGAGGGTGGAAAGTACGCCATCTGTCGGACGGCCGTGATCGGCATGCTCGGGTCCTCGTAGCTGTTCGGAGTGGTCGGGGTCGGACCGGCCGGCTCGGTCAGTGGGTGAGCCAGGCCAGGTCTTCCTGGGCGCGGCGGCGGGCCTCGCGTTCGCGATCGAAGAGCGCGTCGGTCTTGCGCAGCACCAGAGTGTACGGTCGCCCGCTGCGCCGGGTCTGATGGTCGACCGGCAGGTCGGCCTGGTCGATGCGGGAGTGGACGTGGCGGCGGCGCTGCTCGGCCAGCGGCCACTCGAAGGTGCGGCGCGCCGGATCGCCGAGGAACGCCACCAAGGTGGTGCACAGCTCGCAGTCGCATCCCTTGGGCAGTTCCACCGACCAGTCGTCGGCGGCCCGAACTGGCCTGGCGAGCCGCTGCTCGAGCCGCCGGGCGGCGTGCGCGGTGAGGGTGTCGAGGCCGGTCACCTGCTGCCCCGCCTGGTCCGCTGCGGTCGCGCGGGTGGCCCGCAGCGTCGACATCGCGCAGCCAAGCACGTCGTCCTCGTCTTGACAGAGGAACTCGACCGGCCCGTCAGCCAGGTCAGCCGTACCGAGGCTGGCGGCACCAGCCAGGACGACGGCGATCTGCGGCCCCAGGTCCGCGAGGTACCTGCGCCGGTCGCGGGCCGCCGGGTAGCTGAGCAGTCCTCGGGCCCGGCCGTGCAGCTCGGACCAGACACCGGCCACCAGCAGCCGGCCGACCAGCACACCCCCGGCGTCGGAGGTGGCCCGCAGCGCCGCGCACATCGCGGGCAGCGATGCCAGCCAGTCCGGGGTCTGCTTGTCGAACAGCGACGAACGGGACAGCCAGTTCCGGCCGAACCAGCCGTTGACCCGATCCCGGGCCCAGGACTCGCCGTAGCGGGTGGCGAGGCGGGCGAGCACCGGGGCGTCGGCCGGCGCCAGCGCCTCCACCCGCAGCGGCGCGAGCAGCATGGCAGCCAGGTCCGGCTCGTCGAGCTCCCAGGCGACCGCCAGTGCCCGCCCGGCAACAAGCTCACCGGCCGCCGGGGTGACCCGCCAGAACGAGGCGAGCGTGGCGGCGCTGCTCCGGGCACCGGCGACGTCCCCGGCCCGCAGCAGACCGGCGAGCCGGTCGAGGGCCCAGCCTGGCGACGCCTGCGCACGGATCGCGAAGGTCCACCGACGTGGCCACACGACGATCGCCGCCCGGCGGTACCACCGGTCCAACGTGTTGCCGTAGTTGCCCATGTACCCCTCGTACTCCGACGATTGGGGCGACAGGTTCGCGGTGGGCGTCGTGGCACACACCTCGTCGTCGGAAACCCGCAGCGACGTCGGCACCACCTCGCCGGACTCGTCCAGCCAGCAGTCGAGGGTCATCGACGAGTCGATGAGCTCTTCGAGCTCGTACTTGCCCGACCCGCTCCCGCCGCTGGGTTCCTCGTCGTTCCGATACCGGCCGTACCGACTCCGGCCCCGACCCCAGCGGCCCCATGATTCCTCGGGGTCGAGGGCGCTCCAGGTCTCCTGCAGCTCCGCCAACGCCAGGGTGACCTCACAACCGGCGGCCTGCGCGGCCGCCCGCACCGCTGCGGCACGTCCGACGTCGTCGCCCTTGAGCCGGTCCCAGCCCAACGCCCGCTGGGTGTACTCGTGGTCCAGCAGGTAGACCAGCCGGGCGGGCCCGTCGGCCGATTCCGCGAAGTGATCGTCCAGGCAGCCGGTCAACTCGGTGACCAGGTCCTGGCCCAGCGAGCCGGCGGCCAGGGTGACCGGGTCACCGGCGAGCAACAGGTTGTAGGTCAACACGATCCGGTGGCCCGTCGTCACCGGCGACACCTGGTGCCGACAGTCGGCGTAGAACGCGACGAAGGTCAGCTCGTCCGGTGACGATTCGTAGCTCCCGGTCCGGCCGGCGTGCTCGATCGACAGCACGCCGCCGGCCGACTCCGACGGCAACGTCACCACCAGGGTGCCGATCATCGCATCAGCCTTCTCCGAATCCTGATGTGGCGCGAAGAACTGGCCGGGCGCGTACACCAGCATCGAGTGCAGCTCGGCGACCAGCTCGCACCCCTGCGGCAGGCCGAGGTCGGCCCGGAGCTGGTCCAGCATCGGGTGGAGCGTCTCGTGCCACCGCTGTTCGTCGATGTCGACGAGGCTCGTCGGGACTTCCCACGTGTCGCGCACCCCGGCGTCCGTCAGCGTCTGCTCACCCTTGCCGAACCTGGCCGGCCGGCCAACTGAGCACAGCTGCTTCGCCTGCTCGGCGGCCGCCGGCAAGGCGATCGGCCCGACACCGCGCACCGCGAGCCTCAGACCATGGGGTGACGCGGTACGACGTGCGCTGAACGCGCCAGCCGGGCCAACGGTGCCCAGTAGCGCGGCCAGTCGGTCAGGCGGGGTAACGGGGGATGCTGGCACGCGCAGACTCTAGGCCAGACAATCCGGTAGGGCCACTCGCACGTCCGTTCAGCGGACAACCGGTGCGACAGTCGACTATGGGCAGGATGATCACGCGCTACTGGGCACCGGACAGGTCGGCGAGGAGGGTGTCGAGGACCAGCTCCTCCTCGACCCGCGTACCGTGCCGGCTCATCGCAGCGGTCAGCTCCGCGTCCCAGCCGGCGTCGACCGGCCGGCCGGTCAGCGTCCCCGACACGGCGCCCACCACGGCCGCGCCCGCCACCGCCGCCCGGTACGCGGCGGCGTCGTAGCGCCACGGCTGCCACGGCACCCGGGAGCGCAACAGGTTGGCGATCCGTACCCCGCCCCAGTCAAAGTCGCCGTGGTAGCGCAACCGCGCGCCACCGGCCGTCAGGCCGGTCAGCAGCCGCAGCGCCGCCGTGCTCGGCTGGCCGTTGACGCAGACCAGCGGCGGACACTCCGGACCGAGCAGGTCGGCCGCCGCGGCCAGCACCGTCGGGTTCTCGCAGACGTGGACGGTGCCGGCCGGGAAAGTCGACCGCTCCCGGCCGAGTTGGCGCAGGGTCAGCACTAGCGGCTCACCGGCCGTCGCGGCGGGCGCCGTCAGGGCGGACAGCCGGCTGCCCGGACTCGCCACGACGTTGAGCGTCAGTACGGTCGACGATAGTTCGTCGACAAGGACACCGGCGCTGTCCCACAGCGCCCGCCGCCGCTGCGCCGGGGACGTCGGTTCGTCGTCCCCGGGCCACCAGACGGCCCGCACCGCCGACAGTACGAGGGTGGCCAGTGGACGGTCGGCGTCGAGGGCGTGCGCGTCGCCGGTGGTCTGCGCGGCGAGCCGGGCCAACGGAGCACCGTCGGCAGGCAACGCCGCCAGCACCGCGACCAGGTGTTCGACGAGCCGGGCCGCCGCGTCCGGCGTACCGGACAGTCGGCGGGCCAGCGCGACCGTGGTGCGGTCGCCGCACCAGTCGGCCAGGTGCGGCGCGCGGCGGCCGAGCCGGTCCAACGGCTCCAGCACGGTACGCCATGCGGCGTCGGCGGCGGCGCGGACCTCGGCGGTCACCGGCACCGGCCCGAGGAGGGTCTCGACGGCGGCGGCCAGCCCGTCCGGGTGCAGGCCGCTGCGGCGGACCACCTGGTCGAGGTCGTCGAGGTTGACCGTCAGCGAGGTGCCCCGGGCGGGTGGCCGCCCAAGCAGCCGTTGCACCGCCAGCCGCTCGGCCGGTGTCGGCTGGCTCAGCGAGATCGTGCCGGCCAGCGGCCGGCCGTGGGCCATCCGCTGGCGGACCCGCTGCACGACCCGTTCGGTGTCGGCCCCGCCGAGCTGCCGGCGCAGCCGATCGAGATCCGGCCCAACCACATCGAGATCCGGCCCAACCACATCGCCGTCCGGTCCGGTCACTCGGCGGACCACAGAGCGGGCTGCTCCGAGCCGTCAGGTCCGGTCGGGTCCGGTCGGGTCGGGTCGGGTTCGCCGTCCGGGCGGGTCGGTCGCTGCTGCGGTACCGCCAGCTCGACCCGAGGCATCCGGTGCCGTTCCCGCCCGTCCCACCGCCACGGGGTGACCAGGACGGCGTCGATGCCGTCGTGCCGGGCCAGCTGCGCGATGCCCAGTCCGGGCACCTGCGGATAGCAGCCCCACTCCCGTTCGCTGGTCATCACCACGTCCAGGTCGAAGGTGGCGAGCAGCCCGAGGCACTTGGCCCGGGAGTCGTCGTCGACCCCGGCGAACGCCTCGTCGAGGGCGATCAGCCGCGGCGCGTGCGCATTGCCCGCCGACCCGTAGTACGAGGACGCGGCGGCGAACAGTGGGATGCTGGCGGCCAGCACCCGTTCACCACCGGAGGCCGGGCCGGTGGCCGGCCGCCACTGCCCGTCCTGGTGGCGTTGGATTGCGAACTCGTGCCAGGCCCGGTAGTCCAACGCCCGGGTGAGCTGCTCGTGCCAGGTCGCCGCCTCGTCGCGCAGCCGTTCCCGGCTGATCTGTTCCTGCAGGAACGCGCCGATCGCTCGACGGTCGGCGTCGTTCCAGACGTCGGTGCTCTGCCGCAGCTGCCGGGCGCGCAGCTCGGCCAGGCCGGGCGGGGCGTCGCGGGTGGGCCGCCACAGCAGCCGCAGCCGCATGCCGGTGGAGGTGGGCCGCTCCTCCAGCTCGCCGTTCATCGTCGCAACCTGCTGCTCGGCGCCGGCGACCAGCTCCTGCAACGCTCCGGCGACCTCGTTGACCAGGTGGGTCTCCAGCACCTCCCGCTCGTGGGCGGAGAGCACCCGCTGCCGTTCGTCGATCTCGGTGACCAGGGCGGCGGACAGGTCCGCGACGGAGCGGCCGTGCCCCTGGAACACCACCTCCACGATCATGGTGTCCTCGCGGACGGCGGGCAGCACCTGGTGTCCGTGCCGGGACAGGCTGTCGGTGAGCACCTTCATGTCCAGGCTGACCTGGTGCTGGATCCGTTCCCAGGGACGGTCACCGTCGTCGACGTCGGCGAGCAGCCGGTCGACGCCGCGCGCCACGGCCACCGCCGGGGTCGTCGCCCACGGCTGTCGGGTGTCCGGTAGTTCCTGCTCGGGGCAGGCCAGGGCGATCAGGCCGGTGTCGGCGAAGGCCCGCAGCACTTCGACGGCGGCGTCCCGGGTGGCGGTGGCCCCGTCGAGTTCCTCGGTCAGCCGGTCCCGTCGCCCGTCGGCGTCGCCCCGGGCACCCCAGGCGTCGCGTTCGCGCTGCCGGGTCTCCCGGCTTTCCCGCTGGCACTCCTGCTCGGCGTCGGCCACCTCGCGGAGCTGGCGTTCCAGGTCGGCGACGGTCGCGCCGGCGGTCGCGTCCAACGTCTCGAACTCCACCCGGGCCAGCCGGGCCGCCTCGGCCGCCTCGGCCGCCTCGATCGCGGCCGGTTCGAGCTTCTCCTGCTTCTCCTCGTAGGTGCGGGACGCCTCAGCGCGGCGGCGCGTCGCATCGCGTACCCCGGTCAGGGTGGGCCACCAGGCGGCCAACGTCACCTGGTAGTCCTGCAGCCCGTCGCGAACCTCCGCCAGCCCGTCGGCGTCGTGTGGCAGACCCACGTCGTCGGCGAACTCGGTCGCCTCGGCCAGCGCCGTCTGCGCCGCCGAGACCGCCGTACGGTGCCTCGCCGCCGCCTCGTCACGTCGGCAGGCGGTGTCCCGGCGCAACTGGTGGGCGCCACGGACCAGGGTGTGCGCCTCGCGTAGTGGCTGGTCGGAGGGGAGACTCTCGGTCTCGTGGCCGACCGCCCGCCGACGTTCGTCCAGTCTGGTGCGTTGCTCGGCGAGGTCGGCCGACACGGCAGCGAGTTCGTCGGACTCGGCGCGCAGCGCAGCGATCCGGGCCCGGCGGGCCGCTTCCCGGGCGCCGTCGCCGATGTGCTCCGCGTCCGGTTTGGTCCACCGCCCGGTGACGACGCCGATGCCGAAGCCGCCGTCGGTGTCGGCCCAGGTCGCCGCACCGGACTCCGCGCCGAGGCCGATCGCGGCGAGGACGGCGGCGACGGTCGGCCCGGTCAGCGCGGCGGCGTGCGGGTCGGCGTCGTCGATGGCCGGACGCAGCAGCGTCCCGAGGTTCGTCGCCACCTCGTCGGTTGGTCGCAGCAGCGCGTCGCCGCTGTCCGGGTCGCGGACCGTGCCGTCCGGGTCGATCCACGCGTCGAGCACCCCGGCGGCTTCCAGCGCCGCCTCGATGCCGGCACGCACCTGCGGCGGCACGCCTTCAACGAAGTCGACGACCCGCCACAGTGGTGCGCCGGGCCGGTCGAGGCGCAGCTGCGGGGACCGGGTGTGCGGTGCCGGTGGCGGCTGGTGCGCCCCGTCGGTCAGCCGACGCAGCTCGGCGTCGATCTCCCCGACCCGGTCGGCGACCCGCCGTTGCTCGGCCTCCACCGCCGCGTCGGCGCGGGCGATCGCCTCGGCGGCTGCCCGGCTGGCGGCGGTCACCTCCCGGGCGGCCGGGTTGTCCCCGTCGAGGGTGCTCACCCAGGAGTCGAGCCGGCCGAGCACCGCCTCCGGGTCGGCGATAGACAGCTCGACCAGCCCGGTCAGGTACTCGCCGGTGCGCCGTACCAGGGTTTCGCCCTGTTCGGCGGCGGCGGTCTCGGCGTCGGTGACCGCCTCGTCGGCCGCCGCCACCTCGGCGTCCAGCCGGTCGACCTCCTCCCGGGCGCGGTCTGCGAGGGTTCGGGCCGACTCGGCGGCCGCGCGGAGCCGATCGAGGGTACGCAGCGCGGCCCGCCGATCCTGGACCAGCTGGCCGGCGGCCCGGCGCGCCTCGTCGAGCCCATGGGCGGAGTCGTCCGGCAGGGCGGCGAGGACCCGGTCACGGTGCCGGTCGGCGATCCGCGCCGCCGCCGCACCGCCGGCCACCCGGGTACGGGCCGCAGCCTCGTCCCGCTGGGCCGACTGAAGCTCCTGCGCCGTCTGCTCGGCGGTTCGCCGGGTCCGGGCCGCCTCCGCCTCGACGTCACGCAGGCGTTTGGCCTGCTGGTCGGCGAACGTCGCCCGCTGATCGGCCGCCTCCCGCAGCCGACGCAGATGCTCGGCGGTACGCGCCTCGGGGCTTTCCGCCAGCGCCCGTCGGCGCGCCTGCAGCTCGGTGGCGCGCGCGTCCAGCTCGGCCAGTCTGACCTCGGCCTGACGTACCGCCCGGTCGGCCTGCTCGTGCGCCCGCTGCGCGTCGCCCAGCTCGCGGCCCAGTTGCTCGTACCGGCTGTGCTGCTGCCGCAGCACCGCGGCCTTGCGTTTCGTCGCGATCCGCGCGTACTGCCGATAGCGGGTGAGGAAGTCGTCGGCGGCCTTCTTCGTCTCGCGCAGCTCGGTCAGCGTCTCCCGCTCGTCGTCGAGACCCCGGAACGCCTCGGCGACCTGGGCGATCAGGTTCTCGTCCAGCGGCGGTAGCGCGTCGCCGAGCGCCCGGGACAGGGTCTTCTCGTCCGGACGCTTGGACAGCTGCGGCTGCCGCAGCTTGATCAGCAGGGACACCAGCGCGTCGTACCGGTCGCCCAGGCCGAACAGTGCCTCGTCGACCGCCCGCCGGTAGTCGACGGCCCGGTCGTAGAGCATCCCCACCGGGCCGATCGCGTCCCGCAGCCGGTCCCGGGTCGCCGCCGTACCGGTGGGGGTGAGCAGCTGCAGATCGGCGCCGACCCGTTGGCTGGTGACGAAGTACCAGTGCCGGGCGATTCCGCGCCCGGCCACCGCCTTCAGTCCGCAGCCGATGGTCAGGTACCGGGCGGTGCCGTCGGCGTCGCGGCGGCCGAACTCCAGCCAGGTGTAGCCGGTCCGCTCCGGGTGCGGGTGCCGTCCACCGAGCAACAGGTTCCACTCCATCCGCTTGTGCGGATCCCCGTCGGGCTCCACTCGGTACGGTGTCAGCTCACCGTCCAGCAGGAACGGTACGGTCAACGCGAGGACCTTCGACTTGCCGGTGCCGTTGTTGCCCCGCAGCAGCAGACTGCCGCCGTGGAAGTGGAACTCCTCCTGGTCGTAGTAGAAGATGTCCACCAGCCCGGCCCGCAGTGGCTGCCACCGTTCCCGGTCCGGCACCGGCAGCTCCCGGTCCAGCATGGACGTCGGTGCGGCGGTGGTGGCTGCGGCGGTCACGGTGACGGTTACCTCCTCAGGGCGGCGGGACGGCTCTGGCGGATCGTCGGCTCCGCCAGGGCGTAACGGGCGATCGCCGGGCGGGCGACGACCAGCGGGTCCTCGGCCGGTTCGACCGTGATCAGTTTCAGGGCACGCAGCGCGTCCAACGCGGTGGCGACCAGTTCGACCTCGGCGCCCGGATCGGTGGCGTGTTTGCGCCAGTACGACCGGTGCGCCCGGGCCAGCTCGCGGGTGTGCCGGTGCAGCTCGCTGACCCGCAGGCCGCCTGTGCCCGCCGCGCCGGCACCGGCCGCCGCGATCCGCTCCGCCAGCAGCAGCGTCAGGTGGCTCTGCATCCCCTCGGCCGGCATCCGGACGTCGGTCAGCTCGTCGGCCGGATCCACCATCGCGACCCCTTCGGCCCGTACCTCGCCAACCAATCCGGTCAGTTGGGTGATCCGGTTCAGGATGGCGTACCGCTGGCTGGTCAGATAGGCCAGCTCGGCCTCGGTCAGCTCGTCGTAGTAGACGACCGGCTGTTCGAGCAGCAGCCGGGTGAGCCGGTGCCGCAGCGCCCGGTTGCGGGCATCCTCGACATCGGGCACCACCTCGACGGTCAGCGCCGCCAGCCGGCCGTCCGGTGCCACGTCACCGATCATCGACGGGCCGCGGCTGCTGGCCAGCAGGCCGGCGATCACCCGCCGGTCAACGTCGTAGAGCACGTCACCACTGGTGCCGAGGTACGCGTCCTCGTGGCCGGCCACCCGGCGCAGCACCCCCCAGTGCAGCAGCAGCCGGACCACCGCCACCATGTCGGCCCGCCGCTCCCGCCGGTCCAGGGCGAACGTGAACCCCGTGGCGGCCAGCGCCGGATCGGCGGCGGCAAGCACCACGTCCTCGGCCAGCCGGCCCAGGGTGATCTGCCCGTCGGCGCGTTCCAGCGCGGCCAGGGCGAGGCAGGTCAACACGTACCGTTGCCGGGAGAACGGGGTCCTGGCCTTCGGATCCCGGGCCGGGTGGGTCTGGTCCTGTGGGTCGGCGGTCAGCTTCATCAGCCGGATCGTCTGGGCGTCGGCGACCAGCCGCCACCCGGTCTCCCGGTCGAACCACTCGCGCAGCTCTACGGCGTACGTGCGGACCAGCCGGAACTCGGCGTCCGGGGTCAGCCCGGCGACCAGCAGCGGGCGGGCGAGCAGCAGCCGGGCGGCCCGCTGCAGCCGGCCCGAGGAGTCGCCCTCGGCCGGGCCGCGCGCCCTCACCCGGCCGCCCCGACCGCCGCGAGGTCGGCTCCGGCAGAGAGCGGGCCGGCAGAGACCAGGTCGGCTCCGGTCGGAGCCAGGTCGGTTATGTCGACCAGATGCTCCGGCCCGGTGAGCACCCCGTCGGCGGTGACGATCCGCACCGGCGGCGCCCCGTCGACGCGGACCAGACGTACCCGTAGCGTGCCGTCGGAGGTGGTGGTGGTCACCTCCGTGGCGTCCGGCCGCCGGGCCGCCAGCGCGTCGCCCAGCAGATGGAGAAAGAGCCGGAACTCGGCGGTGTCCAGTTCACCGAGGCGCGACAGTGGGACGGGCCCGTCAGTGGCCAACGCCGCTCGGGCGCGGGCCGTCTGGGTCGTCTCCCGCTCGGCACGTTCGGCCAACTGCCGCCGCTGCGCGGATCGGTCCAGCACCCGGCTCGGCGAGCCACGCCGCTCGTACGATCCGGTTTTGCGCAGTCGAGGGCTGATCTCCAGCCGGGGTGCCTGGGCCCACGACGTCGATGCCGGCACCGGTCGCTGCTCGACCGCGGCCAGGGTCTCGGTCGTCACGGTCAGGTGCCGCACCGGCGACAGGCCGAACGCGGTGTGCCACAGCCGGTGCGCGGCCTCGTCGTCGGAGGCCTGCGCGAACCACAATGCGAGCGACCGGAAGTCGGCCGACCGGTCCGACCGGCCGGCCCGACGTTCGTTGATCGACGCCACCGCGCCGAGCAGCTGCCGGATCGCGCCGATGGCGGCGGTACGCAGCAGCCGTGCCTGGGACTGCCGGCTGGCGTCGCCGCTGACGAACCAGTCCCGCAGCCCGTCCCAGCGTTGCTGCCAGACCACCCGCGCCTGGTGCAGTGCCCGGTCGTCGGCGTCCTCGCCGGGTGCGGCGTCGACGGCCTCCCGGCGGGCCACTATCTCCAGCAGCGGGCGTACCCCGGTCGCCTCGATCCGGTGGGCCAGGTTGGCGATCTCCGCGCCCCGGTTGGCGAGATCGGCGATGAACCGTTCGAGGTACGCGATCAGCTGTTCCTTGTACGCGAGGAAGGCCGCCACGTCGGCGTCGGCGAAGTCGACGGCCCGCCGCAGCGACGCCATGAACGCCTGCGCGTTGTCGGCCAGCCCGGTGAACCGGTCGACCAGGCTCAGCATCAGCAGGTGGGTCTTCGCCGGGTCGGGCGCGGACCCGGCGGCGGCCTCGGTGGCGATGCCCAGCAGGGCGCGCAGCTGGTCGGCGATGTCGGACAGCGC
The DNA here is from genome assembly GCF_027497315.1 of Solwaraspora sp. WMMA2059. GTDB lineage: Bacteria > Actinomycetota > Actinomycetes > Mycobacteriales > Micromonosporaceae > Micromonospora_E. The sequence goes on along the minus strand of NZ_CP114908.1, from coordinate 6,551,338 downwards.
CACCGACTGCAGGGCGCCGCGTCGGCCGATCGCCTCCTCGTACGTGGCGATGGCCTGCTCGGCGGCGTGGCCGTGCGCGCTCAACTGGTAGAGGTAGCGGGCGCGGTGGAAGTCTTCCACGGTGGTGACCCGTCCGGTGTCCGGGTCGGCCCGCAGGTTGCCCCACTCGGCGAGCTGGGCCAGCGCCGCCGCGACGGCCTCCAGCGACACCCCGGGGCCGATCTCGGCCAGGACGTCCTCCGGCCGCAGATGCACGGTGAACCGACGTTTCGCGCGGATGAAGGCGTCCAGCACGTCCCGGTACAGGGTGACATTCTGCGCCTGCAGGTGCGCGAACGGCTGAGCGGCCGGTGCGGTACCGGTGGACATCCCGCCATCATCGCAGACCCGGATCGGACCACGACGCACACAGCGGGCTCGTGGTTGCCGCGCCGGATGCTGCAGCGCGGGACGCGCTCGCCGGCCCGGTGGTGGAGGTGAACCAGGTGACCAGCCCTTGACGAGGGCTGCCGGAGCATCCTGGCGCTGCCCGATCGCGGCCTTCGGCTACCGAGACACCTGCGGCACCAGGTCAAGCAGCACGAACCGAACTGCCTCACCCCACGGCAGCGGGCCGACGGCTACCTGCTCACCTGCGTGGACCGGCCGATGTCGAAGGTCACCCTGAACATCGCGGGCCTGTGACCGGGCGACCCGACCGACCGGTCTGATGTCGCTGGTCGACTGTGCGGTCAGCTACGACGCCCTCCATGCCGGGCACAGCACGGACGGTCGGACGCAGGCCAACCCGATGGTCGAGTGCCCGACCGTACCGGACCGGCTGCCGGCCGTACCGGCGCAGGCAGCGGCCGAGGTCGACCAGAATCTGAGCCTCCGGCAGATCGCCGAGGCCAACGAACGGTTGTTGACCACAGCCGGCGAGGGCGGCCCGAACTTCGCCCAGAACGCGATCGTGGGGCCGCTGCGGGACAAGCGGCGGGCCGCCCTCGAACGGATCGAGATCGCGATCGGCCGGCACGCGGCGCGGCCGACCGGGCTGACCCGGCTGGCGTCCTGCACCTTGCTCGGGCCGGGCAGCGGCGACAACAGCGGATCCGGTGACAACGGCACTGATGGGGGCGACCAACGGTGGGCCGGCGACGGAGCCGACGGCCCGGACGCTGAACTGTCGGCGCTGCCCGTCCCCGCCGCCCGCCGCGCCGGTCCCCCTCTGGTGACCGGGCTGGTCCAGCCCGGTCACCAGCAAGGCGGAGTCACCGACAGGGCCGGGAGATCACCAGGGGATGCTGCCGTCGTCGTTGACGAACGTGCCGGTCGGGCCGCCGTCGGGCAGGGTGGCCAGCCGGATCGGGGTGGCAGCGGCCTCCTGGACCGGACGCCCGACACCGCCGGTGAAGTCGGTGGCGACCAGCCCCGGACAGGCCGTGTTGATCAGGATGTCGGTGCCGGCGAGTTGCCGCACGTAGTGCACGGTGACCGCGTTGAGGTACGTCTTCGTCGGCGAGTAGGCCGCCATGATCGGGCCGACGTTGATCTCCGGGTCCGACTGCCAGGTCAGTGAGCCGACGCTGCTGGAGATGTTGACGATGCGCGGCGACGGCGACCGGCGCAGCAGCGGCAGCATCGCGTTGGTCACGCGGATCACGCCGTACACGTTGGTGTCGACGACCTGGCGGACCGCGTCGAGGTCGAGCGTGGTCGGGTCCTGCTCCCACCCCGGCCCGGTCTCGCCGGCGATGCCGGCGTTGTTGACCAGGACGTCAAGTCCTCCAGCGGTGCGTTCGATCAGCTGCGCGGCCTCGGTGACGCTGCGGTCGTCGGTGACGTCCAGCGGTACGGCGAACGCGTCGACGCCGGCGGCGTACAGCGTCTTGACGGCCGCTTCGCCGCGGGCGGCGTCGCGCGCTCCCACCGCCACCCGGTAGCCCTTCACGCCGAGCCCGGCGGCGATCTCGTAGCCGAGTCCCTTGTTCGCGCCGGTGACCAGCGCGGTCTTCGTTCCGGTCGTGGCCTTCGTTTCGGTCATGACGCCGATGGTGGCGCGGCGGTAGCCGCCGTCGTTACACCAGTTGAGTTCCGCTGTCATACCCGGCGGGTATCACCGACGTATCGTTGTCGGCGTGGAGACGCTGGAGACCCGTGAGCTGCGGTACTTCGTCACGGTCGCCGAGGAGCTGCACTTCAGCCGGGCGGCCGAACGGCTCGGCATCGCCCAGCCGCCGCTGTCCCGGGCGATCGCCCGGCTCGAACGCCGCCTCGGCGTCACCCTGCTCGACCGCGACCGCCGAAGAGTGGCACTCACCGACGCAGGTCAGGTGCTGCTCGACGAGGCCCGCGTCATCCTGGCCGCCACCGCGGCGGCGGCCCGGCGTACCCGCCGCGCCGCCGCCGGCGCGAACCGGCTGACCCTGGTCACCAAGGCCGGCGCGGGCCACGAACTGCTGCAGAAGCTGCTCGACGCGCACGCCGTCGAGCCGGACGCGGCCGAGATCGACGTGCTGCTGTGCGGCATGGGCGACCAGGCGCGGATGCTGCGCGACGGCCGCGCCGACGCCGCCCTGATGCAGCGGCCGTTCGACTCGCTCACCGGCTTCGACACTGAGGATCTGCTGACCGAGCAGCAGGTCGCGATCCTCCCGGCCGGGCATCCGCTCGCCACCCGTACGTCGTTGACCATGGCCGGCATCGGCGACGTGCCGGGGCTGCCGGTCGCCCGCTGGCCGCGCCCGGACGGTACGTACGAACCCGGACCCGGGCCGGAGATCCACGACCAGTCGCAGCTGGCCCAGCTGATCGCCCTCGGGCACACCATGGCCGTGCTGTGCGCCTCGTCCCGGTCGTGGCTGTGGAGCGCGCACACGGCAGTGCCGCTGACCGACGCGCCGCACGTCACCACCGTGCTCGCCTGGCTGCCGGACAACCGCTCCCGTGCCGTCGCCGGGCTCGTCCGGACCGCCACCCAGCTGTGATCAGCCGTAGCTGAGCAGGACCGTGCCGAGCGCGGCGGCGTTCCACAGCGCGTGGGCCACCATGGGCGCGGTCAGCCGGCGGGTGGCCAGGAACAGCCCGGTGTAGACCAGACCGGCGACGGTGATGGACAGCCCGTCCAGCGCGCTGGCCGGCAGGTGCAGCACGCCGAACAGGACCACCGAGACGACCGCCGCCACCCACAGCGCCACCCGGGGGCGGGCGGACCGCTGCGGGATCGCCCCGAGCAGGAACCCGCGGAAGTACAGCTCCTCGGCGATGCCGCCGCCGACGATCCCCAGGAAGATGGTGGCGGCCAACGCGGCCGGCCCGGCGGCGGACATGCGCAGGATCTCCTGGACCTCCGGGTTGGCTTCGCCGCCGGCCGCCGGCATCAGCACCCCGAACTCCAGTAGCAGGCGGGGTGGAACGGTGGCCACCGCGATCAGCATGTCCCGCCGCCAGTGCCGCGAGGTCAGGCCGAGACTTCGGCGGGGCAGCCCGTGGCGGCGTAACCACCAGGCGATGAGGGCGGCGGCCGACACCAGTTCGGCGACGGCGACCGCGACCAGCACCGCCGGCACCCCGTCGGCCGCGAAGAGTCCCATGGCCAGCGGTGGGCCGACGAAGCAGATGAGCGCGCCGGCCAGGAACACCCCGGCGGAGCGGACGGGAACGGGGATGGTCATTGTGCTGGTCCAGCCTTCCGGTGGGCGGATGCGGTCGCTCCGACGTGCTGGTGGCGGGGCGACCCGCCGTCGGCATATCGAGATTCGATATACTAGACCCAGTTTCATATCGAATTTCGATAGGGAGGGCCGCCGTGCGGCACGACATCGAGCAGGGGCGTCGTCCCCGTACCGCTCCGGCCGGTCAGTGGGCCTTCGAGACGGTCACGGCAGGTGCCGTGGCGCTCGGCACCCTGCTGGCCGCCGCCTCGGCAATCGGCGTACTGATCGCCGACAACCTGGTCGCGCCCGTCACGGTGAACCCCACCACCGACCTCGGACCGCAGGCCACCGCCGGCCGCTTCACGCTCACGCCCCAGGACGCCGCCCTGCTGACCGTGACCGAGCCGACCGTCGGCGACCGACTCTGGATCTTCGGGCCGGCGCTGCTGCTCGCCGCCGTCGTCGCGACGGCCGGCGGACTGCTGTGGCGGGTGGTGCGGTCGCTGCGCTCAGCGGACCCGTTCCACCCGCGCAACGCCCGCCGGGTCGGCGCGGCGGCCGAGTTCCTGCGCCGGGGCACGGCGATGCGCGCCGACCTCGACGGACTGGTCTGATGGCCCCGACCGACGACGAACAGTCCGCCAATCACCGGGTGGTCTGCCACCTCGACCGGCTGCTCGCCGACCGCCGGATGACCCTCACCGAACTCGCCGACCGGGCCGGAGTCACCGTGGTCAACCTGTCGGTGTTAAAGAATGACCGGGCCAGAGCGGTCCGGTTCTCCACTCTGACCGCCATCTGCGACGTGCTGCACTGCCAGCCCGGTGACCTGTTCAGCGTGCGCCCCACCGAGCCGCCCGTACCGGGTCCCCAGGCTCCGCCCCCGTGACGCACACCGGCCACTGCGGCCACCAGCAGGACGGCGCCGGAGGGCGGGTAGCGGACGTCAACTTCTGACGTGGCGCAACCGTTGGATAGGTGCCCCGGTAGCTGTCTCGATCCAGAAGGTCCAGCCGTTCCGCTGTGGGTTGACCCCGGGGCGCCGTTCGCTCACCACGGCCCGAGCAGCCTCGCTCGGCGTGCGGTACACCGAACCAGCGAGCGGGCCGCTCAGAATTTCGACCCGCCCTGGTCCCGGAGTGAAACATGCCCGAGTCCGGTGGCCGTCGTAGTCAGCGTAGACAGGGATCGAAGTGGGCTCATCCCCCACCAGCTCAAGCGTGCTCGGCTCCCGAGGCAGTGCCACCAGGCGGGTGACAACCTCACCAATCTCTATGCCCGCAACCCTCGCGGCGAACGCCAAATTCCGATAGGTCTCCTCGTCTACCTCAATATGCGGCATACCACACTCCTCGCGATCAGAAACTGGGTGACGCGGCCCCACCGATGACAGCAGACCGCCGGGCGAGCACCTCAGGCACTCGGTCGTGTGTGACGACCCAGCTGGCAGCCGTAGGCGACATGAGTCTGAGCAGCCGGACGATCGTCTCGCGGTCGGCAGCCAGGTGCCGGCGGTGGATCGGCTCGTGATGGGCGACGCGGTTGCGGAACGCGCGGACGTGATCGAGATCAGAGTGGAGATCCCTTCGGGATCCTCGATATCCTGGGAAAACCTTCCGCAGAGCAGGCCGCCATAACGTCGTCTCGTACTGGCAGGAGCCACCGCTGCCAAATAACCCAACCCAGAAACCGAGTGGCAACTCAGCGATCACGCTCCCCGGTGTCACATCCTTCCGGATCCGGCATTTCTTGATCGAATCCTGGACCATCCGCTCTGCGACGAATGTGAACTTGATGTCTGAACGCCACCAGTCAGGCCGACCAGCCAGTACGGTCAGGCGGTCGTCGACGCCGTTGCGTAGACACACCTCCAGCACGTGGAGTGGCCCAAGGAAGGCGCTTGAGACCTCCATGTTCCACGCGTAGAGACGAAGAGCGCGGGCGCTGTCGCCACTAGCCGCAGCTAGGTACGGCGCCGACCGAGCCTTCGACAGGCATCGCCAGAGCACCTCATCTTGCCAGGACTCCGACACGACTACTCCTTTACACCCGGCACCGCTACACTTGACGACGTAAGCCCCGGTGTCCGCCTCTGCTCTGCATGCGGCCCGGGGCACAGCCATGTACCGAAGTGCGGGTATTCCGGCCTCACTCAATCAGCCAAGAGCCCGGCACGGCCTTGCGAAGATTCTTGAGTCTTCGGAGACTTTGAAGCAAGTAGCCGTGCGGCACGCCAGCGACGGCGCAGCTTGGCCGCCTTCCCAGGATCCGCCGGGCCGACCGCTGCGCGGTGACATGCACGAAGTCCGCCGTCGGTGCCGACCCTAGCCGAGCCCGCACCTGGTTCACCGACAGCGGCAACCTCGATTCTTTACATCGATGTCGCCGGTTCATCACCGTACGGACGGGTGGCCGTCGGTCCGCGGGGGTTGCGTCACGTCAACACCCTCGAGCTGAACAGGAGCCCGATCGACGTGCCTTCCTCCCGTCGTACCTTGCTCGCCGGTGGTGCCGCCGGCGCCGCTGGCGTCGGCCTCGCCGTCGCCGGTGGCCTTCCGTCGCTGGCCCAGGCCCACCCCGGCCGAAGCCACCCGCCGAGAGGCGGCGGCCACGTACCGTTCCCGCCGCTGGTGGACGACCCCGCCGGCATCCTCGCCCTGCCCGAGGGGTTCCGCTACACCGTGGTCACCCGGACGGGCGTCACCCGGCTCGACCGCGGCCAGGGCCTGACCCCGGCCGAGCACGACGGCATGGCCGTTTTCGACGCCGGACGCGGCCGGTACACCTTGATCCAGAACCACGAGCTCGGCCCAGGGGCCGAGTTCGGCGTACCGCATGTCCCGGGCACCGTCTACGACCCGGGCGCGGTCGACGCCGGCGGCTGCACGGTGATCAGGACCGACCGGGCGGGGCGCAACCTCGGCGAGTTCGTCGCCATCTCCGGCACCGTCGACAACTGCGCGGGCGGGCCGACCCCGTGGGGAACCTGGCTGACCTGCGAGGAGACCGACGACCGGGCCGGCGACGAGTGGGACGAGGACGGCCGCACCGGCACGTACCAGAAGGACCACGGCTACGTCTTCGAGGTCTGGGCCGACGGCCGCGCCGACCCGACACCGATCAAATGCCTGGGCCGGTACGCCCACGAGGCGCTGGCGGTCGACGCCGACCGTACGAAGATCTACCTGTCCGAGGACGCCGACGAGCCGAACGGCCTGTTCTACCGGTGGACCGCGCCGCGCCGCGTCAAGCTCGGCCCCGGCGTGCTGACCCGGCTCGCCCCGGACGCCGGCACCCTCGCCGCGATGCAGATCATCATGGACGACGGCTCGGTGCTGCCGGACGTCGCCTACCTGACCTCCGCGCAGCTGGGCCGGCCGTTCCCCGTACGGTGGATCGAGGTGCCGGAACGCGACGCCCGGACCACTCCCCTGCGCGAGCAGTTCGCCGACGGTCAGGTCACCCGGGGCCGCAAGTTCGAAGGTGTGTGGGGCACCGACCGAGGCGTGTACGTGGTCAACTCGTACGCCTGGGAGGACGGTGACCTGCCGGCGGACGCCGCCCCGCACGACGGCATGGTCTGGTTCTACGACTACCGGGCCGAGACCATCCAGCTGGTCACGTACTTTCCGCACCAGACCTCGTCCGAGGAGGGTACGCCGCCGAGGTACAGCGATCTGACCTTCGACGGGCCGGACAACGTGACCGTCACCCCGTGGGGCAGCCTGGTGCTGGCCGAGGACGGCTCGGGCGCGTCCCACGTGCTCAGCTCGGTCCCGGGCGGGCCCACCTACGCGATCGCCCGCAACCAGCTCAACGACTCGGAGTTCTGCGGGCCGGTCTTCACCGACGACGGCAAGGTGCTCTTCGTCAACATGCAGGACCCCGGCCTCACCCTGGCCATCACCGGCCCGTGGGAGAAGTACCTGGGCTGACCCCGATCGCACCGCTCTCTCGGGTTGGGGCGGGAACCCAAGATGCCTCCGCAGGCTTGATGCCACAGGCGCATCTTGATGCACCTGTGGCATCAAGCCCAACCGGCACCCCCACCCAGAAGGATCACCGTGCACTCAAGAACAATGACGTGAAGTAATCGGCAGGTTCGAGAAGCGATGCCAGTTCCGTCGTTGTGCGGAGCCCATGGGGTCAGCGGCGGCCGACGGTGAGGACCGGCTTGGTGACCTCGGCGTAGAAGTCGTTGCCCTTGTCGTCGACGACGATGAACGCCGGGAAGTCCTCCACCTCGATCTTCCAGATGGCCTCCATGCCCAGCTCCGGGTATTCGAGGACCTCGACGTGCCGGATGCAGTCCTGGGCCAGCCGGGCCGCCGGGCCGCCGATCGAGCCGAGGTAGAAGCCGCCGTGCGTACCGCAGGAGCGGGTGACCTGCGCGGACCGGTTGCCCTTGGCGAGCATGATGTGCGAGCCACCGGCGGCCTGGAACTTCTCCACGTACGCGTCCATCCGCCCGGCGGTGGTCGGGCCGAACGAGCCGGACGCGTACCCCTCGGGAGTCTTCGCCGGGCCGGCGTAGTAGACGGCGTGGTCCCGCAGGTACTGCGGCATCGGCTCACCGGCGTCCAGCCGCTCGGCGATCTTCGCGTGGGCGATGTCCCGGGCGACGACCAGCGGGCCGGTCAGCGACAGCCGGGTCTTCACCGGGTACTTCGACAACTCGGCGCGGATCTCGGCCATCGGCCGGTTCAGGTCGACGCGGACCACGTCGGCGTCGGCGGACTGATCGGCGGCGAGGGTCTCGTCGGTGACGTCGGGCAGGAAGCGGGCCGGGTCGGTCTCCAGCTTCTCCAGCCACACCCCGGACGGGGTGATCTTGGCGACGGCCTGCCGGTCGGCGGAGCAGGAGACGGCGATCGCCACCGGGCAGGAGGCACCGTGCCGGGGCAGCCGCACCACCCGTACGTCGTGGCAGAAGTACCGCCCGCCGAACTGCGCGCCGATGCCGAACTGGCGGGTCAGTTCGAGCACCTGCGCCTCCAGCTCGACGTCGCGGAAGCCGTGGGCGCCGATGCTGCCGCTGGTCGGCAGGTTGTCCAGGTACTTGGCGCTGGCGTACTTGGCGGTCTTGAGCGCGAACTCAGCCGACGTGCCGCCGACGACGATCGCCAGGTGGTACGGCGGGCAGGCGGACGTGCCGATCAGCCGCAGCTTCTCCTCCAGGAACTGCATCATCCGGGTCGGGTTCAGCAGTGCCTTGGTTTCCTGGTAGAGGTACGACTTGTTGGCCGAGCCGCCGCCCTTGGCCATGAACAGGAACTTGTACGCGTCCGGCTGACCGCCCGGGTCCTCGGCGTACAGCTCGATCTGGGCCGGCAGGTTGGTCCCGGTGTTGCGCTCCTCCCACATGGTGATCGGCGCGAGCTGCGAGTAGCGCAGGTTCAGCTTGGTGTACGCCTCGTACACGCCCCGGGCGATGGCCCGCTCGTCGGTGCCGTCGGTGAGCACGTGCCGGCCGCGTTTGCCCATCGCGATCGCGGTGCCGGTGTCCTGGCACATCGGCAGCACTCCGCCGGCCGCGATGTTGGCGTTGCGCAGCAGGTCGAGGGCGACGAACCGGTCGTTGGGTGACGCGGCCGGGTCGTCGAGGATCGCCCGCAGCTGGGCCAGGTGCGCCGGGCGCAGGTAGTGAGCGATGTCATGCATCGCCTCGGCGGTCAGCGCGGTCAGCACCGCCGGCTCGATGGTGAGGAACCGTCGCCCGCCCGGCCCGTGCACGACGTCGACGCCTTCGTCGCTGATCAGGCGGTATTCCGTCAGGTCGTCGCCGGTCGGTAGCAGCGGGGTGTGGGAGAACGGGGCGGCACTGCTCATGACCGGCAAGCCTAGGCCAGAGGTGGCCGCAGCTCCCAACCCCCGGGTGGGTCAGCCCTTGGCCGGGCACTGCTCCTGCTTGGCGCCGCCGCAGGTGGGGCCGGGGTCGGGGCCGCCGGGATCAGCGGGGTCGTCCGGGCCGCCGACCGGCGGGGTGGTGGCGGCACCGGCGAACCGGACGTAGCCGATCTCCCGGCCGTCGCCGATGACCATGCCGCGCGGTCCAACGGCCAGCACCTCCGCCGAGGTACGCAGGTTGACCAGCTCGGTGCCGGTGGCCGGGTCGAGGGCGACGACCCGGTCCGGTTTGCGGTCGACGACCAGGGCCGCGTGCCGGGTGAGGGCCAGCTGGGCGTCCGGGTGCATCGGGCGGGTCCACCGGGGTGTCGGGGTGGGCAGCACGTACGCCTGGAGGGTCTCGCCGTCGGCGGAGCGGGTCAGCGCGTACCGGTCGTCGACGGCGCGTAGCTCCTGCCCGGCGGCGCCGGTCCACAGCACCCGCCCGTCGTAGGCGTCGATGACGGTTTCCCGCATATCGGGGGCGATGCCGGCGAGGACGTTGGCGCCGCCGGTCGGGTTGTCCCGCTGGGCGCAGCCGATCCGGTCGGCGGTGCGCAGGTTGATCCCGGTCCGCTGCCACACGGGCAGGTCGGTCACCGGGTCGATGCCCCGCGCGGTGTAGTAGCAGGCACCGTCGCGTGGGGTGGCGACCAGGCTGAACACCCGGCCGGCGAAGACCACGATCCGTTCGTGCCGGTCCTCTTCCAGCTCCTGCAGGACCTGCCCGGTGCGGGTCTCGACGACGTGGATCCTGCCGTCGATCGGGAAGCCGAGAACGGTCGGCATGGTCTTCGGGCCGCCGGCGTCGTCGGCGACGTCGTCGGCGGTCAGCGGTCGGCTGGTGACCAGTTTCGGGTTGTCGGCGAACAGCACGAAGCCCATTCCGGGCAGCTGGGAGGTCCACCGTGGAGTCTTGCCGCGCGGGTCCCAGGCGGTCAGCGTGCAGTCGCGTGGGCCGGCGCAGCGTACGTCGAGCAGCGCGTCGCGGTAGGTCCAGACGGCAATGGCGGCGTCGTCGGCACGCAGCACGGCACCGGTGGCCGGGTTGAGCACCTGGTAGCCGTCGGTGAGCAGTTCACCGGTGGCTACCACCTGGTCGGAGCCGTCACCGGCGACCGCCGCCCAGTCGGCCTTGTGCTCCCAGACCTGGTTGCCGGAGGTGATGCTGCGTCCTTCGACCTTGAGCCGGTGCTCGACGATGACGGCGCGTTCGGTGATGGTGACGCCGCGCGGCGTTCCGCCGACCCGCTGTTGCCAGGTGACGTCCGGGTCGGCCAGTGGCTGGCTGCGGTTGACCCAGTCCCACAGGCCGGGGAACGGGTTCCAGACGCCGGTGGCGGCGAGCACGATGACCACGACGAGCGCGAAGGCCAGGTAGCACTTCACGCACGGCGCGCTCCCCTTCGCCATCGGGCCACCGTAGCCGGGCCTGACCAACAGAACAGTCGGCCGACCGAAATGCGGCTTTTAGGCGTGTCGGGGGACATTCATGCGCGGTACCCGGAGTTGCCGCCACAGCAGCAGCGTGGCGACCAGCGACAGCGCCCCGAAACCGGCCATCACCAGCCCCGGCGCGACCCACTCGGCGACCAGCCCGGCCGCCCCGGCGGCCAGCCCCTGCCCGGTCATCATCCCCATGTGGGACAACCCGAACGCCTGGCCGCGCCGGTCCGCCGGCACCGCGTCCAGGAACCGCCGGGCCAACCCCAGATGGTACGAGAACCCGAACGTCGCCGCCCCGAACAGCACCGCCGCCGTCACCAGGCCGAGCTCGGCCACGAAGGCCAGCATCGGCACCCCGAGCAGCAACGCCAGCCACGGGGTCAACGCCTCCCGCCGGGCCGGCGCCACCCCACGGCCCACTACCAGGTCCCCGAGCAGCATCCCGCCGGCCGCGGCCATGAACAGCACCCCGGCGGCACCCTCACCACCGGCGTACGGCACCACCACCCCCTCCGCGCCGACCAGCAGCGAGCTGGGCAGCCAGGTGGCCAGCAGCAGACCGCGTACCGGCGGGTCGGCGAGCAACCGCCGGTTCACCCGCCACGTCTCGCGTACCGCGCCACCGGTCGCGGCGGCCCCGAACACCCGGGCCGGCCGGTCGGACAACCCGAACCGGATCAGCACCGCCGACGTCAGGCAGGTCACCGCGGTGGCCCACAACGCGCCGTACGGCCCGAGCAGGCCGATCAGCGCACCGCCGACAGCGAACCCGAGGACCTGGGTGGCCCCGGCGGTGATGGTGAACAACGCCCGGCCCAGCACGTACCGGTCGCCGGCCAGCAGGTCCGGCAGCAGCGCGGTACGGGCCGCCGCCGCCACCGGCGACACCAGCCCGACGGTGAACACCAGCGCCAGCGCACCGACCGGCGGCAGCACCCCGAGCGCCAGCACCGCCACCGTGACCACCCGGATCAGGTCGTAGCCGACCATCACCGTCCGGGGCCGCCAGCGGTCGGCGTACGCCAGCAGGAACATCCCACCGACCACGCTGGGCAGGAAGCCGGCGACGTAGGCCAGCGCGGCCAGCAGCGGCGAGTTCGTCCGCTGGTAGACCAGCACGGACAGGGCGAGCATCTTCACCGTCTCGCCGATCATGAAGATGCCGAAGCTGGCGAAGAGCGCCCGGAACTCGCCGACCGCGAACAGGTCCCGGAAGGTGGCCCGGTCGGCCGGCGGCGCGCTGCTGCCAGTGGTGGGGGTGGTCACCGTCGAAGCATGCCGCCGGTACGCCGACGGGCGGTAACCTTTCGGCGCAGGGCGAAAAGTCGCGGGAGGTGGACAGCGGCCGGAAGCGGATCGAGGTGAGTCCGGGCGACGTCGCTGCCAGCCGGTTCGCGATCTCCCCGCTGAGCGAGACGATGGCCGCGCTGCGGCTGTTCGCCGGTGCCCATCCGGCCGGGCCGCTGCTGCCCTGGGTGCACCGGCACCGCGACCGGTACGCGGCGCTGCTCGGCGACGCGCTCAGCGCCGATCCGTGACGCCGGACGCCGGGCCACCGGACGCGGCCGACAGCACCAGCGGCAGCACCCGGTACGGAATCTGCTCGGCCAGCGCGATGATCGTCGAGGCACGTCGGATCCCGTCGTACGCCAGAATCTGGTCCAGCACCCGCTGCAGGTCGGCGTTGGACCGCGCGACGATGCGGCACATCAGGTCCCCCGAGCCGGTGATGGTGTGCGCCTCCAGCACCTCCGGGATGCCGCGCAGGTGGGTGGCGACCGGCTCGTGCCCGTGCCGCTGGCCGATCTCCAGGGTGACGAACGACGTCACCCCGAAGCCGAGCGCCGCCGGTGACACCTGCGGCCCGAACCCGCCGATCACCCCCCGGGCGACCAGCTTGTCGAGCCGGGCCTGGACCGTGCCGCGGGCCACCCGCAGCCGCCGGGAACATTCGAGTACGCCGATCCGCGGCTCCCTGGTCAGCAGCGCGATCAGCTCAGCGTCCAGCTGATCGAGCTGGACATTCTGTACAGCGTCCATGGCCCCCGACCCTAACGAGTGAGCAGGCTGACCAGCCGTCGTCGCGGCGGTTGCCCAGTGGGGATGAACCGCCCATCCTGCCGTTACCGGCCATGGCGATCCCGATCGGCCGGCTCCGAGGGAGGACGATCGTGACCTACCTGACTGATTCCCGCGACGCCGACGCCACCGCGACCCGCGACCCGTTTCCGGTGCACGGCGTCGACCACCTGACCTTCCTGGTCGGCAACGCCAAGCAGGCGGCACACTTCTACTCCACCGCGTTCGGTATGACCTGCGTCGCCTACCGGGGCCCGGAGCAGGGTTTCCGCGACCACGCCGAGTACGTGCTGACCAGCGGCGCCGCCCGGTTCGTGCTGCGCGGAGCGGTGCACGCCGACGCGTCCGCCGCCGCGCACGTCGCCCGGCACAGCGACGGGGTGGCCGACATCGCGCTCGCCGTACCGGACGTGGACGCCGCGTACGCGCACGCCCTGGCGCAGGGCGCGACCGGGCTGGCCGCCCCGGCCGACCTCACCGACGGCGCCGGCACCGTACGGATGGCCAGCATCGCCGCGTACGGCGAGACCCGGCACACCCTGGTCGACAGGTCCGGCTACGACGGCCCGTTCCTGCCCGGCTTCGTGGCCCGACCACCGATCGTCGACCGTACGCCGTTGGTCGACGCCGGCCTGCAGCCGAAGCGGTTCTTCCAGGCGGTCGACCATGTGGTCGGCAACGTCGAGCTGGGCCGGATGGACGAGTGGGTGGCGTTCTACCACCGGGTGATGGGCTTCACCAACATGGCCGAGTTCATCGGTGACGACATCGCCACCGACTACTCGGCGTTGATGAGCAAGGTCGTCGCCAACGGCAGCCGCAAGGTGAAGTTCCCGCTCAACGAGCCGGCGGTGGCCCGCCGCCGCTCGCAGATCGACGAGTACCTGGAGTTCTACGGCGGGCCGGGAGTGCAGCACATCGCGTTGGCCACCAACGACATCCTGGCGTCGGTGGACGCGATGCGGGCCGCCGGGGTGGAGTTCCTCGACACCCCGGACTCGTACTACGACGACCCGGCGCTGCGGGCCCGCATCGGTGAGGTCCGCGCCCCGATCGAGCAGTTGAAGACGCGCCGGATTCTGGTCGACCGGGACGAGGACGGCTACCTGCTGCAGATTTTCACCAAGCCGGTGCAGGACCGCCCGACGGTCTTCTTCGAACTGATCGAACGGCACGGGTCGCTCGGCTTCGGCAAGGGCAACTTCAAGGCGCTGTTCGAGGCGATCGAACGGGAGCAGGAGAGCCGGGGCAACCTCTGAACCCGGGTCGGCGGCCGGTGAACCGTCGACAGGCTGCGGTGCCGGTCGCGCCGGTCGTTAAGGTGCCAGGGTGAGCATGCACAGTCCGCCCCGGCCGGCCGGCCGCATCGCGGGGTCCGCCCGGTGACGTCGATCTCGCCCGGCTGGTACAAGGACCCCGCAGATCCGACCACCCAGCGTTACTGGGACGGCGGCGGGTGGATCGGTGCGCCGTTGCCGGCCGACGCCACCCCGCCGGACGGGCCGCCACCGGCGGAGCAACCGCCCACCGCCAACGAGCCGACGTCACCGGCTGGCACGTCGGCGGCGGCACCGGCCGAGCCGGAGTCGCAGCCGCCGGGCCACCCACCACCGCCGGGCCACCCGGCGCAGAGCTACCCGGCGCAGAGCTACCCGCCGCCGCCACCGGGCTACCCGGCAGCGCCGCCGCCCGGTTGGCCGGGCTACCGGTTGCCGCCGCCGGAGCCCCGGCCGCAGGGAATGGCGTTGGCGTCGTTCGGCGCGCGGCTGGCCGCCCGACTGATCGACATCGGCGCGGTGCTGCTGCTCAACATCTTCATCAACGGCTGGTTCGTCTGGCAGTACGTGGTGGAGACCTGGCCGACGTTCAATGAGATCTGGCGGCGGTCACTGGCCGACGACCGGTCCACCGAGGGACTCCCGCAGGTCACCGAACGGGCCTCCGGACTGCAGATGGTGATCATCCTGCTGGCGGCGGCGATCTGGTGGGCGTACGAGGTGCCGGCGGTCGCGAACACCGGTCAGACCCTCGGCAAGCGGCTGGCCCGGCTCAAGGTGGTGCCGGTCGAGCCGGGCGGGCAGCTCGGCTTCGCCCGGTCGTTCCGCCGGTGGAACACCCTCGGCCTGCCCACTCTGTTGTGGATCTGCTGCGTCGGCTTCATCCTTCAGCTAATCGACTGCGTCTACCTGCTGTTCGACCGCCCGCTGCGGCAGGCGCTGCACGACAAGTCGGCGCAGACCGTCGTGGTGCAGCTGCCGCCCGGCGTACCGGCGACCGCCGCCGGCCCCGGCGGTGGTCGGACCAGCGGTGGTCGGACCAGCGGTCCGGGCGCGGACCGCGACACCCCCGGAAGCTCCGCATGACAGGAGGCCCCCCGATGCCCCCCTCGCTCGGTCTGACCCGCGCCGACCTCGACGCGCTGCCCAGCTACGTGCCGGGGCGCAGCCCGGTCGACCTGGCCCGGGAGCTCGGCCTGCCGGAGGCGATCAAGCTGGCCAGCAACGAGGTGCCGTACGGGCCACTGCCCGGCGTCGTCGAGGCGGTGACGCAGGCTGCGACGTCGACGCACCGCTACCCGGACATGGGAGTACTGGCGCTGCGGGCAGCGCTCGCCGAACGACTCGGGGTGGCCGCGGAGCGGGTGGTCACCGGCTGCGGGTCGGTGGCGCTCTGCGAGCATCTGGTACGGGCCACCTGCCTGCCCGGAGACGAGGTCGTCTACTCGTGGCGGTCGTTCGAGGCGTACCCGATCATCGCGGCTACCACGGCGGCGAGCAGCCGGCGGGTGCCGAACACCGCGACCCACGGCCACGACCTGCCGGCGATGGCCGCGGCGGTCACCGGGCAGACCCGGCTGGTGCTGGTCTGCAACCCGAACAACCCGACCGGCACCAGCGTTCGCCGGGCCGAGCTGGACCGGTTCCTCGACGCGGTGCCCGACGACGTACTGGTGGTGCTGGACGAGGCGTACCGGGAGTTCGTCACCGACGCCGAGGTACCCGACGGCCTAGCCGCCTACGGTGACCGGCCGAACGTGGTGGTGCTGCGCACGTTGTCCAAGGCGTGGGGGCTGGCCGGGCTGCGGGTCGGCTACCTGGTCGCACATCCCGAGGTGGCGTCGGCGGTACGCAAGGTGGCCACCCCGTTCGGCACCAACGCGCTGGCGCAGGCGGCAGCGCTGGCCGCGCTCGACCAGGCCGACGAGGTCCGCCGCCGGTGCGATCTGGTGATCGCCGAGCGGACCCGGGTCACCGACGCGGTACGCGAACTGGTGCCGGACGTGCCGGACAGTCAGGCAAACTTCGTCTGGCTGCCACTGGGTGAGCGGGCGGTGCCGTTCGGCGCGGCCTGCGAGTCACGCGGGGTGATCGTGCGGCCATTCGCGGGCGACGGGGTCCGGGTCACCATCGGTACGCCGGCCGAGAACGACGCGTTCCTGGCCGCCGCCGAAGCGGCGCTCTGAGGCTGCGGGTGTCGGCGACCTAGGTGCGGGCGACGATCACCGCCTCCTGCAACCGGTAGTAGCGGTCGTCGTCGGCGTCCGGGTCGACCGGCAGCCGTAGCCGTTCGACGGCCACGAACCCGTCCTGTGCGTAGACGTAGCCAGGGGCCCAGTCGGTCGACAGCTCACTCAGCAGGATCAGCACGAAGCGGGACAGCTTGGCACCGGTCGCCGCGTCCAGGGTGATCAGCTCCCGGGTGGCGGTCAGCAGGTGCGCCCGGCCTGGCTGCACCGCGAGCAACCGGTCACCCGTACCGCCCGGACCGGGTGCCGCCGCTGACGGCAGCGGCCACCGCCACGCCTGCTCGCCGGTCCGCGCCACCTCGGCCACCACCGCCGGAGCGTCCCCGGCGGTGTCCAACCGGATCGCCATCCCGTCGACCAGCATCGCGTCGACCGGGTCGAGCGGCGGTGCCGGCACCGGCTCCGGGCCGTCGACCAGCCAGCCCCGGGACTGTCCCGCCCCGGTGGTGCGCACCGCCCCGCAGGTCGAGCGGGCGGCGGCACAGCCGATCGGCTCCACGGCCAGCCCCGGACCGGCCCCCTCCGGCTGCCAGGTCGCGGTCAACTGCCCGGTCGCGACGTCGTAGAACTCCACGGTCGGCGGTGCCGCGCAACTGTTGACCAGGGCGAACCGGCCGCCGGTGGTGCTGAAGCCGGCGTCCCGGCAGGCGTCACCCTGGCCGGGCAGCATGGTTCGCCACAGTTCCCGACCGGTCGCCGTGTCGAACCCGGTCAGTTGGGACTCGCCGTGCGCCACCACCACCGACCGGCCGTCGGTGCCGCTGACCGCGGTGTGCAGACCGGACGGCGCGTAGACGGTCTGTGCCCCGGTGCGCCGACCGGCGTACCCGGTGTCGGCCGGCTGTGGGCCGACGGACCGCCACGCCACCTCGCCGCTGACCGCGTCGATCGCCACGAGTTCGCCGTCCGTCCAGCGGCTCACCACGGTGGTGCCGGTGGCGACGACGCCGGTCAGCTGCTCCGGCCAGCGCCGGAACGACCAGGCCGGGGTGACCTGGGTACGCATGTCGATCGGGCCGTCGGCGCGCACCTGACGGGTGGTGGCGTACACCCGGAACCGTCCGTCGACCAGCAGCGGCGCGGCGGAGAGCTCGGCCACCGGGCCGGGTTCGGCGGTCGGCGGGGATGGCTGGTAGCCGGCCGGGGTGACCACCTCGGTCGGGGCCAGCACCCGCCAGGCGACGACCGTCACGGCGGCGAGGACGACCACCCCGGCCAGCACCCCGGCGGTGATCAGCTGCCAGCGTGGGCGGGACCGCCACCAGGGGCGTCGCCCGCCGGGCTGCGTCTCGTCGGAGTACGGCTGCCCGTCGGGGTTCGCCGGCCCGTCGGCGGGATGCGCCGAAGGGTCCGCTGTGTCCGCTGGGTGCTGGGTGTTGCTCGCCGGCTCGGCCATCGGGCACCTCCCCCCGCACCCTACCGAACCGGACAACCGCGTCGGGTCAGCCGCAGACGTTGGACCACCGGTCACGGACCGAGCAGGGCCAGTGGAACGACGGCGATTCCGTCCGCGCGCCGGTACGCCGCCGGACCGGTGGTGACCACCGCCGCGTCCAGCAGGTCTTCACCCAACCGGTCCCGAAGCCACCGCAGGTGCGCGACGTCGTCGTCACCGACGGTCGGGGCAAGTTTGACTTCCAGCGCGACAACCCGCTGATCGGCACGCTGCACGATCAGGTCAACTTCGTGACGGCCGTCCCAGGTCCGCAAATGGTGAATCGAGGATTCAGCGGCCTGTGCGTAGACCCGGATGCACAGTGTCACCAGAGACTCGAAGAGTGCACCCAGCAACGGTCCCATCCGGGGGGTGGCCCCAGCCGGGGTTGATTCGTTGAGCAGCGCTTCCCGACTGGCTCCGAGCAGCCGAGCGGCAAGCGCGGGATCGGCCAGGTGGTGTTTGACGGCGCTGCCGAGCCGGGTGAAGGTGCTACGGCTCGGCGACCAGCCCGGCACGGGATCCAACAGCCAGAGTTGGGAAAGCACGTCACGATAGGCGACGGTGGTGGTTTTGGCGGGCTTGTTGCTCTCGCCCGGCGTCGCCGCGTCGAGGATCGCCGTGTAGGAACTGGTGGTCGCGGTGGCGCTCGCGTACGCCGCCAACCATCCCCGGAGCGTCTCGGGTCGGCGTACCAGATGCCCCTGCTCCGGGAAGTCACGCTCCACGATCCGGGCAAGGTAGCCGTCGAGTTGCGCGCGACGCGCTCTCGACGGCAATTGTCGGATGGCGGGAAAACCTGACCGGACGATCTCCTCGGCGTAGTCGGCAAGGCCCACCGGTGATTCGCCGACGACCTCCGGTCGTTGACCGGAAAGCAGGTCACGCAAACTGACCGTGGGTTCGGCGATGGCCCGCTCGACGAGAGTCATCGGCCGCATCCGCAGCTGCACGATCCGACCCGCTCCGGAGTGGGTGGGTGCCGAGGTGGGGGTAGCGCTGCCGGTCAGCAAATACCTGCTCGGCGACGAGTCCCGATCGACGCTGCGTCGCACCAGATCCCAGACCGTCGGTTCCCGCTGCCACTCGTCGATGAGTACCGGGCCCGGGAGACGGTCGAGGCGCTGCGGATCGGCCCGCAACAACTCGCGCTGCACGGGATCGTCCAATGCGATGAGGGTGGCTGCCCGACGTTGCCCCGTCGCCGTCTTGCCCACCCCCTTCGGTCCCTCAACGCTGATGGCAGGCAGGCCAGGGAGGAGTTCATCCAGCTCCTGATCGACGATCCTAGTCTGATAGTCACTCACCAGCCAAAACTACCTTCCACACGCGTTACAAGCTACTTTTCACACGCATTTCACACTACCTCACACACATCTTGTAGGCTACCCTTACGCCGGTCGACACGTGGTCGGTCAGGTGGTGGCCAGGGCCCGGGTCGGCGGTAGCCGGGCGGCCTGCAACGCCGGATAGCCGCCGGCGACGACACCGACCAGCAGCGCCCCACCCAGCCCGGCGAGGGTCGCCCCGGGCGGCACCACCACCGGCCAGCCGTTGGCGACCGCGTAACCGGCGGTGGCGGCCAGGCCGAGCGCCGTACCGGCGAGGCCGCCGAGCAGCGACAACGCCACCGACTCGGTGAGAAACTGCGCCCGGATCTGACCCCGGCTCGCGCCGAGCGCCCGGCGCAACCCGATCTCCGACCGACGTTCCAGCACCGAGATCACCATCGTGTTCGCCACCCCGATCCCGCCGACCAGCAGCGCCACCCCGGCCAGCGCCAGGAACAGCGAGGCAAAGCTGCTCTCGGTGGCACGTTTGGCCGCCAGCGCGTCCGACGGCCTGGTCACCTGCACCTTGCTGGGCCGCTGCGGGTCGATCGTCGCCGGCAGCACCGCCCGCACCGCCTCGATCGCCGGCTCGTGCGCCCGCAGGTAGATCACCGTCGGGTGCCCGCCGAAACCCAGCTCGGACTCGGCCGCCGGCCACCCCACCAGGGCCGACCGGTCGATCTCCGGGGCCAACGGCAGCGGCTCCAGGATGCCGATCACAGTGAACCAGACGTCGCCGATGCGTACCTGCGTCGGCGAGTCCACCGGGCCCAGGTCGACCACACCCAGCCGGGTCGCGGCGACCGCGCCGAGCACCACCGTCGGCAGCCGTTCGGTGGCGGCGTCGAGGTAACGCCCGGTCCGCAGCCGCGCGTCGAGCGTCACCGGCAACCTCGCGTCGCTGGCCAGCACGGTCAACCCGGAGCCGTCGCGTGGGTCGATCAAGTCGGAACGGCGGATCACCGTGTTGGTGTTGGCTACCGCGCTGGTCGCGGTCACCGGCCCGATCCGGGCCACCATCGCCGGGGCCTCCACCGGCAGCCGGGTGACGCCGTCCTCGTCAGGCTGGGCCGTCGCCTGCAGCAGATTCACCCCGAGGGCGGACAGCTCGGCCAGCAACGCCCGCTCACTGGCCGCCGGGATGCCGGTGACCACGATCATCGTGGCGATACCGATCGAGATGCCCAGCGCCGACAGCGCCGCCCGCAACCGGCGGGTCCGGATCCCGACCAGCCCGAGTCGGAGCAGATCCAGCGGGGCCAGCCGCACCGGGCGCGGCAGCTGCACCGGGGCAGCTCCGACCAGTTGGGGAGATTCCACCCGGCTCACGGCACGGCCACCGGCTGCTGGCGGACGTCGCCGACCAGCCGACCGTCGCGGATCTCCACCCGGCGCGGCAGCCGCGCCGCGACGTCCCGGTCATGGGTGATCACCGCGATGGTGGTGCCGTCGGCGTTGAGCGTGGTGAGCAGGTCGAGCACGGCACGACCGGTGGCGGTGTCCAACGCACCGGTCGGCTCGTCGGCCAGCACCAGCGCCGGCCCGTTGACCAAGGCACGGGCGATCGCGACCCGCTGCCGTTCCCCGCCGGACAGCTGCCGGGGCAGGTGACCGACCCGGTGCGCGAGACCGACCCGGGCCAGCGCCTCGGCGGCCAACGGTCGGCGGCGACGACGCGGTACGCCCGCGTACAGCAGCCCGGTGGCGACGTTCTCCGCCGCGGTCAACCCGTCGGTGAGGTGGAACTGCTGGAACACGAAGCCGAGCCAGCGCCCACGCAGCGCCGACAGCTGCCGGTCGGACAGGGTGGTCACGTCGTGCCCGCCGAGCCGGACCGTACCGCTGGTCGGACGGTCCAGGGTGCCCATGATGTTGAGCAGGGTCGACTTGCCGGAGCCGGACGGTCCGACGATGGCGACCAGCTCCCCGGCGTGGATGTCGAGGTCGACGTCGGTCAGCGCGGCGACGCCGCCGGGGTAGCGCATCCCGGCCCGCACGACCGACAGCACCGGTGCGCTCACGACGTGGTCACCACCGTCATGCCCGCGTCGAGACCGGCCCCGGTGACCTCGACCATTCCCCTGGTGAACAGCCCAGTCTCGACGGCGACCAGAGCACCGTCGGTCAGCTGCACCGCGTACCCGCCCTCGGCGAGCGCGAGCAGCGCACCGACCGGCACCGCGAGGACCTGCTCCCGCAGCTCGGTACGGAACTGCACCCGGACCGGCGCGGACTCCAGCCCGCCGAGCACCGCCGGGTCGTCGGGCACGACGGTGACGTCCACCGTCGGACCCTGCCCCGGCGGACCTTCTGACTCCTCGGCGACGGTGCCGACCGCGGTCACCGTGCCGGGGGCGGTCGCGCCGTCGGGCAGAGTGATCGTCACCGACACGTCGGGCACCATCCCGGTCGCCTCGCCGGCTTCTACCCGTACCGTGATGACCTTGTCGGTGGGGGTGACCGACATGATGTCCGTCGCGGCACTGTCGCCGGGCAGCGCGGCGACCGAGCCGACCCGGACCTTGCCCCGCAGTACGGCGACCTCCCCGGCCCGGACGACCCCGGTGGCCGGCGCGTCGCGGTCCCGCTGCCAGCGTTCGATGGCCGAGATCAGCTCCGGGGTGAGAACGGCGTCGCCGGACCGGACGGTGACCGTACCGCCTGTCGGGGTCGGTGCCACCTCCCGCTCCGACGACTCCGCCGCGTCGCTCTCCACTGTCGGCCCAGCCGCATCGCTTCCCCCCGTCGGCCCCGCCGCGTCGTCGGGGTCCGGCGGCGGTGCCGCCGCCGGCACCGCGACGGCGGCGCCGACCGGCGGCTGCCAACCGATCCGGTAGCCCAACGCCTTCAGGTTGTCGGCGACCACCCGCACGTCGCGGCCGACCAGGTTCGGCCGGTCGAGGGTCCGGAACAGCGGCGTACCGCCGTAGAACAGCAGTACCGGCTGATCATCCACGCGGTACAGTTGCTCGCCGCGTTCGATGACGGATCCCTGCTCCGGCAACCAGGTCAGCACCCCGTCGCCGGAGCCCCGCACCGGTCGGGCGGCACCGTAGCCGAGGGTGCCGACCAGCTCCCGGGCGTCGGAGATGTCCATTCGCACGACCTCGGTGGTCGCCACCCAGAGCGGATCCGCCGTCGCGGCGTCCGCCTCGGCCGTCGCGCCCCGGCCCGGCCAGCCCCAGCCGGCTACGGTTCCGGTCACCACCAGCCCGGCCACCACGACCGCGACCGGCAGGCCGTACGCCAGCGTCCGACGCCACCGACGACCGGCGAACGTTCGCAGGAAGAACACCATGCCGGCCATCGTCGCCGGCAATTGTGAGGAACCTGTCAGGCCGGTACGGTGCCATTTCCCACCGCCGCGCCGACGCTGACACGCAGTATGGTTCGCCCCGTGGTTGCCCATGTGCTGATCGCCGAGGACGACCGGCGGCAGGCCGAGGTGCTGCGCCGCTACGTCGAGTCCGACGGACACCGGACCACAGTGGTCCACGACGGGCGCGACGCGCTCGACCAGGCCCGCCGGCACCGGCCGCAGCTGCTGGTGCTCGACGTGATGATGCCCGGCCTGGACGGGCTGAACGTGTGCCGGATCCTGCGTCGCGAATCGGACCTGCTGGTGCTGATGCTCACCGCCCGCGCCGACGAGGACGACCTGCTGCGCGGGCTCGATCTGGGTGCGGACGACTACCTGACGAAGCCGTACTCGCCGCGGGAGCTGATGGCCCGGGTCCGGACGTTGCTGCGCCGGGTCGACCGGGTGCCACGCACCATCGACGGGGTACGACGGGTCGGTGCACTCGCCGTCGACCCGGTCCGCCGGGAGGTCACCGTCGACGGACGACCGGTCAACTGCACCCCGGGCGAGTTCGCAATCCTCGCCGCCCTGGTCGAGCAGCCGGAACGCGCCTTCACCCGGGCCCAGCTGCTGGAGCACACCCGGGGCGTGGACCGGGACTCGACCGAGCGGGCCATCGACACCCACCTGGTCAACCTGCGCCGCAAGATCGAACCGGACGTACGCCGGCCGGCGTACCTGGTGACGGTGTACGGCGTCGGCTACAAGCTGCGCGACCCCGCCGGTGGGTGAGCCGGCCACCGGCGGTCCGGCCCCGGCCACCGGCGGTCCGGCCCCAGGCCCGGCTTCGGTCGCGCGGGTACCGCTGCGGCACAGCCTGATGCTGCGGCTGCTCGGCGCGTCGGTGCTGGTGACGGTCTGCGCGGTCGTCGCCACCGCCTGGCTTACCGTGGCGTCGACCACCCGGGCGATCGAGCAGGAGCAGGGTCGGTCCCTCGCCGACGACGTCAGCGTCTACGACGAGATGATCACGTACGCGATCGACCACCGCGACTGGTCGGCGGTCACGCCGGTCGTCGACGACCTCGCATCGCGTACCGGCCGGCGGATCGTGCTGCTCGACCCGGTGACCCGCGACCCGGTCGCCGAGTCGGCGCCCGGGCCGACGCTGCGCGACGCCCGCCCGTCGGCGATCGTCGACCCGCTCGACCTCGACCCGGCGCTCACCGCCAGCCGTCACGGGTCCAGCATCGACACCCGGGTCGTCGGGCCGTACCGGCTGAGCGACGACGAACGCGCCGGCATCCACAAGGCGGCCGAGGACCACCGGAGCTGCCTGGTCGACGGGGCAGGGCTCGCCGCCGAAGTCGTCGAGCTGCCGGGCGGCCGGGCGACGGTGACGATCCTCGACGCCGGTATCGACCGTGGCCGGCCGCTGGCCTGCCCGGAACCGGCGCTGCTGCGCGAGCCGGCCCGCAGCGAGGTCGCACCCCTGGCCGAGCTGCTCGACCTCACCGAGGCATGTCTCGGGCCCGAGGCGGCGAACATCGACCTGGCCGTCACTCCTACGCTGGACGTCCGGGTCCTGCGGGCCTCCCCAGGTGCGCCGTCCGAGGCCGACGCCCGCGCCTGCGCCGAGACAGGCCTCCGCAGCCAGCTCCGGGCGTACGTCGCACCGCCGGTGCTGCTGTACGTCACCGACGCGACGGCCACCGACGCCGGGTCGCCGACCGTCAACCTGTCCACCGGGAACCTGCTGCGGATCGCCGGTGTCGCCGGACTGGTCCTGCTGCTCACCGTGGCGGTCACCGTCGGAGTCGGAATGCGGCTGGTCCGGCCGTTGCGGGCACTGGCCGCGGCGGCCCGTGCGCCGGTGGACAGGCAACGCCCGGTGCCGGTCACCACCCGGGACGAGATCGGCAGTCTCGCCACCGCCTTCAACGACCTGGCACGCCGGCGGGACCAGCTGGAGCGGCAACGCCGGGCGATGGTCAGCGACGTAGCCCACGAGCTGCGGTCGCCGCTGACCAACATCCGGGCCTGGCTGGAGGCCGCCCAGGACGGGCTGGCACCGGCCGACACCCACACCCTCGAACTGCTCACCGAGGAGGCGACCCTGTTGCAGCATGTCATCGACGACCTGCGGGACCTGGCCGCAGCTGACGACGGCACCTTCGCGGTGCATCCGGAGCCGACCTTCGTCGGCGACGTACTCAGCCAGGTCGTCGAGGCCAACCGCGGGGCCGCTGCCACCGCCGGGGTCACCCTGACCGGGGCGGTGCACGGCGATCCGGAGGTCGTCCTCGACGCGGTACGGCTGCGACAGCTCGTCGGCAACCTGGTGGGCAACGCCGTGCGGCACACCCCGGCCGGGGGTTCGGTCACCGTCGACTGCGCCGTACGCGACGACTGGCTGACCATCGAGGTTGTCGACACCGGGATCGGGATCGCCGCCACCGACCTGCCGAAGTTGTTCGACCGGTTCTGGCGGGCCGACGCCTCGCGCAGCCGGCGCACCGGCGGTAGCGGGCTGGGTCTGCCGATCGCCCGGCAGCTGGCCCACGCACACGGCGGTGACATCACCGTGGCCAGCGAGCCGGGCCGGGGCACGCACGTCACCGTACGCCTCCCGGCCCGGCGCTGCGACCCGGTCAGCTCCCGCTGAACGCCTCCGCTTCGCAGTCCTCGACCTCGGTACCGGCCGGCAGTCCATCAGCGAGTGACAGGAAGTCTCCGTCGACGAACGCGTCGACCCCGCGGTCCTGCAGACATTCCGCCCAGGCCAGCAGCTTGTCCGGATACTCGGGGTCGAGGCGCAGGGAACGCTGCCACAGGCGTTCGGGTTCCAGCGGCGCGCAGTCCTCGGCGACCTGCCGCACCTGCGGGGTGTCCGCTCTCGTCTTCCGCTCCATTTCCGACACCCCGTTGTCCTCGAAGCACTGCAGCCAGAGGTTCATCAGCCGCTCCTGTTCCTCAGCGGACGTGTCGGGGCGGATCAACGGACGCTCGGCCTGCGGCGATGGCGAGGCGTCCGGCCCAGCGCTGCCCACGATCGAGGCGACACCGCTGTCGCCGGCGTCACCAGCCGGCCCTCGGGCACCGGTAGCGCTCGTGTTCCCGTCACCGCCGCCGCACCCGGCCGACAGCCCGATCGCCGTCACGGCGAGCGCGGCCAGCAACGGTTCGGCCAGCCGGCTCGCCGGACGCATCTGTCGATATCTGCTCATGCGAGCCAGAATTCCGGCCAACCGTCAGGAACCTGTCAGCATTGTCAGCCGGCGACGGCCAGGCGGGCGAGGTGCTCGTCGGTGAGGGCGAGAGTGACGCCGTCGAGCGCCGCTTCCAACTGGTACAGCTTGCTGCCGCCGAGGATCGGGCGGATGCCCTGCGCCACCAGCCAGGCCAGCACCACCTGGCCGCGGGTCGCGCCGGTGTCCCGGGCGACGTCGTCGAGCGCCGCGAGCCGCCGCGTACTACCGGGATGGTCGTACACCGGCGGGATCGGCTTGGCCGGGTCGTCGTAGGCACCGGTCAGCAGCGGCGTGTACGCCCACACCTCCATCCGGTACGCCTGCGCGATGTCCCGCTGCTCGTCGCTGAGCAGGCCGAACGGATGCTCCACCCCCTCGGGCAGCGTGCCGGGGCGGGCCCGTAGGTAGGTGGCGTTGAGTTGCAGGGCGTCGATCGGCCGGGTGCCGGTGGCGGCGGCGTGGGCGCGGGCCCGCTCGATGCGCCAGGCCGGGTGGTTGGACGCGCCGACCCGACGTACGGCACCGGACGCGACCAGCCCGGCGACCGTGTCGACGGTCTCCTCGATCGGGGTGGCCCGGTCCTCCTGGTGCAGCCAGAGCAGGTCGACGCTGTCCACGCCCAGCCGGTCCAGGCTGCCGGCGAAGGCGTCCTCGACGGCGCGGCGGCTCAGCCCGGCCCGCACCCGCGGCCACGATCCGGCCCACAGCGGCTCGGCACCGACCTTGGTCGCGATGCGCACCCGCTGCCGTACGCCGGGGCGGGCGGCGAGCCACCGCCCGATGACCCGTTCGCTGTCGCCGCCCCGGCCGTCCTTGCTTGCCCAGAATGCGTAACAGTCGGCGGTGTCGATCCACTCGCCGCCCCGCTCGACGAACCGGTCGAGCAGGGCGAAGGAGGTCTCCTCGTCGATCCGGGTACCGAACATCATCGCGCCCAGGACCAGCGGCGAGGCCGGTGCCGGCGTGCTGTTTTCGTACGTCATGGGTCCACCCTGCGACCTGGAGCGCGCTCCAGGTCAAGCGGTACCGTCGGCGGTATGACGGCCTACTCACCCGCCGAGGCGGCGGCCCGGTCCGGCTTCTCGATCGACACGCTGCGCTACTACGAACGGGAGGGCATCCTGTCGCCGGTCGCCCGCAACTCCAGCGGGCGCCGCGTCTACAGCGACGACGACCTGGGCATGCTCGACTTCCTGCGCTGCCTGCGGGACACCGGGATGCCAATCGAACGGCTACGCCGCTACGGCGAACTGTGCCGTGACCCGCAGACCATCCCGGAGCGGATCGCGCTGCTGCGCGAGCACGCGGACGCGGTCGAGCAGCAGATCGAACAGCTGCACCGCTGGCGGGCCCGCCTCGGTGAGAAGCTCGCCTGGTACCAGGGCCAGGCGGCGGACACGACCGCAGCCGAGGGCTAGTCTGCCGGCTTTTCCACCGACCACCCCGCACCATGGGAACAGCAGGTCAAACGGGGTGAGGAGAGCGATCGTGGCAGCACCGGTGGACAGCGTCGGCAAGGATCTGCAGGCGATGCGAGCGGGCGCCGAACGGGCCCGGACTGCCGCAGCGGCGGCCCAGCACGAAGCCGAGCGGGTCGCCGGTCAGGCGGCGGCCGGCGGCTTCAGCGGCATCGTGGCCGGCATGATCCAGGTACGCAACACGCTGAAGGAACTGCAGGCCGGGCTGACCATGGTCACCGGCACGCTCGACGAGGTGGCGGCCACGGTGGTGCCGGTGCCGAGGGAGCCGTCACCGGCGGAGGTGCTGGCCACGCTGGGTCGGGCCGGCGACAAGCTGCGCGCCGTCCGCGACGGCATCGGCGCGGCCGCTGCGAAGGCCGACGAGGCGGCAGGGCTGGTGGCGCGGGTGCTGCAGGGCGGCGACCCGGCCCAGCTGCTCGGTGCGCTCGGCACTGTCAAGGAGACGCTGGCGGCGGTACGGCAACGCGCCGGCGTCGTCGACGAGTCGCTGACCGCTGCCGCCGCCACCGCCCGCCGGGTCGGCGCGAAACCGGGCAGCTGACGGTCGGCCGCCGTCGATACTCGGCCGCCGTTGACGTTCAGCCGCCGCCATCCGGCCGTTCCGCTGCACACAGCTCGCGGGAAATGGTGTGATTTGTGCGGGTCGACAGCCTTCGTTGGTTGCCGGCGCGGCAGGCAGCCGGCGATGTGCCGGACGGCCCCGAGAAGGAGAGGCGATGCGTTTCAACCCGCTCGAAGAAACCGGCATCCCGCTGGAAAAACAGCTACGGAGCTGGTCCGAACTGAACGTCGAGCCGTACGAGCCGCACGGGGTCGATCCGTACACCCGGTGCCGGGTGATCGTGATGAACGGGATCGAGGTGGAGGCGATCACGTTCAGCCACCAGATGAACCGGCACGTCGACGACATCGAGTTACGGCAGAAGCTCGCCTACCTGCGCTACATCGAGCAACAGCAGCAGAAGGCGATCAACTGGATGATCCCCGGCCAGGAGTCGGTGCTGGAGGTCGTGCTCGGGTACGAGCAGGTGGCGACCGACATCACCGCCTGGGTCGCCCGCAACGAGCCCGACCCGTACCTGCGGCAGAACTACAAGTTCGGCCTGCTGGAGGACTTCGACCACCTCTACCGCTACTCCAACCTGTACGAGCTGACCCAGGGCAAGAAGGCGCAGGCGATCGTCGACTACCTGACCGAGGTCATGCCGGGGCGGCCGACGTCGCACCACCACCGCCACCCCGAGGACAACGTCCGCAAGCACTACGACAAGCACACCGTCGATCCGCTGTCACGGATGCACGCCATCACCATCACGGCCGCCGAGCAGCAGACGATGAACTACTACATGAACGTGGGGCCGGAGTTCGTCGAGCCGATCGCCCGGGGTCTCTACCTGGAGATCGCGATGGTGGAAGAGGAACACGTCACGCAGTACGAGTCGATGCTCGACCCGGCGGAGAGCTGGCTGGAGCAGCTCGTCCACCACGAGTACAACGAGTGCTACATGTACTGGTCGTTCGCCCAGGACGAGGACGACCGCCGGATCAAGCAGGTCTGGGAGCTGAACCTGGCGATGGAGATCGAGCAGCTCAAGGTGGCGGCCGATCTGCTGCGCCGGTACGACGGCCGGGAGCCGGAGCAGATCCTCCCCGCCGAGATGCCGCAGCCGACGAAGTTCCAGCCGAACAAGGACTTCATCCGCGAGGTGATCGCCGAACAGGTGGACATCACCACGTTCGGCACCGGTTTCGTCGCCGAGTGGCCGGAGCGCTACATCAAGCACATGGCGACGGTCAACGCCGGTGGCGCACCCAGCGAGCAGGTCATCGACGAGAACGCGCAGCGCAACGGCCGGGAGTACCGCAATATCACCGACGGCCCGTACCCGGCCGAGCAGTACGCCCACGAGAAGGTCCGAGAGGAGGTCGCGCGATGACGCCCAGTGCCGTACGCACCGAGACCGGCGCGATGATCAAGCCCGGCCCGATGGTGACGGTCACGCCGGAGCGGGCGGTGGACGACGACCGACTCGCCGCCTTCGCCACTGGCAGTGGTCTGAACGGCCCGTTCCTGGCCGACCAGCTCTCCGCGTGGAAGACCCACGACCTGATGGGGGTCCACCTGTTCGCCATGCTGACCCGGCGCACCCCCAACCCGATCCTGGCCGGACTGTACGGCCGGCTCAGGACATCGGCCAGCGAGCGGGTGCAGACCTGGGAGGCGCTGATCGGCGAGCTGGGCGGCATGCCCAAGTACGTCAGCCCGACCGCCCGGATGACCGGCGGCATGGACGAGAAGATCATCTCGTCGTTCCTGATGAACGGCTCCGGTGACGAGCTGACCTTCGAGACGGCCGGGCTCAACGCCGCGTTCGCCACCCTGTCACTCGGCGTGCTCAACGCGCAGTCGCTGACCAACTGCGCGGAGAAGGCCGACGACGGCCAGGCCAAACAGGTGATGCAGGCGGCGGCCACCCGGCTCGGCGGGTCGGCGCAGGAGGGCCTGTCCGAGGTCGAAAAGGCGTTGAGCGCCAGCATGCTCCTGCAGGTCAGCAGCGGTACGGCCCAGAAGGTGATGCACGGCGTGGACAAGGCCGCCAGCAAGATCAAAAACACGCTGCGCTCATAGTACGGACCCGTGGCGGGTTCGTAGCTGATAGTCAAAACTCTCACCGGCCACCAGAATGGCTGCCGTGGAGACCATCTCGATCACTGAGGCCAAGGCTCGAATCGCTGAACTCGCCGATCGGGTCGCCCGGCAGCACGACCGCTACACGATCACCCACAACGGCCACGCGGACGTCATGCTGATCTCGGTGGCCGAGTACGAGTCGATGCGGGAAACGCTGGAACTGCTCTCCGACGCCGAAGCCCTCGCAGATCTCCGCCAGTCCAGGCAGGACTTCGCCTCGGGCGACACGTTCTCGATGGACGAGGTGCTCGGCGAGCTGAAACGACGTCGGAACACCGAAGCCAAGTAGGTCGTCGAGATCCAGCCGATCCGCCACCGACGCGACGCCTACCGCTCCTGACCGGCAACCGTCGTCACGGCCCCAATCCTGGCGGACCATGTACGCGATGTGAGGCTGAGATACCTATCCCGTTTGCCGATAGGTATCTCAGCCTCACATCGTGAGAGCCGTCGCCGGTAGCGAGCAGTCAGGCGGTGAAGGTGCTGGTCCTAGTGGCGGTGATGAAGGCGGACCAGCTCGCCGGGGAAATCACCAGCACCGGTCCGGCCGGGTCCTTGGAGTCCCGCACGCCGACCACCCCGCCCAACTCGTCGGCCACCTCGACGCACTGGCCCTGATCGTTGGAACGGGTGCTCTTGCGCCACGTCGTGTCGGCCACCTCGACGCAGTGACCCTGATCGTTGGAACGGGTGCTCTTGCGCCACGTCGTATCGGCCACCTCGACGCAGTCGCCCTGATCGTTGGAGCGGCTGCTCTTACGCCAGGTGGCGGTGGACAGGTCGATCATGACTCGTACTCCTTTGCGGTCCGGGCGAGGAGGTCACGTGTCGCGGCCTGACCGAGCGCGGCGGCCGTCAGGTCATCGAAGGCAATCGTATAGCGCTCGGCCTCATCCGGGCGGTCCAGAAAGAGGGCACCGGTGAGGCCCTCGACGTAGACGGTGGTCGGCTCCAGCTCGGCCGGGAAGTCGAGCATAGTGAAGGCGCGCGACAAGGTTCCACCGTGGATGCCGGCGCTGAACGGGATCAGCCGGATCGACACGTTCGGCAGCTCACTCGCCTCGGCCAGCCGGCGCAGCTGGGCAGCCATGATCGCCCCGGAGCCGGCCGGGCGACGAACTAGCGCCTCGTCCAGCACGATGTCGAACCGAGGCAGGATCGGCTCCATCCGGGTGAGCAACTGCGCCCGCTGCAACCGCACCGCCACCCGCTGCTCGATCACCTCCGGCGACAGGCGCAGCGGGCTGCGGGCGAAGACCGCTGTGGCGTACTCGCGGGTCTGCAGCACGCCGGGGACGAGCTCGGTGTGAAATGCGCGGAGGTGGGAGGCGGCCTCCTCCAGGCCGATGAACAGCTCGAACCAGGACGGGATGCTGGCGTAGTCGTGCCACCAGCCCTTCTCCTTGGTCTTCGGAGCCAGCGCGGCCAACGCCTCGACGGTCTTCAGGTCCGCGCCGTACAGCTCGCAGAGCAGCACCACGTCCTCGGCGCGGATCGGCACCTCACCGCGCTCCATCCGCAGCAGCTTGGTCGCCGACCAGTCCAACTCCCGGGCCGCCGTGGTCTGCGGGACCCGGGCCAGCCGCTCACGCAGCCGACGCAGCTCCCGACCGAGCTGGCGTCGCGGTACCGACGAGTTCAACAGGGCCGAGGACATTGGTACCACCTCCTGGAATTGATCACCTGCGGATTGATCATGCACGTCTGGCAGGTCAGATCTCGGTCGACCGAGGTCTATTCGACTGACTGGCCATATCTCTACCACATGGCCCCGACACTGTTGCGTTGGCGCAGATTGACCGACAGACTCTTCTTCGTTCGGGAACGGGATCGAAGCGCCGCAAATCGGCGCTGACCTTTCGTCGACGAATACGGCATGACCGATCGGTGGGCCGGCAAACCATCCGAACGGTCAGCGCCATTCTCCCCAATCAGGCGTGGCGGCCGGCACGGCACCCCCGAGCCGTCCGGCCGCCACGCCGCCGGAGAAACCCCAGCTCACCACGCTTACGCGAGAGGGTGAAGCGATGCCGTCGATCGGCCTCGGGATCGCCATGACGAGCTCCGCCATGATCGGATTTCTCGCCGGACTGCTGAGTTTCAAGGCGAAGAGCCGCTGGTGTCCGGACTGCGGAGCGATGACCTACCCGCAGCCGCCACCCCCGCCGATGTAGACAGCAACGCCACAGCACTGCCGATCTACGTGCAATTTCCACGACGACCAGTGAAACCGCAGAACAGTAGTCTCGGACGACTATCTCGGACGGCAATCCCGACGTGAGGAGAATCATGGCGTACCGCAATGACAAGCCCGACCGGTTCACCCGCCGGCCGCAGCCGTCGGAACAGATCAACCGACGGCCAACAGCGGGACGTCCGCCGCTGCCGAGCCGGGTTCCCGGCGAGACCGACATCGACACCGACCCGCGCTTCAACCTGGTCGGGGCGCATGGCGTCGCCCCGGCGCCCCGCGACGGCGGACACGACCGGATCGACGACGGGCATGACACCGCCGACCACGGTCACGCCGACGGCGACGGCGACGGGCCGCAGTCGGACGGCGACCTGGCGCTCGTCGCACAGATCGCCAAGCGGATGGCCGAGCGGCACATGCCGGACCGGACCGGCGGCTGCCGACACTGTGGAGGCACGTACTGCGAACTGTTCCTGGAGGCGCTCGCGGTGCTGGACCGACGCGACCGGGCCGCCGCCCGACGGATCCGCGCCGTCCTGCAGTACGCCGGCCTCACCCCGCCCTGACCCGCACCGCCCTGACCCGCACCGCCCTGGCCGAGCACCATTCTGGCCGACGCCCGGCGTACGCCCGCCGGCGCTGCTCACGCCCCGGTGTCCTCCGTGATCCGCCCGTCGCGGACCTGTACGACGCGGCCACAGCGGGCGGCCAGCCCTGGATCGTGGGTCGCGATCATCAGCGAGGTGCCGAGCCGGTCCCGCAGGCCGAAGAGCAGGTCGATGATCTCGTTTCCGGTCTGGCTGTCCAGGTTGCCGGTGGGTTCGTCGGCCAGCACCAGCATCGGATCGTTGATCAGCGCCCGGGCGATGGCGACACGCTGCTGCTGCCCGCCGGACAGCTTCGACGGCAACGAGTCCTCTCGGCCGGTGAGCCCGACCGCGCCGAGGAGCTGCTTCGCCCTGGCCCGCTTGTCGAAACCGACCTTGTACGGCAGCAGCGGCGCGATGACGTTGTCCGCGGCGGTCAGGGTGGGCAGGAGATGGAAGCGCTGAAACACGAATCCGATGCGCCGCCGGTGCTCCGCCAGACGGCGCCCCTTGACCCCGGTGACCGACTCACCGGCGACCTCGATCGTGCCGGAGTCGGGCGTGTCCAGCGCCCCGATCAGGTGCAGCAGCGTCGACTTGCCTGACCCGGACGGCCCCATCACGGCGACGATCTCCCCGCCGTCCATCTCGAAGTCGATGTCGCGGCAGGCGTGGATCGGCTCGCTGGCCTCCGTACGGTAGGTCTTCGACAGGCCGGTCACCCGGACCATCGGCTGGCTCTTCCCAGGGCTCGCGCTGCCCGGTTCAACGACGGGTGAAGCCATCGGTCTACTCCTCCACCAGCAGGCGGGTCACCGGGTGGCGCCGCAGCGACTGGATCGGTGGGATGGTCGCGACGGCCGCCGCGAGCACGCCGACACCCGCCACGATGGCGGCCACCGGCAGCAGCCGGGCCAGACTGGCCTCCGGCGTGCCACCGGCCAGCAGCACCGCGAGACCGAGCCCGAGGACAGCTCCCGGGACGGCTCCGAGCAGGCCCAGCAGCACGCCCTCGGTGAGAACCAGGCGGGCTGTCGAAGCGTGTGTCCAACCGGTCGCCTGCAGCGCGGCGAACTCGGCGGCCCGCTCCCGTACGTTCAGGAACACCACGTCGGCGATCGCGACCGTCGCCAGGACCAGCATCGCCACCACGGCGGCCAGGTCCGGCCCACGCACCTGGACGGCGATCGCGTCACCGAGCAGGCTGCCGACCAGGACACCCTGGAACGCCCAGGTGATGGCGACCAGCAGCGTCAGCGCGGTCACCGCGACGGCCAACGCGGCGCAGCCCAACGCCGTACGGCCCGGTGTCCGGCGGAGATTGACCACCGCGAGGCCGGTGAGTCCGAGGAACAGCCGGGCGCGGCGGCCAGTGACCACGGGTGGCCGGACCGCTGCCATGGGATCGGCCCGCGACGCCTGCACCGCCGGGATCAGGCCGGCGGCAAGGGATACCAGGATCGCCGCCGGGACGGCGAGTACCGCCCGGGACCACGACACGTCAGCACCGACCGGAACGGCGACCAGCCACGCCGCCACTGAACCCAGGGCACCGGCGACCAGCCCGATGAGCAGCAGCTCGCCCAGAATCACGGCGAACAACGACCGGCGCGGCCAACCCAGGCAGGCGAGTACGCCGAGTTCGGTACGCCGGGCGCGCACCGCTGCGGCGGACGAGTTGCCGATGAACAGCGCACAGACCACGAGGACCAGGACGAACAGGATCAGCGACTTGCGCTCCACCGCTTCGCTGATCACCACCCCGACGCCCTTCTTCGACCACCATTCGGTGAGTGACAGGTCGGGTCGGCCGAACTCGCCGGCAGGCAGCGCCACGGTCCGCTCGGTCGGCGACGAGCCGACGGTGATGTCGACGTGCAGGCCGGTCTCCTGCGCGATCCGCTCCGCTACCACCCGGACCCGTTCCCGGGACACCTCGTCGATGCCGGTCACGCCGGCGACCCGCACCCGGACCGCCGCCACCGGCCCCGGCCCGGAGGACCGGTCGAAGCTGCCGTAGAAGGACTCGGCCGAATCCAGGGTGGTCAGCAGCAGCGGCGGCTGCTGCAGATAGCCGGCCGGGTTGCTGGACGGCAGTAGTGACGCTCCGCCCAGCAGCCGCCGCGAGGTCTCGTCCGCGCCCTCCAGACCGGGCGACTGGTAGGCGCCCAGTGGCACCTCGGACAGGGCCGAAAAGGTGTCGATCAGCGCCGGATCGAACCGGCCGGTCAACGTGAGCTTGGGGTTGATCACCTTTCGGCCTACGGCGCGTTCGTGCCGTTGCAGCTCACGAAAACTCCGGTCGTCGGCCGCGACCGGCGC
This sequence comes from Solwaraspora sp. WMMA2059, assembly GCF_027497315.1. Classification (GTDB taxonomy): domain Bacteria; phylum Actinomycetota; class Actinomycetes; order Mycobacteriales; family Micromonosporaceae; genus Micromonospora_E. The sequence goes on along the minus strand of NZ_CP114908.1, from coordinate 6,516,169 downwards.
GGTACCGCTCCGACCGCCGAGCGCCCCCTGCCACACCTCGCTCGCGACCGCCTGGTCCCGGGGGATCAGCGCGCCGTCGGGCCCGGTTCCCCACTCGACCGGTCCAGCCGTCCAGTAGGCTCCCACAGTGTTGCCGAACGTATGTCCGAGGTCGCGCAACAGGAACGCGTCCGCGGCATTGCCGTCGACCTCAATCGACTTGACCGGGACCCCGGAGGCGCTGGCGGCGAAACTGTCCGCAGCGGTGATGCTCTCCCTCGTTCCGACGAACTGTTCCGCGACATCGCGCGGCAGTTGCTCGACTTCCACGATCGCCTGCTGATCGACGTAGCTGTCGCTGGCCGCGATCACCGGGATCGTCCGGGTCCAATCGTCGTCCTCCCCGGCCACCGCATCCCGGCTGTCCGGCAGATAGCTCCCGGAGACCATCGCTTCGTCCAGACCGATCAGCTCCGCCTCGGCCGCTGGGTCGATGGCAGCCAGGACGTACGGAATGCGCCAGTCGAGCAGGAACGCCCGGTCGGCGTACTCACGGCTGTCCTCGTTCAAGGAGTAGCACTGCACGCTCTCGGTCAACGTCGATTCCTCCGACGATCCGGCTTGGAGGTCGACCGCCTTGCCGCAGATGTTGACCCGCGCGCCGGACGGAAGGATCTCGTCCAGGAAGCTGCCGAACGGGTTCTCGTCGGAGATTTCGACGATGTCCCGGTGCGCGACCGGATTCGGAGTGAAGTAGACGTAGGCTTCGTCCGGCCCGATCGTGCTCAAGCCACGGTCCATGCGCCAGTTGACGGTGAGCCGGAAGGCCGACCGTTCTCCGTCCGGCACGACATCGGCCAGATTCACCGGGACACGAAGCTCCGGGACGGCCATACCGATGAGGGCGATCGGTGCCGCCACCTCCACGCCGGACAGGCCGCGGATCGTGTCGAACTGTTCCAGGCTGATGCCGCCGGGTGCCTCGGTGAGGAAGTTGGGGCGAACCACCCCGGTCGCCGTCTCCTGCTCGGAAATCGATACCGCTGGGCGGACGAGGATGTCGTACGCGGTGCGGGCGTTCGCCTCCACCGTGCCGATGACGTCGAGTCGTGCCGTCTCGGCCGTGCCGGTGAGCACCGTGAAACTGGTGACCGCGACGAGAAGCCCGACCAGCAGCGCGACCGACCGGGTCCATCGACGGATGATCTGCGACCAGACGATCCGCAACACCGTTACAACCTAGCGGTTGCGCAGAGTGGACACCACGGTGCCGGTGACCTCGCCGAAGCCGATCGTCGTGCCGGCCGGGCCGGGGGCAGTGGCCGAGATGACGACGGTGTCGCCGTCTTCGAGGAAGGTGCGCTCGGACCCGTCCTTCAGTTTGATCGGCTCGGTGCCGCCCCAGGTCAGCTCCAGGAACGAGCCGACCTGGTCACGCCGGGCCCCGGAGACGGTGCCGGAGGCGTAGAGGTCGCCGGTGCGCAGCGACGCGCCGTTGACGGTCAGGTGCGCCAACTGCTGCGCCGGGGTCCAGTACATGCCGGCGAACGGCGGCTCGCTGACCCGGGTGCCGTTCCACTCGACGACGATCGACAGGTCCAGGCCGCGCCGTGACGCCTCAGCGAGGTACGGCAACACCGGTGGGTCCTGCGCCGGGGCCGGCACCCAGGCGTGGTCGAGGGCTTCCAGCGGCACCACCCACGGGCCGACCGAGGTGGCGAACGACTTGCCCAGGAACGGGCCGAGCGGCTGGTACTCCCAGGCCTGGATGTCGCGGGCCGACCAGTCGTTGACCAGGGTCACACCGAACACGTGATCGGCGAACCGGTCGGTCGGCACCGGGTCGCCGAGCGCGGTCGGCACCCCGACGACGAAGCCGACCTCGGCTTCGATGTCGAGCCGGCGGGACGGGCCGAAGACCGGGCCGTCGGAGCTGCGCCGCTGGCCGCTGGGGCGCACGATCGGCGTACCGGAGACGACGACGGTGCCGGCCCGGCCGTGGTAGCCGATCGGCAGGTGCCGCCAGTTGGGGGTGAGCAGCGGCTGGCCTGGGCGGAAGATCTGTCCGACGTTGCTGGCGTGCTGCTCGGACGAGTAGAAGTCGACGTAGTCACCGACCGCGAACGGCAGCACCAGGTCCACCTCGGACAGCGGGATCAGCAGCGGCTCGACGGCGGCCCGGTGTTCGGGCTCGGTGAACAGTTCGACGATCCGCCGCCGCACCGTCGTCCACTGTGCCCGGCCGAGGGCCAGGAAGGCGTTGAGGGTCGGCTCGCACAGCGCACCGCCGGCGAGGATCAGGTCGGCATCCTCCGCGCCGCGCAGGTCGAGCACGAAATCGGCGATCCGTACGCCGAGCCGCCGCTCACCACCACCGCGGCGGAAGGCACCGTACGGCAGGGTCTGCACCCCGTACGGTGAGCCGTCGGCACCGGGCACCCAGCAGGTCGTCACGCGAATCCTCCGTTGATCAGCCCCAGCCGGACCAGGTCGGTCAGCGGGTCGGTGATGCTGCACGACCCGAAACCTACCCAGAGCGGCCGGTCGGCACCGCCGCGCGTACGGGCCGGCTCGATCAGCCGGGCGGCGTCGGTGGTGGCGAGCAGTTCGGCGACCTCGGCGACCTCCGCGCCCTCGGCGGCGGTGATCGTGGCGGCGAGCACGTTGAGGAAGCCGTGGTGGGTGAAGCCGGTCTCCGGGTCGGTGTCGCGGATGGCGTGGTGCAGGCCGGCGGTCAGTTTGAACGGCAGCGCCCGGTCGCGGCAGGCGCAGATGACGGCGGCCAGCTCGACCGGGGTGGGGAACAGTTCGGCGGCCAGCCCGCCGGTGCGGAACTTGGCGGCGACGTCAACGCCGCCGGCCCGCGCCTCGGCGAGGCTGTCCAGGGCGGCGAGCAGCCCCCAGGTGAGCGGCACCTCCGCGTACCCGCTGATCTTGGGCCAGCCGGCGAGGGCGGTGAGCAGCGCGCGCAGGCCGGGTTGCGGGTCCTCGCCGCGTTTGGCGACGGCGACCTCGACCTGCCGGGGCCGGATCCGGTCGGTCGGCAGCGCCTCGACGGCGGCCGGCAGCGCGGCCACGCCGGTGTCGCCGATCAGGCCGATCTCCAGCTCGTCGCCCGGCCCGACCAGCCGCCGCGCCGCGCCGATCTCGGACGCGGGCAGCAGGAACGGGCCGACCAGGTCGGTGTACCAGGCGGTGCGGTGGCCGCGGTGCGCGGTGATCGCGTCGGGCAGGTCGGCGTTGCCCGGCGGGAAGACCGCGGCGTCGTCGACGAGGCCGGTGAAGATCCTGGGTACCTGCATTGACACGCCTTCGAACCTAGTGGATTCTACGATTAACGGACAACAGCGTCCGATTATCGGACGCTACCGGCCGGTCAACGGGGAGATACGGAGGGTAATCATGCCCTACTACCGCAGCGTTGGCGAGATCCCCCGCAAGCGCCACACCCAGTTCCGCCAACCCGACGGCATCCTGTACGCCGAGGAGCTGATGGGCCAGGAGGGCTTCTCGTCCGACTCGTCCCTGCTCTACCACCGGCACCTGCCGACCGCCATCGTCGCCGCCGAGTCGTACGACCCGCCGCCGACCCGCCGGCTGCCGAACCACCCGCTCACCCCACGCCACCTGCGTACCCACAAACTGGACACCGGGCACACCGACGCCGTCCTCGGCCGGCAACCGCTGCTCGCCAACGACGACGTGCGCATCTCGTACGTCGTCGCCGACCGGCCGTCCCCGCTGTACCGCAACGCCACCGGCGACGAGTGCCTGTACGTCGAGTCCGGTGCCGCCCGCGTCGAGTCCAGCTTCGGGGTGCTCGGCGTCACCTCCGGCGACTACGTGATCATCCCGACGTCGGTGGTGCACCGGATCGTGCCGGTCGACGACGTGCCGCTGCGGCTGCTCACCGTCGAAGCCACCGGCCACATCGGACCACCTAAGCGCTACCTGTCGGCACGCGGCCAGTTCCTGGAACACGCGCCGTACTGCGAACGCGACATCCGCGGGCCGGGCAAACCACTGCTGGTCGACGGCACCGACGTCGAGGTCTACGTGCGGCACCGGCAGGGCTGGACCCGGCACGTGTACGCCCACCACCCGTTCGACGTGGTCGGCTGGGACGGACACCTCTACCCGTGGGCGTTCAGCATCCACGACTTCGAGCCGATCACCGGCCGGCTGCACCAGCCGCCGCCGGTGCACCAGACGTTCACCGGCCCCAACTTCGTGATCTGCTCGTTCGTGCCGCGCAAGGTCGACTACCACCCGCAGGCGATCCCGGTGCCGTACAACCACCACAACGTCGACTCCGACGAAATGCTGTTCTACACCGGCGGCAACTACGAGGCGCGGCGCGGCTCCGGCATCGAGCAGGGCTCGATCTCGCTGCACCCCGCCGGGTTCACCCACGGGCCGCAGCCGGGCGCGGTCGAACGGGCGCTCGGTGCCGAGCACTTCGACGAACTCTCCGTCATGGTCGACACCTTCCGGCCGCTGGACCTCTGCGACGCGGCACTGTCCGTTGAGGACACCGGGTACGCCTGGACCTGGGCCGGCAACGCCCGCTGACCGGCATACCGCCGACCCGACACGGCCTGTCCAGCCGCTGATCCGGCGCGCTACCGCTGGTCCGGTGGTCGGGCGGTGGCCGAACGCAGCACCATGAACTGGGCAACGGCGGCCGCGACGATCGCCGACACCAGCAGCCACGGGGTGGCGATCGCCGCGTAGCAGAAGATCAGCACCGGGGCGGCACCCACCGCGTACACCGCCGTCGCCAGCCGGCGGTCCGCCAGCTGCGACACCACCTCGGTGATCCGACCCGGCACCCGCCGGGCCAGCACCCAGACCAGCACGAATCCACCGAGCGCGGCGACCACCGCCCAGCCGCGCGACGCCGCGCTGCCGGCCAGGCAGGCCACCGTCACCGCCGCGATCATGCTGTAGCCGGCCCCGATCAGCACCAGCCGGCGCAGCTCCTCCTCGGGCGTCGGCGGCCGCTCCAGCCGGGGGTCCATCGGCGCCGACCCGGGCGACTGCGGTGCCCACCGGGATGGCCGGGCCGGCGAGGGCTGCGGCGGCGGGGGCGGTGCCATCGCGGTGGCCCGTTCGGCGAGCACCGCCAGCTCGGCGGCGTACCGCCGCTGTTCCAGGTGGATCACCCCGACGTCATGCTGCGCCTCACCGATCAGCGGGTCCAGCCGCAGCGCCTCCCCGTAGGCCCGGTGCGCCAGGTCGAACAGCTCCAGCCGGGCCCCGACCAGCCCCAGCACCAGATGTGCCTGGGCGTCCTGCGGGGCCAGCTCCACCCCGCGCCAGGCCGCGTTGAGCGCCGGCTGGCCGTTGCGCGAGCCGGCCAGGATCGCCGCCCCGCTGCGCTGGGCGTACGCGTCGTCCGGATACGTCGCCAGCAGGTCGGTGGCGAGCCGGGCGGCGTCGGCGTACCGCCGCAGATCGATCAGCGCCAGCCCGCGTACCACCAGCAGGGCGACCCGGTCCGGCGGACCGGACCGCGCGCCGGTCCCGGCATCGGCTGGCATGGCCGTCGCGGTCTCTGCCGGTGCGGCCGTCGCCGTGGCCTCGGCCGACCACGGGTTCGGCGGCTCGTCCGCCCACGCGTCGATTGCGGCGAGGGCCTGCTCCGGACGGTCGGCGGCGAGATGCACCCGGGCCAGCATGATCCGGGCGGCGACGCTGTCCGGTTCGAGGGCCACCGCGAAGCCGATCTCACCGGCGGCCTCGTCGTAGCGGCCCAGGTCAGCCAGCAGCCCGGCGCGCTGCAGGTAGCCGTCGACGTCGGTGGGCGGCTCGGGGGATGACTCGCTCGACACCTGTCGAGCCTATCCGGGCAGCCCGGACGGATAGACGAGCGCGACCGCCAGGCCGGCGAGGCCTTCGCCCCGGCCGGTCAGCCCGAGCCCGTCTGTGGTGGTGCCGGAAACGGTCACCGGGGCACCGGCGGCAGCACCGAGCACCTGCTGTGCCTCGGTCCGCCGGGGACCGATCTTCGGCCGTACACCGATCACCTGAATCGAGACGTTGCCGATCACGAAGCCGGCGGCGACCACCCGACGGGCCGCCTCGGCGAGCAGGTCCACCCCGGCGGCTCCGGCCCAGCGTGGTTCGGCGACACCGAAGTTGGCGCCGAGGTCGCCGAGGCCGGCGGCGGAGAACAGCGCGTCGCAGGCGGCGTGCGCGGCGACGTCGCCGTCGGAGTGCCCGGCCAGCCCTGTCTCGCCGGGCCAGTGCAGGCCGGCGACCCAGCAGGGCCGGTCGGCGGCGAAGGCGTGCACGTCGGTGCCGACACCCACCCGGGGAACGATCATGCCGGCGTGCCGCACGGGACGACCATCAAGGCAAGGGCGGTCATGAAGGCAGGGTACGGGTCGCCGGTTCGGTGGCGAGCAGGTGCTCGGCGATCACCAGATCGAACGGGCGGGTGATCTTGAGCGCCCGTTCCGAGCCGGGCACGCAGAGCACCGGTACGCCGAGCTTCTCCACCAGACCGGCGTCGTCGGTGTGCGGATCGACGGCGTCGGCGTGCGCGGCGGCCAGCACGTCACGCCGGAACCCCTGCGGGGTCTGCACGGCCCGCAGCGTCGACCGGTCGACGGTGGTCAGAACGGTCTCGTCGGCGTCCACCGACTTGATGGTGTCGACGACCGGGAGCACCGGGATGACGGCGTCGGCGCCGGCCCGGACCGCGGCGGCGACCGAGTCGACCAGGTCGGGTGGGGTGAGGGCGCGGGCCGCGTCGTGCACCAGGACGATCTGCGGGCCGGCGGGGACGGCAGCGAGCGCGGCGGCCACCGAGGCCTGCCGGTGCGCGCCGCCCGGGACCACGATCAGCGGCAGCCCGGCCGTGGCGGGGGCGAGCAGGTCGCGGACGGCGTCGATGTCGGCGGGTGGGGCGGCGACCACGATCACCGCGACCGAGGAGGCGGCGGCCAGTCGACGCACCGCATGTACCAGCAGCGGTACGCCGCCGAGTGGCCGGAGTGCTTTGGGTGCGCCGGGTCCGAGCCGTACCCCGGAACCCGCCGCAGGAACGAGGACCGCGACGTCACCGCGTTGCTGGAAGTGCGCGGTCACGTCGCGGTCCTCGTTGCAGGTGGCAACAGACTATCTATGGGTGGAGAGTTGCCTACGCGTCGGTGAGCACCTTGTCGAGCAAGGTCTCTGCCTCGTCCTTGGTGCTCTTCTCCGCAAGCGCGACCTCGCCGACCAGGATGTCCCTGGCCTTGGCGAGCATGCGCTTCTCGCCTGCGGACAGCCCCCGCTCCCGCTCCCGACGCCACAGGTCACGAACGACCTCGGCGACCTTGAGCGGGTTTCCGGATGCCAGCTTTTCGAGGTTGGCCTTGTATCGCCGCGACCAGTTGGTCGGCTCCTCGGTGTGCGGGGCGCGGAGGACATCGAAGACCTTGCCGAGGCCTTCTTCGCCAACCACTTCGCGCACGCCGACGATCTCGGCGTTCTCGGCGGGAACTCGCACCGTCAGGTCACCCTGCGCAACCCTGAGGACGAGGTACTGCTTCTCCTCGCCCTTGATGACACGAGTCTCGATTGCCTCGATGAGTGCGGCCCCGTGGTGGGGGTAAACAACGGTCTCGCCGACACTGAAAACCATAGGTTCGAAGCCCCTTTCGCTGTGTCTAGGGTAACACGCTCAGGCACCGATGTCCCGTCACAGTCCGAGCCGTAAGCGCAGGTCAGAGGGGCTGTGAGAGGTCTTTCTCGAGCTTGACACGCAACCGCCAGTAGGTTTTGAACACACTAAGTAACAACCAGATCAGCAGTCAGCTAACTGGTCGGACGTGCCAGATGGGACGCGTTTCGGCACTTCCAGCATATCGTCCGGCCGGTTCCCGTGCCCCAGCACTGGCGGAACCAGGTTCGTTGCGAGACCCTGATACCTAGACCCCGATCGACCCGGTGGGCGAGCGGCTGGGGGTGCTGTGGGCAGGACAGGCAACAACGGTGATGGGTGGTCGGACGGCGCCGGAGCGCCCGACGACCTGCCCGAGATCCCGCCCGAGTGGGGCCCGATCGTCATCCCGGACGATCCCGGGGCACTCGCCGAGGAAGCGGCGCAGGTCCGCCGGGAGCTGCACCGCACCCGTCGGCGGGACCACTGGCACCGGCGGTTCGGCATCCACCCCGGCGACACCGGCCGGGCCGGCGGCAGCGGGCACCGCCCGCACGAGATCGCCGCTCTCCGGCTGCCGTTGATCATCATGCTGCTGGCGGTCCTCGCCGCGATGATCAGCATGTTCACCGTCGCCTGGTCCGACCGGCCCCAGTCCACCGCCAGCCCGGCACCGTCGGCCCCCGCCACGCTGCCCGACCGCCCGCTGCCCGCACTCGACCTGATCGACGGCTCCGGCACCTCGGTCCCGGTCCGGTCGCTGCTGCCGGCGGCGTTCCTGCTCGTCGAGGGCTGTGAGTGCGCCGACCAGATCACCGCGGCGGCGGCCGCCGCCCCGGCCGGAGTCTCGGTCGTCGCGGTCACCAGCGGCGCCACCAGCCCCGGCACCCTGCCGCCGGTGCTCGCCGACCGTCTCGACACCCATCTGCTGGCCGACCCGGCCGCTGGAATCCGCAACTTCGTCGACGTCCCGGCGACCGCCGGCACCGCCACCGCGCTACTCGTCACCGAGACCGGCGAGGTCATCCGGCTGGTGCCGCAGGCCGACTCGGTCGAGACGTACCGCGCCGACCTGGCCCTGCTGGTCGGCCCCTGACCCCGCCCGCCGCCGCGCGCGGCGGGTCAACGGCCGAGCAGCGCCGCGTAGAGCGTCAGGCCCGGACCGAACGCCAGCATCACCACGTGACGCGGCGGCGGTCCCGCCCGGCGTAACCGGTCCAGGATCAGCAGTACGGTCGGCGACGAGCAGTTGCCGTACGCCGCCAACGTCTCCCGGGACGCCGACATCGCCGCGTCGGACAGGCCCAGCTCCCGCTGCACCACGTTGAGGATGCGCGGCCCGCCCGGATGCACCGCCCAACCGTCCACCTGCGACACGGTCAGTCCGTGCCGGGCCAGCAGATCACCGACCAGCGCCCGTACGTGCACCGACAGCACCTGCGGCACCCGGGGCGACAGACCCATCCGGAACCCGAGATCGGTCACCTCCCAGGTCATGTGGTCGGCGGTGGAGGCGTCGGTGGCCGACACGACCTCCCGTACGGCGTAACCGCCGGGCGGCGGCGGGCCGCCGGCCCTGCCGGTCGGCACCAGCACCACCGCCGCCGCCGCGTCGGAGAACAACGCGTGCGCCACGATCTGCTGAGTGTCCACCCGGCGGGCCGGCGGCTGGATGTGCAGGCTGGTCAGCTCGGCACAGAGCAGCAGCGCCGGCCGGCCCCGGGCGGTGACGAAGTCGGCCGCCGCGCCCAACCCGGGCAGCGCCGCGTAGCAGCCCATGTGCCCGACGAACAACCGCTGGGTGTCGGCGGCCATGCCGACGTCCCGGGCCAGAATGATGTCCAGGCCGGGCGTGGCGTACCCGGTGCACGAGCAGACCACGAACAGACCGATCTCCCCGGCGGTCAGCCCGGCCTGGGTCAGCGCCCGGTGCACCGCCTCCTTGCCCAGCGGCAACGCCTCGATCTGGTAGCGGCGCATCCGGCGCTCGGTCGGCCAGTCCGCGACGTCCTCCAGCAATGGGCTCACCGCCGCCTGCCGGGTGCGTACCCCGGAATTGGCGAAGATCCGCTCCGCGAGCGCTCGGGTGCCGCCGTCGTACCGCGCCGCGAAGAAGTCCCGCCACAGCTCGTCCTGGGTGGCCGACGGCGGCAACGCCAGCCCGAGCCCGACCACCGCGGCCGACGACCGGCCCGCCACCGGCTCCGGCGACCGGCTCACCACCGGGGTGCCGATCCGTCGCGGTCCGGGTCCCCGCCGATCGTCGCCACGCCGAGCCAGTCGGCACAGACGTCCGACGTCGGCGGGTGCAGCGCACCGCAGCGGGCGTCCCGGTAGAGCCGTTCCAGCGGATGCCCGCGGCGGGTCGCCGAGGTCCCGGCCGCCTCCAGCATCGACGACGCCACCTCGGCCGCTGTGCCGCCGGCGACCAGCTTGGCCCGCCACACCCACTGGTTGGTCGTCGGGTCGCCCGGTTCGGCGTCCACCCGGCGGGCCGCCTCCCGCACTGTCAGCAACGCCGCGGCGGCCGCCGCGTCCGCCCGACCGATCCGGGCCCGGACCGCCGGAAGGTGGGTCAACCCCCGCTCGGCGAGATGCTCCACCGCCGCGTCCACCGCCGCCCGGGCCACCCCGGCGTACACCGCCGCGTAGCTGGCCACCATCCAGTGCGGCATCAGCTGGGCCACCACCAGGGCCAGCCCTTCCACCCCGCCGAGCAGGGTCTGCGGGCCGACGGTCACGTCCAGGTGCAGGTCATGCGAGCAGGTGGCCCGCATCCCGAGCGAATCCCAGCTCTGCTCCACCCGCAGGCCGGGCGTGTCCGCCGGGACGAGGAACTGCGAAACCACCGACTGGTCGTCGGCGTGCCGGGCGGCGACCAGGTACCCCGAGGCGTGGCCGGCCCCGGAACAGAACGCCTTGGCCCCCTTGATCTGGTATCCACCGTCCACCCGGTGGTAGACGGTGGACAGCTGGGAGAGCCGGGAGCCGGCCCCCCGTTCGCTCATCGCCACCGCGTACCAGGCGCCGGCGGCCGCGTCGGCGAGCAGCTGGTCCCGGGCCGCCAACGCCTCGTCCGGCAGCCCCATCGCCTCGGCGAGGTTGTCGTCGACCGCGCCCAGTGCGCCGGTCACCGAGGCGTGCATGTTGAACACCAGCGCGGTGGCACCGTTGCCCCGGGCCAGCTCGTACGCCACTTCGGCGTAGTCGGCGAAGTCGGCGCCCCGCCCGCCCAGCCGCTGCGGGACCATCAACCCGAACAGCTGTTCCTGCCGCAGGTCGGCGAAGTCCGCCACCGGAAAGGTGCCGGCCCGGTCGTGATCACCCGCCCGCGCCGCCAATCGTGGCACCACCCGCCGCGCCGCCGCCAGTGCATCCGCAACCATTGCCGCCCCTTCCGCCGTCGACCTGCCCACCTGCTCGTCCGCTCAGCCCACCTTGACCCCCCTGCCTTGGTAGAGCACCGAGGTGGACCAGGTCGGCACCATCCGCCGCCGGGGTTTCCAGAGTGCCTGTTCGGGAGCCGATCGGCGGAGCGGCGCGCGCACCAGCCAATCGATCAGGCTGAAGACGCTCGGCCGGAGGCCGCGCACCGCCAGCCGTACGCCGTGCCGGGCGCACTCGGCGACCAGCCGCTGCGGACGGACGAACAGCGCGGGGTCGTGAATGCCTCGCGGCGCGACCGGCAGGCGTTCGCCCAGCTCGACCGCGATCAGCCGGCTGGCCAACGTGGCGTTCAGGGTGTCCAGCACCAGCAGCCCACCGGGCCGCAGCACCCGGCACGCCTCGGCAACCGCCGCCGACAGGTCCGGTACGTGCTCCAGTAGTTCCCCGGCGGAGACCACGTCGGCCATCCGGTCGGCCAGCGGCAGCCTGGTCGCGTCACCACGTACCGGGTCGACACCGTGCCGGGCCGCCAGCCGCAGCGCCGAACCGACCAGGTCGACCCCGACGTGCCGGTAGCCCTTGCCACGCAGGTGAGGGGCGAGCAGGCCGGCCCCGCAGCCAATGTCGACCAGCACCGCCCCGGGCCGGGTCGCCGGTGGGATCAGCCGGGCCCGCGCCTCGGCGATCCAGCGCAGCATCTCGAACGCGCCGGCCGGCCGCCACCACTCGTCGACCAGCACGTCGTACTGGCGGGGATCGTTCGGCGGCAGGTCCGGCATTGACTGAGCGTGGCATGACCAGCCGGTAACGGCCACACTTGGCGGATATGTCGCGCCGCGTGTCCGCATTGATCAAGGCCAGCCACCCCGAGCCGGCGGTTGCGGTCACCACGGTAACCGCCCTGCTGGCCTGGGGCGTCGGTCACCGTCCGGGTGGGATCGTGCTGGTCGCCGCCACCGTCGCGGCCACTCAGCTTGCCGTCGGCTGGACCAATGACTGGCTGGACGCCGGTCGCGACCGGCAGGCCGGACGGGCCGACAAGCCGGTCGCGACCGGCGTGGTCAGCCGGCGCACGGTGGGCGTCGCCGGTCTGGCCGCCGCGCTGGCCACCCCGCTGCTGGCCGGGCCGACCGGGCCGGCGGCGGCGCTGTGCATCACCGCCGCGCTGATCAGCGCGCTGGCCTACAACTGGCCGTTGAAGTCCACCGCCGTGTCGGTGCTGCCGTACGCGTTCTCCTTCGGAGCGTTGCCCGCCTTCATCGTGCTGGCCCTGCCGGGTGCGCCCGTGCCACCGGCCTGGCTGGTCACCGCCGCCGGGCTGCTCGGCGCCGGGGCGCACTTCGCCAACGTACTGCCGGATCTGGCCGACGACGCCCGCACCGGCGTGCGGGGTCTGCCGCACCGGCTCGGGGCCACCGGCTCGGGGGTCGCGGCGGCCGGGTTGCTCTTCGCCGCCACCGTGACGCTGGTCGTCGGCCCACCCGGGCCGCCGTCGTGGGCCGGACTCGTCGCGGTCGCCGGCACTGCGATCATCCTGCCGACCGGCTGGTACGCGGCCCGGCGGGCCGCCCGGCGGGCCGGCCGGTCGGACGGCGTGTTCCGGGCGGTGCTGGTGGTCGCGGTGATCGACGTGGTGCTGCTGGTGGCCAGCGGCCCGGTCGGGTGAGCGCCGTCGGGCCGGCCCGGTCGGGTGAGCGCCGTCGGTCACGGATTAACGGATTATCGGGTCCGTGGCGGGGCGCGGATCACCGCCAACTACCCTGGAGCCGGCCTGCGCGGGGCTCGTCGCCGCGCCGTGACAAGGAGGACCGACGTGACGCCCTCGACCAGGGGACACCGCCGAGTCGCGGTGCTGTTCGCCGGCGCTGCCGTGGCCAGCGGCCTGCTGCTCAGCGGCTGCGGTGCCGGCCAGCTCGCGGAGACCGCGACCAAGGCGACGGCGATCAACGGAGTCAACCTCGAGTCGCCGGACGGCGCGGTGTCGGTACGCGACCTCTCGGTGCCCTACCCCGGAGTGGAGGGCTACCCGGCCGGCGGCAGCGCGCCGGTCGAGGTCGGGCTGTTCAACAACACCAACGACCCGGTGACGGTACGGGTCAGCGCCGTCCCGGTCACCGACGAGGACCGGGCGACGGTGGTCGGGGCCGAGACGGTGGTGATCGGCGGCTCCGAGCAGGCCGGCGGGCCGACCCCGTCGCCGGAGCCGGGCACCGCCGAGGTGCCGCAGCCGGACCCGGGCACCGCCGAGGTGCCGCAGCCGGACCCGGGCCGGGACGCGATCGTCCAGCTGCCGGCCAACGGGTGGGCGCTGTTCAGCACCGACGACACCGAACCGCTGCGGGTCACCGGCCTGGCCGGCCCGCTCGCCGCCGGGTACTCGGTGAACCTGGCCTTCGAGTTCAGCACCGGCGGCGCGCCGCTGGTGGTGGCCGCGCCGGTGGACATGCCGCTCACCCCGGCTCCCCGGGCGCCCGCCGAGCACGACGAGGAAGAGCACTGAGCTCGCGGTCGATCCCCCGGGGTGCCGGCGGCGGGACGGGACGCGGCAGCGCCGCGCCGCGCAGCCGGGCCGCGTCGCGTGAGCCCCGGCCCGCGTACGAGTGCGACGCGTGCGGGCACCAACCACCCAAGTGGGTGGGCCGGTGCCCGGAATGCGGCGAATGGGGCTCGGTGATCGAGTCGGTGGTCAGCGGCCCGGTGGTCTCCGGCCGAGTCGTCAGCACCCGGATGCCGACCGAACCGGCCCGGCCGATCGCCACCATCAGCGCCGCACCCGCCAAGGCCCGGCCGACCGGCGTCGGCGAACTCGACCGGGTGCTCGGCGGCGGTCTGGTACCCGGCGCGGTGGTGCTGCTGGCCGGCGAGCCCGGCGTCGGCAAGTCGACCCTGCTGCTCGACGTCGCCCAGCAGTGGGCCGCCGGTGCCGGTAGTCCGTCGCTGGTGGTCAGCGGCGAGGAGTCGACCAGCCAGGTACGGCTGCGCGCCGAGCGGATCGGCGCGCTGCACGAACGGCTCTACCTGGCGGCGGAGAGCGACCTCGGGGTGGTCCTCGGCCACCTCGACGCGGTCCGGCCCGGTCTGCTGGTGCTCGACTCGGTGCAGACCATCTCGATGCCCGGTTCGGACGGTATCCCCGGTGGCGTCACCCAGGTCCGGGCGGTCACCGCCGCGCTGGTCGCGGCGGCGAAGGAACGCAACATCGCCACCGTGCTGGTCGGCCACGTCACCAAGGACGGCCAGGTCGCCGGCCCCCGGGTACTGGAGCATCTGGTCGACGTGGTGCTGCACTTCGAGGGCGACAAGCACTCGTCGCTGCGGATGGTCCGCGGCATGAAGAACCGGTTCGGCGCGGCCGACGAGGTCGGCTGCTTCGAGATGCACGAAGGCGGCATCAGCAGCCTGCCCGACCCGTCCGGGCTGTTCCTCACCCGCTACACCGAGCCGGTGCCCGGCACCTGCGCCACGGTGGCGATGGAGGGCCGGCGGGCCCTGGTCACCGAGGTCCAGGCGCTGATCGGGGCGACCGTCGCCGGTTCGCCCCGGCGCACCGTGTCCGGGCTCGACGGTGCCCGGCTGGCGATGGTGCTGGCGGTGCTGCAACGGCGTACCGAACGGCTCACCCTGCACGACCGGGAAGTGTTCGCGGCGACGGTCGGCGGCATCCGGGTGGTGGAGCCGGCCGCCGACCTCGCGGTGGCGCTGGCGGTCGCCTCCGGCGGGCTCAACCTGGCCGTCTCCCCGCAACTGGTGGCGATCGGCGAGGTCGGGCTCACCGGTGAGGTGCGCCGGGTCGGCGCGGTCGCCCGGCGGCTCGCCGAAGCCGCCCGGCTCGGCTTCCGGTACGCGCTGGTGCCGCCCGGTACGGCCGGTTCCGGCACCGACCCGATGCCGCCGAACATGCAGATCACCGAGGTCAACGACGTACGGGCCGCGTTGCAGGCCGCCGCGCGCGCCTCGGCCGGCTGATCTGGTACGGCAGTAACCGCGAGAGCACCCACCGCATGGCGGTCCGTAGACTGTTGCCCGTGGCGATCGACCGCGATGCGAACAAGACTGCCAGCGCCGGCACCAGTGGCGGCTCGGCCGGCCGGGTCGGTGCCGTCGGTACCCCGGCGCGCACCGGTGCCGTCGGCACCCCGGCACGCACCATCAGCGCCGGCACCTCGGCGCTGACCAGCCCGGCGGCCACCGGGGATCCGCTGCGGGCCAACCTGGCGCTGATGGCACCCGGCACCGCGCTGCGCGACGGGCTGGAGCGGATTCTGCGTGGCCGGACCGGCGCGCTGATCGTCCTCGGCTACGACAAGCAGGTCGAGTCGCTGTGCACCGGGGGCTTCCCACTCGACGTCGAGTTCTCCTCCACCCGGGTCCGCGAGTTGTGCAAGATGGACGGTGCGGTGGTGCTGTCCAGCGACGGCACCCGGATCGTGCGGGCCGCTGTGCATCTGATGCCGGATCCGTCCATTCCGACCGAGGAGTCCGGTACTCGGCACCGCACCGCCGAACGGGTCGCCCGACAGACCGGGTACCCGGTGATCTCGGTCAGCCAGTCGATGCGGATCATCAGCCTCTACGTCAACGGTCAGCGGCACGTACTGGACGACTCGGCCGCCATCCTGTCCCGGGCCAACCAGGCGTTGGCCACCCTGGAGCGGTACAAGCTGCGGCTGGACGAGGTGTCCGGCACGCTCTCCGCCCTGGAAATCGAGGATCTGGTCACCGTCCGCGACGCGGTCGCGGTGGTGCAGCGGCTGGAGATGGTCCGGCGGATCGCCGACGAGATCGCCGGCTACGTCGTCGAGCTGGGCACCGACGGCCGGCTGCTGGCACTGCAGCTCGACGAGCTGATGGCCGGCGTGGACGCCGATCGGACCCTGGTGATCCGCGACTACCTGCCCACTGTGCGCAAGGCGCGGACCCTGGACGAGGCCCTGGTCGAGTTGGACCTGCTGACCGCCACCGAGCTGATCGATCTGGTCGCCGTGGCCAAGGCGATCGGCTACGCCGCCTCCACCGAGGCGCTCGACGCGGCGGTGAGCCCACGCGGTTTCCGGCTGCTGGCGAAGGTGCCCCGGCTGCCGGTGTCGGTGGTGGACCGGCTGGTCAACCACTTCGGCAGTCTGCAACGGCTGCTCGGGGCGACGGTGGAGGATCTGCAGGCTGTCGACGGTGTCGGCGACGCCCGGGCGCGCAGCGTACGGGAGGGGCTGTCCCGGCTGGCCGAGGCGTCGATTCTGGAGCGCTACGTCTGACGCGCTACGTCTGACGCGCTACGTCTGACGCGCTACGTCTGACGCGCTAGGTCGCAAGCGTGCCGCAAACGGCGTAGCTCGACGAAGGGACGGATGTACCGGTCGTCAGCCGGTGATGGTGATGACGAACGGCTCGCTGACCTTCGAGCCGAGTCGGGCGAAGAGCTGGTACTCGCCGGCCGCCGGATGGTCACCTGCCGCGACGTTGTTGGCGCACTCGCTCGCCGCCCGACCGTTCCAGGCCACCTGGTAGTCGCGGGCGCTGCCAGGCCCGAAGGTGCGCACATCAGTGCCCCGGGCGGCTCCGCAGGTGTCCGACGACCAGATCAGCTCCGCACCCCGCTTGAGGTACAGCTCCTGCGGGTCGGCGCCCACATCCCGGTCGCAGGTACGGCTGGAGACGTTCTGCACCCGCAGCTGCATTGCCAGGGTAACGCCCTTCTGGGCGGTGGCCTGCGAGGCTGCCGCGGTCAGCAGGATCTCGTCGTCGGTACAGGTGCCGGCGGCCGGACCGACCGGGCCGCCAGGGGCGTTCTGGTCACCGCCGCCGGTCGTACCGTCGTCGCCGGTACCGCCGCCGGTGCTGCCACCGCCGGCGTCGCCAGCGTCGCCGTTACCGAGGGTGTCGGGGTCGTCGCCGTCAACGGAGTCTGAGTCGTCCTCCGGCCCCGGGGACGAGGTGGTCGGGGTGAGCACCTCACCGGACGGGGTCGGGGTGGGATCGGCCTGCGACCGCCCGGTCTGGTCGGAGCCGATGCAGGAGTACGCCACGATGAACAGCAGGAGCAGCAGTGCCCCGAGCACGACGGCACGCCGCCGCCAGTAGATGGCGGGTGGCAGCGGGCCAACCGTCAGTCGCATGATGGCACACCGTATCGGCAAGACCGGACCGATCGGCCGCGACGCGCCGAGGCCCGGGGCACCCGCTCAGAGATATGTCTTGCGCGGGAAGACCGCGTGCGCCCCGGCCACCCGGTCCAAAAACAGCAGACCGGCACAGTGGTCGATCTCGTGCTGGGCGGCCCGCGCCTCGAACCCGTCAGTGACCAGGCGTACCGGCTCACCGGTGCCGGGTAGTTGCGCCTCCACCACGACCCGGGTGGCCCGTTTCACGTCACCGGTGAGATCCGGCACCGACATGCAGCCCTCCCGGCCCGGCCGCCACCGAGTCGCCTCGAGCAGCCGGGCATTGCACAGGACGAACGTGCCATGCCCGGTGACCGTCTTCGGGTGCCCGGTCACGTCGACCGCGAAGACCTGCGCGCTGATCCCGATCTGCGGCGCGGCCAGGCCGACACAGCCGGGTGCGACCCGCATCGTGGCGACCAGGTCGGCGGCAACCTGGACCGTATCGGCGGCGCACGGATCCACCGGCTCACCGGCCCGGCTGAGCACCTGGTCGGGCGCGGCGACCACCGGGACCACCCGCCCCGGTACGCCGAGCGCCGTCTCGGTCCAGTCGGCCAGGGTACGGCTGACCGTGCTCACAGCACGTCCGAATCGACCGACCGGAGGGTCACCTCGACGTCGAGCGCCCGGGCCGTCTCGGACAGTCGACGGCCGACCTCGGCTGCCGTCCCGGCTGGCAGCTCGACCTCGGCGACCAGCACGTAGAGCGGGCCGGTCAGCCGGGTGGTCAGGTCAGTGACGTTGCCGCCCGCCTCGGCGACCACCCGGGTCACCGCCGCGACGATGCCGAGCCGGTCGGCGCCGTGCACACTGAGCAGGTGCGGTTCGCCGCCCGCCGGCTGCTGACCCTCCGCCGGGACCGGCCGTACGGTGGCCAGCAGCTGGCCGTCGGCGGTGAGCGGCCGCAGTGCCTGTTGCACCGCGGCATCGGCCGGACCGGCGCAGACCAGGGTCATCGCGAAGTGGCCGCGCAGCCGGGTCATCGTCGAGTCGGTCAGATTGGCGCCGAGACCGGCCAGCACCTCTGCGACGTCCGCGACGATGCCGGGCCGGTCGCGCCCGATCACGGTGATCGCGAGTTCGTTCATGCCAGCAGTCTGCCCGACCGGGTGCCGGGCCGACCGGTCGGCCCGGCACCGTCTCCCGTCCGGTGACGGCCTGGGGCAGGACGGCCTGGGGCAGGACGGCCTGGGGCAGGACGGCCTGGGGCAGGGACGGCCTGGGGCAGGACGGCCTGGGGCAGGGACGGCAGCCACGGCATGGCAGGATCGGCGGCGCCATGCGTGACGTGAGTTTCGCCGACACGGCGATCGAATGGTTCGACCGCAACGCCCGTGACCTGCCCTGGCGGGAGCCGGGGGTCGGTGCCTGGGCAATCCTGGTAAGCGAGGTGATGCTGCAGCAGACCCCGGTGGTCCGGGTACTGCCGGCGTGGCACGCCTGGTTGGACCGGTGGCCGGACCCGGCGGCGCTGGCCGCCGACTCACCGGCCGAAGCGATCCGGATGTGGAACCGGCTCGGCTACCCGCGTCGCGCGTTGCGGCTGCATGAGTGCGCCACGGTGCTGACCGAGCGGTACGACGGCAAGGTGCCGACCGGTCTGGACGAGTTGCTGGCGCTGCCGGGAGTCGGCACCTACACCGCCCGAGCGGTCGCCGCGTTCGCCTACGGTCAGCGGCATCCGGTGGTGGACACCAACGTCCGGCGGTTCGTGGCACGGGCGGTCGACGGGGCGGCCGACGCCGGGCCGGCGACCCGCCCGGCCGATCTCGTTGCCACCGCCGCGTTGCTGCCGGCCGAGCCGGCCCGGGCAGCCCGCGCCAGCGCCGCGTTCATGGAGTTGGGAGCGGTGGTCTGCGTGGCCCGGACACCACGCTGCGGGGTGTGTCCGGTGGCCGGCCGCTGCGCCTGGCGGGCCGCCGGCCGGCCGGCGGCGAGCGGGCCGAGCCGCCGATCGCAGCGGTACGCCGGCACCGACCGGCAGGTCCGTGGCCTGCTGCTGGCGGTGCTGCGGGAGGCGACCGGGCCGGTGCCGCAGCAGCGGCTGGACGTGGTGTGGGGCGACGATCTGCAGCGCCGTCGGGCACTGGCCAGTCTGATCGAGGACGGCCTGGTGGAGCCGGTGGCCGACGACGGCGCGCCGCCGATCGGGTACACGCTGGCCGGTCAGGGCTGACGGCCTCCGAGCTGACGCCGGGCTGTCGGCTCTCCGGGCTTCCGGGCTGACGGCCGAGGCCGTAGACGCAGTGCGGCGCCGACGGCTTTCACCGTCGGCGCCGCACTGACAGTCGGCTACCGGTCCTACTCGTCCGCGCCGGCCGCCGTGGCACCGCCGAGGTCGGCGGGAACCGCATCCGGTACGGCGACCGGACGGTCAGCGCCTTGGAAAACGAGCTTGGACTTGTCGATGTCGTCCGGGTCGCCCTCGCAGTCGATGACCACGATCTGACCCGGCTTGAGCTCGTTGAACAGGATCCGCTCCGACAGGTTGTCCTCGATGTCGCGCTGGATGGTGCGACGCAGCGGCCGAGCCCCCAGCACCGGGTCGAAGCCCTTGTTCGCCAGGTACTTCTTGGCGTTGTCGGTGAGCTCCATGCTCATGTCCTTGTTCCGCAGCTGGGTCTCGATCCGGGAGATCATGATGTCCACGATCGACAGGATCTCGGTCGGGTTCAGCTGGTGGAACACGATGGTGTCGTCGATCCGGTTGAGGAACTCCGGCCGGAAGTGCTGCTTCAGCTCGTCGTTGACCTTCTGCTTCATCCGGTCGTAGTTCGAGTCGGAGTCCTCCGACGCCTGGAAGCCCAGCGACACCGCCTTCGCCACGTCCCGGGTGCCCAGGTTCGTGGTCAGGATGATCACCGTGTTCTTGAAGTCGACGATCCGCCCCTGACCATCGGTGAGCCGCCCGTCCTCCAGGATCTGCAGCAGCGTGTTGAACACGTCCGGGTGGGCCTTCTCGATCTCGTCGAACAGCACCACCGAGAACGGCCGACGCCGCACCTTCTCGGTCAGCTGCCCGCCCTCGTCGTAGCCGACGTACCCGGGCGGGGCACCGACCAGCCGGGACACCGTGTACCGGTCGTGGAACTCGGACATGTCCAGCTGGATCAGCGCGTCCTCGCTGCCGAACAGGAACTCGGCGAGCGCCTTCGACAGCTCAGTCTTACCGACACCGGACGGGCCGGCGAAGATGAACGAGCCGGACGGCCGCTTCGGGTCCTTCAGGCCGGCCCGGGTCCGCCGGATCGCCTTCGAGACCGCCTTGACCGCGTCGGACTGGCCGACGACCCGCTTGTGCAGCTCGTCCTCCATGCGCAGCAGTCGGGAGGTCTCCTCCTCGGTCAGCTTGTAGACCGGGATGCCGGTCCAGTTGCCGAGCACCTCGGCGATCTGCTCGTCGTCGACCTCGCTGACCACGTCGAGGTCGCCGGCCTTCCACTCCTTCTCCCGCTGCGCCTTCTGCCCGAGCAGCTGCTTCTCCTTGTCCCGCAGCTGCGCGGCCCGCTCGAAGTCCTGCGCGTCGATCGCGGACTCCTTGTCGCGACGCACCTGGGCGATCCGCTCGTCGAAGTCACGCAGGTCCGGCGGCGCGGTCATCCGACGGATCCGCATCCGGGCGCCGGCCTCGTCGATCAGGTCGATCGCCTTGTCCGGCAGGAACCGGTCGGAGATGTACCGGTCGGCCAGCGTCGCGGCGGCCACCAGGGCGGCGTCGGTGATGCTCACCCGGTGGTGCGCCTCGTAGCGGTCGCGCAGGCCCTTGAGGATCTCGATGGTGTGGGCCAGCGACGGCTCGCCGACCTGGATCGGCTGGAACCGACGCTCCAGCGCGGCGTCCTTCTCCAGGTGCTTGCGGTACTCGTCGAGGGTGGTCGCCCCGATGGTCTGCAGCTCGCCTCGGGCCAGCATCGGCTTGAGGATGCTCGCCGCGTCGATCGCACCCTCGGCCGCACCCGCGCCGACCAGGGTGTGGATCTCGTCGATGAACAGGATGATGTCGCCCCGGGTGCGGATCTCCTTGAGCACCTTCTTCAGGCGCTCCTCGAAGTCACCGCGGTAGCGGGAGCCGGCGACCAGCGCACCGAGGTCGAGAGTGTAGAGCTGCTTGTCCTTCAGCGTCTCGGGCACCTCGCCCTTGATGATCTTCTGGGACAGGCCCTCCACCACGGCCGTCTTGCCGACGCCGGGCTCGCCGATCAGCACCGGGTTGTTCTTGGTCCGGCGGGACAGCACCTGCATGACCCGCTCGATCTCCTTCTCCCGGCCGATGACCGGGTCGAGCTTGCCCTCCCGGGCCGCCTGGGTCAGGTTACGGCCGAACTGGTCCAGCACCAGACTGGTCGACGGGGCGGCTTCGCCCGCTGCGGCGCCGGCGGCCGCCGGCTCCTTGCCCTGGTAGCCCGACAGCAGCTGGATCACCTGCTGGCGCACCCGGTTGAGGTCGGCGCCGAGCTTGACCAGCACCTGGGCCGCGACGCCCTCGCCCTCACGGATCAGGCCGAGCAGGATGTGCTCCGTGCCGATGTAGTTGTGGCCGAGCTGCAGCGCCTCCCGCAGCGACAGCTCCAACACCTTCTTGGCCCGCGGCGTGAACGGGATGTGCCCGCTCGGCGCCTGCTGGCCCTGGCCGATGATCTCCTCGACCTGTTGACGCACACCTTCCAGCGAGATGCCCAGGCTCTCCAGGGCCTTCGCCGCCACGCCCTCACCCTCGTGGATGAGGCCGAGCAGGATGTGCTCCGTGCCGATGTAGTTGTGGTTGAGCATCCGGGCTTCTTCCTGAGCCAGGACGACAACCCGTCGCGCTCGGTCGGTGAACCGCTCGAACATGCCCTCGTGCTCCTCACGTGCCGTGCGCCAGTGGTCTTGGCGGGCCAGCGCACGAGCCTCCAGGCGGAAGCTCGTGCCATCACTCTATCGCCGTGGGCCGACTCCGCTCCTGCCGTGTCGGGCCGGAGCAGGGGCGATCCGCAACGTTTACCCCAACTGTGCCGGGTCGTTGGCTGTTCCCCGAGGCTCCGGCGCTACGCGGTGAGCGAAATCCGCTCGGTCCGGTGACCGGGCGCGGCATCGGCCAACCGGAACGCGCCGTCCGTACCGCCACCGCCCCACCGGTTGTCCACAGGCCTGTGGACAACCGGTGCACAGGCTGTGGACAACCCGCCACGCTCTGGCCGGAGCAGTAGACCGGCCGGCCCCCGGCAGGATCGCGCTGCAACCGCCAGACCCCAGAAACGGACACGAGGTACGGATGAGACATCCGTACCTCGTGTCACTGGCTCCGACTGGCCGACGAGGGCTGGCCGGGACCGGCACGCCTGGGACGATCAGCGCCCGGCTTTGGCGTGGTACTCGTCCACGATCTCCTGCGGGATGCGCCCGCGGTCGGAGATCTCCTTGCCTTCCTTCTTCGCCCAGGCCCGGATCGCCCGGTTCTGCTCACGGTCGGCGGCGGCACCGCCCCGACCCCGCGCGGCCCGACCACCCACGACCACGCCACCGCGGCCGATCTTGGTACCGGCAGCCACGTACGGAGCGAAAACCTGCCGCAATTTGTCCGCGTTCTTCTCCGAGAGGTCGATCTCGTACTGGACGCCGTCGAGGGCGAACTTGACGGTCTCGTCGGCGTCGCCGCCGTCCAGATCGTCGACCAGCTTGTGAATGATCTGCTTGGCCACAGGCCGTTGTCCTTCCGAGCACGTTCTCCCGCAATCAGGAGCACAATAGCCCGAAAGATGCGCCAGCCGTCAATAGGACGCGCAAACTCCCCGAAAAAAATCTGGCCGACTACTCCGGACGGACCAGAGGGAAGAGGATGGTTTCGCGAATACCCAGGCCGGTCAGGGCCATGAGCAACCGGTCGATTCCCATTCCCATGCCCCCGGCCGGCGGCATTCCGTACTCCATGGCCCGGAGGAAGTCCTCGTCGAGGCGCATCGCCTCCGGGTCACCACCGGCGGCCAGCCGCGCCTGGGCCACCAGTCGCTCCCGCTGCACCACAGGGTCGACCAGCTCGCTGTACGCGGTGGCCAGCTCGACGCCGCGCACATAGAGGTCCCACTTCTCGGCCAACCCCTGCTCGACGCGGTGCGCCCGGGTCAGCGGGCTGGTCTCCACCGGGTAGTCCCGCACGAAGGTCGGCTGGAGCAGAGTCGGCACGACCAATTCCTCGAAGAGTTCCTCCGCCAGCTTGCCCGGACCCCACTTCGGGTCCACGGCGACATCGAACTTCTCGGCGTAACGTAGCAACTGCGCTCGGTCGGTCCGTACAGTGACTTCCTCACCGAGAGCTTCTGACAACACTCCGTACAGAGTCACCGTACGCCACTGGCCACCAAGGTCGAACTCCGACCCGTCGGCGTGGATCACCACATGTGACCCACTGATCGCGCTGGCGCACTCCTGTACCAGATCCCGGGTCAGCCGCGCCATGGTGTCGTAGTCCCCGTACGCCTCGTAGGTCTCCAACATGGCGAACTCAGGCGAGTGCGAAGAGTCAACCCCCTCATTGCGGAAGTTCCGGTTGATCTCGAACACCCGGTCGATGCCGCCGACCACGCAGCGCTTGAGGAATAGCTCGGGAGCGATTCGCAGATACAGATCGACATCAAGAGCGTTGCTGTGCGTGACGAACGGCCGGGCCGCTGCGCCCCCGTGCAGCACCTGCAGCATCGGCGTCTCCACCTCGGTGAACCCCCGCTGGTGGAAGGAGTCGCGCAGGGTACGCAGCACCGTCGCCCGGGTTCGCACGGTCCGACGCGCCTCCGGACGGACGATCAGGTCGACGTACCGCTGCCGGACCCGGGCCTCCTCACTCAACGGCTTGTGCGCCACCGGCAGCGGACGCAGCGCCTTGGCGGTCATCTGCCACGAGTCGGCGAGCACCGAGAGCTCACCCCGACGGCTGGTGATCACCTCGCCGGCCACCCCCACGTGGTCGCCGATGTCGACCAGCCGCTTCCAGTCCTCCAGCCGCTCGGCACCGACCCGATCCCGGGACAGCATCACCTGCAACTCGGTGCCATCACCCTCACGCAGCGTCGCGAAACAGAGCTTGCCGGTGTTCCGCACAAAGATCACCCGGCCGGTGACCGCCGCCTGTTCGCCGGTGGCGGTGTCGATCGGCAGGTCGCCGAAGCGCTGCCGCAACTGCGCCAGAGACGTGGTCCGGGGGAAACCGACCGGATAGGGCTCCGCGCCCTGGGCCAGCAGCCGGTCCCGCTTCTCCCGGCGCACCCGCATCTGCTCGGGCAGATCCGCTGCGGAATCGTCGGGTACGGTCACGTGCTCGGTCACGGCGGGCATCCTCAACACAGGGGGTACGGACAACGGTGCGACCTCGTGGTCACGGTCCGGCCACGAGCGTACTCAACCAGGGTTCCGTGACGCAGCTGACAAGGCCGCAGTGGGGATCAGGTGTTCCGCTCGTACACCATCCGCAGGCCGATAAGGGTGATCATCGGTTCGTGGTGGGTGATGGTGCGGCACTCACCGATCACCACCGGGGCCAGTCCGCCCGTCGCGATAACTGCGCTGAGCTGCCCCAACTCCGCCGCCATCCGCTCCACGATGCGGTCCACCTGGCCGGCGAAACCGAAGTACATGCCGGACTGCAGGCACTCTACGGTGTTCTTGCCAATCACCGACCGGGGCCGGGTCGGCTCGACCTTGCGCAGCTGGGCGGCGCGGGCCGACAACGCGTCGAAGGATATCTCGATGCCGGGAGCGAACGCCCCGCCGAGGAACTCACCCCGGGCGCTGATCACGTCGAAGTTGGTGGTGGTGCCGAAGTCGACGACGATCGACGGGCCACCGTACAAGGTGTGCGCGGCGAGGGTGTTGACCACCCGGTCCGATCCGACCTCCTTGGGGTTGTCGATCGCCAGCTGCACCCCGGTCCGCACCCCGGGCTCCACGATCACGCTGGGAATGTCGCCGTAGTAGCGGCCGAGCATGGTCCGCAGCGAGCGCAGCGCCGCCGGTACGGTCGAGCAGGCGGCCACCCCGGTGAGTTCCACAGCATCCCCGGCGAGCAGCCCGCGGAACATCAGGCCGAGCTCGTCGGCGGTTGACCGGGCGTCGGTCTTGATCCGCCACGAGTGCACCAGCTTGTCCCCGTTGAACGTGGCCAGCACCGTGTTGGTGTTACCGATGTCGATGCAGAGCAGCATGTCGTCCCCTCGACGGTCAACCGGCGGGCCGGTCGGCACCAGCCGACGCGCTGACACCGGCCGGTCGCAGATCCAGCGCGATGTCCATGATCGGCGAGGAGTGGGTCAACGCCCCGACCGACAGGTAGTCCACCCCGGTCCGCGCGTACCGGGCCGCGTTGGCCAGGGTCAGTCCGCCGGTGGCCTCCACCTCGACCCGGTCACCCACCTCGGCGACGACCGCGCTCAGCAGCTCCGCCGGCATGTTGTCGCAGAGCAGGAACGTCGCCCCGGCCTCGACCGCCTCGACCGCCTCGGCCAACGTGGTCACCTCGACCTCCACCGGTACGCCGGGGAAGGCCTCGCGCACCCGGCGGTACGCGGCACCCACCCCGCCGGCGGCCAGCTTGTGGTTGTCCTTGACCATCGCCACGTCGTACAGACCCATCCGCTTGTTGCCGCCGCCGCCGACCCGCACCGCGTACTTCTCCAGCAGCCGCAGCCCGGGGGTGGTCTTGCGGGTGTCCAGCACGGTCGCCTTCGACCCGGCGAGGGCGTCCGTCCAGGCCCGGGTATGGGTGGCCACCCCGGAGAGCCGGCTGATCAGGTTGAGCGCGGTCCGCTCGCCGGTGAGCAGGGTCCGGACCGGGCCGGTCAGCGTGGCCAGCACCGTACCGGCCGGCACCCGGTCACCGTCGGCGCGGTGCAGCCGCACCTCGACCGGGCCGGCAGAGCCGGCACCATCGGCAGAGCCGGCACCGCCGACCGAGCCGGCAGGGTCGGCGGTCGGCGACGGGACCGCCGCGAAGACAGCGGCGACCAGCGGCAACCCGGCCACCACCCCGGCGGAGCGGGCCACCAGTTCGGCGGTGCCGAGCTGCCCCGGATCGATGGTGGCCGCCGACGTGACGTCCAGCCGGTCCGGGCCGAGATCCTCGGCCAGCGCGGTCGCCACCACCCGGTGGACCACCTCCGGGTCCAGACCGCAGGCCAGCGACGCGGCGACGGTCACCTCGCTACGCATGACGGCTCCCAGGTGAGAGTGGGCTGCCCGACCGGGCCGAGCGCGCTGACCAGATGCCCCAGCCAGCCCTCGGCCGCCGACGGGAAATCGTCGCGCCAGTGACAACCCCGGGTCTCCTGCCGGGCGTACGCCGCCGCCACCAGCGCGGTGGCGACGGTGACCAGGTTAGTCGCCTCCCATCCGGCGGTGCCCGGCGTGCCCCGGCCACCGGCGAGCCGGCGCAGCTCGACGGCGGCGCCGTCCAGCGTCGTGGCGGAACGCAGCACTCCGGCGCCCCGGCTCATCGCCCGCTGCAGCGGCTGCCGGGCCTCGGCCGGCAACAACCAGCCGTCGGCCCGATCGGTCGCCCGGCCGGTACCGGCCGGCTCCAGCTGCGGCGGCAGGTCGCGGGTGACGTCCCGGGCGATCCGCCGGGCGAAGACCAGGCCCTCCAGCAGCGAGTTGCTGGCCAGCCGGTTGGCACCGTGCACACCGGTGCAGGCCACCTCGCCGCAGGCGTACAGGCCGGGGATGGTGGTGCGGCCGTGCAGATCGGTGCGGACGCCGCCGGACGCGTAGTGGGCGGCCGGTGCCACCGGGATCAGCTCCTCGGCGGGGTCGATCCCGATGGCCCGGCAGGACGCCACAATCGTCGGGAAACGCCGGGCCAGGAACTCACCGCCCAGATGCCGGGCGTCGAGCTGTACGTGGTCGACGTCGACCGCCGACATCACCCGGTGGATGCCCTTGGCGACCACGTCGCGTGGGGCCAACTCGGCGAGCTCGTGCTGGCCGAGCATGAACCGCTTGCCGTCGGGGTCGAGCAGCAGCGCGCCCTCGCCGCGCAGCGCCTCGGACACCAGCGGTTGCTGGCCGCTGCCGCCAGTGACACCCGGCACCACCAGGGCCGTCGGATGGAACTGGACGAACTCCAGGTCCGCCACTGCCGCGCCGGCTCGCAGCGCCAGCGCCACACCGTCGCCGGTGGAGACCGCCGGATTGGTAGTGGTTGCGAAGATCTGCCCCATCCCGCCGGTGGCCAGCACCACGGCGCGGGCCAGGATCGCGCCCACCCCGTCCGGCGAGCCCTCGCCGAGCACGTGCAGAGTGACTCCGCAGGCCCGGGCCGGCTCCCCGTCGGCGTCCGGTGCGGCACGCAGCAGGTCGACGACCAGAGCGTGCTCGACCAGCCGGATCCAGGGGTCCCGACGGACCGCGGCGTGCAACGCCCGCTGCACCTCGGCGCCGGTGGCGTCGCCGCCGGCATGCACGATCCGGTTGGCCCGGTGACCACCTTCCCGGGTGAGCAGCAGCACACCGTCGGCGTCCCGGTCGAACTCGGCACCGACCCGGATCAGCTCCCGGATCCTGGCCGGCCCCTCCTCGACGAGCACCCGGACCGCGTCCGGATCGCACAGCCCGACCCCGGCGGTCTCGGTGTCCTGCGCGTGCGCGGCCGGGGTGTCCAGCGGGTCCAGCACGGCGGCGATCCCACCCTGTGCCCACCGGGTCGACCCGTCGTCGATGTTGACCTTCGTCACGACGGTGACGTGCAGCCCGGCTTCCCGCAGGTAGAGCGCGGCGGTCAGGCCGGCGATGCCGGAGCCGACGACCACCACGTCGGTGGTCTCCGCCCAGCCGGGATCCGGCGCGGCGAGCTGACCGGGCAGCTCGGGCAGGGCCGGGATACGCAGTCGCATGGGCAGAGTCAACCGCGCCGGCCCTGGCAGCGGGCCGCCGGGGCCGGCGGATGTGGGCCGGTACACCCGTCCGGGCACCCGGCGGCGGCCGTCACGAGGCCGGCCACTACTCGTACTGGATGGGCAGGCCCTCGGTGCCGACGTCCTTGAGCGACCGCTCGACGTTGCGTTCGTCGAGCCACAGGTAGCAGCGGACGCCCCGGTTGCCGGCCGCCCACTCGGCGGCACCGCCCGGCAGCGAGATCACCCCGGTACGGAACTGCAGGTTGCCGTCGAGTGGCACATCCGCGTACCGGCCGATCACCTTGCGGCACTCGGTGTGGAACTGGTTCCAGTCCCGGTCCCGGGTCGGATACTCGATGTCCGGTGCCTGCCAGACCCCGGCGAACTCCGCGTTGTGCGGCTCGTCGCACTCCTCGGCCGGCATGGTGTCGATCGCGCCGTTGTCGTCGTTACGGACCGCGTAGCAGGTCAGATGCAGCGGCGATGGCTCAGCCAGCTCGTCGCGCAGGCTCGCGGTGCGCGACGCCGTCCCACCGTTGTCCTCCACGTTGGTCACCTCGGTGACGTCGCAGCGGAACCAGCGGGCACCACCTTCCCAGGCGGCCGGGGACGGCACCGCCACCCCCACCCAGAGCCGGCCGAGCCGCCAGTCGGCACCGACGTACTCGCTGGTCGCGGAGTCGCACTCGGCGTACGCGACACGGATTTCGGGCGAGCCCTGCGCCGGCGGCGCGGTCGCCTCCGCAGCCTCAGCGCCGAACGTGCCGACATGCACCGTCTCCACCCGGTGCGGGGCCGAGCAGTCGACCGGGCTGTACGACGACAGGTAGGCGGTCTCCGCGAAGTCCCCCGGATGGCAGACCTCGGCCGGCGGCACGAACGGGCTCGGCTCGGGGATCGGCTGCCAACTGTTGGTGAGCTCGCCGTCCACCCCGGCGGGCAGGCCGCACCCGGTCAGGCCGAGCACAAGCGCTCCACCGACCGCGAAAGCGGCGGTCCATCGGCGCATCGAGTCCCTCCCACGGGCTGGCTGGCGGTCCGGACCGCCGAGCATACGACACCTTTGAGTGACCGTACGGTCACCGCCCGGCTTGCGGTCGACAACCGTCACCACGCTAAGGCCTGCCGGCAACCACCGGCCAGCCGGCGGCGGTGTCGCCACGGACCGGGTCGCCCACCACACCGGCGGGTGCCCCGGCCGGGTCGGCATCGAGCTGGATCACCCGGTTGGCGGCGTCAACGTGCACCACCCGGGGCTGACAGGCGCGGGCCTCGGCGTCGGTGAACTGCCCGTACGCGATCAGGATCACCAGGTCACCGGGGTGCACCAGGTGAGCGGCGGCCCCGTTGATGCCGATCACCCCACTGCCCCGGGCCCCCTCGATGACGTACGTCTCCAGCCGGGCGCCGTTGGTCACGTCGACGATCGCCACCTGCTCGCCGGGCAGCAGGTCGGCCGCGTCCAGCAGGTCGGCGTCGATGGTGACCGAGCCGACGTAGTGCAGATCGGCCTGGGTCACCGTGGCCCGGTGGATCTTGGATTTGAGCATGGTGCGCAGCATCAGGATCCTTCCGATCGGGAGCCGGCCAGCTCCACCGGGGTGTTGTCGATCAATCGGGTGTCACCGACCCGGGCGGCGATCAGCAGCCGGGCCGGACCGGGCACCGCCGGCCCCAGCTCGGGATCGGTCAGCGCCAGGTAGTCGAGCTCGGCGGCGCCACCGGTGTGCTGGTCGAAGGCAGCCCGGCCGGCGGCCAGCACCTCGTCGGCGGAGACGCCCGCCGTCGCCGCGTCCACGCCGGCCCGCAGTGCCCCGGCCAGCCCCAGCGCCACCTGCCGCTGCTGGGGCGACAGGTAGCGGTTACGGCTGGACCGGGCCAGCCCGTCCGACTCCCGGACGGTCGGCACTCCGACGATGGCCACTGGCAGGTCAAAGTCGCGCACCAACCGCCGGACCAGGGTCAGCTGCTGGTAGTCCTTCTCCCCGAAGAAGGCCAGGTCGGGCCGGGTGATCTGGAGCAACTTCAGCACCACGGTCAGCACCCCGTGGAAGAAGCCCGGCCGGCTCGCCCCCTCCAGGATCTCCCCGATCGGCCCCGGGTCGACTCTGACCTGCGGCTCGCCGTCCGGGTAGACCTCGGCCCGGGCCGGCGCAAAGACCGCCCGGACCCCGGCCCGCCGGCAGACCGCCAGGTCGTCGTCGATGGTGCGCGGGTACCGGTCGAAGTCCTCGGTCGGCCCGAACTGCAGCGGGTTGACGAAGATCGTGGCGATCACGTGGTCGGCGCGGGCCGCCGCCGCGCGCAGCAGGGCGTCGTGCCCGTCGTGCAGGGCACCCATCGTCATCACCACCGCCACCGAGCCGGACCAGCCGGCCCGCAGCGCGGCGAGCTCGGCGCGGGTCCACGCCACTTGCAGCCCGGCCGGTGCGGTCGGCGCGGTCGAGGTGGTCGGCGCGGTCGAGGCCGGGCTCATCGCACTCATCGGACCGGCCGTGCTCATCGGACCGGCTCCCGACGCCGGCCCGACGTGGCGACCGGCTCCCGGCCGGCCAGCACGTCGAGCAGCGGCACCGCAGCGGCCGCCGGCAGCCGGCCGGCGGCGATCGCCCGGTCCGCGGTACGCCGGGCCAACGCCAGATAGCCGGGCAGGCTCTCCGCGGCGGTGTCAGCCAGCCGGTCCAGGTGCCGGGCGACGGTGCCGGCGTCGCCGCGCGACACCGGCCCGGTCAGCGCGGCGTCGCCGCGCGCCAGGGCGTTGTCCAAGGCGGCGCGCAGCAGCGGTGCGAGCACCCGGCCGGGGTCGGCGACCCCGGCGTCGCGCAGCCGGTCGCTGGCCTCGTTGACCAGGGTGACCAGGTGGTTCGCGCCGTGCGCCAGGGCGGCGTGGTAGAGCGGCCGGTCCATCTCGGCGACCCACTCGACGGTGCCGCCCAGCGCCGCCACCAAGCGGGTGGCCAGCGGCCGCAGCGGCCGGTCGGCGGTAACTCCGTAGCTGATCCCGGGCAGCCTGTCCAGGTCGCCGCGCTCGCCGGTGAAGGTCATCGCCGGGTGCAGCGCCAGCGGGGCGGCGCCGACCACCGCGGCCGGGGCCAGCACGGCGAGACCGTGCGCTCCCGAGGTGTGTGCCACGACCTGGCCGGGCCGCAGTACGCCGGCCGCCACCAGGTCGGCCACCACGGTCGGCAGCACGTCGTCGGGCACCGCGAGGATCAGCAGCTCGGCGGCGTCGGCGACCTCGGCCACCGGCCAGGGCTGGACGCCGGGCAACAGCCGGCGGATCCGGTCCCGGCTGGCCGGGCCGGCACCGGAGACCGCGGTGATTCGATGGCCGGCGGCGGTCAGGGCAGCGGCGAGCACCGCGCCTACCCGGCCGGCGCCCACGACCCCGACAGCAGGGTCGGTAACCCGGGCAGCGGAAACGTCCGCCGCCGCCGGGCGCGCCGATGCGCTCATGATGTGATCCAGTCCTCGAACGGGGGTACCGGTCGATGCCAGTATGCGCCGAGGCAACGGACCGGAAACAACGGTGTGTGAAAACCTTCACCCGCTGATCTAGGGTGGCCGGGTGCTGACCTGGCGGGACGCCATCTCCACCGCGCTGTACGGACCGGAGGGCTTCTATGTGACCGGCGGCACCCCGGTGCCCGCCGCGCACTTTTCGACCAGCGCCCAGACCGGTACGCCGTT
The DNA here is from genome assembly GCF_027497315.1 of Solwaraspora sp. WMMA2059. GTDB lineage: Bacteria > Actinomycetota > Actinomycetes > Mycobacteriales > Micromonosporaceae > Micromonospora_E. The sequence continues at coordinate 6,484,442 of NZ_CP114908.1, read as the reverse complement.
CGCCCGGGCGGTGCTGCGGCTGCTGCGCCGGGTCGACCGCCTCCTCGACCACCCGGACCCGGTCGACCTGGTCGACGTCGGAGCCGGCGGCGGTGAACTGCTCGACGCCGTACACCGGCTGCTTGCCGACCCGCCCGGGACGCTTGCCGACCGGATCCGGTTGACCGGCGTCGACCCGGCGCCCCGACCGGCCGGCCTGCCCGAACCGGTCGCCTGGCGGACCGCGCCGCCGACGGGAACCACCGGGCTGCTCGTCGCCACCGAGTGGCTGGACAACGTACCGCTCGATCTGGCCGTCCGCGACGGTGACCGGCTCCGCTGTCTGCTGGTCGACCCGGCAACCGGCCGGCAGCACCCCGGCCGGGAACTCGGCGCCGCCGACTCCGCCTGGCTGGCCCGCTGGTGGCCGCCGCTGCCGGACGGGGCGCAGGCTGAGATCGGTCGCCCCCGCGACGAGGCCTGGGCCGCGGCGGTACGTACCCTGCGCCGGGGCGTCGCCGTGACAGTCGACTACGGCCACCGGTACGCCGACCGCCCGGTCACCGGCACCCTGACCGGTTTCCGGGCCGGCCGTACGGTGGCCCCGGTCCCCGACGGCTCCTGCGACCTCACCGCGCACGTGGCGATCGACGCGGTCGCCGCCGCCGGATCGGCGGTCGTTGGCGGGGCCGGCCACCTGCTGTGCCGGCAGCGGGACGCGCTGCACCGACTCGGGGTGCACGGCCGCCGACCGCCGCTGGCGCTGGCCGGCACCGACCCGCGTGGCTATCTGGCCGCGCTGGCCGCCGCCAGCACCGCCGCCGAACTCACCGACCCGGACGGCCTCGGCGGGCACTGGTGGCTGGTCCAACCCGTCGGGCTGGCCGTCGACGCCGAATCCCTGCTGGTCTGAAACCCGGATCCCCTGCTGGTCCGAAACCGGGATCCCCTGCTGGTCCGAAACCGGGATCCCCGCCGACCGTGTGGCGGGGAGCCGGCGTGCGACGATGGCCGGCATGGACACCGACACCGGTTCGCCGCCCCCGGCCGGGTCGGCCGACGGACTCCGCCAGCTGACCGTCGGCACCGGCGCCGGGCTGGACACCGCCGACATGGTGCTCAACATCGGCCCACAGCACCCGTCCACGCACGGCGTACTCCGGCTCAAGCTGGTCCTCGACGGCGAGCGGGTGGTCTCCTGCGAGCCGGTGATCGGCTACATGCACCGCGGCGCCGAGAAGCTGTTCGAGGTCCGCGACTACCGGCAGATCATCATGCTGGCCAACCGGCACGACTGGCTGTCCGCGTTCGCCAACGAGCTGGGGGTGGCGCTCGCCGTCGAACGGATGATGGGCATCGAGGTGCCACAGCGGGCCACCTGGCTGCGGACCGCGCTGGCCGAACTGAACCGGGTGCTCAACCACCTGATGTTCCTCGGCTCGTATCCACTGGAGATCGGCGCGCTCACCCCGGTGTTCTACTCGTTCCGGGAGCGGGAGACGCTGCAGGCCGTGCTGGAGGAGGTCTCCGGCGGCCGGATGCACTACATGTTCAACCGGGTGGGCGGCCTCAAGGAGGAGGTGCCGGCCGGCTGGACCAGCCGGGCCCGGGAAGCGATCGGCCAGGTCGAGGCCAGGATGCCCGACCTGGACCGGCTGATCCGGCGCAACGAGATCTTCCTCGCCCGTACGGTCGGGGTCGGGGTGCTCGACGCGGCGACGGCCGCCGCGTTCGGTGCCTCCGGGCCGGTCGCCCGGGCCAGCGGGCTGGACCTGGACCTGCGCCGCGACGAGCCGTACCTCGCCTACGGTGAACTGGACGTGCCGGTGGTCACCCGCCGGGCCGGCGACTGCCACGCCCGGTTCGAGGTGCTGCTCGACCAGGTGTACGCCTCGCTCGACCTGGCCCGCCGCTGTCTGGACCGGGTCGACCAGTTGAGCGGGCCGGTCAACGTACGGCTGCCGAAGGTGGTCAAGGCACCCGAGGGCCACACCTACGCGTGGACCGAGAACCCGCTCGGAGTCAACGGCTACTACCTGGTCTCCCGCGGGGAGAAGACCCCGTGGCGGCTCAAGCTGCGGACCGCCTCCTACGCCAATGTGCAGGCGTTGGCGACGCTGATCCCCGGCAGCCTGGTGCCGGATCTGGTGGCGATCCTCGGCTCGATGTTCTTCGTGGTCGGCGACATCGACAAGTGACGCCGGTCTACCGCCAGCGGCGGTCGTCGGGGTAGTCGGCGTCGTCACGGAAGCGGCCACGGCCGTCGTCGTCGCGGTACCGCCGGCCACCGTCGTCCGGGTCCCGGTAGCGCCGGCCCGGGGCGCCGTCGTCGTAGTCGCGGTAGCGCCGAGCCGGCTCATCGTCGTAGTCACGGTACCGGCGGCCGGCGGTGCCCTCCTCCGCGTACCGGCGGGGCGGCTCGTCGTCGCGGTAGCGCCGGCCGGACGTGTCGTCGCGGTAGCGCCGGCCCGGTTCCGCGGGTTCTTCGTCCCGGTACCGGCGGGGCGGGTCGTCGTCGCGGAACCGGCGCGGCGGGTCGTCGTCGCGGAACCGGCGACCGACGTCGTCCTCCTCGTCCCGGTACCGACGGCTGCGCCGGACCGGCTCGTCGTCGAGGGGATCGTGGGCCGGCGACGACCATGCCGGGGGCGACTCGCCGCCACTGCCGGCCGGCAACGCCGGCAGCGCCGCACGCCGGCCGGTCCCGCTGACCCCTGGTCCGTCCGACGGCGGGTCGGCCATCCGTTGGTCCCACCGGGCGTCCCGCCACGCCGGCTCGTCCGCGACCCGATCACCGCCCGACCCCAGCAGGTCGCCCCGGTCCTGCGGGTACCGGCCGTTACGGGTGCCGGCCCCGGACCGGGCCGGTGGGTAGTCGTCCTCACGGGCCGGTGGCCACCGCTCGGCCGGCGACCCGGTGCTGAAGCCGTCGGCCCGCCCGACGTCCCACCGGTCGACGGGTCGGTCGCCGTACCGTTGCTCGGCGCTGTCGTCCCGGTCGCCACTCCACGACCAGCGCTCCTCCGGCTGGTCGCGCAGCCGGCGTTCGGTCCACGACTCCTCGTCCGGCTCGGCGGAACGCCGCCCACGGGCCGCCGGAGCGGACCACTCACCGTCGATGGACTCGCCACCCCGGCCGCCGGAACGGGTCCCGCCGTACACCGTGCCGGCGGGCTCGTCGTCGGCCCGCGGGTCGACGACCTGCCGGGTGCTCACCTGGACGGTCTCCGGCTGCCGGACGGCGCCGTTCGGCCCCTGCTGGCGGGGCAGCACGGTGCCGCTGACCGCCGGGACCGAGGCCCGGCCGGCCTGGCCGCCCGAGCCGTACTGACCTGCGGAGCCGTACTGGCCGCCGTTGTACTCGCCTCCGTAGCCGGCAGCCCCGGTCGGGCCGGAGGCCGGCACCGCCGCCGGTACGGCGGACGCCGGAGCGGCCTGATCGAACCGGTCGTAGCCGGCGCGGTCACCGCCCGGCTGTGCCCGGGCCGGATCACTGCGGGCGATCTCGGCGCGAGTCCCGTCCAGTTGACCACGAAGCGCCTCGACGTCGTCCTGAACCGCCTGCATCTTCTCGCCGAAGGCGCGGTGCGTCGCCCGGACGGCGGTGGAAATGTCGTTGCGCACGTCCTCGCGGAGCACGTCCATCTCCTCGACGAGCGCATCCTCCATGTCGGCGCGCATAGTTTCCACGCCGCCACGCAATGTGATTGACAATCCGATCAACACCACGGACGCGATAGCGATCACCATCGCCAGTCGCAACGAGCCGTCGCCGTCGCCAAGCAGCAGCAAAAGCGCAGCCAGCGGCGCCAAGCCCAGGCCACCCCAGGTAAGCCACTTGAGCGGAACCGTGCGGCGCGGCTCCTCTTCGGCCTCGGGAGCGGACATGGCTGTGGAGCCTACCGACATCTACAGATCAACGGAACGGGTACCGCCTGCTGTCCGAGAAGGTAGGCTCCACAGCCCGGGTGGCCGGCGACAGTCCGCGCCAGCCACGAAATCAGCCGGTCGCCAACGCTCCGTCCGACGAGAACACCAGACCGACACTGATCTCGCCGGTGGTCAACGCGGTCTTGGTCTGCGGCCCACCGGCGTCAAGCGAGCTGAACTCCCCGGCCCGGAAGTCGTACACCTCGACCAGCCCTTCCTGGCACTTGGGACGCTGCGGGCACTCCGGCGGACCGCCCAGGACGGTCGCCGTACCGGAGCATTTCTCCGCCAGGTCGGAAAGCGTACTGACGCCGTACTCGTCGGCGAAGGCACTGGTCACCGCGAACGCGTTCTGGTCCTGTGCCGCAGACGCCTCGCCGAAGACGATGCCGACCTGCTCGCCGACCTCGCGGAGCCCGGTCATCGTCTCGTCCAGGTCCGGCGACGAGATCGCCGGCGCGTTCTCCCCCGCGACCTTGTTGTTGATGAAGTCCGCCATGGTGGCCGCGTACTCCGGCACCACCTGGATCTCCCCGGTCTCCAGCGCCGGCTCGTACAGCTCACGGTTGCCGATCTGCTGCACGGTGACGTCGTAGCCCGCCGCCGTCAGCACGATCCGGTACAACTCGCCCAAGGTCTCGCTTTCACTGAAGTTGGCCGCGCCGACGATCAACTCACCGCCCGGTCCGGTCTCGATACCGTCGGTCAGGCCCTCGGCGGCGGCGAACTCCTCGGCCGCGGCCTGCGGCGTCTGACGGTCGACGTCGACCGCCCGGTTGAGCCCGATCAGCTTCTCGGTGTCCAACGCTGCCGACACCCTGTTCAGGGCGGCGATGACCTGCGGCGATGCCGCGTCGGCGTTGACCGCCGGCACGATGTTGTCGGTGTTCTGCAGCTTCTTGTCGTCAGTCAGCACCACCAGCTGGTCGCCGGCTACCGGTGCGCAGCCGGCACCGGACGCGCCGGCATCCGGCGCCTCGGTGCCGGATGACCCCGCCTCGCCACATGCGGCGAGGAAACCCGCCGCGGTGAGCGCGCCGACCGCGCTCAGGGCGATACGTGTCCGTGCATGCATGATTGCCCGCCTCCTGTGTCCCGGCGCGCCCCCATCGGGCCGGCCGCGTGTCCGACGGGCGCGGCACATGCCCGCGCGAGCGTGCTGCGGGCAGCACGGCAGCCGCGACGGGGCCCCGGCCCGTGCCGGCATGCCGTCACCCGTTCCCTCTACCGAACATCCTCACCGTTGGGTCCGACAACAGATGAAGATCGGTTGTCACCGGATCGTCATCCGGCCCGAACGGAAAGCGACGTACTCAACCCGAGCCGACCGCGCTGGTCTGCTCGTTCGCCCGCCGGCCGGTCCGGCGCAGCGGCCGCGGAGTGAACGCCCGTTCGAGCACCGCCAGCAACCCTTCAGTGACCAGCGCCAAGGTCGCCACCAACAGACCGCCGGCGAGGATCTGGCCGCCGCCGATCGAGATGCCCAGTCCGAAGCCCGCACTGATGATCTGCCCGAGACCTCCGCCGTTGACGAACGCCGCCAGCGCCGCCGTCGCCACCACCTGCACCGCCGCGGTCCGGAACCCGGCCGCCAGGTACGGCACCGCGAGCGGCAACTCGACCCGGCGCAGCACCTGCCAGCCGGACAGTCCCATCCCCCGAGCCGCCTCCCGCACCTGCGGATCGACCTGCCGGATCCCGGTGAACGCGTTGGCCAGCAGCGGTGGTACGGCGAACACCGCCAACGCCAGGATCACCGGCGGCTTGCCGAAGCCCAGGAAGGTCAGCGGCAGAATGGACAGCAGGGCGATGGTCGGCACCGCCAGCGTCAGGTTCGACACCAGCACCACCAGGCCGCCGCCCCGGCCGGTGTGCCCGAGCCACAGTCCGACCGGCCAGGCCACCAGGCAGCCGACCGCGACCGCGGCGGCCGAGATGGTCAGGTGCTCACCGAGGCGGTCCAGCACACCACCGGGGTTGGTCCAGTTGAGTGGGTCGTTGAGCCAGGTCACCGCCTGCTCGACCGGGTTCGCCGCCACACTCTGCCGGCTCACGGGGCGACCCGCCGGGCCCAGGGCGTCAGCAGCCGTCCGGCACCCGCCAAGAGCAGGTCGAGCAGCAGGGCCAGCGCCACGCTCAGCAGCGTACCGGTGAGGATCTGGGCTTTGTAGAAGTTGTTCCGGAAGCCGCTGAAGATCAGGTCGCCGAGGCCGCCATAGCCGATCAGCGAGCCGATGGTGACCAGCGCGACTGTGGAGACCGTGGCCAGCCGCAAGCCGGTCATGATGCCGGGCAGCGCCAACGGCAGTTCGATGCGCAGCAGTCGACCGAACCGGCCGTACCCCATCCCGTCGGCGGCCTCGATGGTCGCCGCCGGCACCTGGCTCAGCCCGGCCAGCGAGTTGCGCACGACCAGCAGCAGCGCGTACAGCACCAGGGCGATCAGCACCGACGCGGGATTGGTCGCGCCGACGTAGGGCGCGATGAAGGCCAGCAACGCCAGCGACGGGATGGTGTAGAGCACGCCGGTGAGGGCGAGGATCGGCCCGGTCAGCGACCGGAACCAGTACGCGACCACCGCCAGCGGCACCGCCAGCAGCGCGGCGATCAGCACCGCCTGTACCGTCAGGGTGACGTGTTCGGTCAACGCGGCGACGATCGTCGACCAGTTGTCCCGTACGTACTGACCGGAGAACCACGGGTTACCCGGATCAGCCCGGTCGGCGAGCAGGTGGAAGGACACAGGTGGACGGTACCGTGCGGGACACCGACGCCGACGGAGCGGCGGCGATCACCTTGACCGACATCGGCAAGCAGTTCCCGGACGGGACACGCGCCGTACAGAGCCTTTCCCTGGAGATCCCCGCCGGCCAGTTGGTGGTGTTGATCGGCCCGTCCGGCTGCGGCAAGTCCACCGTGCTCCGGATGATCAACAGGCTGATCGAGCCGACGACCGGGCGGATCATGCTCGGCGACGAGGACGTCACCCAGGTCGACCCGGTGCGGCTGCGCCGCCGGATCGGATACGTGATCCAGCACGTGGGGCTCTTCCCGCACCAGACGATCCGGGCCAACGTCGGCACGGTCCCCCGGCTGCTCGGCTGGCAGCGGGACCGGATCCGGCGCCGCGCCGACGAACTTCTCGACCTGGTCGGGCTGGAACCGGGCCGGTACGGCAAGCGCTACCCGCACGAACTGTCCGGCGGGCAACGCCAGCGGGTCGGCGTCGCCCGGGCACTGGCCGCCGACCCGGTCGTCCTGCTGATGGATGAGCCGTTCTCCGCGGTCGACCCGATCGCCCGCGGCCGGCTGCAGGAGGAGTTTCTCCGCCTGCAGGCCGAGGTACGCAAGACGATCGTGCTGGTCACCCACGATCTGGACGAGGCGGTACGGCTGGGCGACCGGATCGCCGTACTGTCCGAAGGCGGCCGGCTTGAGCAGTATGCGGCACCGGCCGAACTGCTCGGCGGGCCGGCGTCCCCGTTCGTGACCGAGTTCGTCGGCGCCGACCGGGCGATCCGCCGGCTCGCGGTCACCCCGGTGAGCCGCGAACTGCTCGACGACGACCCGAGGGCTCCGGATCCGGCCGGGCTGCCCACCCTCGCCCTGGGTACCTCGCTCTACGACGCGCTGGCCCGGTTGCTGGTCAGCGGCGCGGAGCACGCCCGGGTGGTCGACGACGCCGACCAGCCGGTCGGCGTGGTGAGCCGACGCCGGATCCTCGACGCCGGCTGACCTGCATCAGCTCCGCTGCCCGGGCCGCAGCAGGTAGTCGATGAACGCTGCCCGTAGCAACGGTTCCGACTCGCCGTACTCGTGGCCGGTGAACTCCCGCCACAGCGCCACCGCGTCCTCGACGGTCGGGCCGATCGAGTTCGGCGCGCCATCCAGCTCACTGGCGTCGTCGGCCCGGGACAGCCGCTGGGTTATCGACCAGAAGAATCCCAGGTCCTTGCGCTGCCGGGCCAGCTCGAACGCCTGCTCCCGCAACTGTTCGGTGGAGAGCCGATCGAGTTCCTCGAAGGTCGGCGTGGCGCGGTCTGCGGCCGGCGATTCGGTCATATCAGCGAGCCTAACCCGCCGGTCCGTCGCTGGCTTGGCAGCTGGCCTGCTCGGCGGCTAGCCTGCCGGCGGGTCAGCGACTGTCGGTGCCCCATTGGTCGTCGGCGCCCCAGCTGTCGCTGGTATCCCAGCGGTCCCGGGCCGGCGCCGGCTGGGCGGGCAGGGAGGCAGACCAGGACTGCTGGCCGCCGGTGGGCGGGTCGGACGGCCAGCCGGAGCCGGCCTGGGCATGCTCCGGCCAGTCCGCCGGCCGACCGTCGTAGTGGACCGGCTCGGATTCACCAGCCGACTCGCCTGCGGTCTGCTCGGCTTCCTGGGCTTCGCCGGCGTCGTCGACCGAGGTCGACCGTGGCCGGCCGAACGTCTCCACCAGACGGGTCACCGTCAGCCCGACCACCACCGCGACGGCGCCGGTGGCGTACAGCGCGATGTCGAGGTCACGCAGCTCGGCGTACCTGATGAAGAGGGTCAGGCCGATCACCGCCAACACGGTCCCGAAGACACCGCCCCGGCGGCCGAAGACGCTGGTCCCGCCGAGCAGCGCCGCGCCGATCGCCACCGCTGTCCACTCCAGCCCCACCGACGGGCTGACCGGGCCGTTGCCGACGGCGGCCAGCAGCACCCCGCCGACGACCGCGAAGACCATCGACAGGATCAGCGCACCGCTGGTGACCAGTGCGGCGACGCCGCCCCGCCGGTCGGCCGGGTCGGCGACCGGTCGGAACCGCCCGACCCCCCGCCGGATCGACTTGATCGTGCCGAGGGATCCACCGAGCAGCGCCAGCACGACGAAGCCACCGAAGAGCACGAACGCCTGGCCGGTCGGGTCGAAGGCACCCTGCAGGTCGACCGGGCCGGACCGCTGCTGGATGAAGACGACCGCCACACAGGCGGCAACCAGGCTGCCTGCCCAACCGGGCACCTGCAGGCCAGCGACCAGCAGCGCCGTCCCCGCACCGAGCACCACCGCCCAGATGATGCCGGTGACCAGCACCGGCACCACGCCGTTGTCGCCGTTCTCGGCGAAGTGCAGCGCGGCGGCCACCGCCACCGGCCCGATGGCCAGGTTCGGCGCCCCGGCGCGCAGCGTGACCCCGGCGGCGAGCGCGAACAGGCCGAGCCCGGTTGCGTAGACCAGCAGCGGATCGCGGGTGCCGGCGGTGGTGAGACCCGGGTCGACCCGGTAGAGCAGGTAGCCGATCCCGCCGACCACCAGCAGCAGGATCAGTTCCCAGATGAAGTGCACGCCGAGCCGGTCCCGGCCGCGTTCGCCGTGGTAGGGGTCGTCGAAGACGTCGTCGAGCGCCGTGGACGCCCGTCGGCGACGGCTGTGCCGGGTGGTGGCGGAGTTGCGTGTCGCCTGGTCCGCGGCAGCGGATGAGTTCCCGGTCGCGGCGGAGTCCGCGGTGATGGAGCCTCCGGCCGTGGAGAAGTCCGCAACGGTGGAGAAGGAACTTGTCGAGTAGCCGGCCGGGCCGCGACGACCAGGCTCGGCCGCCGGATACCGCGTGTCGCCGTAGCGGGTGTCGCCGTAGCGGGTGTCGCCGTAGCGGGTGTCGCCGTAGCGGGTGTCGCCGGGCGGATGGTGGCCGGTCGGATCCGAGGTGCTCGCGTTCCGCCGGCGATAAGGCGAATCGTCGTACGCCATACCGCGTCTCCTCTGGTCGCTCAGTCGACCAGTGTGTGGCGTCCGCGCGGTGGCCCGGGCAGCCGTACCGGTCGCAGGCACCGTACCCGCGACCAGGTCCGGCCGTCACCCCCCGTATCCGGCCGAGCTGCCCGGAACCGGGTCGATGCCGGGTCGGCACTTGCCCAGCGGACCGGCCCGGCAGACCGGTCAGTCAGTCGACAGCCGGTCGGTGGGCAGTCCGGTCAGTCGGCCGGCTGGTCCGGGGTGTCGGAGTCCTCCGGGCGGTCCGGGACCCGGCAGGCCCGCTCCAGCCAGAGCGCCGCCGCGACCAGCGCGACCGCAGCGACCAAACCGCTGCCAGCGGCCGGCAGGTCGTTGCTTGCCGCCCGGGTCGGCTGGATGAACAGCCACAGCACCAGACCGGCATAGAAGCCGGCGAAGATCGCACCGGCGAGGGAGGACGCCTTGGCCAGCACCACGAAACGGGCGGCGAGCAGCGGGTTGACCGGGTCGTGCCCGGGCTGGCGGTCGACCCGGGCCCGAGTGTTCAGCGCCGCGTACCCTTCGAACACGGCCAATGCCGCCAGCGTCACGGAGGGTAGCCAGGGTAGGACCGGCATCCGTACGTACCAGCTGCTGATGACCAGCCAGCCGACCGCCGCGGCGGCCAGCGCCGCCACCACCAGGGTGGACAACCTGGTAGGCCCCATCCGTGGCTCGTCAGGCTCCCGTCCACGCGGGCTGACTCCCGGTCCGGTCACGGCAGCATCAACCCCGGCAAGGTGATCGACAGACGCACGTTCACTGGGTCGACTCTAGCGGCAGATCCGGTCGGGGGCGCAGTTCGAGCAGGTCCCCGGCGACCGGATCGTGGTTGAGCAGGTCGGTCAGCCAGCCGTGGCCGGGCAGTTGGCCGTACGGCTGGACGTCGATCCACGGTCGCAGCACGAACGCCCGCAGCCGCGCCCGGGGATGGGGCAGCACCAGCTCAGGATCGTCGCTGAACACCGGGACGTCGTCGTCGGTCCAGACCGCGACGACGTCCGCATCCAGGCTGCGTGGCCCGTACGGCCGGTCCGGATCCCGCACCCGGCCGGCGGCCCGTTCGAGGCTGCGGCACCGGTCGAGCCAATCGGCCGGCGCGGCGCCCGGGTCGGCCACCAGCGCGACCGCGTTGAGGTAGTCGGGCTGCGCCGGGTCGCCCCACGGCGGGGTCTCGTAGACCCCGGAGACGACCAGCAGTACGTCGTCCAGCGACCGCACCGCCGCGCGCAAGCGCCCGTACCGGTCACCGAGGTTGCTGCCCAGCGCCAGGACCGCCCGGGTCACGGTCGGCTCCGGGTCATGGTCGGCTCCGGGTCAGCACGACCGCGACGTCGGTGAACCGGTGTGCAATCGGCGCCTGCGGCTTGTGCACGGTCACCGTGACCGAGTGGACCCGGTGGTCGGCCAGGCACTGGACGGCCAGCCGGTCGGCCAGCGTCTCGATCAGGTTCACCGGCTCGCCGCTGACGATCGCGACGAGCCGGTCGGCCAGCTCGCCGTAATGCACGGTGTCGGTGACGTCGTCCGAGGCAGCCGCCGACGTGAGGTCGACGGTGAGCTCGACGTCGACGACGAAGTCCTGCCCGGCGGCGCGTTCCTGCGGGTAGACGCCGTGCCGGCCGTGGGCGCGTAGCCCGGTCAGCACGATCCGGTCGGTCGTCGACGGCCGCGCGGCCCCCGGGTCGGGCGACGGCGCTGCGGCGGGCTGGTGGTCGGTCATCGACGGCTCCCCGGCGGATCGTCGGCGTCCGGGACGATCCGGGGACGCCCGCTGGCCTGCCACACCGCCAGCGCGTCGACGGTGTCCCGGACGTCGTGTACCCGGACCCCCCAGGCGCCGGCGGCGACCGCCAGCAGACTGGTGGCGGTGGTCGCTGCGGCCCGTTGGTCGACCGGCCGTGGCTGGCCTGCCGGGTCGGCGAGCAGTTGGCCCAGGTAGGACTTGCGACTGGCGGCGAAGAGCAACGGGCAACCGAGGTCGAGCAGTTCGGGCAGGCGGACGGTGAGCTGCCAGTTGTGCTCGGCCCGCTTGGCGAAGCCGAGACCGGGGTCGACGACGAGCCGGTCGGCGGCCACCCCGGCGGTCAGTGCGGCGTCGATCCGGGCGGCCAGCTCGGCGCGGACCTCGCCGACCACGTCGCGATAGTGCGCCAGGTCCTGCATCCGGTCGGAGTGCCCACGCCAGTGCATCAGAATCCACGGGCAGCCGGCGTCGGCGACCACCTCGGCCATCCGTGGATCCGCCAGACCGCCGGAGACGTCGTTCACCACCGCCGCCCCGGCGGCCAGCGCGGCGGCGGCGACCGCTGCCCGGGTGGTGTCGATGCTCATCGGTACGCCGGCGGCGGCGAGCGCCCGGACGACCGGAAGCACCCGGGCCACCTCGGTCGCGGCGTCGATCCGCACCGCTCCCGGCCGGGTCGACTCACCGCCGACGTCGATCAGGTCGGCGCCGTCGCGGTGCAGCCGGACGCCGTGGGCGACGGCGGCGTCGAGGTCGGCGTACCGCCCACCGTCGGAAAAGGAGTCAGGCGTGACGTTGAGAACGCCCATCACGACCGGCCGGGCCGGCCGCAGCAGATCGGTCACGGATAGGACGGTACCGGCGCGGCTCGGTGTCGGCCGGCAGAGGGCATGCTGGGTACTCTCGAACCAGACAACGGCGGCACGGCGGCGCTGTCGGTCGAGTTGCACGCAGCTTGTACCAGACAGGGGTGGCCCGTACGCTTTGCAGTTGCTGGTGGTCAGCGAGGGCAACGTCGAGGAGAAGGGCTGAAGTTGGACAAAAAGCCCACAAATCATCACCGTACGCGGTGATCGCCGGACGCAGGGTCGAAACTCGCGGCACGACCCGACACGTCCGTGAGGCTGGACAACTGCAGTGCCCCGGCTTCGCCGGCCGCACACCGGGGAGGTTCCCATGATCGAAACAACGCTCGTCGACACGGTCAACGCCGCCATGGCGTCCGTGGTCGACACGCTTCCGTTGCTGGCCGCGCCGGCTGGCGAGCCGGACCCGGCGCCGACCGGCTTCAACACCGAGGGCGTTGTCTCCTTCCTCGCCAGCAAGGTCGCGCCGATCCTGCTTGCCGTGCTGGGCGTGATCTTCATCGGCCGGGCCAGCAAGGGCGAGATCTCCAAGGTCCTGACCAGCTCCGCGATCGCGATCGTGGGTCTGGCGTTCATCGCCGGAGCGGCGACGCTCTTCTTCGTCGGCGACTACCTCATCAACCTGATGTTCGAATAGAGCGCGGGGCACAGGATGCGGCTGCGTACCGACGACGACATCTACCGCGCCCGGCTGGTCTACCTCGGCCCGCCCGGCTACACGTTGCCGATCCACCTGCCGTATGCACAGTACGGAGTGTTCATCCTCCTCGTACCGCTCTACATGTTCATCCACTGGGCGTTCACCTTCACCGTGGAACTCTTCCCCGCCTGGGAGATCGCGCTGGCGATCGTCACCACCTCCTTCATCTTCCGGTACGTCGACCCGGATCGGCCCGCCCGGATGGTGGTCCGGACCGCCCTCACCGACTGGCGCCGCACCAGGGAACCCGCCACTGAACAGCGAGACCCGCGACTGATCGCCAGCCACATCCGGATCCGGGAGGAGTTGGCATGACCCGCACCGACCACCGAACCGCAGCCGCTGTCCACCCGGCCGGCCGGCGGCGTGAGGCGATGGCATGAGTCGATCATTTCCGCCGGGCTCCTCCCACCCGGCCGGTCAGCCGTCCGGCACCAGCGGTAACGGTAAGCGATCGACCGACTACGACACCGCCGAGCTGGACGAGTCGACCGACACCGAACTGGTCACCAGCCCCAGCCACGGCGCGGTCGCCTTCTTTCAGGCACCCGCGGCATCCCGCGGCAGCCGGCCAACGCGAACCCCGCCGCCGGCACCACCAGTGCCCAATCCCAGAGCCGGTATGAGCGACAGCACCGACATCGACTCGCCCTTCTTGGACCTTTTCCCGGGTGCCGGCCCCGCCGGTGGCCATCAGCCGGGCCGCACACCACGCACGGCGATCCGACGCTCGGCCCAACACGACGCGATCGCAGCACCGACGCGGCCCGACGCCATCGAACCGCCCACCCGGCACGACGCCATCGCACCGCCGGCGCAGCAGACTGCCATCGGACCGCCCGCCCGGCACGATCCGCAGGGGACCCCCGGCGACGCGTCGGCCGGGGACACCCCACCCGCTGGGCCGATCGGCTCGGCGCTGTCCGGTCCCCCTGCCCCGCCACCCGAACCGCCGGTCCAGCGTCGAGCCGTCACGCCCACCCCGCGTACCGCCGCCGACCCGGCCCCGGCAGCCGAATCGGCCCCACCTCGTGACGGCCAGCCGGCCACCTCGGCGTCCACAGTGCCACCGTCACCACCGCCGGCACCGGCCCTGCCGCCACCGCCCGCCGCCACCCGCCGGCCCGGTCCGACCGCGCAACACGTTCGGAGCCGGCCCGAGCCGACACACGGGGCCAAGGCAGCGCAGCAAGATGGCGCACCGACACAACGCCGGCTACCGGCGACGCCGCAGCACGCTGCATCCCAGCAGCACGCCGCGCCCGCGCCCCAACAGCGCGCCGCACCCGCACCGGTGCATCGGCCGGCGCCGGCCGATGCACCGGTCAGCGGCAAGGGCAAGCGTGCCCGCCGGCGGGCCGCCGAGGTCGACCGGCCGGACAAGTTGATCAAGCCGGTGCCGGTCCGCCCCCCGAAGGTCAAGTTCACCGACCGGGACCCGGCCGCCGAACTCGCCATCACCGAGATCGCCGGCCACCTCACCTTCACCCCGAACACCGTGACCGCCTGGTACTGGCTGCCCGAGGTGCGCTGGGCGTTCCGGCCCGACGCCGAGCGGGAGGTGCTGCTGTCAGCCATCTCCGAGCAGTACGCCGGCCTGGCCGGATTCCGGGTGCACCTGCGCCGCACGACCCGGCCGTTCCCGGCCGACGAGTGGGCCCGCACCATCGACTCGCTAACCAGCAACCCCCTGCCCAACGTCTCCGACGCGGTCTCCTGGTCCGACCACCTGGTCGCCGCGCAACGGCACCTGATGGCGGTCAACCACGCCGAAGGGCAGACCTACCTGGGCATCACCTTCGCCCGCCGGTCGCTCGGCGACTCACTGTCCGAACGGGTGCTGCGGCTGTTCGGCCGCGGCGTCGCCGAGAGCGAACGCCGCCGGCTCGGCCGGATGGTCGAGCAGTTCGACGAGGTGCTGGGTGCCTTCGGCATGCGGGGTCGACGGGTCACCGCTGGCGAACTCGAATGGCTGCTCTACCGGTCGGTCGCGCTCTGCATGAACCCGCCAACCATGCTCTCGCCGGTCCGAAACGGCAACTGGGACCGCGGCGACCTGCTCGCCCTCACCGAGCAGGTCGAGCGCTACCGGACCCCGTACGGCTCGACGCTCAAGCTGGTCAACCGGATGACCGGCGAGGAGCGGCACGTCGCGGTGCTGGCAGTCGGCCGGATGGAGCCGCTGGAGATCCCGGAACGCCACGAGCCGTGGATGCACTTCCACGAACGGCTGCCGTGGCCGATGGAGATCTCCTCCCGGATCGACCTGCTCGGGCCGGCCGACTCGTTCCGCAACCTGGAGCACCGGCTCCGGATGATCCGCTCCCAGCAACTGGACTACGCCGAGCACGGCATCGACGCGCCGCCGGAACTGGAACGGCTCGCCAAGCGGGCCCTGCACATCGGTGACGAGATGACCACCGGCCTGCCGGTCGAGTCCGCCCGGGCGCACGGCTGGCACCGGATCGCCGTCGGTGGCCGGACCCGCGAAGAGTGTCTTGAACGGGCCCGCCGGCTGATCCAGCTGTACTCCCGGGAAATGCGCATCTCGCTGCAGCATCCGAAGAACCAGGACTGGCTGGCCCGGGAGTTCATCCCTGGGGAGCCGGTGGCGAACACCGGATACATCCGACGGATGCCGGTCAACCTGCTGGCCGCCGCGCTGCCGCAGGCCGCGTCGACGGTCGGCGACCGGCGCGGCGACCTGATCGGGCGGACCGCCGGCACCTGCCGCCGGCCGGTCTTCCTCGACCTGCACTTCCCGATGGAGGTCCGGGAACGTTCCGGGCTCGCCGTCTTCGTCGCCGAGCCGGGCGGCGGCAAGTCGACCCTGCTCGGCGCCCTCGGCTACCTGGCCGCCCGGCGCGGCGTGCAGGTCACCCTGCTCGACCCGTCCGGGCCGCTGGCCCGGCTCTGCGCCATGCCGGAGCTACGGCCGTACTCGCGGGTGCTCAACCTGACCGGTTCCGAACAGGGCACCCTGGCACCGTACTCTCTCATCCCCACACCGGTGCGCGGCGAGTTCGCCGCCGGAGCCGCCGGCGACCGCGAGTACGAAATTTCCGTGTCGAACGCCCGGGCCGAACGCCGGATGCTGGTCCAGGACATCTGCATGATGCTGGTGCCGCCGCAGGTGGCCCGGGAGTCGTCGACGGCCACCCTGCTGCGGCACGCGGTCCGCCAGGTGCCCGCCGAAGAAACCTCCACGCTGGACGACGTGGTCGCCTGCCTCAGCGGGCTCGACGACGACGGCCGTGAGCTGGCCAACCTGCTGCTGGACACCGCCGAGATGCCGCTGGCCCTGCTGTTCTTCGGCTCGCCGGAGCCGGGCCTGCTCGGTGCCGACGCCGCGCTGACCGTGATCACCATGGCCGGGCTGCGGCTGCCCGACCTGAAGATCGAACGCGAGTACTGGTCGGCCGAGGAGGCGTTGGCTCTGCCGATGCTGCACACCGCCCACCGGCTGGCGGTACGCCGCTGCTACGGCGGCTCGATGGGGTCACGCAAGCTCGTCGGCCTCGACGAGGCGCACTTCATGGAGGGCTGGCGCTCCGGCCGGTCCTTCCTGGTCCGGCTGGCCCGCGACTCCCGCAAGTGGAACCTGGCCGCGCTGGTCTCGTCGCAGAATCCACGGGACATCCTGGGGCTGGACGTGCAGAACCTGGTCTCCACCGTCTTCGTCGGCCGGATCGCCGAGGACGAGGAGATCGCCGCCGAGGCGCTGCGCCTGCTGCGTGTCCCGGTCGACGACGGTTACGAGGCGACGCTCGCCTCGTTGTCTAGCGTAGACAGTTCTTCCGCGAGCCGACTGGGCTTTCGGGAGTTCATCATGCGCGACGTGGACGGTCGGGTGCAGAAGGTCCGGGTGGACGTCTCATACGTGGACGGACTGCTCGACCACCTCGACACCACACCCGGTACGCCGCAGGCGGCACCCGCCGGTCTGCCGACCGCGCTCAGCGACCTGGAGGTGTGACGTGGCGAGGACCGCGACCCGGTGCACCGCGCTCCTGCTCGCCGTCCTGACAGCCGCCGTGGCGAGCATCTCCTGGCCGGTACTCGGCGCGGCCGCTCCGGCCCAGGCCGCCCCGGCCGGGCCGGTCGCCCAACTGCCCGCCCAGGCACCGGCCGACCTGTGTCCGGTCGAGGCCTGGCAGGCCGACTTCCGGGCCTGTCTCGACCGACTGCAGGACGTCAGCTCGGCCCGCGCGCAGTGCCTCGACCCGCCAGCACCGAGCGCCCCCGACTCCGGCTTCGGCGGTTGGTTCGCCACCCAGCCGGAGACCTACGAGGGCGCCATCGGCCACTACACCAACTATGGGTACGCCGGCTACCGGTTCCCGACGTACGACCTCAACGGCGGATGTGCCTCCTCGGTGGTGAACGCCGACGTGGGTGTGTTCAACGGGGTCGCCAACCTGGAGATGATGGTCGCCACCGCGATCGTCGGCGCGTCCAACGCGATCCGGGAACGGGCCTGGGACCCGGGGACCATGTACGCCTGGGCCGACCCGCTGGTGGCGCAGGCGACCACGGCGATCTACGAAGAGGTGTTCACGGTCTTCGGGCTGATCACCCTCTGTGTGGTGGGCCTGTACCTGATCTGGCGGTCACGTCAGTCGGACATGAGCAACATGATCACGACGGCCGGCTGGGCGGTCCTGATCATGGTGGTGGTGACCGCGATCGCCGCCTGGCCGGTCCGCTCGGCGAACCTGGCGGACGAGGCGCTGACCAGCACACTGGGCGTGGTCCACGAGGCCGTCGGCCCGCGGGCCGTCGAGGTGACACCGGAGGAGTGCCCGTACCCCGACCCGCAGCAGTGTGCGGACCTGCGTCCGCCGGCTGTGCGGGCCAGCGACACGACCACGTCGTCGATGCTCTACCGCAACTGGCTGCGCGGCGTGCTCGGCTCGGCGGACACCGACACCGCCAAGAAGTACGGCCCGGTGCTCTACGACGCCCAGGCGTTCACCTGGTCCGAGATCGAGGAGATCCGCGCCGACCCGGCACTGCGGGAACCGATCATCGAGGCCAAGAACCAGCAGTGGATGAAGGTCGCCGAGCAGATCCGGACCGAGGATCCGGAGGCGTACGAGCATCTGCAGGGCATCCGGGAGATGGACCGGGTCGGCACCGGCCTGATCGCCATCTTCGCGGCGGCCATGTTCGCCATGTTCGACCTCGCCGCGTCGCTGCTGGTCCTGCTCGGATTCCTGCTGTTCCGTTGGGCGGTCGTCGCCGCGCCGATCCTCGGGACCATCGGTCTGCTCCGGCCGGCCGGCGCGGGGATGCGTCGACTCGGCAACGCGGTCGTCGCCGCCGTCTTCAACATCGCGATCTTCGGCACCGGGGCGGCCGTCTACCTGTTCGCAGTCGACCTGATCATGAGCACCCCCACCCTGCCGGGCTGGCTGCAGGTGGTACTGATCTGGCTCTGCGGCATGGTCGGCTGGCTGCTGCTGCGTCCGTACCGGCGGATCACCGATCTTGGCGGCCGGGACGGCGGCGGCAGTTCGTGGAACCTGCGGTACTTCCGGGAAACCCGGGAGACCCGCGAGCCCGAACAGGTCGTGGTCAAGTCCAAGGACGGACGGGACCAGACCGTCGTCAAGCAGACCGTGGTGCGGCCGGAGGCCCGGTTGGAGGACCCGAGCAGCGACAAACCCGCCGGTGGTGCCGGCAGCACCGGACCGGCCAGGGAGCGGCCGGACGGCCGGGAGGACGGCTCCGAACCCACCGCCCAGCCCGGGTCGCCCCGACCATCGAGCCGACCCCGTCGCGCGTCGACGTGGACCGCGCCCGACGTCCCGGCCGAAGAGCACCAGTACGCCGTCTACCGGCCCGACAGCACCCGCAAGCCCGACGAGGCGCCGAAGCCGCGCATCCGTACCGAAGCTCGGTGACCCGGAATGCGTCCCGTCATCGCCTTGCTGACCCGGTTCCTCTTCCGGTCCCGGGTCGGGCTGGCGGTCGTGCTGCTCGTCGTCGTGGTCAGCGTGGTCGGCGTCGGTCAGGTCGTCGGCCGCGATGACGGGACCAGCGGGCCACTGCTGGGTGCACCCGGACCACAACCGGCATTGACCATCGACCCGACCGCCGGTGACGACGGAATACGGTCGGTGGCACCTGCCCCTGACCCGGTGACCAGCCCCGGTGCCGCAGATCCGCCGACGGTCGCCGTCGCGTTCGCGACCGCCTGGCTCGATCGCGGCCTCGACGCCGAGCAGTGGCACGCCGGGCTGCGGCCGTACGCCACCGAGGAACTGGCCGAGAAGCTGGTCGGCGTCGATCCGGTGGCCGTGCCGGCCGAGCGGTTGACCGGTGAACCGGCGGTCATTTCGTACGCGACGAATCTGGTCGAGGTGGTGATCGAGGTGGATTCCGGTACGTTGCGGCTACGGTTGACCGGCTCCGACGGACAGTGGCTGGTCGACGGCGTCGACTGGGTGCGGGCATGAACGACAGCCCCGGCATGCGGACCCGCGCCGCCCGGCACGTCGCCCTGACCGTGGCGCTGACCGCGACGCTGGTGCTGCTCTGCTGCACCGGCGGGATCGGTGCGGTGCTGTTCAGCGACGACGAGCCGGATTCGGCGCTGTTCGCCGCCTTCGGCTGCGGGCGGGACGGCCCGGTCGACCCCGACCAGGCGCCCCGGGTCGGGCCGTACGGGCCGGACCAGGTCGCCAACGCGGCGGTGATCATCAACACCGGCGCGGAGCTGTCGGTGTCGCCGCGCGGCTGGGTGATCGCGGTGGCAACCGCCATGCAGGAGTCGGCACTGCGGAACCTGGGGCATCTCGGCGACCGCAACGACCACGACTCGGTCGGCCTGTTCCAGCAGCGACCCAGCCAGGGCTGGGGCACCCCGGTACAGCTACAGGATCCGGCGTACTCGTCGCAGAAGTTCTACCAGAAGCTGCTGACCATCGACGGCTGGGAGACGATGGCGCTGACCGACGCCGCCCAGCGGGTGCAGGTCAGTGCCTTCCCGGACGCGTACGCCAAGCACGAACCGTTGGCGACCCGGATCGTCAACATCCTCACCGGCGGCGCGGCCCGCGCGGTCGCCGGCCCGGACGGGCTGCTGCGCTGCGCCGCCGACGGCGAGGTCGCCGCCTCAGGATGGACCCGACCGGTGCCGGGCAACGTCGGGTCCGGCTTCCGGACCAGCTCCCGGCCCGGACACAACGGCGTGGACATCGCCCAGCCGAAAGGCACCCTGATCCGGGCCGCCTCGGCCGGCCGCGTCATCGTCTCCCGGTGCGACCCGGACCAGTACGGCCGCCTCGACTGCGACGTCGACGGCTCGCCCAGCAAAGGTGGCTGCGGCTGGTTCGTCGACATCCTGCACGCCGACCAGGTGATCACGAGATACTGTCACATGGTGAAGCGGCCGGAAGTCGGCGAAGGCGACCTGGTAGACGCCGGACAGGTGATCGGCGAGGTTGGCTCCAGCGGCAACTCGTCCGGCCCGCACCTGCACTACGAGATCCATCTCAACGCAGACCGCAGCAGCCGCGGAGCCGTCGACCCGGTGCCGTTCATGCGGGAGCGGGGCGCGCCGCTCGGTGAGAGTGGCTGACCGACCGGAGGAAACTGCGTTGACCCGGGACCCGATGCCGGACCCGTTCGCGGATCAACCGAACTGGGCGCCTCGACCGCCGCGACCGACAGCGCTGGTGCCAGCCGCCGTCGCAGCCACGCTACGCGGCCGGCGGGTCTGGGTTGGCCTGCCGGGCACCGGATGGCGCGGCGACCTGCGCGGCGACGAGAAGGTCGTGCAGCGCAGCCGCACCTACGTGCCGGTGCTGCCGGAGCAGGAATGGTACCGGGCCGAATCGGAGGGGGTGGAGGTGTTCGCCCCCCTGGTACCGGCCGACCGGGTCTGGGTCGAGCAGCCGGACGACACGCTGACCCACCCCGGGCGGGGCGACGTGCTGTCCCGGCTCGTGTCGCTGGATGCCCCGGCACCCCGTTTTCCGGTGCCGGTGGTTGACGCGGGGCCGCTGGTCGGCCGACGGCTGGTGCACATGGACGACGGCCAGGAGCGCCGCGACCTGCGCGCGGTGACCGAGTTGCACTCCGGCGCCGATGGGGACATCTGTGTTCGGGCGGCCACCGAGCTGGCCTGGTACCGGTGGGTTTGGACGGGTCAGCCGCCGGAGACGATCGAACTGCCGGTCCATCTGGTCTGGGTGGAGTGACGTCGGCAGCCTTGCCGGCGAGACCGAGGCGGTCGAGCGCTCAGCTCGTCTGTTCGGCTCCACACACCCGCCAACCACCCTGGTCGACCACGTGGAACCGCCAGTCGGCAGTTGTGGCGAACATCCGGCCGTTGAACGTGGCCGTCTGTCGTACGGTCGCCGAAACCACCGCCGAGCTCTCCGACTCGGACACCAGCGCGACCGACTGGACCCGCACGATGACCGTGCTGCCTCGTTCCTCGCTGGCAACGACCTGCTCCCGCAGCCGTTGGACGGCCGACAGATCCGGGTCGGTGCAGGTGAAACCGTCGGCCTGGAGGTCGTCGCGGGCCGACAGGTAGGCCACGAGGTAACCACGGACCGTCGATTCGGGGGTGCCCCGGTCGGGGGTGGTGACGCTGGTGTAGAGGACGAACGCGACGCTGACGCCGCCGAGGCAGAGCAGCGCGGTGATCCCGGCAGCCAGCACCAACGCCAGCCGTAGCCGGCGGCCGGGTGGCACCACGGGCGGCACTCCGACGCCGGGAGCGATTCGCTGCCTGGGCACCCGTCCACGGCGTACAGGGGCCGCCGCCGGCCGGGTCTGCTCCACCCCTCGACAGTATCCGTCGCGAACGTGAGACTGAATAGCCGGTTCGAGTCCTTATTGGTCACATATCCGGCGAAGCACCCTGACGAGTACTGATCAGGCGGGAAACCTCGGTCACCCCACATCCGGCTGCGGACCGGCTGGGATACCGTCTCAGGTCTGAACTCAACCGGCGCTCGCGGACGAGCTGCCGTACAGCGGTAGGCAGGTGGTCGACATGGGCATGGACCTGGACCGCGCCGCCGCGCTGCACCGCTCGGCGGCAGCCGTCGTCACCGCGCTGGACCAGGTTGACGCGGCCGGTGGCGGCCGTACCACCGGCTCCGATCAGCACGAGGTCGCCGAGCAGCTCCGCAGCCTCGCAGCGCGGCTGGCCCCCGGCTGGTGGGGTGCCCCGCTCGACGCCCAGACCCCGACGATGCCGATGGGCGGTCTCGACCACGTCGGCCACCTGCGGATCGGCATCGCCCAGCCACTGGACGACGCCCGGTTCCCGGTGGTCGTCCCGTTCCTCGGCAGCGGGCATCTGACGCTCGACGGCGACATCCGCGACCGACGGGTCGCCGGGCTGCTGCGGGCCGTGCTGCTCCGCCTGCTGGCCGCCGTACCGCCGGAACGGGTGTCGGTGCGCACGGTGGACGGCGTCGGTGCCGCGGGCGAGGACGTGCTCGGCCCTTTCCGGCCGTTGACCGAGGCCGGCGTGCTGCGCCCGGCCGCCACCGACGTCACCGGGCTGCGGGCCGCCCTGGCCGAGGCGGAGCAGTGGATCCGACCGGCCCGACCGACGGTCGCCCGGCACCACCGGCAGGGGCGGTTCATGCTGCTGATAATCGCCTCGCTGCCCGAACTCACCGACGGTGTCGTGCTCGACCGGATCGCCCGGCTTGCCCAAGTGGGCCCCGAGCATGGCCTGCATCTGGTCGTCGCCGGCTGGCCGCCGCCTCCGCTGGACACCGAGCAGACCCGCGCCGACCTGCCGTGCAGCACCATGGTGCGGCTACGGAATCCGTACGTCCTGGTCGGTGACCCGCCCGGGGACACCTTCCGCGACCTGCCGGCCGGAGCGGGCGGCGACCACCTCGGCGGTCTCGACGCGCCGGTGTACCTGGACCGGCAGCCACCCCAGCAGCTGATCGACCAGGTGTGCGCGGAACTCGTCGCCCGGTCCGAGGTCGGTGCCCGTCCACCGCTGACCGACCTGCTGCCCGACCCGGCGGACGGAACGGTCGCCGGATCCGCCGCCGACGGGCTGGTGGCCGCAGCGGGGTTCGACGGACACCGGCCGGTCCTGCTCCGGTTCAACGACATCACCCCACACTGGTTGGTGGCCGGGCAGGCCGGCGCAGAGGTGGACCAGTTCCTCACCGCCCTCCTGTACGGGCTGGCGGTACGGCACGATCCCGCCGAGGTGACCCTGCATCTGGTGGACCTGTCGCCCGGCGAGTCGTTCACCAGCGTGCTGCCCGGCGTCACCGACCCGTCCGGGCTGCCGCACATCGCGACGGCCGGGGTGGACGCCGACCCGGAGTACGGACTGTCGGTGCTGCGTCAGGTGGCGGCGGAGGTCGACCGGCGCTCCTTCCTGGCGACCCGCAATGGGACGACCCGGTTCGCCGAGCTCGCCGCCGCCACGGGCACGACCCGCGTTCTCTGCGTGCTCAAGGATCCGGCCCCAATGCTGGACCTGACCGGACCGGTCGCCGACGAGTCACTCGACCTGCTCGAACGGATCGCCAGGGGCGGGCGCGGCAGCGGAGTCCACCTGCTGATCGCCGACTCCGGGACCGGCCCAGCTCCCGGGTCGGAGCAGAGCGTCGGATCCGATGAGCCTGACGGGTCGGGCGGCTGGGTGGGCTCAGGCGGTTGGGTCGGCCCCGATCCGGCCGGCGGGTCGACCGGCGGTGGCTGGTGGCGGCGGGATTCGCTGCTGAGCCAGTTCCCGGTCCGGGTGGTGCTGGCCGGCGGTGACTGGCTCCTGGAGCCGAGCAACGACGCCGCGGTCGGGCTGCCGACGGGTCGGGCAGTGGTGAACACCGCCGGCGGGCTGGGCGGCCCGCGTGGGGCGACCCGCGGCCACGAACGTACCGTCGTGTTTCCGGATCCGTACACGGACCGGCCTGGGTTGGCCGGGCTCCGCCGGCAGCTGTGGTCGCGCCGTGCGGCCGACGCCCGGCCGCCGCAGGTCTTCGCCGGCTACCTCCAGCCGGAGCTCGAATCGGACGAGACCTACCAGCGGGTGCTGGCCGACCCGCCGGACACTCCAGCCGGACTCTTCGGCCGGGCCGTCGAGCTGCCGGGGCGGACAGCGGAGTTCCGGTTCGAACGTGCCCCCGGTCGCCACCTCGCCATCTTCGGCTCCCGGGAGAGCACCGCGAGCCTGCTGGCCACGGTGGTACGCAGCGCCGCGGCACACCACCAGCCCGGCACCGCCCGCATCCTGTTGCTGTCGATGGGCGAACACGACCGCCGGCAGTTGACCGACCTCGCCCGAGCGGTCGGCGTCCGTCAGCCGACCGAGGTGGTGGATCTGGAGGTTCTCCGGACGCTGGGCGACGCAGCCGGCCCCGCGTACCTGGTCATCGCCACCGCCGACGTTCTCGAGCTCGGCGGGCCGGCCGCCGCCCGCCTGCGCAACCTGTTGGACTCCGGGCCGGCCCGCGGCATCCATCTGCTCTCCGGCTGGGAGCAGCCGGACTCGTTCCTGGCATTTCTCGGTCCCAGTCCGGACCTGATCGCCGGGATCGTCCTGCTCGACCGGCCGGTGACCGAGCAGGCCGCGACGGCCGGGCCAGTCGGGTTCGCCGGCCGGCTGCCGGCTTGGCACCCCCGCCCGCAACGTGGTCTGTTGTACGACGCGCAGACCGACCGGCGCACCGTCTTCGTCCCGTTCCAACCGGCCGGGACCGGGGCCGACACCGGGGAGGGGCGCGTCGTAGCCGACACCGGGGAGGGGCGCGTCGTAGCCGACACTGCGGAGGGCGCGGCGTGACTGGGAACGGCACCGGAGACGAGTGGGCGGAGTACGTAGCGGCCGCCCGACGGTTGGCCCGGCTACGCCACGGCCAAGGGCGGCCAACGGACGGTCCAGCTGGCGACCGGCGCTCAATGGACCTGACGGTGCTGCGCGACCGGCTCGCTGTCCAGCGGCGTCAACTGGTCATGCTCGGCGTACCGCCTGGCCTGCTCAATCCGATGCCGCCGGAGGTAGCCGCGGTCCACGCCGCGGTCAGTGCCTCAGCCGGGGCTTCGGTCGGTGCCGCAGTGCGGATGCCTGCCTCCTTGGCAGTCGGGTCGCCGGCCCGGCAGGCGGCGATCGCGCGAGCGCACGCGCAGGTCGACGCCGCCAACGGCGACCTGGCCGTCGCGGCGGGTCCGTCTGGCGGTCCCCCGCCGTGGCTTCGCAACCTGCTGGTGTACGGGCCGTTCGCGGTGATCGTCCTGATGATCCAGTTGGCCATGTTCGTGGTCGCCGGAGACCAGGCACCGCTGGGCTACGCGCTCGGCTGCGGGCTGGTCCTGCCGCTGGTCGCGTTCGGCCTTGGCTGGCTGGCGGTCGGTTTCGTATTCGGCGGGCCGCGCCAGCGGCCGGACCGCACACCGTTGGTGGGGGCGCTGGTCTGCGCGGTCCCGCTGGTGCTGGCGTTGGTGCTGGCGGCGCTGATCTCGCTGCTCGGGTGAATCGGGCAGTTGGCGTCAGCTGTGGATGATCAGGCTCATCGCTTCAGCACGGGACTTGGCGTCGCGTTGGAACACACCGCGTACGGCCGAGGTGATGGTACGGGCACCAGCCTTCTGGATGCCGCGCATCGCCATGCACATGTGTTCGCACTCCAGCACGGTGACCACACCGCGCGGCTCCAGCCGGCTCATCAGCATGTCGGCGATCTGCGAGGTGAGCCGCTCCTGGACCTGTAGCCGCCGGGCGTAGACCTCGACCAGGCGGGCCAGCTTCGACAGGCCGGTTATCCGGCCGGTCGCTCCGGGAATGTACCCGATGTGCGCCACGCCCCGGAACGGCAGCATGTGGTGCTCGCACAGCGACATCACCTCGATGTCGCGGACCAGCACCAGCTCGTCGTGGTCAGCCTCGAAGGTGGTGGTGAGCACCTGGGCCGCGTCGGCCCGCAGACCCGCGAGCAGCTCGGCGTACGCCCGAGCGACCCGGGCCGGCGTCTGGCGCAGCCCGTCACGGTCCGGGTCCTCGCCGACGGCGATGAGGATCTCCCGTACGGCGCGCTCGATCCGGGTCAGGTCGACGGAGCGTTCGACCGGCGTGCCGTTGAGTTTGCCGTTGATCAGTCGGGCGGCGAGATAGTCCAGCGCGTCGTCGTCGGGTTCGGTCGACGACGCGCTGGACGGTAGGTCAGGGCTGCTCAGGAGGTGCCGTCCGAGTTCGCGGACATGCCACCGCCGAAGACGGCTTGAGCCCCGTCGGCGACCGCCTGCCGGCCGAGGTTCTCCTTCTCGGCCGGGGTCAGCACCGGCGGCTCAGTGGACGGCTGCCGCTTGCCGAAGCCGTTGAAGGGTGCCATCGGCGGCCGCTTGACCACCCGCTCGCAGATCCGGGCCATGTCGGACTGGGAAATGGTCTCCTTCTCCATCAGCTCCAGCACCATGGTGTCGAGCACGTCGCGGTACTCGACCAGGATTTCCCAGGCCTCATCGTGGGCCAGCTCGATGAGGGCGCGGACCTCGCTGTCGATCTCAGCGGCGATCGAATCGGAGTAGTCCCGCTCGTGGCCCATGGTCCGGCCGAGAAACGGCTCGTCGCCGTTGGTGCCGTACTTGACGGCGCCGAGTTTGGCGCTCATGCCGTACTGGGTGACCATGGCCCGGGCCAACGCGCTGGCCTTCTCGATGTCGTTGCCGGCACCGGTGGTGGGCTCGTGGAAGACCAGTTCCTCGGCGGCCCGGCCACCGAGGGCGTACGCCAGGGTGTCGATCATCTCGGCACGGGTCTGGGTGTACTTGTCCTCGGTCGGAAGCACCAGGGTGTGGCCCAACGACCGCCCCCGGGACAGGATGGTCACCTTGTGCACCGGGGCGGCGTGTGGCAGGGCCCAGGCCACCAGGGCGTGACCGCCCTCGTGATATGCGGTGATCTTCTTTTCCTTGTCGCCCATCACCCGGGTCCGCCGCTGTGGGCCGGCGACCACCCGGTCGATCGACTCCTCCAAGGCCTCGTTGGTGATCGCCCGGGCGTCCTGCCGGGCGGTCAGCAGCGCCGCCTCGTTGATCACGTTGGCCAGGTCGGCGCCGCTGAATCCGGGGGTACGCCGGGCCACCGCGTCCAGATCGACGTCCGGGGCGAACGGCTTGCCCCGGGCGTGCACCCGCAGGATCGCCTTGCGGCCCTCCATGTCCGGGGCGTCGACCGGGATCTGCCGGTCGAACCGGCCGGGGCGCAGCAGCGCCGGGTCGAGGATGTCGGGTCGGTTGGTGGCGGCGATCAGGATCACGCCGCCCTTGGTGTCGAAGCCGTCCATCTCGACCAGCAACTGGTTGAGGGTCTGTTCCCGCTCGTCGTGGCCGCCGCCCATGCCGGCACCACGGTGCCGGCCGACCGCGTCGATCTCGTCGACGAAGACGATCGCCGGGGCGTTCGCCTTGGCCTGCTCGAACAGGTCACGGACCCGGCTGGCGCCGACACCGACGAACATCTCGACGAAGTCGGACCCGGAGATCGAGTAGAACGGCACACCGGCCTCGCCGGCCACCGCCCGGGCAAGCAGGGTCTTCCCGGTGCCGGGTGGACCGAACAGCAGTACGCCCTTGGGGATCTTTGCACCGAGTGCCTGGTACTTCGCCGGGTTCTGCAGGAAGTCCTTGATCTCCTGCAACTCCTCGACGGCCTCCTCGGAGCCGGCCACATCGGCGAAGGTGGTCTTCGGGGTGTCCTTGGTGATCACCTTCGCCTTGGACTTGCCGAAGTTGAGCACACGGGACCCGCCGCCCTGCATCTGCGACATGAACAGCAGCAGCAGGATCACCAGGATGGCGATCGGTAGCAGGTTGACCAGCAGGGTGATGAAGATGCTGTCCGACGACACCTCGGCCTCGGCCGGGCCGGTCACCCGGCCGGCCTCCTTGGCGGCCAGCACGTCGGTCCAGATCTCGTCGCCGACCTCGTACGGGAACTGGGCCTCGATCCGGTCGGTCTCGGTGTCGCCGAACTCTTCCGGCTCGGCGAGGTCGAGCCGGAGCGTCTGCTCCCGGTCCTGGAATATCGCCTTGTCGATGCCGCCCTGCTCCAGCCGCTCCAGCGCCACCGAGGTGTCCACCTTGTGGTAGCTGGGGCCGTTGGTGAAGAACGAGCTGAGCGCTATCGCACCGATGATCACCAGGATGATCCAGACCACCGGCCGGCGGAAGAAACGCGTACGTTCCATACGTATGTCGAGCGCCGCAGCGCCCGGACCCTCCTGATCGACGTTCTGACCGTCTGGTTAGCCACTCCGGGGCGCCAACCGAGCGCCACGGTCATTCGAAGGTACACCGTGGTGACGAGGTGCGCGTCCGCGAGCCCGGTCGACCCGCGCTCCGTCCGCTGGTCCCACGTCGGCGCGGTCAGCTGACCCGCGCCACCGCATACCGTAGCGCTGTTTCCTGGGAGTGGCCTGGACGTCCCGAGGAGTTTCCCGACGGCTGACACACCGGCGGCGGTCAGCCGCGGCCGTACACCTCGGGCTTGAGCACCCCGACGTAGGGCAACTCGCGGTACCGCTCGGCGAAGTCCAGGCCGTAGCCAACCACGAACTCGGTGGGGATGTCGAAGCCGACATACCGCACCGGGACCTGCACCTTGACCGCCTCGGGCTTGCGGAACAGCGCGACCACCTCCACGCTCGCCGCCGACCTGGACGCCAGGTACTTCAGCAGCCAGGACAGGGTGAGGCCGGAGTCGATGATGTCCTCGACCACCACCACGTGCCGACCGGCGATGTCCCGCTCCAGGTCCTTGAGGATGCGGACCACGCCGGAGGAGGTGGTGCCCTGCCCGTAGGAGGAGACGGCCATGAACTCCAACTCGACGGGAGCGCCCTGCCGGCCGAGCTCACGGGCGAAGTCGGCCATGAACATGACCGCGCCCTTGAGCACGCAGACCAGCAGCAGTCCACCCGTCACGTCGGCGTAGTCAGTGGCGATCTGCTTGGCGAGTTCCGCGGTCTTGTCGCGGATCTGTTCCTCGGAAATGATCACACGGTCGATGTCGGCGTCGTACCAGGAGCCGTCAGCCATGCGCTAAGCCTGCCGCATCCGGCCGGCCAGCCGACACCGGGGCCGGCGGATACTCACGTGGCGCCGGTGGGTGACGGTGGTCCAGCCGACGGTCACCGGGGCCGGCGGACACCGTCGTGACTCGGCCGCCAGTCGGCCGAGTCACGACTGTCCCGGGTGAGGCCGGCCGCCGAGGCGGCGGCGAGCAGCAGGATGATCGACACGACGATAAGAAGTTCCATGGCGGCAGCCACCTTCACGTTGGTCCTGACGGGAGGTTCACCCTGGTCCCGATGGGTGTGTTCACCCTGGTCCCGATGGGTGTGCCGCCGGTGCGCACCGGACGTCGACACCAAGTCTGCGCGCCGGCCCGCTGAGCGAACAGCGGCAGAGATGCCACTGTTCATCGAAATCCTGCCACCGTGGGCTAGACTCGTCGCATGCTTCGTACCGTCGCGGTGATCGCGCTCGACGGCGTAGCCCCGTTCGAGCTCGGGGTGGTCTGCGAGGTCTTCGGTCACGACCGCACCGCGGACGGCTTCCCCGGATACCGCTTCGACGTCTGCACCGTCGACGGCGGCCCGGTCCGCACCAGCTCCGGCTTCTCGCTGCTACCCACCGCCGATCTGCGGCCGGTCGCCGACGCCGACCTGGTCGCCGTGCCCGCGGCCAGCTTCCACGACGCCGTCGCCGCACCGGTGGTCGACGCGTTACGCGCCGCCGACCGCCGCGGCGCCACCCTGCTCAGCGTCTGCTCCGGCGCATTCGTGCTCGGCGCCGCCGGCCTGCTCGACGGCCGCGAATGCACCACCCATTGGCGGTACGCCGACGAGCTGGCCCGCCGCCACCCGACCGCCCGGATCCGGTGCAACTCGCTGTACGTGGCCGACGGCAACGTGCTGACCAGCGCCGGCACCGCCGCCGGGATCGACGCCTGCCTGCATCTGGTCCGCCAGGAGCACGGCTCCGCCCTGGCGACCAGACTCGCCCGCCGGATGGTGGTGCCGCCGCACCGCGACGGCGGGCAGGCCCAGTTCATCGAGACGCCGATCGCGGCCAGCCCGACAGCGGCCACGCTGGAGTCGGTGCTGGTATGGATGCAGCAGCACCTGGACACCACGATCAGCGTGGAGGAACTGGCTGCCCGGGCACACATGGCACCGCGTACCTTCGCCCGCCGGTTCCGGGCCGAGACCGGCACCACGCCGCACGACTGGCTCACCGGCCAGCGGGTGCTGCTGGCCCGCCAGCTACTGGAGGAGACCAGCCTGGGGGTGGAGACGGTGGCCCGGCGGTGCGGCTTCGGCGACGCCGCCACCCTCCGGCACCACTTCAGCCGGCGGGTCGGCGCCACACCCCAGGCGTACCGTGGCACGTTCCGCGACCGGACCGCCGTCGGCTGAGCCGGCCGACAGTTCACCCCCGGCCCGACGCACCTCGATACCACCCGGCAGGTGCACCGCCCGCTGCCCACGCCACCGGGTGACCAGTGCGTCGAGAGCGGTGACGTGCCGGTACGCCAACGCCCCGGCCGGCGCACCGAGCCGCAACGCCCAGCGGTGCAGCACCCGGGTCCGCACCGCGTCCGGCAGCTCGGTCAGGACCGGGACCGCCAGCCCACCACCGGGTGTGGCGGCCCGGTCCGACGCGGCGTCGGCCAGCCCGTCCAGCGTCGTGTTGTCGGCGGCGACCAGCGTGGCGGTCCGCGCCAGATTCGCCACCACCGCAGTGCCCAGCGCCTCGACCAGGGCCGGCAGCGCGTCGGCCCGGACCCGGGCTCGGGCGTACGCCGGGTCGGTGTTGTGCGGGTCGGCCCACGGGGTGAGGCCGAGCGCCGCGCAGGCCGCCCGGGTCTGCTCCCGCCCCACGTCCAGCAGCGGACGCAGCACCGTGACGCCGTCCACCTGGCGGGCCGGCGGCATCCCGGACAGGCCGGCCGGACCGGCCCCCCGGGCCAGCGCCAGCAGCACCGTCTCGGCCTGGTCGTCGCGGGTGTGACCGAGCAGCACGGCGGCCGCCCGGTGCCGGTGGGCCACCCGGGTCAGCGCGGCGTAGCGGGCGGTCCGCGCCGCCGCCTCCGGGCCGCCGGCGGCACCGACCTCGACGGCGACGGTCTCGACCGGGTCGAACCCGGCCCCGGCCGCCCAGCCGGCCACGTCCCGGGCCTGCTCGGCGGACCCCGCCTGCAGGCCGTGGTCGACAGTCACCAGCCCGGCGCAGACCCCGCAGCGGGGGGCGACGAACGCGACCGTGGCCGCCAGAGCCAATGAGTCCGGGCCGCCGGAGCAGGCCACCAGCACCAGCCGGCCGGCGTACTCGCGCAGCATCCGCCGGACCGCGACACGCAGCTCGGCGACAGCCGGAGCGAGCCTGGGCACCCGCGGCTCAGACGACGGTCGGCGGCGAGCCGGAGACCGGGCCATGCACCCGGGCCACCCAGGCGTCCGGGTCGCCCAACTCCTCCAGCCGGGGCAGGGTCAACGGGGAGTCGAAGACCTTGTTGAAACCGGCCATGCCGACCCTGTCGACCACGCCGTGCACGAATTTGCGGCCTTCGGCGTACTGGCGCATCTTGACGTCCACGCCGAGCAGCCGGCGGATCGCCTTCTCCAGCGGGTTGCCGGCCTCGCGGCGGCGGTTGAAGCCGGCCCGGATCTGCTCCACCGTCGGGATGACCTCCGGCCCGACCCCGTCCATGACGAACTCGGCATGCCCTTCGAGCAGGGTCATCAGCGCGGTCAGCCGGTCGAGTACGGCGCGCTGCGCCGGGGTCTGCACGATGTCCAGCACGCTGGCCCGGCTCTGCGGGTCGCGGATCGACTCGGCTAGCGTGCCGACCCCGCGCCGGACCCGGTCGACGAAGTTGTCGCCACCGGCCTGCGAGGCGTCGACGAACGCCTGAACCTGGCCCAGGAAGTGGCCGCGCATCCACGGCACGGCGGTGAACTGGGTGCGGTGGGTGACCTCGTGCAGGCAGACCCAGAGTCGGAAGTCGCGCGGGTCGGCGTGCAGCTTGCGCTCCACCTCGACGATGTTCGGGGCGACCAGCAGCAGCTGGCCGGGGTCACCGGAGAACACCTCGTACTGACCGAGCACCCGGCCGGAGAGGTAGCCGAGCACCGTGCCGGCCTGCACACCGGTAACCCGGGAACCGATCGCGTCGGTGAGCGCGCCCGGCTGGCGGTCGCCGGCCGCCCGGGAGACCAGCGGCGTAATCACGTCACGCAGCCCGGAGATGTTGGCGACGGCCCAGTCCCGCCGGTCGACCACCCGCACCGGCGGGTGCGCGACCTGGGCCTGCAGACCGGTGTACGCCACGACGTGTCCGGCCGCTTCGTCGGTCAGCCGGCGAAGGTCGTTGACCACCTCGGTCGCTTCGTCGAGCGAAGCCTTCGGCCCCGACTTGCTCAGCGCGCCGGCGGTTGCGGCGGCCAGATCCCAGTCCACGAACTGCGCCATGCACCCACCGTACCCGGGTGACGCCCGCCGACCCTGGTGATCATGCCCCGGTCAACGGCAACCGCACCTGGCCAGGGTCGCGGCGATCCGGTCCAGGCCGGCCTGGGCGGCGTCGATGAGCAACGGCACCTCGTCGGCCAGCACCGCGAACGCCAGCAACCGGCCGTCGGCGGTGGTCACCGTGCCGGCCAACGCGTTGATTCCGGACAACGACCCGGTCTTGGCCCGCACCACGCCAGCGCCGATCCGTTGCGGGGCGTCCGCCGTCTGGTACCGACCCTGCAGGGTGCCGGACCAGGCGGCGACCGGCAGACCGGAGAACAGCCCGGTCAGCGCGGGGCGGTCGCCGCTGCCGGCGAGCACGGTCAGTTCGGTCAGCAGTCCCGGGGTCACCCGGTTGCTGCGGGACAGGCCGCTGCCGTCGTACAGGTCGCTCTGGTCGGCCGGCAACCCGAGTTCAGCCAGTACGGCGTCCATCGCGACCGCCGCCCCGGCGAACGACGCGGGTTCGCCCCGGGCGATGGCGACCTGCCGGGCGAGCGCTTCGGCGAGGACGTTGTCACTGTCGGCGAGCATCATCTCGACCAGCCGGGCCATCGGCGGCGATTCGATCCGGGCCAGTTCGGCACCCGGGCCGGCCTCCGCCGGCCGGTCGGGGTTTGCCCCCGACGACCGGTGGGGGGTCGCCGGCTGCCCGGTCGCCGACGAGGTCGGTGCGCCGGCGACCGCGTCGGCGCCGTCGACGGGTTGCGTCGGCGCGCCCGGCAGCTGGTCGGTGTAGCCGGCCGGTGTGGTGTCCACCGCGTTCGCCGGCAGCCCGAGAGCACGGGCGAAGGCCCGGCCGGCAGCCAGGTCCGGTGCGGCCGAGCGCGGCGCCCAGCCCTTGGCTGCGGCGGGATCGGTCCGGGCACCGTCCACCATCAGCGCGGTGATCGCGGCCGCGTACCCGCCGGTCGGGATGTCCTCGTCCCACCCGGGCCCGAACGCCGGTCCGGAGAAGAGCGAACTGTCGATCAGTACCTTGGTCGGCGCCGTGTCACCGAGGGCGCTACGGGTGGCGGCGGCCAGCACGTCGAGCCGGGCGGCCCCCGCGTAGTACCCGGTGTCACCGATCGACAAGGTCGGGTCGCCACCGCCGATCAGCACCACCTCGCCGGGCGCGGCTCCCGCGACCACCCGGGTCGTGATCCGATGTGTCGGCCCGACCGCGGCCAGCACCGTCGCCGCGGTGACCAGTTTGGTGGTCGACGCGGGCACGGTCAGCGCCGCCGGTTCGCGACCGTACAGAACCGCGCCGGTCGTCATGTCCCGGACCGAAACGTGCACCCGGTCGCCGAGGCCGGATCGGTTGACCGCCTTGTCCAGCGTCTCGGTCAGCCCGGCCGTGGTGGGAATCGGGGCGTCGACGGCCAACCCGGCCAGCACCGGACCCGGCGTCGGCTCGGCGGACATGCTCGGGCTCGGGCTCACCTCGGCGGCACCGAGCCAGCCGGCCACCGGGCCCGGCCGGAGTACCGCGATCGAGGTACCACCGGCCAGCAGGACGGCGACGGCGACGGCGACGGCGACGGTCAGCCGCCGGGCCCGGCGGCGGCGGTCAGGTGACGACTGGCTGGCCGGTGGCGCCGGCTCAACCGGTGCCGACCCGGACGATGCAGCGCCGGATGGTGCAGCTGGTGCCGAGCCGGATGGTGCACCGCCAGTCGGCGCAGACTCAGCCGGTACAGGCTCGGGCGGCGGAACCGGTCTGGCGGTGCCACGAGCCGGCACCGACGCGCGTCCGCGGTGGCCGCCCTCCGAGACGTCGGCCGGAGCCGCGTCGGCGCCGCCGGACACGGCCGGCACGTTGGCCCGGCCGGTCACGGGCGCCGACCCGGTGGCCGGCGGGGTTGCCTTAACAGATGGGTTCCCAGTGGGCGGCGGCGGGGCGGCCGGCGGCGGAGCGGCCCGGCCCGATGCCGTCGGATCTGGATCGCGCGCACCGGCCGGGGCGGCGGCAGAGTCCTCCGGCGGGACCACTTGGTCACCTTTCGCGGACGATCCACTACCCTCCGACGTGGGACTTGGCGCTCCGTCGGCCCGGTCGGGTTCACCGACGGCCCCAGCGGACTGTGAGTCTTCCCTCCCCACTGGCCCCACCTCCCAACTGACGAACGGACTAGGCGACACTACTTGTGTTCACAAAGCGAGCGGGAGCCGAAACGGTCGGGCGGGGCAACGCCCGGACGGCGTACCGCTCTATTTCCGTAGCCAGCGCGGGCGACGAGGGAGCGTGAGTATGGATTTCGACGTTACGGTTGAGATCCCCAAGGGTCACCGGAACAAGTATGAGGTCGATCATGCGACCGGCCGGATCCGGCTGGACCGCACCCTGTTCACTTCGACGCAGTATCCAGCCGACTACGGTTTCATCGAGGGCACCCTCGGGCAGGACGACGACCCGCTGGACGCACTGGTGCTCGTACCGGAACCCACCTTCCCAGGATGCCTCATCCGGTGCCGGGCGATCGGCATGTTCCGGATGAAGGACGAGAAGGGCGCCGACGACAAGGTGCTCTGCGTGCCGTACGAGGATCCCCGGCAGGAGCACCTGCGCGACATCCACCACCTCGGCGAATTCGACCGCCTGGAGATCCAGCACTTCTTCGTCGTCTACAAGGACCTGGAGCCGGGCAAGTCGGTCGAAGGCGCGACCTGGGTCGGCCGGGTCGAGGCAGAGGCCGAGATCCAGGCGTCGTTCCGCCGCCGGGAGGCCGCCCTGGAGCGCGGCGAGTCGGCCCACTGACCTGATCAGGCGTCGGGCTGCTCAGCCGAGCAGCCCGACGGCCCACCGGTAGAGCCCGAAGACGGCACCGGCCAGCGGAACGACGCTGACCAGCGCGGTGATCTCCAGCAGGTCGGCCGCCCGGCTCAGGTACGGCGACGGTGACCGGCCGGCGTACCGGGCACCGACCGCAGCGGTCGACACCGCGACCATGCCCACGGCCACGACCAACGTCGACGGCGACACCGGCAGGTACGCCGGCAGCGCGCCGAACACGGACAGTGTCGTGGCCGCTGCCCCCGCGACAAGCAGTGGCGGCCGCTGCCGGGTACTGACGAACGACCGCGAGCGCAGTGACATCGCCAGCCCGACGACGCCGACCAGCACCACCCCGACCACCCCGCCGACCTGCGCCAGCACCACGCTGGCCGCGACGCCGACGGCGGCGTACCCGATCAGCATCCCGGTGAGTAGTTGCTCGGCCCGGGCCACGGCACCCGGCACCCGGTCGCTCGTCCCGACGACGGTCGGCACCTGGCCGAGCCGGACGGCGAGTCGGGGCAGCAACCCGACCCCGCAACCGACCACCACCAGCAGTCCGGCCGCCGCGCCGGCCGCCCCGGTGACCGTCGACGCGGCGATGGCCGCCATCGAGCCGAGCCCAGCCACGGTCACCACGGCGACGAAGATCGGCCCGCCGGCGGGCACCGCAGCCCCGGCAGTCACCGCCGTGCCCAGCAGCACGAGTAACCCGGTCGCCATGGCCGCGGCGGTCGGCCAGTCGTCGGGACGCAGCCCGACCGGATCACCGTCGCCGGCAGCGAGCAGACCGGCGGCGAACGCGTACGGCAACGAGCCGGCCCCGAGCACGACGCCGGCCGCCGCGTCCCGCCAGACCCGTCCGGCCAGTACCCCGACGGCGAGCACCGCAGCCCCGACGAGGACCGCCACCCTTGCCCGCTCGGCCGTCCCGGTGCCGGCCCCGACCAGCACCAGCCATCCCGCGCCGAGCCACAGCCCGGCCGCGCCGAGCGCGTACCCTCTGGTTGTCGCGGCCGACCAGGTCCGGCCCTGCTGACTGGCGGCGGCCGCAATCGCCTCGGCGACGTCGTCGTACTCCGGCTCCGGCCAGTAGGTCCGCCCGGGCACCAGATGCAGCACGTCGCCGTCGCGGATCCCCTGCTGGCGCAGCGCCTGCCCGGCAGACACCGGCGCCCCGTCCGCCCGACGCAGCACCCAGCCTCCGTGCCGTTCCCCGTCGTCGGCCAGCCCGTCCCCGTTGTGCCGCAGCAGTTCCGGCAGCAGCTCGGCGACCGGCACGTGTCCGGGCAGGGCGAGATCCAGTCGGCGGTGCGGTCCGCAGACGGTGATCCTGGCCAGGCTCACGTTCATCGCCCCTCCTCGACGCCGCGACGGCCGGACCGGTGCCGGACCGGCGACCGCCATCCACCGCCGGTCCATTGCGGAACACTCTACGTAGGTGTTAGCTGACGCGATGGCGGGCATCGTCCTCAACAGATCCGAGCGTCGTCCGGCACCCGGGATCCCGGCCGGGGAGGTCCGCATCCCCCCGCCTCCGCAGGTCGCCGATCCGGACTCCGGCCGCTGGCAACGCCTGCTGGCCCTGCTGCCGATGGCCGGCGGATCGGTGGCGATGGCAGTGCTGCCGGGCCGCGACGGCGGGGTCTACCCGTACCTGATGGCCGCGGTGTTCGGGGTGTCGACGCTGGCCATGCTGGCGACCAGTTGGAACTCCGCGCCCGGTGCCGGCACGCGGTCCGCGACCGACCTGGCCCGGCGTCGCTACCTACGGCAGTTGGCCGGCCTACGCGGCCAGGTCCGGGGGACCGTGGACCGGCAACGGACCGCACTGAACTACCGGTACCCGGATCCCGATCGGTTGTGGTCGACGGCGGCGAGCAGCCGGGTCTGGGAGCGCCGACCGCACGACCGGGATTTCGCGACCGTACGGGTCGGGGTCGGATCACGCCCACTCGCCACCCCGCTCGTGCCACCGGCCGACGACCGGCCTGTGGACGAGATCGAGCCGCTCACTGCTGCGGCGCTACGACGGTTCATCGACTCGTACTCGGTGGTGCCGGGGCTGCCGATCGTGGTCGGGCTGCGTGACGTCGCCCGGATCTTCGTCGTCGGACGGCCGGACGGCGATGCCCCGGACGGGGCACCGGCCGCGCTGGTACGCGCGGTGCTGGCCCAGCTGGCCGTCCTGCACGCCCCGGACGACCTGCGCATCGCGATCTACGCGCCGGCCGACCGCCGCGACCGGTGGGAGTGGGTCAAGTGGCTACCACACGCTGGTCATCCGCAGCGCACCGACGCCACCGGCCCGCTGCGGTTGGTCGCCGGCAGCGCAGCGGAGCTGGCTCGGCTGCTGGACTCGATGTCCCCCGCGCACGTCGTGGTGGTGTGCGACGGCACTCAGCCGAACGACGGGACCGGAGCGAACGACAGGACCGGAGCGAACGACGGCGGCGGAAACGGCGTCACCGTGGTCCAGGTGGGCGTACCGGCACCCCGGATACTCGACCGGGTCACCGTGGAGCTGTCGGTCGGCCCGTCCGGTCGGCTGGTCATCCGTGGGTCGACCGGGCCCATCGACACCGGGACGGCCGACGGGCTGGGTGTCGTCGAAGCGGAGGCCCTCGCCCGCCAGCTCGCCCCGCTACGGCTCGCGACGAACAGCGGGCCGGCCCGATCCGCCGCAGTGGCCCAGGCGGACCTGGTCCAGCTGCTCGGCTTCGGCAGCGGTGGTGCCGGCGCCCGCTGGTGGACGACGGCCGGACCGGACCGCAGCCCGTCAGTCGACCGCCACCTGCGGGTCCCGTTCGGGGTCACCGCCGAGGGGCAGCCGGTCGAGCTCGATCTCAAGGAGTCGGCGCTGCACGGCATGGGGCCGCACGGGCTGGTGGTCGGTGCCACCGGCTCCGGCAAGTCGGAGCTGCTCCGTACGCTGGTCCTCGGGTTGGCTCTCACCCACCCGCCGGAGTCGTTGAACCTCGTCCTGATCGATTTCAAGGGTGGAGCAACGTTCGCCGCGCTGGACCGGTTACCGCACACCGCGGCGGTGATCACCAACCTGGCGCAGGAGCTGCCGCTGGTGGACCGGATGGCCGACGCGCTGCATGGTGAGGTGGTCCGCCGCCAGCAGCTGCTGCGCCGGGCGGGCAACCTGGCCAGCCGACAGGACTACCTGCGGGTACAGCCGACCGACGAGACCCTGCCGCCGCTGCCGTCACTGGTGATCGTCTGCGACGAGTTCACCGAACTGCTCACCGCCAAGCCCGACTTCATCGACATCTTCCTGCAGATCGGCCGGGTCGGACGGTCCCTGGGGATGCACCTGGTGCTCGCCTCGCAACGGGTGGACGAGGGCCGGTTGCGCGGACTGGACACCCATCTGGCGTACCAGATCGGGCTGCGGACCTTCTCGGCGCTGGAGTCGCGGGCGGTCCTCGGGGTACCGGACGCGTACCACCTGCCCCGCGAGCCGGGTCACGGTTTCCTGCGGTACGGCACCGGGGCACCGGTCCGGTTCCGGGCCGCCTACGTCTCCGGGCCGTACCGCCGACCGGCCCCGCGCCGGGCCGGTGGTCCCCGCTCGACGCCCATGCTGTACGGCTTCCGGACGCACCCGGTGCCGGCGGCCGCCACCCGGCCCGAACCGTCGGCCGCGCCCGGCACGTCGGGCACCGGGGCCAGCCTGCTCGAGGTGAGCGTCGACCGGCTGGCCCGGAACGGTCCACCGGCGCACCGGGTCTGGCTGCCGCCGCTGGGCGAGCCGCCCCAGCTGGATGACCTGCTCGGTCCGGTGCGGCTGGTGCCCGGTCGGGGCCCGGCCGTGGCCGACCCGGACCGGTCGGAACAGCTGCGGGTGGCCGTCGCCGCGGTCGACAAGCCGTACGAGCAGCGCCGGGATCCCTTGTGGCTGGACCTGGACGGGGCGGCCGGGCACGTCGCGGTGGTCGGCGCACCGCAGAGCGGAAAGTCCCAGCTGATCCGGACATTGATCTGCGCCCTGGCGCTGAGCCGTTCGCCGGCCGAGGTGCAGGTGTACTGCCTCGACTTTGGCGGCGGGGCGTTGGCCGGGCTGCGGGACCTGCCACACGTCGGCGGAGTGACGGTCCGCACCGAGCCGGCAACGGTACGGCGTACCGTCGCCGAGGTCACCGACCTGCTCGCGAGCCGGGAGCGGCGGTTCGCCCGGGACGGGGTGGAGTCGATGGCCGCGTACCGCGCCCGCCGCGCGACCGGGACCGGGACCGCCACCGGCAGTACGCCGGACGACCCGTACGGTGACGTCTTCCTGGTCGTCGACGGCTGGACCACCCTGCGCGGCGAGTACGACGACCTGGAACCGTCGATCACCGACCTGGCCACCCGTGGCCTGTCGTACGGGGTGCATCTGGTCGCCTCGGCACCCCGCTGGGCTGACTTCCGGCCGGCGCTGCGGGATCTGTTCGGCTCCCGGCTGGAGCTGCGACTCGGTGACCCGATCGATTCGCTGGTGTCGCACCGGTCGGCCGCCAACGTGCCACCGGGGTCGCCGGGCCGCGGGATCACCAGCGACGGCCTGCACTTCCTCGCCGCGGTGGCCGACACCGCCGCACTGGTCGATGCCATCGCCGACGGCTGGGCAGGGCCGGCGGCACCGCCGGTCCGGCTGCTCCCGGGCCTGGTGCCGTACGCCGCGTTGGACCGCACCGGCACGGCCGGGCTCCGGCTGCAGGTCGGGCTGGCCGAGTCGGACCTGCGACCGGTGTCGATCGACTTCGCCGCTGATCCGCACCTGCTGCTGTTCGGCGAAGCGGAGTCCGGCAAGTCAAGTTTCCTGCGCGCCCTCGCCACCACCGTCGCCGGTCGGTTCGCCCCGGAGCAGGCCCGGTTGATCATCGTCGACTACCGCCGCAGCCTGCTCGGCGCGGTGGACTCCGACCACCTGATCGGCTACGGCGGCAACGCGTCGCATACCGCCGACCTGATCGACTCGGCCGCAGATCATCTACGTCGGCGGCTGCCCGGACCGGACCTCACCGCCGCTCAGTTGGCCGGCCGCTCCTGGTGGACCGGACCCGAGCTGTTCGTCCTGGTCGATGACTACGATCTGGTCGCGGCCGGGTCGGTGAACCCGATCCAACCGCTGTTGGGGTACCTGGTGCACGCCCGGGACGTCGGCCTGCACCTGGTGCTCGCCCGCCGCGTCGGGGGTGCCGGGCGGGCTCTGTACGAGCCCTTCGTCCAGCAGTTGCGCGAGTCGTCCGCCGCGGGCCTGGTGCTCTCCGGCGACCCCGACGAGGGGCAACTTGTCGGCGGGGTCCGCGCAGAGCCGCTACCGCCCGGCCGAGGTCGGCTGGTCACCCGCCGGGACGGCATCCGTCTGGTGCAACTGGCGTACCTGCCGGCGGCCGATCCGACTGGGCCCACCGGCGTCGCGAACCGGCTATCGGCTTCCCCCAAGACTGCTTCTGACAGTGCAGAATCGCGGTAACCTCCGTGCAGCAAGTGTCTGCTGGGGTGAGAAGGCCAGATTGTGACGTCGTTGCCGCGCCATCCACGCAGCGCCGCCCGTTGGCTCGTCGGGGCGGTGCTGGTCCTGGTGACCGCAGTCAGCGGCCCGGCCGCGCCGCCCGGGCCCGAGCCGGTACGCACCGGCACGGGCTCCGCTGCCGCGGCGAGCGCCGCGCTTCCCGCCCGGTACGACCCGATCCGGGACGAACAGTGGCAGTTGCGGGAATTGTCGGCGACCACCGCCTGGCAGTACGCCACTGGCGCCGGGGTCACGGTCGCGGTGATCGATTCCGGGGTGGACGCCAGCCACATCGACCTCGCTGGCCAGGTACTACCCGGGATCGACTTCGTCGACGACGGTGACGGCTGGTCCGACCCGGTCGGGCACGGCACCACCGTCGCCGCGCTGATCGCCGGCCGTGACGACGACGAGGACGGGGTACTCGGGCTCGCCCCGGACGCCCGGATTCTGCCGGTCCGGGTGCTCGACGAGGAGAACCGCTACGACGACGCGCTGGTCGTCGCCAAGGCGGTCCGCTGGGCGGTCGACAACGGGGCCCGGGTGATCAACCTGTCGCTGGGCGGCAGCGGCGACAGCCCGGCGCTGGCCGCCGCGCTGGACTACGCGTTCGCCAGCGACGTCGTGGTGGTCGCCTGCACCGGCAACATCTCGGCCAACGGCACGTCGCGGGTCTGGTATCCAGCCCGGGAGCCAGGCGTCGTCGCCGTCGCCGGGATGGACCGGGGTGGCGAGCAACTGTGGGCCGGTTCGATCACCGGGCCGGAGACGGTCCTCGCCGCACCCGCCACCGGGCTGGTCGGCGCCCGACCGGACGGCTACTGGCAGGTGCAGGGCACCAGCTTCGCCGCTCCGCTGGTGGCCGCGACAGCAGCACTGATCCGGTCCCGGTTCCCGGAGATGTCGGCAGGCACGGTGGTCACCCGGCTCATCGAGACCGCCCGCGACATGGGCGCGCCGGGCCGGGACGATCGCTACGGCTTCGGCCTGGTCGATCCGGTGGCCGCGCTGACCGGCGGGGTCGACGAGGTGCCGCGCAATCCGCTCGA
Organism: Solwaraspora sp. WMMA2059; assembly: GCF_027497315.1. Taxonomy (GTDB): domain Bacteria; phylum Actinomycetota; class Actinomycetes; order Mycobacteriales; family Micromonosporaceae; genus Micromonospora_E. Next base: position 6,442,655 of record NZ_CP114908.1, on the reverse strand, counting down.
CGACAACCGGACTCCGGGTGTGGTCGGCTTCGGCCCAGCTCCCGGTCTGGAGTCCGCAGCGCCGACGTTGGCCGGCGGCTCGACCCGGATGGGCGGTCAGGACACCGGCGACCAAGGAGCCGGATGGGCGATCGGGCCGATCAGCGGACAGCGCAGTGAAGGCGGCGGCCAGGGGCTGCTCGGCAGCGGTCTGCTGCTGGTCACGGCGGTCGTCGGCAGCTGGCTGGCCCGGCGGATGCGGATGACGACGGTGGCTGCCCGCAGCGACGTCAGGCACACTCCCCGGTGGCGGTCCGGCGGGTGCTCCGTACTCCCAGAACCGCCACCGACGACGCCTCCTCGGCGGTGACCGCGAATCCGGTGTTCGGGTCGTCCGCCGCCGCCGCGAAGATCACCCCGAGCACGAGTCCGTTGGCCGCGACCAGCGGGCCACCGGAATTGCCGGACCGGACCAACGCACGGATCGTGTAGACCTCGCGGAGGACCTCACCGTCATCGTAGATGTTCGGGCCGGTAATCGGTCCGACGTCGCGGACCCGGGCGGACTGCGCATCGTACGGCCCGTCCAGCGGGAAGCCGAGCACGATCGCGTCGGCACCGGACGGGGCCGGACGGTCGGCGAACGGCATCACCGGAGCCGGCAGGTTCGGCACGTAGATGACCGCCAGGTCCCGCTCCGGGTCGTAGACCACCACTCGGCCGTTGTGCCGCTCGCCCAGAACCTCCACCGCCACGGTCTGCGTACCGGCGACCACGTGCGCGTTGGTCATCACCCGGTCCTCGGCGTAGACGAACCCGGAGCCTTCGATCCGGCGGGAGCAGCGGGGCGCGGAGCCGAGCACCTTGACCACCGACCGCTGGGCGTTCGCCACCACCTCGGAACCGGCCAGCGCCGGGTCCGGGGCCGGTACCTCGCGGACCCGGGTCGGGGTGAGCCCGCCGAAGACGTCCGGGAAGCCGCGGGTGTCGACGGTGTCCCGCAGCGCGTTGGACAACGCCTGCGCCTGCGGTGGCATCACCCGGTCGATGCCGTTGAGCAGGGCGCTGTTGCGTACCGCCCCGGCCAGGCCGGGCATCGCGGAGGAGCCCAGCGGCACCGCGACGAGCCAGGCCACGAGCAGCACCGCCACCAGCGAGATCGCCGCCCCGCCGAGGTCGTCGGCCCGGCGCCCCACCGGGCTGGTGATGGCGTGCCGCAGCCGGGAGCCGGCCCAGCCGGCCAGTGCCTGGCCGAGGACGGCGAGGCCGAACACTGCGACCAGTGACACCACGACCCGGGCCACAGTGTCGACGAACTGTTCAGCCAGCAGCGGCCCGAGTTGCAGACCGACCAGTGCGCCGCCGATGAACCCGGCGAAGGACAGCACCCCGATCAGGAACCCCTGGCGGTAACCGCTGATCGCGAAGACCAACATAAGCAGCAGCAGCACGACGTCGACGGCGGACACCCGTCAAGACTACGGGCACCGGGCGAGCGGCCCGGCCGCAGACGGACGTGGCGGCCGGCGGTCAGCCCGGCAGGCCGGCGGAGCCGTCCACAGTTGCCGCATCGCCGCTGGCCCGGTCACCGAGCGTGTCGGGCAGACCGGCGGCCGACGGATCGCCACCGGGCGACGGCTCGGGCGGCAGGTCAATGATCCGACCGGTCGGCCAGGCACCGGCCCAACCGGCCATGTCCAGCAGTGCGGACAGCACCCCGGCGGTGAATCCCCAGACGAGCATGCCGCGCACCTGGAACGCAGGTGACACCCAGCCGCTCGGGTGGCGTACCTGGAGTCGGTTGTCCGGGTCCACCAGCTCATCAACCGGCAATCGAGTGACATGTGCCACTTCTTCCGGTTGTCGGGGATGCACCGGATGTGGCCGATGCCACCAGCCGAGCACCGGGGTGACCACGAAGCCACTCACCGGTATCCACAGCCGCGGCAGTTGGGCGAGCACGGTGACGCTGCCCGGATCCAGCCCGACCTCTTCTTCGGCCTCCCGTAACGCGGTCGCCCGCGCGTCCCGGTCGCCCGGGTCGGCCGCGCCACCCGGGAACGCGGGCTGCCCGGCATGGTTACGCATGGTCGCGGCCCGCTGCAGCAGCAGCACGTCGGGCTCACCCGGCCGATGCTCGCCGAGCAGGACCAGCACCGCGCTTGGCCGACCACCCCGGGCCGGGGTCGCCACCCGGGTGAAATCGGCGGTACGGGCGGAGCGCACCCGGGTGAGCAGCGGCTGCCACCAGGCCGGCAACGGTTCGGAGGGCAGTGGGTGGGTCACGGGGCCACCGTCAGACCCAACTCGCGCTCGACGAGGTCGGCGAGCGTGGCGTCGTCGAGCGTACCCTCGTACGTCCGACGGATCTCCCCGTCTCCGTCGACGAACAGGGTCAGTGGCAGGCCGACCCGCTCGACCGCCAGCAGCAGCTGCCGCTCCCGGTCGACCAGGCTCGGGAACCGCAGCCCCAGATCCTCGGCGACGGCGACGGCGGGATCTCGGTCGTCGTAGGTGTTGACGCCGATCAGGTGCAACTGCCCGGCGGTACGGTCGGCAAGGCGTTGCAGCGCCGGCAACTCCTTGCGGCAGGGCTGGCACCAGGAGCCCCAGAAGTTGATCACGGCGGGTCCGCGTACCGCCGCGATGTCAACGACCGTCCCGTCGGCGAAGCAGGCCAGGCTGATGTCGGGCAGCGGGGTGCCGCCGCCCGGCGTACCGACGTCGGTCGACGGTTGCGGCGCGGCGGCGGCCGCAGCGGGCGGTGCGGTCAGGCCGGCGCAGTCGGCGAACGGGACCGGTCCGGACGCTCCGGCAGCGTCGCCCGTCCCGGCACCCGGGCCGGTGGTGCAACCGGACGCCGCCAGCAGCAACGGCATCAGGGCGGCGGCGAACAACGGCCCCGGCCTGAGCCGGCGACCTAGCCCCGGCCGACGGCGACGCCCGGGCTGACGGCCAGGCCCCGACGGGCGGCCGGCGCTCATGGCACCTCGGCGGTGACGGCCGCCGCCGGCACCAGGTCGGCGGGTATTCCGGCCTGCTCGGCCAGCTCCCTCGCGCGGGGACCCTTGAGCAGCTTCACCGCCTCGGCAGCGGCGGTCGGACCGGTGCCGTACGCCGGGCACAGCGGGGCTAGCGCACATGCGCCGCAGGCCGGTTTACGGGCGTGGCAGACCCGCCGGCCGTGGAAGATCACCCGGTGGGACAGCATCGTCCAGTCCCGGCGCTCAATCAACGCGCCGACCGCGTGTTCGATCTTCACCGGGTCGGACTCGTCGGTCCACGCCCAGCGGCGGACCAGCCGTTGGAAATGCGTGTCGACGGTGATGCCAGGGACGTCGAACGCGTTACCGAGGATGACGTTCGCGGTCTTGCGGCCGATCCCGGGCAGCTCGACCAGCTGCGGCAGCCGGCGCGGTACCGCGCCGGCGTACCGCTCGGTCAATGCCTGGCCGAGCCGGATCAGCGAGCCGGCCTTGTTGCGGAAGAACCCGGTCGGCCGGATCAGCTCCTCCAGCTCGGCCCGGTCGGCGGCGGCGTAGTCGGCGGCCGTCGGGTAGCGGGCGAACAGCTTCGGGGTGACCTCGTTGACCCGCTTGTCGGTGCACTGCGCGGACAAGATGGTGGCGACCGCCAACTGCAGCGGGCCGTCGTGGTCGAGCTCGCAGTGCGCGTCCGGATGGGTCTGCGCCAGCAGTCTCGCCATCCGCCGGGCACGACGTTTACGCCCCAGGTCGGTCTCGGTACGCACGGCCCGGGCTGCCGCAGGCCCGGCGGCCGCAGTTGCGGTGGCCGCAGCCGGGGCGGTCGCGGCTCGGGGGGCTGGCGGTGTCACACCGGCCAGCCTACGTCGGCGGGTCAGTCCGACGGTGGTGAGATGGTGCCGTCATCGTCGAACTCGGCGCCGGTCTGCGGAAAGTCCAACCCGCTCAACTCCCGGACCAGGTCGAGCCCTCGGCGTTGCTCGTCGACAACGGGCAGACCGTTGCCGTTCATGTACGTGGCGACAAACTCACCGTCGACCCAGTCGCCGTCCGGGTCGAGGGTCACCTTCAGCACCCCGCCCCAGCCCAGCCGGCCGGTGTTGTTCAGCGTACCGCCGCCACCGGCGAAGTTCCCGAGGCTGTACGCGATCAGCCGGCCCTGGTAGAACTCCATGCCGCGCAGCACGTGCGGGCCGTGGCCGACGATCAGGTCCGCCCCGGCGTCGATCATCGCCCGCCCGAAGGCCATCGGATCACCGCGGTTCTCTCCGGCGAACAGCTCCGTGCCCGGGGTGACCCGGGTCATCTCCGCTCCCTCGGCACCCATGTGGACCTGCACGACGACCAGGTCGGCCTGCTCGTCGGCGCGCCGGACCACCTCCGCCGCGGCGTCCAGGTTGATCAGGCTGTTGTTCGGCGGAGAATACGAGGAGAAGCCGGCCACCGCGACGCTGACCCCCTCGACGTCCAGCACGGTGATCTGATCGAGCGCGCCGGTGTGCCGCAGACCGTGCTCCTCCAGCGTCTGCTGGGTGTTGCGGTATCCGGCCTCGCCGTAGTCGTACCCGTGGTTGTTGGCCTGGTTGAGCAGCATGAACCCGGCGTCACGCAGGTGGGCCGCGTACTCGGGTGGGGCCCGGAACTGGTGGCACTGGGTGGCGTCCGGGGCGCACTTGCCAGTCCCGGTGTCGACCGTCAGCGGCTCCTCCAGGTTGCCCATCACCAGGTCGGCGGCGAGTGCCTCGGAAACCGAGTCGAAGAAGCCGGCACCGCCGTCGGGCGGCAGGCGGTCGGGGGCGTTGCCGAGCACGATGTCACCGGTAGCCGACATCGAGATCTCCTGCGGCTCCGGCGACGCGGTGGCGGTCGGCGACGCAGCTGTCGGCGACGCAGCGGACTGCCACTGCGGTTCGGATCCGGACCGGTTGATCCCACCGAGCGCGACGATGCCGACCAGTACGGCACCGAGCAGAACGGCGGTCAGCACGACGATCGACAGAACGGGTCGGCCTGCGGCGGGCTCCTGCCGCCGGCGCCCCCGGGCGGCACGCTGGGCGTCACTCACTGGCGTGACCCTACCGGCCGGGAGTCTCCGGCGACGACAACCGTCCGGCTGGTTTGTCCCCGTGTCCGATTTGCCGTCCTTGCGGGTCCGTCGCGCCACCGCCCTGGGCAGTGCCACCACCCTGGGCGGTGCCACCACGCTGGGCAGTGCCACCACGCTGGGCGGTGCCACCACGTACCGCCGCGTGCGCTACCCGGGCGAGCCGCCCGCCCCAGGTCGACCGTGGACCGCCGTACCGCTGCTCCGGCCCGTCGGGCGGGCAGAGCACCACCACCGCGTCGGTCGCTGTGCCGGTGGCCCGCAGTCCGAGCTCGACCAGCGCCTGGGTCTTCGCCTCGGTGATGGTGGCGACCGCGTTCACCAGGGCGGCCTCACCGAGCCGTACCGGAAGCGCTGCGACGATGTTGATCGTCCCGACCTGCTCCGGCGGTGGCCCGGCGGTCCTGGGTGCGGCGGCCAGCACCGGGGTGCCGAGCCCGACGGTCGCCCACACCTGCACGCCGGCCTCGTCGCGGGTCACCATCCGACGCACGTCCACCCCGGTTAGCAGGCCGACGCCGGGTCCGCGCAGGTCGGCTTGCTCGGCCAGACCGACGAGGTGGGTGTCGGGGTCGTCGCGGCGGTACGACATCGGCACGGTCGCGTTGATCACCCACCAGCGCAGTCCGATCCCGCCGCCGAGCGGAGCGGAGCTGATGGTCAGCAGCGGCTCGGTGAGCGCCCAGCAGGCGTACGGCAGGGTCCGGCCGTCCTCGGTGCGGGTGGTGAACCATGGGCGGGCGACATCGGGAGACACCGGTCGACGATACGGCGTCCGCCGGTCGCACGGCGCTGACCGGTCGGCGTGCACGGTGCCGCATATTAACGACGGATCCACCCTGTTGGGTTACGCTCCTGGATCAAGATTCGGAGGGTGCGCATCCGGCCAGGGGCGGAGTGCACCTAGACTGACTGCGCGCGGCTGGTCACGGCTGGGGTGCCGGGGAACGGACGCCGCGCGGGCGGAGGTGCGCGATGGACGAGGTGCTGGCTCGTAGCGGGATCTTCCAGGGCGTGGACCCGGAGGCCGCGGAGGCACTCGCCAAGGAGATGGAGACGATCGACGCCCGCAAGGGCGAGGTCGTCTTCAACGAGGGTGAGCCGGGTGACAGCCTGTACATCGTGCTCACCGGCAAGATCAAGGTCGGCCGGCGGGCCGCAGACGGACGGCAGAACCTGATCGCCGTGATGGGCCCGTCGGACATGGTCGGCGAGCTGTCGCTCTTCGACCCCGGGCCGCGTACCGCCACCGCGACCGCCGTCACCGACACCCGCCTCGCCCGGCTGCGCAAGCAGGCGCTGCGGCCCTGGCTGAACAATCGGCCGGAGATCGCCGAGCAGCTGCTGCGGGTGCTTGCCCGACGGCTGCGCCGGACCAACGACGCCCTCGCCGACCTGATCTTCACCGATGTACCGGGGCGGGTAGCCAAGAATCTGCTGCAGATGGCCGGCCGGTTCGGCACCCGCGACGGCGGGGTGCTGCGGGTGACCCACGATCTCACCCAGGAGGAGATCGCCCAGCTGGTCGGGGCCTCCCGGGAGACGGTCAACAAGGCGCTGGCCGACTTCGCCTCCCGGGGCTGGCTGCGGCTCGACGGCAAGAGCATCATCATCCTCGACCCCGAGCGGCTCGCCAGGCGCGCCCGGGTGTGACCCGGCGGCGGATCTGCCCGGGGACCTGCGGCAGATCCGCCCCGGACGGGGCAACGGTTGGCTCACCTCACCGAGGCGGTCGCCCGGCAGACCGCGTCCACCGGGGTGACCGGTCGGACCTCCCGCCCCAACGCCTGCAGCAGCGAGTCCTCGACGTGGAACCCGTGCACCCAGAGGCGGTAGCGCGGCAGGTCCGCCTCGCTCGGGCACAGCACCTGCGCCTCCACGTCGTCGGTCGGCACGTACCGGACACCGCCCTGTTCCTGCAGGATGGCCACGCTCGCGTCGTCGACCGCGATCACGCTGCCCCGGATGTGCTCGGTCTCCCCGCCCGACACCGCGACGGTGGTCACCGTACTGGGCAGCACCGGTGCGGTGGCCACCGAGTACGACGTCCAAGCCAGCGCGATCATGACGGTGAGCTGGCCGGTCGCGACCAGCAGGTGCACCGTGCCGGGCAGCACCGGGCCGGTCACGACGAGAGCCAGTAGCGGTGGAGCGCCCAGGATCAGCGCCACGAACCACTCACCGGTGACCGCCGCCTCGGCCAGGGTCGGCGCCAGCAGGCCGTAGTAGCCGATCAGCAGCAGGACGAACAGGGTCAGCCGGTTCGTCCGGCCACCGTCCGGCGGGTCCCCGGCCGTGCCGCGTTCGTCCGCCGTACGGGTGCGCAGCTGGGCGGTGGCCGCGATCGCCGGCAGCAGCAGCGGCAGATAGAGGATCTTCCAGGTCACGACGGCGACCAGCAGGGTGACGATCAGGAACCAGACGGGCACCACCCGCATCCAGCGGACCAGCAACGGCGGTCGTCGTCGCGCCCACCGCCGCTGGTCGTTGTTGACGCTGACGGTCAGCACCGCGCTGATCGCGAACAGGGCCATCATCGCACCGGAGACCACCCGGCTCGCCGTGCTGACGAAGGCGGCGACCAGGTTCACCGGGTTGACGTTGGCGGCCAGCAGCAGGGTGGTCTGGAGCTCGCCGCCGGCCTCGACGACCAGCCGGAGCACCGAGATGATCGCCGGAGCGCCGACCACCACGCTCCAGAACTGCTGCGCCGCCCGGTTCCGCCGGTCCGCCTCGTCGACCGGGCGCTCGGCGGCGGTCACCGCCGGTTCTTGTCGTCGTGGTCGACGAGGTCGGGCGCGCCGTCCGGTCGGGGCTGGCTGGCCTCGCCGAGCCACCGCCCCAGATGGTTGTTGTACGCCGTCTCCCAGGCGTTCGCTTCGTCCCGTTGGTCCCGTTGATAGCTCTTGTCCAGGAAGTAGCTGACCAGGTCGCGAAGGTTCTCGTCCTCGACCGGCACCCCGATGCCCAACTCCTCCTCGACGCCGAACGGCATGTCGACGATGGCGAGTTCGTCGGGGTTCTCCGAACGGAGTCCGGCGAGGATCGTCTCGTCGGAGACCATCGCATGGAAGTCGCCGGCCAGGACGCCGTCCCGGCAGGCGGCCGGATTGTCGGCCTGCTGGTGCGGGATCCCCCGTTCCCTGAGCATTGCCTCGGTGGTGGAGCCACCGGCGACGCAGACGGTGTACTCCTCGTCGTTCAGATCGGTGATCGTGGTGATCTCGTCGACGAACTCGGTGGCGACCAGCACCTCGGGTGTGGTGATCAGGTACGGGCCGGCGAACCCGACCCGCTTCTCCCGTTCCTCGGTGATGGAGAAGCTGGCCACCACGATGTCGACCTCGCCGCTGCGCAGCTTCTCGATCCGGTCCTCGGTGTCCAGCGGCACCCACGTGATGCTCTGGTCGCCGAAGCCGAGTGAGTCGGCGATGTAGCGGGCTATCTCGATGTCGAAACCGTGGTAGGAGTTGTTGCGCCGATACGACATCAGCGGAATGTCGATATTGACGCCGATGCGCAGCTCGGTCTGGTCGCTGATGGTCGAGGCCTCCCGGAGATCCCGCACGGTCGGCCGGTCCGGCGGCTGGTTGTCCTCACAGGCGACGAGGGCGACCAGCACCAAGGTCGCGGCAACCGCCAGCGTGGTCATAGTCTGCCGGGTACGGTGGTCGACGTACGTGCGTGACTTGGTGGATCTATCAGTCATGGCAACCTCACGACTGCGACAGTCAGGATCGATTGCGTGTCGGGCAGCCGTCCACATTGCCGGCTCCGCTCAATGTAGTGGTTCCCGGCAATACCCGGCACCGCCGAGTTGCGCCGCGCCGGATCCGGTGATCTTCGTACTGAGGGCTTCAGCGGATCTTCGTAACGGGCCGGATCAGGCGATCTCCGTACTCGGCGGGGTCGTCGACCGGGTACGGGCCGACGGACGGTTGCGGGTCAGCAGTGCCAGCAGGCAGCCGGCCAGCGTCCAGCCGCAGAGCACGAACCACTGCGGCAGGGTCGGACCGTCCGGAAAATACGAGATACCGCCCGCGAATCAACGAAACGGACGCCCCGGGTGGAAAGTCGGACAGCCCGGACTTGCGCCGGATGTCGGTTACCGGGCGGCCAGGGTCGGGCCGAACAGTTGGCCGGGCCCCTTGCCCGCCAGGCACTGGTACCGGTGGTCGCCGGCGGCGAGGTCCGCCGGATCCGGCAGCAGCACCGCGTACTGCCAGTCGTGGGCGTCCATCCGCAGGGTGAACAGCCGGAAGCTCTCCGCCCCGCAGGCCTCGGCGATGGCCGGGTCGGACCGGATCGTGGCATGGTCGGCAGCCCGCAACCGGGTCGGCAGCTCACCGACCGCGAACATCTCCCAGGTGTGCCGGCCGGTGCAGGCGGTCGCGGTCAGGGTACGCGGAGAGTTCGATACCCGGCCGTTGAAGCATTCAAGATCGTCCGGACAGCGCAGCTCCGGTCGCAGCGTCAGGTGGCAGTTCGGCAGCACCGCGCCCGCCGGACCGCCGCTGGTGGGGTCGCTGGCAGGGCTCTCACTGGCCACCGCACCGGTCGTCCGCTGGTCGGCTCCGGTGATCGGGGGAAACGTGGTGGGACCGGAGCCCTTGGCGACGATCCAGGTGCCCAGGCTGGTCATCGCGAGCAGCACCAGCAGGCCGAGCCCGCCGGCGAGGGTCCGCAGCCAGGAACGGACAGCGTTGTCGGGCGAGGTACCCGTTCGGCCGGACGACGGGCCGGACGACGGGCCGGACGACGGGCCGGACGACGGGCCGGCAGCCGACGGCGGCGGGCCGGGCGGGCCGGGTCGTTGCCCGGGCACCTGGCTCGGCTCCGGCGGAGGTGGCACCGGAACGCTCCAGGACGGGTTGCGTTCCGGCCGGGACGGCACCGGGGTCGTCGGGTCGGCCCAGCTGCTCGACCCGGACGGTGGCCCACCGGAGACCGGGGCGATTGAAAACGGCGGCCGGTGCGGGGCAGCCGGGCTCCAGTGCTGACCGAGCGGTACCGCCGCCAGCATGTCCCGCAGCACGACCGCCGGAGGCCGGGCAGCGGGATCGTTCGCCATTCCCTGGCGTAGTACATCGGTCAGCGCCGGGTTGACCCCGGGCAGGTCCGGCAGCGGCCGGTCGAACATCTCCAGGAGAGCCACCAGGCTCGGGTTGCGCTCGTCGTCCCAGCGTGGCGGCTTGCCGCGCATGATGGCGTACAGGGTGGCGCAGAGCGCGTAGACGTCGGCGGCGGCCGACGGCGGACGGTGCTGGAACGACTCGGGTGGCGCGTACGCCGGGGTCAGCACCTCCAGGGTGACCGAGGCGTCGCGGTGCTCGACCAGCACGGCCAGGCCGAAGTCGGCCAGGGCCGGCTCGTTGAACCGGGAGTAGAGGATGTTGGCCGGTTTGACGTCGCGGTGCAGGACGCCGAGATGGTGGGCGTCGGCGAGCGCGTCCGCGATCTTGACCCCGACGTCACGGGCCTCGAAGGCGTCCAGCGGGGAGGTGCGCATCCGGTCGGCGTACGAGCCGTCGCACATCTCCATGATCAGGTACGGATGGAGATCCCCGGTGACGCCGACGTCGAAGAGGTCCACCACGTGCGGATGGGACGACATCCGCCCGGCGGCACGCGCCTCCCGCATGAACCGGCGCTGGTCCCGCTCGTTGTCCAGAGCCCGGTTCTCCACCTTGACGGCGACCTCCCGGCCGACCGACTCCTGGACCGCGCGATAGACGGTGGCGTAGCCGCCTCTGGCGAAGACTGACAAATCTGACAGTCCAGGCACTGTGGGGAACGGCAGCGCGCTCGGCAGTCTGTCGTTCACACGGTAAACGGTACCCAAGACCCCGGACAGCCGGGGCGACCCCGGGCCCCCGGGTCAGCCGTCGCCAGCCGACCGGCCGGTGCCGGGCGACGGTACGCCGACCCGGCGGCGACGTTCGGTCAGCAACGCCACCCCGGTCACCACCGCGCCCAGCCCTTCCCAGGCGGCCACCCCGACGAACCGCACCGGAGCCACCTCGGCGACTACGACCACGGTGAAGACCACCGTGGTGACCAGCCGGAAGATCACCGAGAACAGAAAGAACGGTCGCCAGTCGGTGACCGACGCCAACAGGTAGTAGACGCCCATGTTGAACGAGGCCATCGACGACGCCGTCATGAAGGTATGGGTGTAGTCGCCGGCCGCCCGCTCCCCGGTGGGCAGCGTGTCGAAGCCGAGCAGTACGAGCAGGACATCGGGCTGAGCCAGGCCGACCGCGCCCAGCAGCAGGGCCATCGCCCCGAACACGGCGACAGTCCATCCGGATACCGAACGGGGCAGCTTCATCGGGTTCCTCCGGCCACAGTGCGCCCAGGATGGAGCACAGTGGGAGTCAGGCTAGCGAGCGCGCCGCCCGGCCGGCATCCCCGGGTCCGCCATGATCCACCCCACCGACCAGGCCACCGTCATCCACAGCGGACCTGATCGCCTCGGCGGGCGCCCGCTCGCTGACCTGCTCGGTGCCGTACGCGAGACTGACCGCCCGGTCAGCTGCCTGCCGTGCCGCGACCTGCTCGCCGTTGGCGGCGAGCGCGGAGGCCAACACACCGAACCCGACGACCTGACTGCGGACGTCCTCCGCCGGCGAGTCCAACGCCCGCCGGGCCCAGTGCAGCGCCGGCTCCGGCTGCCCGTCGGCGAGCAGCGCCGCCGCGTACCGGGCCAACGTCTGACGCCGGGAGAACAACACCGCCGGGCTGTCCATCGCGGTCGCGACCGGTGCCAGCAACCCGACCGCGGTCGGCGGGTCACCCGCTGCGAGCCGCGCCGACGCGAGCAGCACCCGTGGCGCCACCTGGACGGCGGCCAACGGGTTGTGCGGTTCGACCGACGTCAGCACCGACTGCGCCAACCGCTCGGCACCGGCCACGTCACCGCATTGCAGGGCGACGAAGCCGCGCAGCGTCCCGGCCATCCCGATCAGCAACGGGTGATCGATTCGCTCGCCCTGGGCGAGCGCGTCGGAGAGCAGATCGGCGGCGTGTTCCCACTGGCCGAGCCCGCGCGCCACCACCCCCCGCGCCAGCAACGCGAAGCCCCGACCCCAGTCGTCGGCCGCGCTGTCGAAATCCCGGTACGCGCGCCGCGCCGACTGGTCCGCCTCGGCCAACTCACCCAACTCGGCCGCGGCGAACGCCTCCACCGCCCGGAGCGTGCCGACCGCCCACGCCTCCCCCACCCGCTCGCCGAACGGCAGGAAAACCCGGGCCAACCGGCGGGCGTCGGCCAACCGGCCGGAGAGCAGCCGGGCGAACGCGGTGGTGCCCCGCAGCCAGGCCCGCCCCACCGGGTCGTCCAGCTCGACGAACAGCCGCGCCGCCCGGTTCAGCACCGCGTCGGCGCCGGCGAAGTCGCCGCGCATCGTGGTCACCCACGCCAGGCTCTGCAACGACCAGGCCTGCCCACGCCGGTCGCCAGCTGCCAGGTTCACCTGGTACGCCGCAGCGAATCGGCTGCTCGCCCGGCTGAGCCGGCCGGCCAGGAAGTCGGCCATCCCGAGTCGGCGCATCGCCTCCGCCCGCTCGGCGGGCAGCCCGACGTCGGTGGCCACCTGCAACGCCTCACGCCACACCGCCACCGCACGGGCGGCGTCGCCCACCGCCCGGTGGGCCCGACCGGACACCAGCAGAGCACCGGCCCGGGCAGCCGCGTCCTCACCGGCGTTGGCGAGCACCTTCTCAGCGGTGGCCAGCGCCTCGGCCGGGCGGCCGGTCTGCAGCAGCGCCCGGGCGTAGACCAGCCGGTCGGCCTTCGGCACCGCGTCCCCGCCGAGCACGGACGCCCGCTCGGCGTACTCCACGGCCAGCTCCGGTTCACCGACCGCGATCGACCGGCGGGCCGCCCGGCCCAGCGCCGCGACCCCCAGCGGCCCGACGGCGCGGGCCGCCGAGTCCGGGCGCAGCCCGACCGCCTCGGCCAGGCCGACGGCCCGTTCGACGTGCTCGGCGACGAACACGTCCCGCAGCGCCGGGCTCATCCCGCCCGGCCCACCGCTCGCCGGGCCGGTGCCGACCGCCGCCGGCGCGTCGGCCCCGGCCGCCCACCGGGCCAGGCACGCGTGCCGTTCCGCCAGGTCGGCCTTGCCGATCCCGGCATAGGCCGCCTCCCGCATCAGCGGGGTCGGAAAGGCGAAACCGACCCGGGTCCGGTGCAGCATGCGGCGCTGCAGCAACTCCTCGACGGCCCGGTCGAGCTCGACCGCCACCACCGCCGCCGGCCGGCCGTCCCGCCGGTCCCGCAACGACTCCAGGGTGCCGTCCGGTACCACGTCGCCGACCACGGCGGCGTCACGCAGCACCGACCGGGCGTCGGCCGGCAACGCGTCGATCCGGGCGGCCAGCACCGCGGCCAGGTCCCGGGAGAGCAGCCGGCTGCTCAACGAGCCGGGTGCCAGCCGCCAGTCCGCGCCGTCGCCGGCGGCGTCGGCGTCGGCCGACGGACCGGTCCGGGTCAGCGCGCCCCGCTCGATCAGCAGGGTGACCAGCTCGGCCAGGTAGAACGGGTTGCCCTGAGCGGTGGCCAGCAGCCGGTCCACGTCGGGTTGCGGCAGCCGCCCACCGCCGAGGTACGAGGTGAGCAGCCGGGCCGCGTCGGCGCCGCGCAGCGGCGGCAACGGGTGCACCTCGGCGTCGGCCACCCCGGTCAGCACCCCGGCGGTACGCACCAGCTCGGGTCGGCCGAGCAGCAGCACCAGTACCGGACCGGTGAGCCGGGACAGCGTCTCGCCGAGCACCTCGACGGTGTCCGGGAGGGCGTCGTGCAGGTCGTCGACCACGATCAGCAGCGGCGCCTCCCGGGCCAGGGCGCTGAGCAGGTCGGCCACCGCGCTCGGGATCGCCTCCGCGTCGAGCACCGGAGCGTCCGTGGTCAGGTCCGCCGGACCGGACGACGGGTGCGCGGCAGCGGGCGGCTCCGCGTACCCGAGCAGGGTCAGTAGCAGGTCGACGGAGAGCGGCGGCGGCTCCGGACGGACCCGGGCCAGCCGCTGCCCGAGGCGACGCAGCCGCTCCTCGACCACCGGGCGGGTGACCGCGGTGGAGCTGTCCCGGGGCAGCCCGGCCGCGATCCGCACCAGGTCGGCCAGCGGGGCCAGCCGACGCCGCTCGCCGAAGGCGGCGCAGCGTACCGACAGCACCCGCGCGCCGGTGGGCGCCGCGTACCGCCCGGTGCCGACGTCGTAGCCGGCGGCGTACCGCTCGACCTCGACGGCGAACCGGGACTTGCCGATGCCGGCCTCCGCGGTGAGCACCAGCACCCGCGGATCGCCGTGGTCGATCACCTCGGTGAGCCGGCCCGCCAGCCGACCGATCTCGGCCTCCCGCCCGACGAACGGGGCCTGGTCGCCGATGCCCGACCGGGTGCCGGGCGCGTCGTGCAGACCGAGCAGCTCGTACGCCTCGACCGGGGCGCGTTTGCCCTTCAGCCGCAGCGGGCGCAGCTCCCGCCAGGCGGCGACGTGCCGGGTGCCGGTGACGGTGCCGGCGCCGGCGTACACCGCGCCGACCGCCGCCGCGTCGGCGAGCCGCGCGGCGGTGTTGACCGTGTCGCCGATCACCGTGTACTCGATGGCAGCCTGAATGCCGGCGACCACGTCACCGGTGTTCAGGCCGACCCGCAGGCCGAGCGGAGCACCGCCGCCACGCTCGTCGTCGAGCACCCGACGCACCGCCCGCTGCATGCTGAGCGCGGCCCGTACGGCACGTTCGGCGTCGTCCTCGTGGGCGACCGGGGCGCCGAAGACCGCCATGATCCCGTCGCCGGTCAGCTTGTCGACGTGCCCGCCGAACGTCTTGACCGCCCCGGCCAGGGCGGCGAGCACCCGGTCGGTGACGGCACCGACCCGTTCCGGGTCGAGATCCTCCGACCAGGAGGTGAAGTCGGACAAATCACCGAAGAGCACGGTGACCACCCGGCGTTCGGCGGCCGGCAGGAAGGCGGCCGCCGGCAGCGCGCCGCCGCAGTTGTGGCAGAACCGCGCGCCGGGTACCGCGACGGTTCCGCACACCGGGCAGGTCACTGCCGTTCCAACCCGGTCCGCCCCGGTGTCGATTCCCGGTCACCTGCCGCGCTGTCGGTCGGCCCGCGCAGGTAGGCGAGCTGCGCCCGGACCGACCACTCGGCGGCCGGCCACAACGCCCGGTCGACGGTGGCGTACACCTCGGCGACGACGGCCGCCGGTGCGGTCACGCCCCGGGCCACCACCTGGCGGACCTGGTCCAGCCGGGCCTGCCGGTGGGCCAGGTAGAACCGGGCGGCGGCGGCGCAGTCGGCCAGCGCCGGGCCGTGCCCCGGCAGCGCCGTCACCTCGTCGTACGCCGCGAGTCGCCGCAGGCTGGTCAGGTAGTCGCCGAGGTCGCCGTCGGGCCAGGCCACCACGGTGGTGCCCCGGCCGAGGATGGTGTCGCCGGTGAGCACGGCCTGCCGCCCGTCCGGCCCGGCGACCAGGAAGCAGGCCGAGTCGGCGGTGTGGCCGGGGGTGGCCAGCACGGTGACGGTCAGGCCGGCGGCGTCCAGCACGGTCCCGTCGCCGAGCCGGTCCGGTTGCTGCACCTGGTGGTCGGCGGTCAGGCCCCGGACCGGGGCCTGGAACCGCTCGGCGGCCGCCGGCACCGCCTCGACATGGTCCGGGTGCCCGTGGGTCACCAGGATCATCGAGTACGGGCCGTGCTGCGCCAGCCGGTCGAGATGCCCGGCGTCGGCCGGACCCGGGTCGACGAGGACGCCGTACCGCTCGCCCGGCCGGCGCAGCACCCAGGTGTTGGTGCCGTCCAGCGTCATCGGCCCGGGGTTGGGTGCCCGCACCAGGGTCGCCCAGCCCGGCAGATCGCTGGCCAGGGCCGCGGCGGGGGTGGTGACGTGCGCGGTCATGGCTGCGATGGTACGGCCGTACGGTGACTTCGCCGAGACTTCTTCAGCCCGCTCGGGTGCCGACCTGCGCCAGGCCGGTGCGCACCGGATCAGGCGACCTCGACGACGACCTCCACCTCGACCGGCGCACCGAGCGGAAGTTCGGCCACCCCGACGGCGCTGCGGGCGTGCCGGCCGGCGTCACCGAAGACCTCGCCGAACAGCTCCGAGGCCCCGTTGATCACGGCGGGCTGGCCGGTGAAGCCGGCGGTCGAGGCGACGAATCCGGTGACCTTGACGATCCGGGTCACGGCGTCGAGGCCGACCAGGGCGTCGATCGCGGCGAGCGCGTTCAGCGCACACCGGCCGGCCAGCTCCCTGCCCTGTTCGGGGGTCACCTCGGCACCCACCTTGCCAACGGCGAGCAGCGCTCCGTCGGCCATCGGCAGTTGGCCGGAGACGTAGACGTGCTGACCGGAGCGGACCGCCGGAACGTAGGCGGCCACCGGCGGGACCACAGTCGGCAGGCTCAGCCCCAGTTCAGCGAGGCGGGCGTGTGGTCCGGCGGTCACGACTTGGGCCGCTTCAGGTACGCCACCAGCTGGTCCGGGTTGGGACCGGGGATCACGGTGACCAGTTCCCAGCCGTCCTCACCCCAGTTGTCGAGGATCTGCTTGGTGGCATGCACCAGCAGTGGCACGGTGACGTACTCCCACTTCTGCATCGCGTTACGGCTCCTAGCTCTGATTCGGCAACCGCCACAGCCTAAGGCCAACGGCCGGGAGGGTGAGCCGGGTGCGTCGGCCAGATACCCTGACCGTCTGGTGGCGGCTACCGTCCGCCGACGACGAGACCTGAAACCTGGGGATGAGGATGACGCAACCGCCCAGTGGCGAGGCACAGCCACCGGACGCACAGCCACCGGCGCCGGACGCACAGCCGACCGAGGCACAGCCGACAGGGCCTGGGCAGTCGGCAGGGCCGGGACAGTCGATCCCGCCGCCGCCTTGGCAGCGTCCTACCGCACCGCCGTTCGTTCCGCCGCCGGACCGGTCGCCGTACGCCCCGCCGCCGGCCGGCGCACCGTTCGCGGCGGCACCGGGTGGCCCGCCGTTCCCGCCTCCGCCGGGACAGTCCGCACCGCCGCCCGGGCAGCCTGTACCACCGCCGCCCGGCCAGCCGGTGTCACCGGGACAGCCGTTACCCCCCGGCCAGCCCGTACCGCCGACTCCCGGCGCACCGGCCGCAGCTGCCGCCGGCCGCCGACGTGGCCTGCTGATCACCTCGGTGGTGCTCGGTGTGGTGCTGCTGCTCTGCGGTGGTGGCGGCATCGCGGCGTTCCTGGTGATCAACAACCTGGAGACGGGTAGCGGCGCGGCCGAACCGGTCGCCGCCGTGGACGAGTTCCTCCAGGCGGTGTACACCGACCGGAACGTCACGGCCGCGGCCGACCTGGTCTGCCGGGAGGCCCGGGACGAGTCCGCGCTGATCGAGAAGGTGGAGGAGATCGAGGGCTACTCGTCGACGTACCGCAACCCGCAGTTCGAGTGGAACGTGCCGACCGTCGACGAGCAGGACGAAGATCGGGCCGTCGTCTCGGTCACCGTGCGCATGGTCACCGAGGACGAGCGCAGCGCGGAGCAGGATCTCAGCTTCATGGTGGTGCAGAAGTCCGGCTGGTTCGTCTGCGACGTCAACTGAGCGGCGTCGCGCACTAGTCTGGTTGGACGTGGGGGTCACCGAGCAGTCACCTGTCGCCGCCGTACCCGGCTGGCCGTCCCGGTTGCACGTGGTGACCGGCAAGGGCGGGACCGGCAAGACCAGTGTCGCCGCCGCGCTGGCGCTCGCGCTGGCCGGCTCGGGCCGGCGCACCCTGCTCGCCGAGGTGGAGGGCCGCCAGGGCATCGCACAGCTGTTCGACCTCGGGCCGCTGCCGTACCAGGAGCGCCGGATCACCACCTCGGCCGCCGGCGGCGAGGTCCGCGCCCTGGCGGTGGACCCGGAGGAGGCGCTGCTGGAGTACCTCGACATGTTCTACAAGCTGGGCGCGGCCGGGCGGGCGCTGCGGCGCCTGGGCGCCATCGACTTCGCCACCACCATCGCCCCCGGGCTGCGCGACGTCCTGCTCACCGGCAAGGTGAAGGAGGCCACCACTCGGATGGTGGACCGGCGACGGGTCTACGACGCGGTGGTGCTCGACGCACCGCCCACCGGGCGGATCGGCCGGTTCCTGAACGTGACCGCCGAGGCTGCCCGGCTGGCCAAGGTCGGCCCGATCAAGACGCAGAGCGAGGGCGTCGCGGTACTGCTGCGTTCGCCGATCACCGCGGTGCACGTGGTGACCCTGTTGGAGGAGATGCCGGTGCAGGAGACCCTCGACGCGGTCGCCGACCTGACCGCGCTGGGCATCCCGGTGGGCAATGTGATCGTCAACTCGGCCCGGCCGCCGCTGCTCGCTGACGGACCGGTCGGCCAGACGCAGCTACGGCGCGGGCTGGCCGCAGCCGGGCTGCCGACCGACCGGGAGACGGTGACCGGCCTGCGGGCCGAGGCACAGGAGCACCTCACCCGCCGCGCGCTGGAGGACTCGCTGCTGACCGACCTGGTCGAGTTGGGCCGGCCGATCGTCCGGCTGCCGCTGCTGCCGGACGGGGTCACCCGCGAGGGCCTGGACACGCTGGCCGCAGCGTTGCTGACCGGCACCGGGCCAGCTGCTGGAAGCGACCTCACAGCGACTTGATCGGCGGATCCTGGGCCGACCCCGATACGCTCGACTGGTGCCTCCTGATCACGCAGCGCCACCGCTGGACGTCGACCGGATCCTGGCCGATCCGGGCGTGCGGATCGTGGTCTGCTGCGGTGCCGGCGGGGTGGGCAAGACGACGACCGCGGCGGCCCTGGCGCTGCGCGCCGCTGAGCGGCACGGCCGGCGCACCGTGGTACTCACCATCGACCCGGCCCGCCGGCTGGCGCAGTCACTGGGCCTGACCGAGCTGGACAACACCCCACGGCAGGTCAAGGGCATCGAGGTGGAGGCCAGCGGCGGCGAGTTGCACGCCATGATGCTGGACATGAAGCGCACCTTCGACGAGGTGGTGCTCGCGCACACCGACACCGACAAGGCCGCCGAGATCTTCGCGAACCCCTTCTACCAGGCCATGAGCTCGACCTTCGCCGGTACGCAGGAGTACATGGCGATGGAGAAGCTGGGCCAGCTGCACGCCGGTGGCGAGTGGGATCTGATCGTGGTCGACACGCCGCCGTCGCGGTCCGCGCTGGATTTCCTGGACGCACCGGCCCGGTTGGCGCGCTTTCTGGACGGCCGGATGCTCCGACTGCTGCTGGCACCGGCCCGGGCCGGCGGTCGAAGTATGTTCAGCCTGGTGACCGCGTCGTTCGGGGTGTTCTCCCGGGCGGTGCAGAAGATCCTCGGCGCCCAGTTGCTCAGTGACCTGTCCGGTTTCGTGGCGGCGCTGGACTCGATGTTCGGCGGTTTCCGGCAGCGGGCCGAGCAGACGTACCGGGTCCTGCAGGCCGACGAGACGGCGTTCCTGCTGGTCGCGGCGCCGGAGCCGGATGCGGTACGGGAGGCGGCGTACTTCGCCGGTCGGCTCGGCGCGGAGCGGATGCCGCTGGCCGGGCTGGTGCTCAACCGGGTGCACGAGCCGGCCGTACCCGGGTTGTCCGCCGAGCGGAGCCTGTCCGCCGCGCAGGAGCTGGACCGCGACGGCGGGCATCCGGCGACGGCCGGGGTGCTGCGGGTGCACGCCGCGGTGGCACAGCAGTCGGCGCGGGAGCGCCGAGTCGCGGCGATGTTCACTGACGCGTTCCCGCAGGTGCCGGTGGCGACCGTCCGCGCGCAGCCCGCCGACGTGCATGACATCGACGGGCTACGGACGATCGGCCACGCGGTCGCCGGCTGAGCCTGGCCCCGCGCAGCTCCCTCTGGTCCTGCACAGCTCCCGGTTCAGCGGATCACTTGGTGGCGACGAGCACCTTTTCGCGGTCCCGCATGGCTGCTTCGAACATTCTGCGCCAGCTCGCCACCTGCGGGTGCCGGCGCAGCAGAGCCCGCCGTTCCCGCTCGGTCATGCCGCCCCAGACCCCGAATTCGATCCGGTTGTCGAGTGCGTCGGCCAGGCACTCGTACCGGACCGGGCAACCCCGGCAGATGCGCTTGGCCACGTTCTGCTCAGCGCCCTGCACGAACAACGCGTCCGGGTCTCCGCTCTGGCACGCCGCCAGGCTGGGCCAATCAGCGATCATGCCCATCGTTCCACGTCCCCCCTAGCAATTTCCGCTTGCAACCGGTGGAGTCAGTCGGCAAGCCGGGCGGCTGACGCTGCTTTCCCCCGCAGCACGCCGCCGTGCGATCCTCGCCGGACCATCATGTTCTGTAGTTGGGTGATTACGCAACGTTATTGGCGAAATCCGCTTATCCGGACACAACACCCTTCCCGGGCGCTCTGCCGAGCAGGGGTACCCGAGGCGGAAACGGGGAAACCCCGCCACCCACACCTTCCCGGGGGGAAAGTAGGCGGCGGAGACCACAACCGCCGGACGGGTCTCTGCGTTTAGCACAACGAGGCCGGAGCCGGCAGGAAATGCACAGGTGCGCCACACGGCGACCTCTTCAGTCCCTCACGTACCCTGACTGGGTGACCTTGATGCGGAAGCGAGACCACAACCCACTGACCAACGCCGCATCGCTGCTGATCTGTGGGCTGCTGGCCGGCGTGGTGGTCGCCGCTGCCGCGTTCCCCGCAGTGGCGATGTCTGGCCTGGCAGCCAAGGCAGGCGCGGAGACCTTCGACAAGCTGCCCAGCGAGCTGACCGTCAAGCGAGCGCCGCAGATCAGCTACCTGTACGCCGCCGACGGCAAGACCACGCTCGCCGCGATGTACGACGAGAACCGCCGCGACGTCCCGATCAAGGACGTCGCACCGATCATGCGGGCGGCGATCATCGCGGCCGAGGACCACAACTTCTACGAGCACAACGGGGTCGACGTCAAGGGTGTCGCCCGGGCCTTCGTCGCCAACCAGGGCGCCGGCGAGACCACCCAGGGCGCCTCGACGCTGACCATGCAGTACGTCCGGCTGGCCATCGCCTACTCGGCGACCCACCCCGAGGACGTGATCGCCGCCACCGAGGACACCAACGCCCGGAAGCTGCGCGAGATGAAGTACGCGATGCAGCTCACCAAGGAGATGACCAAGGACGAGGTGCTGGAGCGCTACCTCAACATCGCCCCGTTCGGCAACGGCGCGTACGGCGTCTTCGCCGCCAGCCAGGTCTACTTCAGCAAGCAGCCGGCGGACCTCACCATCGACGAGGCCGCCATGCTCGCCGGCCTGGTCAAGGCCCCGACGGCGTTCGACCCGACCACGCCGGGTGGCTACCCACAGGCCGTCGACCGGCGCAACTACGTCATCGACA
Source organism: Solwaraspora sp. WMMA2059 (assembly GCF_027497315.1). Taxonomy (GTDB): domain Bacteria; phylum Actinomycetota; class Actinomycetes; order Mycobacteriales; family Micromonosporaceae; genus Micromonospora_E. The sequence continues at coordinate 6,421,258 of NZ_CP114908.1, read as the reverse complement.
ACATGGTCAAGACCGGGGCGATCACCCAGGAGGAAGCCGACGAGGCCAAGGCCGTCGAGCTGGTCGTCAACGGCAAGCGCGCGCCGAACGGCTGCGTCGCCGCCAACAAGAACCACTGGGGCTTCTTCTGCGACTTCTTCTACCGCTGGTGGATGGAGCAGGAGACGTTCGGTGCCACCAGCTACGACCGGGAGCGGCGGCTCAAGAGCGGCGGCTACCACATCGTCACCAGCCTCGACCTGCAGACGCAGGACGCGGCGAAGAACGCCGTCGAGGACGCGCTGAAGACCGGCAGCAAGCACGCGCTGATGGTGGCGGCGGTCGAGCCGGGCACCGGGTACGTACGCGGTATGGCGGTCAACCGCAACTACAAGCTCGACGACCCGGACAACCCGAAGAACAAGCTCTCCAGCGACCCGAAGAAAGCCGACAAGGGCATCCGGGGCACCTACCCGAACACCACGAACCCGCTGCTGACCGGTGGCGGTGACATCACCGGTTACCAGTTCGGCTCGACGTTCAAGATCTTCCCGCTGGTGGCGGCCCTGGAGAAGGGCTACCCACTGGAGTACACAATCAACGCCAAGAGCCCGTACGAGTCGAAGTACATTGTCGAACGGGGCAGCCCGGCCGCCTGCGCGGGCACCAACAAGTACTGCCCCAAGAACGCCAACTCCAGCATGAACGGCGTACACAACATGTGGAGCGCCTTCGGCGCCTCGGTCAACACGTACTTCGTGCCGCTGCAGGAGCGGGTCGGCGCGGCCTCCGCCGTCGACGTGGCGCAGCGCCTCGGCATCACCTTCCGGGCCTCCAACGACGCCCGGTTCGCCGCCGACCCGGAGGGTGCCAACCAGTGGGGCGCCTTCACCCTCGGCGTCTCCAGCACCACGCCGCTGGAGATGGCGAACGCGTACGCCACCCTCGCCGCCGACGGCAAGTACTGCAAGCCGATCCCGGTCAAGGAGATCCGCGACCAGGACGGCAACAGCCTGGACATCGCCCAGCCGCAGTGCAAGCAGGTGGTCTCCACCGAGGTGGCCCGGGCCGCGATCGACGCGGCGCGCTGCCCGGTCGGCGACAACTCGTCGACGTCGCAGTGCCGGGGCCGCACCGCCAACGGCGTGCGCAGCATCGTCGGGCACCCGGTCGCCGGCAAGACCGGCACCACCGACGCCGAGAAGACCGCCACCATGGTGGTGACCACCAAGCAGCTCGCCGTCGCCGGGGTGCTGGCCGACCCGGACTGGGCCGACACCAACGCCGAGATGAAGCACACGATCGTCAACCCGGCGGTCTACGAGACGCTGCGGGACGCGATGAAGGGCAAGGAGAAGCAGCAGTTCAAGGCACCGAGCGGCAAACTGGTCCGCGGTGAGCAGCGCTCCATCCCGGGGGTGCAGTGTCAGTCGATCGACAACGCCCGGTCCCGGCTGGCCGGTGCCGGATTCGAGGTCGAGGTGGACCGGTCCGGTGCGGTCGACTCCACCTGCCCGGCCGGCACCGCCGCCGGCACCAGCCCGAGCGGCCGCACCATCAAGGGCGGAGTGGTGATCATCCGGGTCAGCAACGGCCAGGGTGCCCAGCCGAGCCCGGGCGACGGTGACGGTCCCGGTGGGCCGGGCAACGGGCCGGGACGTCCCGGTAACCCGGGCAACCCGGACGACTGACTGGCGAAATCTAGTGGCGGGCGGGCACCGATCCACATCGGTGCCCGCCCGTCCGCTTCAACCCCTGCTCGCCCGGTACGAGAACTTCCGAGCCGGACCAGTTGATGTCGAGGTTGCCGAGGTCGCTCTCGGGCTGGTCGTCCTCGTCGAGAGTGCTGAAGGCGGCATGGTAGCAGCCGAACCCGTGGCCGCCGGCCAGGGTCGCGATCGCCCAGCCGCGCAGGTTCTCCTCCAGCTTCTCCGGCTGACGTGGGTCGACGGCGACCCGGATGACTTCGAGCAGGTCGTACGTCTGGTCGCGCGTGCCGGCGCTGTCGATGCGGCACAGCGAGAACCCGTACCGCTCGCCTTCCTCCCTCGTCTTGAGCTCGGTTGAATAGTTTCGGTACTGGGAGATTTCGGGGGCGGCGAATCGCCGATCACGTGGTCGGCTTGCTCCGGGTGTTGTCGTTCCGGGTTGGGGCGGGGGTTCGTGGTGTGGTCGGGCCGCCTGGTCGCGCGTCGGTGTCGCTGTGGTCAGCCGGGTGCCGGGCGGACGGCGGTGAACAGGTTGTCGAACGCGGCCTGCGGATGTCCCGCTGGCGGCCGTCGGTTCTCCCCAACGGCGGCCAGTTAGTTCCCCGCCGTGGGTGGTGTTTCTGGTCAGTTCAGTAATTTCACCCGCTGTCCGGTGGTGGCCTGGTTGAGCCGGAAGCTGTCGCCCTGTATGACGACGACGTGGGCGTAATGCAGGTTCGAGCTGACGGCGAGGCTGCGGCGTTCGTAGGCGGCGTCAACGAGGCGGTAGAAGCCTTCGGCGGCGTCGGGTGAGACGGTTGACATCCTCGCCGCCCTAAACGGCGGCGATTCCAGCCACGCCGCGCGTGATACGCGCGGTGTTCTGGTGGGCTACCGTTTCACCGCGCGGTGCCGGGACGGGTCCCGGTCCTACCCGCGCTCCACGGTCGTTGAAGTCCGCCTGCCCGGCGGCCTTGATGTTGATCGCCGCGTTGACGTCCCGGTCGTGGTGACCGCCACACGGACAGACCCACGACCGCACGTCCAACGCCATCCGCTCGTTGATCCGGCCACAGTCCGAGCACATCCGGGTGGACGGAAGCCACCGGTCCACCCGGGCGAACGGTCCCCCGAGCTGTCCCGGGCGGTCCACGACGCGAACTCGACCGCCCGTACCCACATCCCGAACCCGACCACCGGCGAGTGCCACCGGTGCGGCGGCGTACCCGGCCCCTGCCGGCCGTTCCTGCGGGCGATCGCCATCCTGGACCGGTGGGACCCCAGTAGTGCCCGGCGGATCCGCGCCGTACTCCATCTCTCCGGGCTGATGACCGCCGGATACCCGCGCACGACGACCAGGACGAGTCCGCCGAGTCGTACGGAGCGTCGGACGATGCCTGACGACGAAGCTCTGGTGTGCCCCGGTGATCTGGTGGCGCTGCGGCAGTGCGACCACGTGGACGGCAAGCGCCCGGTCCGGCTCCGAGTCCAGGAGGTCTGGCCCTCCCCGCAGTGGCGTTCGTGGATGCTGCTTCACGGCCGGGGAATCAACGCTGAGGAGCCTGACCGCGACGGCAAGACGGTCAAGGTCCAGGCTGTACAAGGACGAGCTCAACCGGCCGGGCGCGGTCCTCAGCAGGGGCCGTCGGACCCGGCTGAACGGCCGGCCCGCCCGGATCTCTCCCGGGCGGGCCGGCCGGCTTTCAGCGACAGATCAGCGACGAATCACCGATGGGTGACGGTGGCTCACCGGCGCGGTGCCTCGTCGGCGGCGAAGGCGCTGACCCACGCCAGCGCCGAGTTCCAGTTGATGGTGATCTCGTTTGTCGACCAGGCCTCCAGGTTGTCCACGTAGCACAACTGGGGGGCGCAGCCGTGCAGCCAGGACGCCGACAGCGGGTCCTGCAGGCTGGAGTTCGGCCCGCCGGACACCGAGCCGACCGGCGGATTCGGCAGCGTCGAGTCGAACGACCTCGCGTACCAGCGGCTGTGCTGGTTCTTCGCGTCGTTGGTGCCGTACCCGGTGACGTAGGACTGACCGAGGGCGTTGCGGCCCAACAGGTAGTCGAACGCCTCGAACACCGCGTCGACGTACATCGTGTTGCCGGTCAGGTCGTACGCCGTGGCGATCACCACCTGATTGTTCAGGATCGACGCGTTCGATCCCCAGTCGTACAGACCGCTGGCCGGGGTGTACGTCTGCCCGAACCGTTCGGCCTGCTGGAACGAGATCAGCCGGTTCGCCGCGGTCGTCACCCAATGGCGGATCTGCGCCTGCTCGGACAGTCCGCTGCCGAAGCGGGCCAGGTCCAGCTGGGCGAGAGCGGCGACCTGCCCCCAGTAGAAGCCGTTCTGGTTGAACGCCGCCCCCGCAGTGTGGTACGGGTTGGCCCGCACCGCGTCGAGGTACGTCCCGCTGCCGGTGGTCAGGTACAGCTGCGTCGCCGCCCAGTAGAACTCGTCGGTGACGTCGCTGTCGGCGTACGGGCCACCGCCGGAGCGGTCCGCCCTGGGCGCGTAGAGCGTCGGGTTGGCCAGCGCCGCGGCGTAGGCCCGCTGCGCCGCCGACCGCAGCCGGGAGGCGAAGGCCGCGTCGTACGGGGCGTAGAGCCGCGCCCCCTGGGCGGCGACCGCGGCCAGGTTCAACGTCGCCGCCGTCGACGGCCGGTGCAGCTCGCGCTGCTTCGTGTCCTGGTGCGGCAGCATCGGCGGCCCGGTCCACGACTCGTCGTGGACCTTGTGGTGCACCATCCCGGCCAGTGGCAGCCCGTCCGGTACCTGCATCTTCAGCATGAATTCGAGGTTCCAGCGGGCCTCGTCGAGGATGTCGGGCACGCCGTTGCCGCGCTCCGGGATCGCCAGGGTGGAGTCGCCCAGCGGCCCGGACCGACCCACCGCCACGGCCCGTTCCCACGCCGAGAGCAGCTGGTAGGTGGCGATGCCGCCGTTGACCACGTACTTGCCATGGTCACCCGCGTCGTACCAACCGCCGGTGACGTCCAGCGTGTAGTCACATGTCCAGTTGTCCATGAACGACTGCGGGAACTGGCACGGCACCGCAGTGTCGCCCCCGCCCGGCGAGGACGCCACATGCCCGGCCGGGCGGGCGTACTCCGCCCCGGCAATGCCGCCGTCGATCGCGATGCCGCTCCGGTTCGGGTAGAAGAACCGCATCGAGTCCGTTCGCAGTGACGCGTACAGGTCCGTCCGGATGTCGAACGGGTAGCTGGCCTGGCCACCGACCACCAGCTCGAACCGGCCGGTCGCCGTAACCGAGCTGAAGTCGACCAGGTGGACCGAAGCGCCGGCCGAGCCGTCGAAGCCGGCCGGGACGGTTTGCCCGGTCGCCACGTCGCCGCCGCCGACCCGCCGCAGCGTCCAGGACTGCGGGTTCGCCGCGTCCGTCACCAGCGTCGCCCGTTTCGGCCCCTGCGGCAGGTAGCCGTGCTGGTTGACCTTCACCGCCGGACCCCGCTGCGCCTGGTACACGTAGCTGGCACCGTTGAGCGTCACGTCGTCCATGCAGAACTCGTACGCCTGGTCCGACCCGCCGAGGCGGAACTGTACCTGCGACAGCACGTACTCCTGGCTGAAGCTGGTGTTGAAGGTGTACTCGTAGGTCCGCCACGCCCCGCCGGTGACGGTCGGATACTTGACCAGGTACGTCGTGTGGTTCGGGTTGTCGAACGGAGCGATCTGCACCACCAACGGCACCGTCTCGCTGGTCCGCACCCGGAACCGGAACGTGTAGGAGTTCCCTCGTGGCAGGTAGATGCTGTTGTGCCCGACAAGCACATCCCATGGCTTCTCCGATGCCGGGGCGGTCACGCAGAAGACCCCACCGTCCACCTTCGGCGTCATCCCCGCGTTCACCCACCACGGTTTGAAGCTGCCGGTGAAGTTGCTGTTCTGAATCAGCCGGCCAGTCACCTGCGGACGCGGATCACCACCGCTGTACGCCGGCAGCGTCCCCGGCGGAAGCTGCTCCGGGGAGGTCGGTACGCCTGGCTGGCCCGGCCCCTGTTCGCCTGACCCGTAGCGCGGCAGCCGCCAACCGTCGACGCCGCCCTCGACGCTGTCGAGCAGCAGCAGGTCCGCGACCTGGTCGCCATCGAGGTCGCTGAAGATCGCACCGGAGCCACCAGCCAGCGGCGCACCCATCCGGATGGTGCCCAGTGACCGCCAGCCGGTCGAGCTGGTCCACGGGCTGCCGACGTTCTCCCATGCCTGGACCCCGCCAGTGACGTAGTCGACCAGGAGCAGATCCGCGCGGCCGTCCCCGGTGACGTCGGCGAAGTAGACCTTCCCGCCGCCCTGTCCCTGGCCCGGATGCCCGAAGCCGTCAATCCGGCTCCAATCAGCCGGCCCGGGCAGGCCCCACGCGGTGTTCTCCCAGGCGCTCACGGTGTTGTCCGCAGTGACCGTCAGGTAGTCGCTGTCACCGTCACCGTCGATGTCGAGGAAGAAGCGCCGCTCGGCAGCGGCGAACCCGAGGTTGTCCGCGACCTGGCTGCCCGCCGCCCACCGGATGTCGCTGATCGACGACTCACTGCGCCAGGCTTGGATCATCGGGACACCGGTCGGTGACTGGCTGGCCTCGAGGACCGCGATAAGGTCGGCTCGGTCATCGCCGTCGAGGTCGCCGAAGTGGACCTGGTCGGCGTTGAACTGCTCCAGTATGTCCTCGATCGGTCCGGCGTCACTACGCTGCGCCCAGAGCCGCTGGCCGTCCTCGCCACACCCGACGTTCTGCGACAGTTCGGCGCGTCCGGCCGCCGCGACCAGGATCCGGTCCGACAGGCCGTCGCCGTCGACGTCCGCGTACTGCAGTTTGGTCCTCGATACCGTTTCGCCCGAGCTGTTGTCGTTATCGAGCAGATCGAGGCGCCGCTTGAGGCCGTCCTGCATCCGGCCGAGTTCCTGCCACCCGAGCCCAGTGCCGTTGCCGGAGCTGGGGTCGTAGCCGGGGCACTTGCCGGTCGCGAACGTTCCGATCCCGTGCCGGGCTGCGAGCTCCACTGCCTTGCGCAGGACGTCCGCGGCCTCGGCCGTGAACATGTCGGCTGCGTGGCTGACGAGGCTCTTGAGCGAGTTCCACACCTTGAGGCTGGTCTCCCTCAGGAACTTCCCCAGCGCGGCGTACATGGGCCGGACAGTCGACTCGACCAGCTGAATGGCACCGTGCAGGGTCGCGCCGACGAACGCACCGCCGAGCGCGGTCCCGAGTACGTCCGACCACACGTCGCTATTGATCTCCTTGCCGGCGAAGACAGCCGACAGCAACTCCCGTACACCGCCTGCGATGAATCCCGCGAAGGCTCCGCACAGCACCGCGGCCACCGGCGCCTCTGGCGCGAAGAAGGCAACGCAGGTGCCTTCGACGAGCGCCCAGACACCGAAGAAGATCAACGCCAGCGCGATCTTCTTCAGGACGCCGATCCAACTCCACGCGGCCTCGACCTCCGCCTGCGGGATCACTATCACCAGGTGGTTGGCCATCCGGTGAATCTCGCCGTCGAAGTCGATATCCTCGTCCTGCTCCGCGTAGTACCCGATCCCGAACTCGTCCGCCTTTGCGAGGAGGTACGAGCTCAGGCTGGCTCCCGCGTCGCGCGCCTGGTTGGCGTCGTCAACCTGACGTTGCAGGATCTCGCGGAGCTCAGCCTCGTCGCGGGCGGGGGTGAACTCCAGGATCGCGACGATGTCGTCGTCGCGCTCTGCGAACACGCCGAAACTCCCGATGTCCCGGGCGCAACCAATACGTAGCGTGACCTCACCCGGTCCGGTCGCTCCAGCTTCGAGAGCCGATTCACCGAATTCGCAGCCTGACGCGCTCTGCGCCGCGACGGGTCGTGCGTGGCCGGTCACCACCAGCACGACCACCAGCGCGAGCGCAACGCAATAGGTCCATAGTGGTCGACGTCTGGCTCGCAGCCAAACTAGGGTTTGCATCAACTGCAGCACCCAACTCTTCATCGCCGATGTGGCGAACCTGAACAGGAGACGGGGGTGTGACCCGGACGGGCAGCGGACTGCCGCCGGCGGCGATGTGGAGGTGATCCTACGCATCTGTGATCAACCAGGAAAGCGCAGGTCCCGGCACCAGCCCCAGCCACCGCAATGGATGGACTGAGGCCTGGACTCACGAGATCCGGCCCCGAACAACAGCCCCTACCGCTCGGATCCTGAGTGTTCACCAACAGTCAGCATTCACTAGGGATCCACCTGGACGTGGCCCAGAGAGTGGTGACCATACAGCCCTAGGGCGTGTATCAAAGTCGGTCACAGCCACTCGTTGATCGCCGCGACCTGCACGGTCGCCTCGTACCGGACGGCGAGTTTGTCGTAGCGGGTCGCGACGGCACGGTCCAGGTTGACCACCGGGATGCCGGCCTCGGTTGCGCTTGAGCCGGTTGATCCCGCACTCGACCGCGTGGCGCTGCTGGTAGATCTCGGGGTCGAGTGCGGGATCAACCGGGGCACCCGGATTCGGTCGAGGACCGTCGTGAACTGCGGGCTGTCGCCACGCTGCCCACCGGTCAGCACGATTGACAGCGGTTTCTGTCCCTGTTCACAGCCCAGGTGCAGTTTCGTGGTCCGTCCGCCACGGGAACGCCCCAACGCGTGGTCGTCGGGTTCCGACCCGGTACCGCCGGGCGGTTCGGCCTGCAGATCCCCCTTTTACGCGCTCCGGCGGCGTGCTGGTGCGCGCGGCTGATCGTGGAGTCCACGGACACGTCCCAGACGATCCGTCCCGCCGCGTCGGCCAGGGCCTGCAACGCGGTCAGGATCCTGGCCCAGGTCCCGTCGCGCTGCCACCGGCGGAACAGGGCGTACGCCGCCGCCCAGGAGCCGTAGTGGTCGGGGATGTCCCGCCACGGGGCGCCGGCCCGGGTCCGCCACCGGATCGCGTCGATGAGCTGCCGTTTCGTTGATGCGGGCGGTCGGCCCGGCCGGCGTGCGGTGGGCAGGAGAGGCTCCAGGACTGCCCACTGAGCGTCCGTCAGGTCGTGCCGCCTCGTCACCGCTACGCTGGTCACGAGGTCTCCGTGTCGATGGTTCGTCTTGGTCGATAAGCCATCCACCGGAGACCTCGCTGTTTGCCGGGCAGCGACACACCGGAAGTTCGTCACCCGCCCACCTGCTCGGTGAACGTCCGGCGTCGACATCCACCCTGGTCGCAATGCCAGCGGCGTTTGCGCCACCGTAACCGCGTCGCCCGGCTCGCCACGGGCAGATCCCGGGGCCGGGTCGTCACCCAGTCCTTGACCCGCCGGGCCCGCGCACCGCAGTCCGAGCGGCATCGTACCTGCTCATCGGCGGTAGACAGAGCGACCACCGGGACACCGTCGGGGTCCAACCTGACCCGGTCCACCATCCAGGCCCAGCAGCCGGGTCATATTGTTGACCATGCTCGCAGCTCTCCGCTTGTGAACATCCGATCTAGACACTCAGATGATCACCGAAGGGCTGCGAGCCCTCTACGCCAGGGTCACCGTCAACCGCGAACCCCACTCAACTCAGAAGAGCCGTTGAAGGCCAGGCAAGCAACTGCTCCGATGGAGCTTACGTATTGAGTGGCATTCACTGTATCGGGACTGCGGGAGCTACTCGCAGTCCCGATAGGCTTTCAAGTTCGGCACCTATCGCAGCTTCCGGTCAAAGGCCGAGCTGGCGGCGTACCGCGGCTGCCACCCGGCCTCCCTCGGCCTGGCCGGCCACCGCGGCCTGGGCCGCCTTCATGGCCGGGCCCATCTGCGCCTTGCCGGTGAACCCACCCTCGGCCAGTGCGGTGGCGACGATGCCGGCCAACGCCTCGTCGTCGAGCTGACGCGGCAGGTAGCGGTCCAGCACCTCGCCCTCGGCCCGCTCCTTGGCGGCCTGATCGACCCGGCCGGCGTCGGCGAACGCCGCAGCCGCCTCCCGGCGCTTCTTCGCCTCCTTGGTCAGCACGGCCAACGCCTCCTCGTCGGAGAGCTCCCGCTTGGCCTTGCCGGCGACCTCGGCGTTGCCGATCGCGGCCAGCGCCATCCGCAGGGTGGAGGTGGTCAGCTCGTCCCGGGCCTTCAACGCGGCCCGCATGTCAGCGGTCAGGCGGTCCTTCACGGTGCTCATGAGTGGCCAAACTACCCTGGTCGGCATGCGAAAGCGCACCGTATTCCGGCTCGCCGCCGGCACCGCAGCACTCGGCGCCGCCACCCTGGCGTACGCCTCGCTCATCGAGCGCAACATGTTCACCCTGCGCCGGTTCGACGTGCCGGTGCTCGCGCCGGACGCAGAACCGCTGCGCATCCTGCACCTTTCGGACATGCACATGATGCCCGACCAGCGGCGCAAACAGGCCTGGGTGGCGGCGCTGGCCGGGCTGGACCCGGACCTGGTCGTGGTCACCGGCGACAACCTCGCCCACCCGGACGCCGTACCGGGCGCGCTACGGGCCCTGCAGCCCCTGCTGGACCTACCCGGCGTGTTCGTCTTCGGGTCGAACGACTACACCGGCCCGGTGTGGAAGAACCCGCTGAGCTACCTGCTGCCCGAGCGGGACTACCGACCCGGCCCGGACCTGCCGTTCGAGGAGCTGCGCGAGGTGCTGGTCGGCGCCGGCTGGCACGATCTGAACAACCGCCGGGCGTCGTTCAAGGCCGGCGGCCGGCTGATCGACGCGGCCGGTGTGGACGACCCGCACATCGAACGCGACGATTACGCCGCCGTCGCCGGCCCGCCGTCGCCGGAGGCCGACCTGAGTCTCGGCCTCACCCACTCTCCCGAGCCCAGGGTGCTGGACGAGATGGCCGCCGACGGGCTCGACCTGCTGCTCGCCGGGCACACCCACGGCGGGCAGGTCTGCATGCCGTTCGTCGGCGCCCTGGTCACCAACTGCGACCTGCCCCGGTCGATGGCCAAGGGCCTGCACCGGTGGCCGGGCACCGACTCGTGGCTGCACGTCTCGGCCGGGCTGGGCACCCACCCGACCGCGCCGGTCCGGTTCGCCTGCCCGCCGGAGGCCACCTTGCTGACGTTGATCGCCCGCTGATCCAACGCTGACCGAACGTCGACGCAGGTCAGCCTGCGTCAGCCGGCGGCCCAGTGACGCGCCGCCCGTGGGCCGGCGGCGGCGCACCGGGGATACCGGATTTGCCCTGCCGAGCCGGTGGGCTAGTATTGCCCAGCGGACCTCGGGGTGTGGCGCAGTTTGGTAGCGCGCTTCGTTCGGGACGAAGAGGTCGTCGGTTCAAATCCGGCCACCCCGACCAGGTCAAGGGCCATGTCGATCACATCGATATGGCCCTTCGCATGTCCAACTGCGTGTCTGAGCGCCCTGGCTGGTGCAGTCCAGTTTCTCACCTTGCGGCGGATCGCCGGATGAGGCGGTAGCGGGGCGGGGGTGGGTCCGGACGCCCGCGATGCTCGTGTTGGTGTTCACGCACCTGGTTCTCCCAGATCTCCTGGTCGTAGTCGGGGTCGGGCGGGATCCAGCGGTGTGAGCCGTCGTCGTAGTGCATCGGTTCGTCGCCGGGGCGCAAAATCGACATCGACATCACAGCCAGCCGAGAAAACGCCAGTAGAGGTCGCAGCCGTGCCCGGCCGGCAGGTCGGTCATCGCCTCGACCATGTTGGTGGCGAGGTAGACCGACAGGGAGACGCGGGCGTCGGCGTACTCGATCGTGAGTTGTCGCCGGCTGTCGAGGCACGGCCAGGCATGCCCGCAGCCGGCGCAGACCCAGCTCGGGCGGACGGGGACGTGCATGCTCATCCGGCGTTCTCCGGCTGGTCGACGGCGGCGACGTGCACACCGAGGTCGCGCAGCCGGGTGAGCGCGACCTCGGTGCGCCAGCAGCGGCCAGCGGCGGTGAGCGGGTCGCCGCAGGCGCAGCCGTCGGCGCGCGGCGCGTGCCGGTCGACCAGCTCCGTCAGGTGATCGATCTCGACCTGGCGGGGGACGGGGTCAGCCATCGGCCGGCGCGGTGCGGTCGCTGACCAGGTCGCTGCCGGCCGGGTCGGGGTCGACGTCACCCCATACCCGGGTACGCAGCAACGGGCGGTCGGTGGCCGACAGCGTGGTGCCGGCGAAGTCGACGACGTCGAGGTGGGCCAGCGAGTCCCGCAGCGCGGCGGCGAACCGGGCGGCGGCCTCGATGTCAGTGAGCCGGGTCGGCAGGTGGATGGTCCAGCGCGGTTCGTCGCTCACCAGTGGCCTCCGTTGCCGGTCTGCCGCTGATGCTCCGACTGGTAGACGCCGGCGGGCGGGTCGTTGAAGCGGCAGCCGACGTGGCGTTGCCGCCACTGCCGCAGCCCTTCGCGCAGCCGGTCGGCCTCGGCCCGGTCGACGGCGGCCTGCCGGGTGAGCCGGTCCAGCACATCGGCGACCTGCCGCAGGTACGCGTACACCGCCGCCGGGTCCAGCCCACGCCACCGCGTCTCGAACTGCACCGCCCTGACCTGCCACGGCTCCACGAGTACGCCCTGCCGAGGCACCACCCGCCCCCGCCTGCTCCGCTGCTCCATGACTTCTCCTCGCGAACTCGACACCAAACGCTCAGCCAACAGCCAGGGGAGGCCACGCTGATCGACAACTCGCATCTATGGATGAGCCGATTAGTAGTTCGAATCGCGAAGCACAATCGTTCGCCATCCAATGATCATCGCCGCGCTCTACTCCGGTGCGGCAGGACCTGTTTGTAGTAAACGGATTGTCGGCGTCCTCCGGTAGCCTGTGAGGACACTGGACGCGTTGAACGCGTTGAACGCCGGTCCGACCAGGGAGGCTGCGGATGACACGGCAGCAGAGGAAACGCAACGAGCAACTGCGGGAGATGATCAAGGCGTGCCGGTGGTCATACGATGCCTGTGCCGCAGCAGTTCGAGTCATCGCCCGCGAGCACAACGACGACCTGCGATCCTGCGATCGGTCACACGTCGGCCACTGGGTCGCAGGGGTACGGCCAAGTGGTCGAACCCCTCGCTACCTCGCCGAAGCGGTCAGCCGTCGACTCGGTCATCTCGTCTCACCGACCGACCTTGGCTTCGACGTGGACGGTAGCCTGGAAGCCGACCTAGGCGGACTCGACTGGTGGGTGGACGACTGCGCCACCAACCTCGTAACGATCGGGAGGGCCGACTTGGAGCGACGAGCTTTCGCGCTCAAAGCCTTGTACTCGCTGGCTGCGCTCGCGGTTCCTTTCGAGTCCTGGCAGGAGGTCGCAGACCGAGGGCGACGCGCACAAGGCGGTGGGGTCGCGGTAGGCCGCAGCGAGATTGACGCCGTGCGAGACATGCTGGCGGTGTTCAGTCGAGCTGACGAGCGGTTCGGCGGCGGCCACGCCCGTCTTGCGGTCATTCAATACCTTTCGTCAGATGTCGCTGACTATCTGCGCGGCAGGTTCTCGTCCGACTCGGGACGCAGGGCAATGTTCAGCCTGGCTGCGGAGATGACCTACCTTGCCGGATGGAAAGCATTTGATTCGTCCCTGCACGGCCTAGCTCAGCGGTACTACGTCCAATCACTGCGGCTCGCGAATGAAGCCGACGACCGCGCACTTGCAGCGTTCACTCTGCGTGCGATGGCTCATCAGGCTGTTGATCTCGGTCACGGGCAACAGGCGCTCAACCTCGCGGAATCCGCTCTCGGCTGGTCGAAGGGAAGCTCCACCCCGGCCGCCACTGCTCTTTTCGCAATCCTCGTGGCGCGGGGTCACGCGGCAACAGGTGACCGTACACGCACCTCAACGGCGATCTCTGCTGCCGAGAAGCGCCTTGCGGAATCTGCACCGGACGAGGAGCCGCCGTGGATTCGGACCAGCGGTTTCACGGAAACCTCGCTTGCTAGTCAAGCTGGACAGGCCCTGCGGGATCTGGGAGATATGTCGGGCGCCGAGATGCAGCTCCGCCGGTCGATTGCGACTCGAAACTCAGATGTCTACCGCCGTATTCACACGCTGACGTTAGCCAACCTGGGCGACGTGCAGTGCGCGCAGGGCCGTCTCGGCGAGGCAGCCGCGAACTGGAACATGGCCATGGACGCGATGACTGGCGTCAAGTCGGGCCGGGCGCGTGCCGCCGTGAAGAACATGCGAGCGCGTCTGGGTGGCGTTGGCCAGCGCCTACCCTCATTCGCTAAACAACTTGATCAGCGCGGTGCCGCTCTTCTTCGTGATGGGAGTATCCCTTCGGGGACCTGACCAGATGCACGATCTTTTGGATCAAGCAGTACCGCCCGACCCGCCACCGTCCGTATGCGCCCCCGTCAAGGTGTGGCGGGCAGAGCCGCAGCCTGCTCCACAGGAGTGCGGGTAGACGGCACAGGGGAGGCAGGACGAAACAGACGTGATCCGGACTGGTGAGCTATTCGATCACTCACCACTAAGCCACCGCGCCACTTGCCCGTCTCGTCTCTGTATCGGTACTGGAGTTGACCCAGACGTGTCCCGAATGAGGAGCGCACCTGGTTGTACCGGGAAGAAGAATGAACATATCCGGGTCGGGAAGTACAGTAGGCTGCCGCAGCCATGGGGAAGACGAAAGTTGAGGCTAGAAGATCCGCGATCTGCAGGCCCGCGTGGTTGTCGCTGGCCGCAAACAGGGGCACTTCCCGGAGATTCGCGTACGGGTCGCCGCCAGTGCGCCACTTCTGAGTAAAGATGGAGTGCGCCACCCGCAGATTGGTCTGGTGACTACGGCCGTCAGCGATCAGCACCCCCACTTCGTCCTCTTGCTGCATGTATTGACCGAAATGACGGGCAATATCCTGCACCGCGTAACAGTAGCTGGATTCAGCGTCCATGCCGGCGGTCGGCTCCTTGATCCAGACGCGACCAACAACCCGGCAATGGTGCGCCTCGACCAGATCCAGAAGTTCGGTCCGGAATCTATCCGCTTGCCGACGCTTGTTACGAGAATCACTGCGGGTCATTTGCAGAATCTCACTACCCTTCACCTCGACCAGAATGTGGTCAAGTGCGCGACTGGAACTGAAACGACCGGGGAAGTGCCGTCGCTTGAGATCCAGGAAGTCTCGAGTCAGAGCCGGGACGGTAGCCGCATCGAGGATCATGCCGAGTAGCACCATTACAGGCGTGGCGGAAGGGCTACTGTTGGGAGGCTCACAGCCGCCCGACTCATCGAGGTAGCAGAGGTGCAAGATTCTCCCTCAAACGCTAAGGCCGCCCGAAGGCGGCCTTAGGATGTGGTGTTCGGGTTTCCCCTAGGCACCGTTAGAAGAGTTCTGTATCAAGTAGAGCACACTTCGGCTGGCTGCTGCAACCTCAACACTGCGTTCAGTCACAGCTGAGACCAGCGCGGCAGCGTCTGCCGCACGTCAGCGCGTCGGTCACCGACTGGCGGACAGATCCCGGGCGATCAGTTCGGCGATCTGGATGGTGTTCAGCGCCGAACCCTTGCGCAGGTTGTCGCCGGTGACGAAGAAGTCGATGGCCCGAGGGTCGTCCATCGACCGACGGATCCGGCCGACCCAGGACGGCTCGGTGCCGACCGCGTCGATCGGCATCGGGAACTCGGCGTTCGCCGGGTCGTCGACCACGATCACCCCGGGCGCGTTGCGCAGCACCTCGCGGGCACCGTCCGCGGTGACCTCACTGCCGAAGACCGCGTGTACGGCGACCGAATGTCCGGTCACCACCGGCACCCGCACACAGGTGGACGAGACCTTCAGATCCGGCAGGCCGAGGATCTTGCGGGACTCGTCGCGGAGTTTCAGCTCCTCGGTGGACCAGCCGGCGTCGGCGAGCTCGCCGGTGAACGGCACCACGTTGAGCGCCAGCGGGGCCGGGAACGGGCCGAGGTCGTCCCCCACCGCCTGACGTACGTCGCCGGGCCGGGAGCCGAGCGTACGGTCGCTGGCCGCCCTGGTCAGCTGGCTGTGCAGCAGGTCCACACCGAACCGCCCGGCGCCGGAGACCGACTGGTAGCTGGCCAGCACCAGCTCGCGCAGGCCGTACTCGCGGTGCAGCGGGGCGATCGCGACGATCATGGCCAGGACGGTGCAGTTGGCGTTGGAGACGATCCGGCGCGGCCGGCGACGTACCTGCTCGGCGTTGATCTCCGGCACGACCAGCGGTACGCCGGGATCCATCCGGAACGCACCCGAGTTGTCGACCACGGTCGCGCCGCGCCCGGTGGCGACCGGTGTCCACTGCCGGGACACGTCGTCCGGCACGTCCACCATGACGACATCGACCCCGTCGAAGGCTTCCGGGCTGACCTGGTGCACCGGCAGGTCCTCGCCCCGGCAACGCACCAGCCGCCCGGCGGAGCGGGGTGAGGCCAGCAGCCGGATCTCACCCCAGACATTGGCCCGTGAGGTGAGCAGTTCGCACATGACGGCACCGACGGCTCCGGTCGCACCGAGCACCGCGAGGGTGGGCAGCTGGCGTGCCCTGGCGTCAGGCACCGGGGTTCACCGGCCGGTGCCTGCGTAGACCACCGCCTCCTCCGTACCGCCGAGGTCAAAGGCGGCGTGCACCGCGCGTACCGCCGCATCCAGGTCGGTGTCCCGGCAGACGACCGAGACCCGGATCTCCGAGGTGGAGATCATCTCGATGTTGACGCCGGCCTCGGCGAGTGCGGCGAAGAAGTTGGCGGCCACGCCCGGGTGGGAACGCATCCCGGCGCCGATCAGCGACACCTTGCCAACGTGGTCGTCGTAGAGCAGGCCCTTGAAGGCGATCCGCTCCTGTTCCTTGCCCAGCGCCGCCATCGCGGTCGGGCCGTCGGCCTTCGGCAGGGTGAAGGAGACGTCGGTGCGGCCGGTGCCCTCGGTCGACACGTTCTGCACGATCATGTCGATGTTGGTCTCCGCGTTGGCCACCGTCTCGAAGATGCGGGCGGCGGCACCCGGCTCGTCGGGAACGCCGACGATGGTGATCTTCGCCTCGCTCCGGTCGTGGGCGACTCCGGTGATGAGTGCTTGCTCCACGGAAAGATCCTCCATCGATCCGGTCACCATGGTGCCGGTGTTGGTCGAGTACGACGAGCGGACGTGGATCGGCAGACCGGCCCGGCGGGCGTACTCGACGCTGCGCAGGTGCAGCACCTTCGCTCCGCAGGCGGCCAGCTCCAGCATCTCCTCGTAGGTGATCTGCTTGATGTGCCGGGCGTTCGGCACGATCCGGGGGTCGGCGGTGAACACCCCGTCGACGTCGGTGTAGATCTCACAGACGTCGGCCTGCAGCGCGGCGGCGAGCGCCACCGCCGTGGTGTCCGAACCGCCGCGGCCCAGCGTGGTGATGTCCTTGGTGTCCTGGGACACGCCCTGGAAACCAGCCACGATCGCCACCGCGCCCTCGTCCAGGGCGCCCTGCAGCCGCCCCGGGGTGACGTCGATGATCCGGGCCCGGCCGTGCACCGAGGTGGTCAGCACACCGGCCTGCGAGCCGGTGTAGGACCGCGCCTCGTAGCCCAGGTTGTGGATGGCCATGGCGAGCAACGCCATCGAGATCCGCTCGCCGGAGGTGAGCAGCATGTCCAGCTCCCGGCCGGGCGGCAGCGGGCTGATCTGCCCGGCGAGGTCGAGCAGTTCGTCGGTGGTGTCGCCCATCGCGGACACGACCACCACGACGTCGTCGCCGGACTTGCGGGCCGCGACGATCCGCTCGGCGACCCGTTTGATGCGCTCGGCGTCGGCGACCGAGGACCCGCCGTACTTCTGCACCACCAGTGCCACGGCGGTCCACTCCCCTCCAGCTGCTGCCAACCTGCCCGCATCAGGGTACCGGCGTCCGGAGCCCGTGCAGACAGCCGTTCCCACGATCCGGCCGGGCGCGGTCACCGCCCGTGTCCGTCCGGGGCGGCCGGTCGTCCGGGCGGCCCGGTCCGCGACACGCCGACGCCCCGCCGTCGGGCCAAAAGGCCCCAGCTCGTCAGCGGGCCGGCGACGGAAATCAGCGTGTCCGTGGGCCGCCGGGCCGAGAAACCCGACCGGGTACGCAGAATGGGCGGATGCATTCCCGGGGTCCCGTAGCGTCACGAAACTCGCCTGCCGCGCTGGCCTGCGTGGCGTTCGTCACGTTGTCCCTGCTGGGCTGCGATTCGACCGATCCGGTGACGTCGCCGCAGGGCACGCCGACCGGCGAGCAGTCGCCGTCGGCACCGGGGAGCGCTGCGCCGGCGGAGCCACGGGCGCAGCTGGCGGCGGCGGCCGCTGCCGCCAGCGACCTGCGGATGACGGCGTTCTACACGTTGCAGACCCCGGGCCGGCCGGACCGGACGGTGGCGGTGACCCTGGCCGAGGACGGCGGGTGGCGGGTGGACATTCCGGGCGGAGCCCCGGGTGGCGCGGGCGGTACGAGCGGCACGGGTGGTACGGGCGACGTCGCGATGGCGCAGAACGCCGACGGCCTGTTCCGGTGTGCGCTGCCGTCGGCCGCCAACCCGGTGACGCCGTACTGTGTCCGGCTGGGCGACCCGGACGCCGCGGTCGAGCCGGCGCTCGACCCCCGGCTGCACCACCTGTTCGCCGGCTGGCGTGCGGTGCTGGCCGACCGGCGGGCCCCGCTGGCGGTGTCGGTGACCGAGCCGCTCGACGGCGTCGACGGCACCTGTTTCTCCGTGGAGTCCACCACGACGTCGCTGCAGCCGCCGCTGGACGTCGGCATCTACTGCTACCGCCCGGACGGCATCCTCACCGGCGTGCGCTTGGAGCTCGGGACGCTGCTGCTGGCGGGCCAGCCGGGCACCGCCCCGCCGTCGATCACGCTGCCGGGTCCGGTGACCGCCGGCGTGCCGCCGAACGGTGCCGGTACCCCGCCGGTGAGCAGCGGATCCACGGCCGGCACCGGCTGACATCCACAGCTGGGCTTTGCCAACCCGCGATGATCACGTAGGGTGAGAGCTGTCATGTGGCAGGCGCTTCTCCTTCGCTGCCGCGACGAGGCCCCCGAGGCCGGCACCTCGTCGCGGAGTTGACTCGCGCCGCCTTGACCCCATCCGCGCCCACGCTGTCCAGCCGCTCCGGCACCACTCGCCGCACCTGTGCGGGCGCGCCGCCCAGCTGACCGGCCCGGCCGGCGCCCTTCCCGTACCGACGCGCAGACCGCGACCAACTGGTCGCCGGGACCTGCGGGCCGCCCCGGACCGGGTGCCGG
The DNA here is from genome assembly GCF_027497315.1 of Solwaraspora sp. WMMA2059. Classification (GTDB taxonomy): domain Bacteria; phylum Actinomycetota; class Actinomycetes; order Mycobacteriales; family Micromonosporaceae; genus Micromonospora_E. The sequence goes on along the minus strand of NZ_CP114908.1, from coordinate 6,402,492 downwards.
CGACGGTCGGCGGACGCGACAGCGCGGGACCTTCCCAGACCAGGAGATCGCACCATGGCACAGCCAACCGCCGGCCCAGCACGCCAGTCCGTCCACGTCCAGCCCACCAACGACCCGATCCCCACCGGCCAGCCCGCTGCTGGCCCCGTCACCACTGATCCGATCGCCCGACAGCAGCCGAGCCGGATGGCGTACCGGCGCTATCAGCCCTACCACCAGCAGTTCGCCATCGACGTACCCGACCGGCAGTGGCCCACCCGCCGCATCGTGCAGCCGCCCCGGTGGTGCGCCGTCGACCTGCGCGACGGCAACCAGGCGCTGATCGACCCGATGTCACCGGACCGCAAACGCCGGATGTTCCAGCTGCTGGTGCAGATGGGCTACAAGGAAATCGAGGTCGGCTTCCCGGCGGCCAGCCAGACCGATTTCGAGTTCGTCCGGCAGCTGATCGAGCAGGACCTGATCCCCGACGACGTCACGATCCAGGTGCTGACCCAGTGCCGGGAGCATCTGATCGACCGGACCTTCGAGTCGCTGCGCGGCGCGAAGCGGGCCATCGTGCACTTCTACAACTCGACGTCGGTGCTGCAGCGGCGGGTGGTCTTCGGCCTGGACAAGGCCGGGATCACCGACATCGCCACCACCGGGGCGCGGCTGTGCCAGAAGTACGCCGAGATCCACACCCCGGACACGGACATCTTCTACGAGTACTCCCCCGAGTCGTACACCGGCACCGAGCTGGACTACGCGCTGGAGGTGTGCAGTGCGGTCATCGACGTGATCGCGCCGACCCCGGACCGGCCGCTGATCATCAACCTGCCGGCGACTGTCGAGATGGCCACCCCCAACGTGTATGCCGACTCGATCGAGTGGATGCACCGGCGGTTGCCGCAGCGGGAGAGCGTCGTGCTGTCGCTGCACCCGCACAACGACCGGGGCACCGCGGTGGCCGCCGCCGAGCTGGGTCTGCTGGCCGGCGCGGACCGGATCGAGGGCTGCCTGTTCGGCAACGGCGAGCGCACCGGCAACGTCGACCTGGTCACCCTGGGGCTGAACCTGTTCAGCCAGGGCGTCGACCCGCAGATCGACTTCAGCCAGATCGACGAGATCAAGCGGGCCGTCGAGTACTGCAACCAGCTGCCGGTGCACGAGCGGCACCCGTACGCCGGGGACCTGGTCTACACCGCGTTCTCCGGCTCCCACCAGGACGCCATCAAGAAGGGCTTCGACGCGCTGGCCGCCGACGCCGACGCGGCCGGTGTCCAGGTCGACGACCACTCGTGGGGGGTGCCGTACCTGCCGATCGACCCGCGTGACGTGGGGCGCACCTACGAGGCGGTGATCCGGGTCAACTCGCAGTCCGGCAAGGGCGGGGTGGCGTACGTGATGCGCCAGGAACACAACCTGGACCTGCCCCGGCGGCTGCAGATCGAGTTCTCCGGCGTGGTGCAGGCGGTCACCGACGACTCCGGCGGCGAGATCGAGCCGCAGCGGATGTGGGAGATCTTCGCCGACGAGTACCTCGGAGGTCAGCGGACCGAACCGGCGGTGGCCCTGGAGTCGTACGCGACGAGCACCGTCGACGGCAAGGTGGAGGCGACCTCGGTGGTCGTGGTGGACGGCGTCCGACACACCCTGGACTCGGCGGGCAACGGCCCGATCGACGCGTACGTCAACGCGCTGCAGGCGGTGAACGTCGGCGTGCGGGTGCTGGACTACCACGAGCACGCGCTCTCCGCCGGTGGCGACGCGCAGGCGGCGGCGTACGTGGAGTGCGAGGTCGGCGACCGTACGGTCTGGGGCGTCGGGCTGGACTCGAACATCGTGATCGCCTCGGTGCGGGCGGTGACCAGCGCGGTGAACCGCAGCCGGCGCGCCGGCTGAGCCGGCGGCACCGAGCCAAGATCCACTATGGTTCCGGCGAAACGCCGGGACGGCGGGTGCCTGGCGCTGACCGCCGGGCACCCGCAAGCTAAGCAGGTGCGAACCCCTTTTCGACAGCGTCCCTGGACCATCCGATTCGACCCGCGCCGGGCGGCGGTCGCGGTAGCCGCCGCCCTGGCGCTCGTCGCGACCGCCGGCTGCGAGTCCGTCGACATCACCCTCGGCTCCCCCACCGCCGCGCCGCCCGACGGGTCGGCGGACGGCTCCGGCGACGGCTCCGCTGATCAGGCGTCCGCGCTGCTCGACCAGCTGACCGTGGCGTCCGCCGGCTCGATGCGGGGCTACAGCCGGGACCACTTTCCGCACTGGAGCTCCGCCGGCAGCAACTGCGATGTCCGGGACACCGTGCTGGAACGCGACGGCACGGCGATCGAACTGGACGGCTGCAACGTGGTCGGCGGGCAGTGGCTCAGCGCGTTCGACGGCGAGTCCTTCACCGACCCCGGCGACCTCGACATCGACCACATCGTCCCGCTGGCCAACGCCTGGCGCTCCGGTGCCGACGAGTGGGACGACGACCAGCGCCGCGAGTTCGCCAACGACCTGGACCGCCCGCAGCTGATCGCGGTTTCCGCGTCGACCAACCGGGCAAAGGGTGACCAGGACCCGTCGCAGTGGAAGCCGCCGAACCGGGACTACTGGTGCCAGTACGCCCAGGACTGGATCACCGTCAAGCACTACTGGGAGCTGTCGGTCACGGAGCCGGAGAAGGCGGCGCTGGCCGACATGCTGGCGACCTGTCCGTGACCGCGACCGGTCCCCGGACAACGACCGGTCGGTGACGGCGGTACGGGCTGCCGACGACGAGACGACAGGAGCTGACCATGGGCGAGCCGGTGGAGTCGAGCCGCACCCGGGACATCGTCGCCGGGCCGGGCGGGGTGATGACCGACGAGGTCGGTGTGATCACCGGCGAGTTGACGCTGCGCACCGAGTTCGCCGCCGGCCAGGTCACCCTCCGCGTGCAGTACAAGGATGCCGCGGAGTGGTACGTGGTGACCGGCGGCCGGGCCGACCTGGCCGACCCGGCCGGCCTGGACGCCGTACACGCCATCGCGGTCGGCCTGCTGCACCGCCCGGACGGCTGAACCTGCGGTCGACCCGTACGGCAGCGGCTCGCGCGAGGGGCCGGACGGCTACGGCAGCGGTTCGTGCGGGGCGGAGACGGTGGCCGGCGCGGTGCCGGCACCGGCGGGGGCGACTGCTTCCGGACTCGTCCGGTGTGGGCGCAGCGACCCGGCGGCGATCTGCTCGGCCCAGTGGCAGGCCACCCGGGACGGGCCGATCTCGCGCAGCACCGGCCGCTCGTCGGCGCAGCGGGTCGGCTGCGCCCACGGGCACCGGGTGTGGAACCGGCAGCCGGCCGGCGGGTTCGCTGGCGACGGCAGGTCCCCGGCCAGCAGGATCCGCTCCCGGCGGTCCTCCACCTCCGGGTCCGGCACCGGCACGGCGGACAGCAACGCCCGGGTGTACGGGTGCAGCGGCTCGCGGTAGAGCTGGTCCCCGGGTGCCTCCTCGACCAGCGCGCCGAGGTACATGACCCCGATGGTGTCCGAGATGTGGCGGACCACCGCCAGGTCGTGGGCGATCACCAGGTAGGTGAGGCCGCGTTCGATCTGCAGCTCGTCCAGCAGGTTGATCACCTGGGCCTGGATCGACACGTCCAGGGCGGAGACCGGTTCGTCGGCGACGATCAGCTCCGGGCCGAGGACCAGCGCCCGGGCGATGCCGATCCGTTGCCGTTGGCCGCCGGAGAACTCGTGCGGGTAGCGGGACAGCGCCCAGCGGGGCAGGCCGACCGCATCGAGCGCTTCGCCGACGATCCGCCGGCGCTCGGTGCGGTCGGCACCGATGTCGTGCGCCTGCAGTCCTTCGACCAGGATCGACTCGACGTTCTGCCGCGGGTCCAGGCTGGACATCGGGTCCTGGAAGATCATCTGGAAGCGGCGGCGCATGGTGCGGAGTTTGGCCGCCGGCAGCCGGTTCAACGTCACCCCGTCGAAGACCACTTCGCCGCCGGTCGGCGGGGTCAGCTGCAGGATGGCCCGGCCGAGCGTCGACTTGCCGCAGCCCGACTCGCCCACCAGGCCGTACGTCTCGCCCCGGGCGATCCGCAGGTCCACCCCGTCGACCGCCCGGACGTGCCCGACGACCCGATCCAGCAGGACGCCCCGGGTGATCGGAAAGTGCACCTTGAGGTCGCGGACCTCGACCAGTGGCTCATTCACCGGCGGCCTCCCCCGTGTCGTCGGTCTCGGGCGGATTGACACAGCGGAACGCGTGCCCGTCCGGCTCCCGGCGCAGCTGCGGCGCGGTGCCGAGGCAGGCGTCCACCTGGCGGGCGCAGCGCGGCGCAAAGGCGCAGCCGTCCGGCCAGGGCAGCAGGTCCCGGACCGAGCCGGGGATGGGCCGCAGCCGCCGGCCGTGGCCCGCGTCGAGCCGGGGAATCGAGCCGAGCAGACCCACCGTGTACGGGTGGCGCGGTGCCGCGAACAGGGGCCGGCGGCGGGCCGTCTCGACCACCCGGCCGCCGTACAGCACGTTGATCGTGTCGCACATGCCGGCCACCACCCCCAGATCGTGGGTGATCATCACCAGTGCGGTGCCGGACTCGCGGACCAGGTCCTTGAGCAGTTCCAGGATCTGCGCCTGGATCGTCACGTCCAGCGCGGTCGTCGGCTCGTCGGCGATCAGCAACCGGGGTTGGCAGGCGACCGCCATCGCGATCAGCGCCCGCTGCCGCATCCCGCCGGAGAGCTGGTGCGGGTACTCCTTCAACCGGCGGGTGGGGTCCGGGATGCCGACCCGGTCCAGCAGGTGCTCGGCTTCGAGCCGGGCGGCCTCGCCGCGCATTCCCCGGTGCCGGACCAGCACCTCGGTGACCTGCACCCCGATCGGCACCACCGGGTTCAGTGAGGAGAGCGGATCCTGGAAGATCATCGCCACGTCGCGGCCCCGTACGTCCCGCATCGCCCGGGGATCGAGCTGCAGCAGGTCGGTGCCGTCGAACGCGGCCTTGCCCTGGACCCGCACGCCCTTGCCGGCCGGCAGCAACCCCATGATCGCCAGCGAGGTGACGCTCTTGCCGCAGCCGGACTCGCCGACCAGCCCGGTCACCTCACCGGCGTCGACCGAGAAGGACACCCCGTCGACGGCGTGCACGGTCCGCTGCCCCCGCCGGGCGAAGGTGACCGCCAGTTCATCCACGTCGAGCAGCGCCATGGCTCACTTCCGCAGTTTCGGGTCGAGGGCTTCGCGCATCGCCTCGCCCAGCAGGGTGAAGCCCAACGCGGTGATGATGATGCCCAGCGCGGGCAGGATCGCCAGCCGGGGCGCGGCGTCCAGGTAGCGCTGCGCGTCGGCCAGCATCACCCCCCATTCCGGGATCGACGCGTCCGGGTTGCCCAACCCCAGGAACGACAGCGCGGCCACCTCGATGATCGCGGTGGCCAGGGTGAGGGTGGACTGCACGATCACCGGGGCGAGCGAGTTCGGCAGGATGTGCCCCAGCGCCACCTTGCTTCGCCGGACCCCCAGGGAGGTGGCGGCGAGCACGTAGTCGCTGTTCGACTGGGCGAGCATCGAGCCGCGCAGCAGTCGGGCGAAGATCGGCACCGAGACCATGCCGACCGCGATCATGACGGTGGTCAGGCTGGCCCCGAGCAGCGCCGCGATGCTGATCGCCAGCAGCAGGCTGGGCAGCGCCAGCAGCATGTCGACGATCCGCATCAGTACGGTGTCCACCCAGCGGCCCCACCGTCCGCCGAGGCCGGCGGCGGCACCGGCCAGGCCACCGATCAGCGTGCCGACGGTCAGCCCGATCATGGTGGCGACGACGCCGACCAGCAGGGTCTGCCGGGCGCCGACGATCATCCGGCTGAACTCGTCGCGGCCGAGGTGGTCCACGCCGAACCAGTTCTCCGCACGCGGCCCCGGGTAGAAGGCCTGCGCCTCGCGGATCTCGTCCTTCCACAGCTGCGCCGCCGGGTCGTACGGCACCAGGAACGGGCCGACCAGGGCGACCAGCAGGAAGACGCCGAGGATGACGGTGCCGACGATCGCCGCCGGGTTGCGGCGCAGCCGGCGGAACGCCTCCTGCCAGAGGCTGACACCGCGTTCGTCGTCGTGCGCCGCGGACAGCTCGGCGAGCCGGTCCAGCTTCGCCTTCTTCCGCCCCGGGCTCAGTACGTCACTCATCGGGCCGCCTCCGTCCGCGGCTGCGCGCCGCGCTCGCCGCAGTCCTGTCCACCCGTACCGACCAACCGCCCGCTCACCGGACCCGCACCCTCGGGTCGATGAAGGTGTAGGAGATGTCCACCAACAGGTTCACCAGTACGTAGACCAACGCGATGATCAGGATGAAGCCCTGCAGTACGGGGTAGTCCCGCTGACTGATGGCGTCGGCGACGAAGGCGCCGATGCCGCCGAAGGCGAACACGGTCTCGGTGAGCACCGCACCGGAGAGCAGCCCACCGGTGAGCAGGCCGATGCTGGTGGCCACCGGCAGCATCGCGTTGCGCAGCACGTGCCGGCGGCGGATCACCCGGCCGGTCAGGCCCTTGGCCTGGGCGGTACGGACGAAGTCCTCGCCGAGCACCTCCAGCACGCTGGCCCGGGTGATCCGGACGATGATCGCCAGCGGAATGCTGGCCAGCGCCAACCCTGGCAGCACCAGGTGCCACAGCGCGTTGAGCGAGGCGTCCCACTCCCGGGTCAGCAGTCCGTCCAGGACGAAGAAGTTTGTCACCCGGGTGGCGTCGATGCGGGGGTCCTGCCGGCCACTGGACGGGAACCAGCCGAGGTTCACCGCGAAGATCGCCTTCAGCACGTACGCGAGGAAGAAGACCGGGACGCAGATGCCGATCAGCGAGCCGACCACCGATCCGTGGTCGAGCAGGGTGCCGCGGCGGCGGGCGGCCAGGTAGCCGAGCGGAATGCCGACGCCGATCGCGATCAGCATGGCGGCGGCGGTCAGCTCCACGGTGCCCGGGAAGCGTTGCAGGAACTCGGTGGTGACCTCACGTTTGGTGGAGATCGAGGTGCCGAGGTCGAACTGCAGCAGCCGCTTCATGAACCGGCCGTACTGGATCAGGATCGGCTCGTCGAGCCCGAGGTTGCGGCGGATCGCCGCGCGCATCTCCGGGGTGCCGCGTTCGCCGAGGATCGCGGACTCCGGGCCGCCGGGCAGTCGGTGCAGCCAGATGAACAGCAGCAGGGAGAGACCGAACAGCGTGGGTACGAGTTGAAGCAGTCGTCGGACGATGAAGCGGAACACGGTGCCTCGGCAGGGGGTGTGGAGGGTCGCGTGGGCGGGCGCCGCCGCCATCCGGACTGGTGGCCCGGGTGGCGGCCGACGCCCGCCCTCGTTCCGTTCGCTAGATCACTCGTGGATCAGGACTTGAACTCGGCGGTGGCGAACCGCTCGTCGGTGAGCGGACTGGCCTGCACCCCGATCACGTCCTCGGCGAAGACGATCGCCGGCGGGGAGTGCGAAATCGGCACACCCGGCAGGAACTCCATGATGTCGGCGTTGATGCCCTTGTACAGCTCGTAGCGGGCCTCGATGTCCGCGGTACCGTCGGCCTCGGCGAACTTGGCGAACAGCTCCGGGTTGTCGTAGCCCCATTCGTCCTTCGGCCGGTCGAAGAACGTACCGATGAAGTTGTAGGCGTCGCCGTAGTCACCGGTCCAGCCGAGCAGGTGCAGGTCGTGCGCGTTGCCGGAGGTGGTGGCGTTGAGGTAGTCCGGCGACCACTTCAGCGGGATCGGTTCGACGGTGATCCCGGCCTCCCGCAGGTCGGCGGCGAGCAGCTCGAAGATGTCCTTCGGGTTCGGCATGTACGGCCGGGTGACCTCGGTCGGGTAGTGGAACCGCAGCGCCAGGTCCGAGTGGCCGGCCTCGGCCAGCAGCTCCTTGGCCTTCGCCACGTCGTAGTCGTAGGTGGTGACGTCGGAGTTCCAGCCCTCGACGGTCGGCGGGACGAACTGGGTGGCGACCTCGGCCCCCGGCGGCATCTTCGAGTCGACCAGCGCCTGACGGTTCAGCGCGTGGGCGATCGCCTGCCGGACCCGGATGTCGGCCAGTGCCGGGTTGCCCTGCTGGTTCATCGCCAGGTAGAGGACGTTGAACGCCGGGCGGGTGAGCACGTTGAAGCCGTCGTCCTTGAGCGGCTGCACGTCGGCCGGGCCGACCAGGTCGTAGCCCTGGATGCCGCCGTTGCGCAGCTCCTGCTTGCGGGCGTTCTCGTCGGAGATGGTCCGGAAGATCAGCGTCTTGACCTTCGCCTTCTCACCGGCGTAGTCCTCGTTGCGGACCAGGGTGAGGGTCTTGTTGGCGATGTCCCAGCTGTCGAACTTGAACGGCCCGGTGCCGGTGGGGTGCTCCAACGCGTACGCCGGGTAGGAGATGTCGTCGGCGCTGCCGGTCACGTCGCTGGCGTTGTGCTCCTCCAGCGCGGCCGGCGAGTGGATGGAGAACGACGGCAGCATCAGGGCCGCCGGGATCTTGCTGGAGACCCGGGTGAAGGCCAGGTCGACGGTGGTGTCGTCGACCACGGTGCACGACTCGAACAGGCTCTCCGGCAGGTCTTCGCTCTCGTTGTTGGCGAAGCCGCCCATCACGTCCTGCCAGTAGGCGGTGACGTCGGGGCTCTGCATCAGGCCGGTCGCGTTGTACCAGCGGTCGAAGTTGACACAGACCGCCTCGGCGTTGAAGTCGGTGCCGTCGTGGAACTTGACGCCGGACTTCAGCTTGAACGTCCAAACGGTACCGGACTCGTCCGGGGTCCAGCTCTCGGCCAGACCGGGTGTGATCGCCGTACCGCCCTCTTCGGGACGGACCAGGGTCTCGAACATCTGCCGGGCCACCCGCAGCGATTCGCCGTCGCTGGCGAAGCTGGGGTCGAGGACCTTCGGGTCGCCGGCTACGCCGAAGACCAGGGTGGCATCGCTGGAGTCGCCGGAGTCGTCACGCTCGCTCTCGGCGCAGCCGGCTAGGGCCAGCGCCGCGACCGCGACGGCCGCGATGGCGGCCTTCGGCCTGGGTGCACGCATGGGTGCTTCACCTCGTCCTTTGGGTACGGACAACGTAGTGACGGGGGTCACCGATGGCGAGACCTTAGCCGGCGTTCGGCGCGACCGGAAACCAGCCGGAACGCGGTTGGTACCGGATCGTGTCTTAACTGTCCCGTCAACGACGATCGAACCCTACAGCGCCGATGATAGGCCAGATATGTCCGAGATTGAGCTATACCAAGTTGTTACATGTTTCGTGTGTTTCGCCGGCCCGGTGTCAGACCGAACGCCGGCCTTCGAACGCCCGGCCCAGGGTGATCTCGTCGGCGTACTCCAGGTCGCCGCCGACCGGCAGACCACTGGCCAACCGGGACACCGCGATCCCCATCGGCTTCACCATCAGCGCCAGATAGGTCGCGGTCGCCTCACCCTCGGTGTTCGGGTCGGTGGCCAGGATCAGCTCCTTGACCGTCCCCGAACCCAACCGCAGCATCAGCTCCCGGATCCGCAGGTTGTCCGGGCCGACCCCCTCCAGCGGATTGATCGCCCCACCGAGCACGTGGTAGCGCCCCCGGAACTCACCGGTGCGCTCGATCGCCACGACGTCCTTCGGCTCCTCGACCACACACAGCACGTCGTCACTGCGCCGCTGGTCGCGGCAGATCCGGCAGTGCTCGGTCTCGGCCACGTTGAAACACACCGTGCAGAACTTGACCAGATCCTTGACCCGGCGCAGCGCGGTGGCCAGCCGGGTGACGTCCGCCGGGTCGGCGGAGAGAATGTGGAACGCGATCCGCTGGGCGCTCTTCGGCCCCACGCCGGGCAGCCGGCCCAGCTCGTCGATCAGGTCCTGGATAGCGCCTTCGTACATCTGCGGCGGCTCAGAACCCGGGTAGTCCGAGACCGCCGAGGCCGCCCGTGACCGGGCCCATCTTCTCCTCGGTCAGCTTGCGGACCTCGTCGTTGCCGTTGCGGACCGCGGCCAGCACCAGATCCTCCAGCGTCTCCACGTCCGCCGGGTCCACCGCACTGGGGTCGATCTTGATTGACCGGATCTCGCCGACGCCGGAAAGGGTCGCCGTGACCAGCCCTCCGCCGGCCACACCGGTGACCTCCGCCTCAGCCAGCTCAGCCTGGGCGGTCGCCATCTGCTGCTGCATCTTCTGCGCCTGCTTCAGCATCTGCTGCATGTTGGGCTGTCCACCGGGGCGCACGGCACCGCTCCTTCGATCAGTGTGGCCGGACCGTGGCCAGCCTAGTCCGTCCCGCCGGATCCGCAGCGCCCGGCACGGAAGCCGCACACCTGGTCGCCACGAATCGGCCTCAAGTCACCGCGAATCGATCTCGCCGATCTTCTCCGCACCGAGCGCCTGGCGCAGCAACTGCATCGCCTGTTCCTCGCTGCTCTGCCGGGCGGTCTGCTCGTCCACCACTTCGTCCAGCGGCTCGTCGCCCGGGTCGAAGCCCTCATAGACGGGGCCGCGCGGCGGACCGGACGCGGCACCGGGCCGGACCGGACCGTCGTAGTCCGGGTCGTACGGCGGCTCCTCGGCGGACGACCCGTCGGCCCAGGCACCGCCCCCCGCCGACGACGCTCCCCGACCGGCCGCAGCGCTCGCCGGCCGACCGACCGACCGCGACGCCGGGCCGTTCTGCCGCGCCGGGCCGTTCTGTTGCGTCGGTGCCGACCGTTGTTCCGACCCAGGGCCGGTGGACGCGCCCCCACCGCCCGGCCGGGCACCGTCAGCGGCCTGCCGGGTGCCACCCGGCGGTGGGCCACTACCGGACGGGCCGTCGTTCACCGGCGGGGCGTCGCCGCCGCCCGGTCGGGCCGGTTCGGGCCAGTCGGAGTCGTCACCGCCGCCGGCCGGCTGGCGACCACCCGGGCGACTCGCACCCGGCCGGCCGGCAGCCCCGCCGCCCGAAGCCGCCGCGCGGGCGGCGCTGGCCGCCGCCGACCGGGTGGCGGCCGGCGGGCCAGCGGTGGCCGGACCGTTGGCAGGTGGACCGGCGGCGGGTGACGCCGGGCCCGACCGGGCGGCGCTGGCCCGGGCCGGACCGGACGCCGCACCGGCGGTCTCGCAGCGGATCTGCCACCGGACCCCGAGCGTCTCGTAGACGGCTTCGAGCAGCAGGTCCGGCGAGGCGGACAGCATGGTGGCGTGCACGCTGTGCCGGAAGGTCAGCACCAGCACGTCGCCGTCGACGTCGCGTACCGTCGCCTCGCGGACCACCGCGGCGGCTCGCTTGCTCCGGTTGCCGACCATGGCGAGGATCTGGTCCCAGGACCGCCGGACGGTTGCCGCGTCGAGGGCGCCCGGCGCGGCCGGGGCCGGCTGCGGCTCGGCGACGGCCGGGTCGGGCATCACCGCTTCCGGCGGTACGGCCGGCGCGGCGGCCGGTGGCCGCTCAACCGCCGGCGGCGCAGCCGGCACGGCAGCGGCGGGCGTCGCGGCCGGCGGTCCGGCCGGTGCCACGGCGGTGCCGGCGGTCGGCGCGGCGGCGGGAGCGACGGTCACCGGTGCAGCAGCAGCGGCAGCCACCGGTACGCCGGCTGCCAGCCGACGCTCCATCCGCTCCATCCGCTGCAGCAGCGCCCCCGTCGACTCCTCGGCCCCGGGCAGCAGCATCCGAGCGCAGACCAGCTCCAGCAGCAGCCGTGGCGCGGTGGTGCCGCGCATCTCCACCAGGCCGTTGTGCACCGTGTCGGCGCACCGCGACAGCGTCGCCGGGCCGAGCCGCTCGGCCTGGGCGGTCATCCGGTCGATCTGGTCGGGTGGCCCGTCGATCAGCCCTTTGCTGACCGCGTCCGGCACCTGCTGCAGCACGATCAGGTCCCGCAACCGCTCCAACAGGTCGGAGGCGAACCGGCGGGGGTCGTGCCCGGCCTCGGCGACCCGGTCGACGGTTGCGTAGGCGGCGGCACCGTCACCGGCGGCGAGGGCGTCACACATCTCGTCCAGCAGGGCGCTGTCGGTGACGCCGAGCAGGGCCACCGCCCGTGGGTAGCTGACCCCCTCCGGGCCGGCACCGGCGATCAACTGGTCGAGCACCGACAGGCTGTCCCGGGCGCTGCCGCCGCCGGCCCGCACCACCAGCGGGAAGACCGCCGGGTCGACCTTGACACCCTCGGCGGAGCAGAGCTGCTCCAGGTACGGCCGCAGCACCCCCGGCGGGATCAGCCGGAACGGGTAGTGGTGGGTCCGCGACTTGATCGTGCCGAGGACCTTCTCCGGCTCGGTGGTGGCGAAGATGAACTTGACATAGTCCGGCGGCTCCTCGACCAGCTTGAGCAGCGCGTTGAAGCCGGCCGACGAGACCATGTGCGCCTCGTCGATGACGTAGATCTTGAACCGGCTGCTGGCCGGCGCGAAGAAGGCGCGTTCGCGCAGCTCACGGGCGTCGTCGACGCCGCCGTGGCTGGCCGCGTCGATCTCGATGACGTCGATCGAGCCGCTGCCGTCGGCAGCCAGGGCGCGGCAGGAGTCGCACTTGCCGCACGGCTCCGGCGTCGGTCCCTGCTCGCAGTTGAGCGAGCGGGCCAGGATTCGGGCGCTGGAGGTCTTGCCGCAACCGCGCGGCCCGGAGAAGAGGTACGCGTGGTTGAGTCGCCCGGTCCGCAACGCCTGCGACAACGGCTCGGTGACGTGCTCCTGGCCGATGACCTCGGCGAACGTCCTCGGCCGGTACTTGCGGTAGAGCGCCAGTGCCACCCTCACCGCCTCCTTCCGACCAGGCAGGGTTCCACGCCGGGAGCCATTCTGCGCGGGCGGGCCGGCGACCGCCACCCCGGGGCAGGTCCCCCGGCCGGCCCCGGAGACGAAAGGGCCCCCCGTGCACCCGCCAGAGCTCGCTTATCCTTGCTGCCTTCCGGCCCTGGGGAGGTTCACGAGATGCACGCCGCACGAGGGGTTGGCCCCACTGTACCCCGGGCGGTGGGCGGCCGTCGGCGACCCCGGCCCGTGCTGACCGCCACGTCCGCAGCCTGTATCGTGTCGTGCGGAGGATTCGCCTAGAGGCCTAGGGCGCACGCTTGGAAAGCGTGTTGGGTTCACACCCTCACGAGTTCGAATCTCGTATCCTCCGCTCGCTGAGCAGCCACAACGCCGCTGGCCGGTCCCACTGAGGGACCGGCCAGCGGCGTTCGCGCAGCTCTTCGTCTCAGTTTTCGTCTCAGTTGCTCATCAGGCCGCTACGGTGGCCCCTGCTGTCCCGTCGTCATCGTCCTCCCCTGAGGGTTCCGGCTTGCCCCAGAGCAGCCCGCCGAGTTGCTCTGCGATGTCCCGGCGTACCCGGTCGGTCATGTGCTGGTATCGGACCGCCATCGCCGAGTTGGACCAGCCCATGATCCCCATCACGGCGCGGCCGGAGACACCGAGGACCAGGAGTGCGGTAGCGGCAGTGTGGCGGGCGTCGTGTAGTCGCCCGTCCCGTACCCCCGCAAGCTTTAGTAGTCGCTTCCACTCGTCGTAGTCGGTGGCCTGGTTGATCACTCCCCCGGTCGGGTTGGCGAACACCCATCCCTCATCGCGCCACAGCTGCGCCGCCGTTTCCCGCTCGGCCTTCTGCGCCTTCCGATGCTTCCGCAGGAGTTGGACTAGGGCGTCAGGCAGGCCGATCGAACGCCGACCAGCGCGCGACTTGGTGTCGGCAGCGACCGGGCGCGTGTTCACCCGTTGCGGGCAATCTCCGGCTGTGCGTTTGCCGCAATCACCGGGGCAGCCGTGCGCCCATTTCGGCCGTAGCAAGGCGCGACGAACGGTCAACGTGCCGGACTTGAGGTCAACGTCCGACCACTTCAAACCGAGCGCTTCCCCTTGCCGCAAGCCCAGGGCGAGAGCCACAGCCCATCGCGCGCTGTTCCTGCGGTCATCAGCAGCACGCAGGATGGCCTGAACTTCTGCGATTGAGTACGGCTCGATCTCGGTATCCGGCAGACGGGGCGGTTTGGCCAAGGCTGCCGGGTTCCGCGCGAGGTGGCCACGGCGTACCGCCTCACCTAGCGCCGTCCGGATCGTTCGGTGTGCCTGGTGAGCCGTTCCGGGCGCGCTGCCGGACCGGATCATCTTCGCGTACAGCTTCTCCAGGTGCTCCGGCTCCAGGCGGTCAAGCCGGTGCGCGCCGATGCCGGGAATCAAGTGGCGACGGACCGCCACCCGGTAGCCGTCAAGGGTGTTCGTCCGCACCACTGGTGCGGCGATGTTCTCCACCCAGTGCGTCAGCCACTTCTCTACCGTCCAGCGCTGGCCGGGCTTGCGGACAATGCCGCTGTCGCGTTCCCGTTCCAGCGCGCGAACTTTGCGGGTGACCTCGGCTTCGGTCTTCGCGGAGACGTGGCGGCGGTCGGGGCGACCGTTGTCCTTGACTCCGACGGTGACCCGGCCGTGCCAGTAGTCGTCATTGCCTTTGTAGATGCTGGATGCGCCGTTGGGCTTACGTCCCATGCTGGTGTCCCCTCTCAGGCGGCCTGGTCGGTCGGCTGGTCGCCGAGTAGGGCGGTCACGTAGTCGTCGAGGCAGCGGACGGGGACGCGGCGAAGTCGGCCGATGGTGACGGACCGGATCTCGCCGTTCATCACGAGGGCGTACATGGTGGTTCGGCCGACGCCGAGTCGTTGGGCGGCTTCTTCGATGGTGAGGACCATGCGATCTGCGCTGTTCACGCTTCTCCCCGGTGATGCTTGATGGCGGTTCGTGTCGAGGGTTCGGCCCGGTGCGGGCCGGCGGCGGTGGTGTCTCGGCTGTGCCGGTGCGGCTGGGCTGCTGGCCGGTCCGGCGGACGTGGTGGCCCTCGGTTGCTGTCGCCCGTCGGCCGGGGCGTCGAGCGGCCCGGTTGGTCGTGGACACAACTGACAGAACTGACAGAACCTCGGTCGGCAGGGGGTTGTGTCAGTTCTGTCAGTTCTGTCCGGGGCATCAGGCGGTCCGCCGGACGGCGTCCGGCAGGGCGTGGACGGTGGCGGCGGGTTGCCCGTGCACGTCGGGGTGGACCAGGAAGGACGGCGACGGCGGTCGGCCACCACCGGCCCGCGTCCGGGGCGCGTCGACCTGGCGGATGTAGCCGTGCATTTCGAGCAGGGACAGGGCGGGGTCGAGGTCGGCGACGGTGGGCAGCTGGCTACTGCGGACCGCGCGGAACAGCTCCCGCTTCGTGAAGGCGGTCGTGGTGGTGCGTTCGATCCAGGTGAGGACGTGGCGGGCGTGGCGGCTGGTCCGGTCGGCTCCCATGTCGTCGAACGCGGCCAGGGCGTGCGCGGCGTAGTAGTCGCCGAGCAGGGCGGCCCGGTCGATGGTGTCGGCGTGAACGGGTTTTCCCCATCCGTCGCGCAGGTGTTCGGCGAGGTGGATCAGTCCGGCGATCCGAACGACCGCGCCGGTGTACTTGCTGCCCCAGTCGATGACGTGTGACCACGCGCCACCGGGAGCCAGCCGGGGTTCCACCGCCCGTTCGATGTCCATGACGCGGTCGTTGGCGTCGGGGGTGAGCGGCAACACGGCCGGGTCGGTCCACTCAGCGAGGGACATCACGAGCGTGGCGAGGTTGGCCGCGTAGGTGGCGACGACCGGTTCGGGTACCGGGTCGGCTCCGATGCGGCGTCGTCCGACGGTGTTCTCCGGCAGGGAGAACAGGATGCGCGCCAGCAACCCCTTGCCGCGGAAGCCGGGCATGTCCGCGATGTCGCGGAGGACGTCGGGTTGCACGGCCAGACCGAGTGTCAGCGCGGGGTGTTCGACGTGTTCCGGGGCACGGGACCGGCGGTTGACGCGCAGCATGTCCCCGGCGTGGCCTTTGAGGAAGACTTCCAGGTTGGGGGTTCCGGAGTAGCGGCCGGCGATGGTGGCGAAGATGCCGCCTTCCGGGGACAGCACGGCGAGGCGTCCGCCCTGTTCGGCGAGCAGGGATGCGGCTTCCTCGCTGGTGACGTCGTCGGCGACCAGCTGTGGCAGGGCGGGGATGGTGATGGTGTCGGCGTTCATCGCGGCGGCGGTCGCCTCAGCGAGCAGGGTGTCACGACCGGACGCGTCCGCGTTCGCTGCGGCGATCGCCGTTCGTTCGGCGGTCTTCCCCGCCACTCGTGCCGCGAGTTCGGCTTCCACGATGGCCGGTCGGGTCCGCTCCACCAACGCTTTCTCAGCGGCCAACAGGGGGCCGGTGATCGCCGAGAAGACCGCCGACTTGCGGGAACCGGGCGGTAGGACGACGACGGTGAACAGGTTGACCGGTTCCCGCCACGACCCGCGTACCTCCACCTCGGCGCGGCCACCGGCAGCCGTCGACAGGGCGGCGAGGGCGATGCAGCCGGGCAGGTCGACCGGGGTTTGTGTGAACTCGGCGACCCCGTAGACCATGTCGGCGACCCAGGCGGGCAGCATCTCGGCGGGGAACGCGGGCAGGTGGCGGCGGTCGCCGAGCGGGATCAGCGGTGCCCACCCGCCTGTGTCGGCCTGGTCGAGCAGGGCGCGACCGGTCGCCACCACGTCGGCGACGTCGGCACCGGATGCGGCGAGGCTGGTCAGCCGCTCTCCGAGGTCGACGACCCGGCGGCGGGCGGCGTGGTCGGCCACGATCCGCGCGTAGTGTCCCGCGTTCGCGGCGGCGGGAACGCCCTGCATGAGCGTGTGCAGGTAGGGGGCACCACCGACCTTGCCCAACTCGCCAGACTCGGCGAGATACGCCGTGAGGGTGATGGGGTCGGTGGCCTGGCCGGTGGCGTGCACGGCGGTCAACGCCTGCCAGATGATCCCGTGCGCGGGCCGGTGGAAGTCGTCCGGGCTGAGCAGGGCGATCAGGTCGGCCAGGGCGTGCGGGGCGACCAGGGCCGCGCCGATCACGGCTCGTTCCGCGTTGTGGTCGTGGGTGGACTGTCGACTCATACGGCGTTCCTCCTTCTTCTGGTGTCGTCGGTTGGTGGTCAGGCGGGGCGGTGACCGCGTGGCCGGGGGTGGGGTCGGCCGGCGGCGGCGGTCCGGGTGATCAGGTCGTCCAGGTCGGCGAGCAGGACCGCCAGCTGTCGGCGGGCGGCGGGGTCGGCGTCGGCCAGGGCGACCCGTACGCGTATCTCGGCCTGGTCGTGTCCGTCGCCGGTGCGGATGCGGGTGAGGACCGCGCGGGCGTGGCCGGGCAGGTCGACGACCATGGACGGGGAGCGGTGTCCGTCGTGTCCGCAGCGGTGGTCACGGGCGCACCAGTCGGTGTGTTCCCCGTGCGGGTGCCGGCGGCGGTTCATCGGTGGGTGCCGTTGCGGTGTTCGCGGCGGATCTCGTTCCACACGTGCCGGCCGATGCGGATACGGCGTCCTGTGCCGTCGCAGCGGTAGCAGAGGCGGAACGCCTTGCCGTACGGGGCGCGGCGTTTCCCGGTGCCGTGGCAGCGTCGGCAGGGGCCGAACGGCCAGATAGCGCAGGTGACCAGGTAACCGAACGTGACAATGGTGGCGAGGGGGCTGAGCAGGCTAGCGAGGGCGGTCAGGGACTCCACGGGGTGCCTCCACGGGCGGTTTTCGGGCGTGCGGGGGTAGGGGCGCTAGGCGGCTAGCGTCCTGGCAGGGGTTTGTTTCGAGGGCTAGCGGTGCCGCTAGGTCTAGCGGGTGTCGCCGATAGACCTAGCGGCCCGCGAGCGGCTATCCCGCCTTGCGGCGTTGGTCACGCTTGGTTACGGCGGTGGTGATGTCGTCGCGGAGGATGCCCTTACGGTTGGCGCGTTCCCCGGTGACCGGGTCGGTGCCCCACACCTGCCGGCCGACCGTGACCCCGTACGGCTTGAGCGCCGGGGCGAGGTTCCCGGTCTCCCACCCGCCGTAGACCTCGGGGCGGAGTTCGGCGAGTCGGGCGACGACCGTCTCTGACCACACCTTCGCCTCACCGCTCGGGACGACGGTGAGGATGTCGTCCAACAGGGTGTCCCCCGCGTGCTTCACCGCCTCGGGCGTCTCGCCGACAGCGTGGCCGGTCAGGGTTCCGGCCCGCTCCCGCAGCTCACGGGCACGGGTGACGACCTTCTCGACGTCGGCCATCTCGGCGAGGTTGGTCCGCACGGTCACGGCCTCGTCGACCGATCCGGAGTCGTCCGCGCCGAGCAGGATGCCGACGCCCTTGTGTCCGCGTTGGAACCGCGACGAGTCGTACCCGGCGGTGTACGACCCGGCACCCAACACGGCCTCGGAGGACTGCCACGTCATGGTTTTCAGGGCGAAGCGGGTGCCGATGTTGTCGCGCAGGTCGGTCGGCACGGCTTTGCCGTCTGGCTTCTGCGTGGCGAGCAGGATCATGATGCCGACCGACGGGCCGACCTTGCACAGCTCGGTCAGCAGCGACACGATCTCGTCGCCGTGCACGGGGTGGGCGGAGTAGCGCTGAAACTCGTCCACCGCGACCAGGATCGGCCACAGCTTCAGTGAGCGTTTCTCGGCAATCTGCCGGGTGACCTTCGATTCCGGGCACAGGTCGGCGGGCAGGGTGGCGATGGTGTCGTAGCGGCGGTTCATGTCGGCGACCAAGCCGCGTAGGTCGTCGACCAGGGCCGCTACGACGTCGTCGCGGACGCCGTAGCCGGTGCGGTGGGCGATCCGTTCGAACGGTCGCCAGTCCTGACCGCCCTTGCCGTCATAGATGTGCAGCTCAACGATCGGATCCAACGCGGCGGCCAGGACAGGCAGGCGTGCGGCGAACGTCTTGCCCATGCGCGGGATGGCTCCCACCAGTAGGGAGGTGAACATGAGCAGCAGCGGGACCGGGCGTCCCCGCTGGTCCTGCCCGAACGGGAACGGCGCGAAGATGTCCACACCACCCTTCGCGATGAGCGGCCATGCGCCGGACCCCTTGGCGTAGGGGTCTTCATCGGCGACCCACAACGCCAGGCGGCGGGCGGACCCTGCGGTGCCGCGTACCCGTTCCGGCCACACCTGGACCTCGTCGAGGTCGAGGCCGGCGGCGAGCTGGTCCCGCTTCTTGATCGCCTTGTCGGCGTTCGTCCAGTACGGCAGGTCGATCACGGCCCGCCAGCCGGGTCCGTCGCGCATGATCGGGGCGGGGAAGGTGATCAGGTCGTCCGGCTTGCACAACCCGGCCGCGAGGAACGCGCGGGTGACCACGTCGGCGGACAGCTTCCGCACACGCGGACTGACAGCGGCCACGTCCAGCAGCGGCTTGTCCTTCGGCGTACCGGCCACACCGAACAGGGCCACGACACCGGCGAGGACCGCCCACCGCTGCCACGACCCGGCCAGGGCCATCAACGTGAGCACGGTCGGGATGCCGAGCAGCAGGATCGCGGTCAGGACCAGGCCGCGCCACCGGACCCGCACGTCACGCTGCCGGGACAGCTTCAAGTACAGTTCGGCGTTTTCCTGCCGGACCACGGCCAGGCGCACGGGGATGCCCTCGGCGTCGGTCACCCACCGGACCGTGTGACCGAGCAGCCGGGCCACGCCGAACGGGGCACGCCACGCCAACCGCGCACAGTATTTCGGCGACCGGGACAGGTGATACATGCTGACGTGCGTGTAGTGGCCTGCCGTCCAGCGGACGGCGTTGGCCAGTTCGGTCCGGGAGCGCAGCCAGGCGGGGATGATCGGCCGACGCTCCGCACCCACGACACCAGCCAGGCGGGACCGGCCGCTGTCGGTGGCGGGTGGGTTGACCGGGACCGGGGCGTCGTCGTCGCGGTCGTCGCTCTCGTCGTCGATGTCAACGGCGAACGACCCGGCGGTGTTGGTCTTGCGGCGGCGGGCGGTCAGGTCGACCACATCGGCGTTGCTGCCGTTGTCGTCGGTGGTGAGGTCGGCTTCCGCTGCCTGCCAGTCGTAACCGTCGTCAGGGGTGGGCATGGGGGTTGCCTCCAACAGAAGAACCAGGGGGAACGTGCGAGGTTGAGGGGCCGATGGCGTGCCGGCGGGTATGCCGTCCGGCCGCGCCACCGGCACACAGGGCGGTCAGACCGGACCGGGGTCGACGCCGGTCGCGTCGGCGGGGCAGGTCGGTAGATGGGTGACCAGCGCGGCCAGGGCGGGAGCCATACCGTCGACCTGCCGGTAGAGGGTGCAGCCCTGGCAGCGGACGAACAGCCGGCCGCGCCCGTCACGCTCCACCCACGCCTTCGCCCCGGCCGGAGTGTGCTGGATACGCGACACGATTTCCGTGGACGGCAACTCGTCCGGCGAAGCGGTGGATGCCACGATGAGAGTCCTTCCCGAAGCGCATGCTGAGGGTTGAAGGGCCGGCGGCGCGGCGAAGGTTCCTAGGCCATGGGCCGCGCCGCCGGGCAAAGTCACGGCTCCCGCTGCTGGCGGTCGGTGTGCAGCAGGTGAGCCAGAGCGGCGCCCATACCGAGCACAGCCACCGGCAGACAGGCGACCACCGTCGTGATCCACCACGGGGCGGCAGTGATCCCGGCGGACTCCATCAGGTGATACGCCACCTGACCGGCCGCACCCAGAACCAGCGACCCGATCGCCGACCAGGCCGCGAACCTGCGCGCCCGTGGCGGAACCCCGTCGGGGGCGAGCCACGCCCGCAGCGCGTAGGCGGCATAGGCTTCGACGCCGATCGGCAACGTGATCGCCGTGTTCACCGCGAGGGAGTCCCAGATGCCCGGTAGCGGGTGCACCACACCGAACCCGGTCAGCTCACCCAGGCCCACCCAGCCGGACCAGATCGCCACGAACGCGGGAGCGGCCAGCAACAGCAGCACCCACGACCGCACCGGCGACCGACCCACCCGACGGTCAACGGGAGTGATCTTCGAATCCGGGTGTCCGTCCACCGCCACCGGCGACAACGGCCGTTCGGTGTCCTCGGCGACCGGCGACGGCAGGTCCGCACCGGACCCGCCCGACGACTCCTCAGACGGGGCGACCGGCACCGGGTCCACCGACACCGGCGACGGCTCCGGCGACGGGTCGACCGGGGCCGGTACGTCGACCTCGGCAGGATGGTCGGTGGTGGTGTCGCGGACCAGGTGCAACCCCCGGTGCCCACCGGTGGACTCGGCCTGACCCCCGTCCTGATCCTGCTGTTCGCGGTTCAGGGCTTCCCGCAGGGCGGTCGCCTTCGGCGAACCCACCCGCAGTTCCCGCATCAGCAGGTTCCGCGACGGAACCTCACCGAGACGGACGGCGATCGCACGGGCAGCGGGCAACAGCTCCTGGACCGGGCGGGGGTACATGCTCGCTGGCGTCGTCATCAGGCCACCGCCTTGCGTACCCGCAGCGCGGTCACGGCCTGGACGTCGCCCAGGGCGGCGGCTTCCCGCATCACCCGCTGCTCAGCACGCCGCACCCGACGGCGGTCAAGCAGCGACGGCCCGCCATCGGCGTACAGGGCGGTGATCTCCGCGTCCAGCAACGCCAACTCGGCCTCAATCAACGGCCACTCACGTTCGATCGCCACCAGATCGGCGGCGGTGGGACCGACCTCGGTCGGGTCCGGGACAGGGGGTGCCTGCATGTCGCGTTCCTCCACAAGACACAGCGGTGACCTCTACAGACCTGTTCGGCCTGGCCGGTCGGCGTGACCAGCGACATGAAGCTAACAACTGATATGTAGCCAGGTCAACTGTTAGGGCTGAATGAAGATCAAACTTGGCCCCTGACCTGCGACGATGGGCATACCATCTGTTAGGCAACTGGTAGGATTCCCTGGACAGACGCGGACAGACGCCCGATGCGAGAGGACCCCATGACATCCCCTCAGCCCAGACTCAGCCGACCAGACTCCCTGCACCAACAGGTGGCCCGGAACCTGCGCAACGAGATCGAAGCGGGCGTCCTGCGCGACGGCGACACCCTGCCGTCCACCCGCGAACTCGCCGAACGCTGGGACGTCAGCGTCTTCACGATCTCCGAAGCGATGAAGATCCTCGCCGACGAAGGACTCATCGTCAGCAAGTCCCGATCCAAGCGGATCGTCAACGCCCCCAACCAGACACGCGGCGGTGACATCCGCCTCCGCACCCCACGGGTCGTGATGATCGGCGGCTACGCCGGCAGCGGGAAAACCGAACTCGGCCGCATCCTCGCCAGGGAAACCGGCTGGCCCATGCTCGACAAGGACACCATCACCCGCCCCGTCGTCGAAGCCGCGTTGGAACTCCTCGGCCTGTCACCCCACGACCGCGAGTCCGACGACTACTTCACCAAGGTCCGGCCACGCGAGTACGAATCCCTCATCGCGGTCGCCCATGAGAACGTCGCCTGCGGCAACAGCGCCATCGTCACCGCCCCGTTCATCCGCGAGTTCACCGACACCGCATGGGTCGACCGCATCCAGGCCAGCCACACCGCCATGAACGCCCAGACCCTGTTCGTGTGGGTGTACTGCGACGCCGACACCATGCACACCTACATCCGCCACCGGGGCGCGGCCCGCGACGCCGCCAAACTCGCCAACTGGCCCGCCTACCTCGACACCGTCAACTTCGACATGCGACCGGCCGCACCCCACACCGTCATCGACAACTGCGCGTCCAGCGTCCCCCTGCAGAAGCAGGCCAAAGACCTGCTGTCCGCGATCCTCACCGCGCCGGCGGCAACCGCATGAACCGGGGCGTCATCCTCTACGGCCCACCAGCGGCCGGCAAGGACACGATCACCGAACGGCTTGCCGCCATCGACCCCGCCTACCAGCTGTTCGCCCGACTCAAAACCGGCCGGGGACGGACCAGCGGCTACCGCATGACCACCCCCGACCACCTTGACGCCCTGGACCAGGCCGGCGGCATCATCTGGCGCAACCAGCGGTACGGGGCCACCTACGTCATCGACCGCCACGGCCTGGACCAGGCGCTCACCACCGGCATCCCCGTCCTGCACATGGGCCAACCCGACGGCATCCACGCCGTCACCGACGCCACCCCATCGACCCGGTGGCTGGTCGTCTACCTGTGGTGCCCCCGCGACATCGCCGCACACCGCATCGCCGAACGCGCCACCGGCGACACCGCCGACCGGCTCACCGCGTGGGACCAGACACCACCCGTCGACGCGGACCTGACCATCGACACCGCCACCACCGACCCGCAGGAGGCAGCCCACACCATCCACCACGCCACCGGCGCACTCACGGACACCAGAACGGGCTAATCCTCGTCCGGCTCATCCAGATGCGGCCGGAACTTCTTGATCCACGCTTCCACGTCCGCGATACGCCACACAGAACCCATAGCCAGACGGTCATACGGCTCCGGGAAATCCGGACGTCGGATGAGCTGCTGTACCCGCTGACGGGACACCCGGAGCCGCTCTTGCAGCTCCTGCGGCCCGTACAGGTGGCGACCCATGCCCGCACACTATTCAAACGCCAACTAGTCAAACCGCCACTTGGCAAACTGCTACTGGCATATTGACAAGGGGCTAGTCACACCGACACCCTTGAACTCGTGACAACACCACCGAACCAATCACCCGTCCACCACCGCCAACCCCCCAAAACCCACACACCACTACGCCCCCTCTGGCTCTGCCGCACCTGCGCCCACCCCTGGCCCTGCGGACAAGCCCGAATCGACCTCATCAACCAATTCCGCGACAACCCCGCAGCACTCCCCACCTTCATGGGCGTCATGCTCCACCTCGCCATCCGAGACATCACCAAACTCGACCCCAACGCCATCACCGACCCCGAAGACCTCAACCAACGCTTCGTACGCTGGACCCACCCGTGAAGCCAGCGGTGTCCGAACGCCTCCAAGGCGGACCGCTCGACTAGATCGGAATTCGGTGATTCACCCGGCCACGCCACGGCTCCTAGCAAGGACGATTATCGGCTGCTCAACCTCCACGGAGGCATCATGTTCGGAAAATGGTTCCAACGCCCACACCTGGCAATCGACGTGGTGCACCCCGCGCAGGAAAGGAATCACCCGGCCAGCGACAGCCCACCGGCCAACCCGAAACCGGCCAACCGGAACGAGCGGGCCGAACACCGAAGCGGCCACGCGGATCGCTTTTCCCTGCCATGACGACGACCAAGCAAGGCCAATCGCCGACGCAGGTACCGATTGGCCGCCGAGTCGCCCAATGGCGGATGCGCCGCCGAATGACACAGCAAGTCTTCGCCGACCGCATCGGCAAATCTAAAAGCTGGGTCGACAAAGTCGAACGCGGCATACGAAAACTCGACAAGTTCTCCGTGATCCAACACATCGCCGAAGTGCTCCATATCGACCCGGCGGCACTACTTGACGGGCAGGAAATATCCCCAGTCGGGGGCAGTGCAATCGGAAATCTGGAAAAGCTACAAGCGGCGCTTACCTGTCACGCCACATTCAATGCCCAGACAAAAGCTCCCCACCTGCCGAAGTTAGAAGAGATCCAGCGGCAGATAGAATACGCCTGGCTGACCTATGGACACGGCGACTACCCGCAGCTCCTGCGCATACTTCCAAACCTACTGAGCGCCAGCCAGCAGTTACATGCGCTGAGACCGCAAATGGGAACTGAGCCCTTGGTCCAGGCATACAAACTCGCCTCGTCGGTACTGGTGAAACTCGAAGAAGCACACCTAGCCTGGATCGCCGCAGACCGAGCAGTCATCGCAGCCGGAAACGACCGCACCCTCGCCGCAACCGCAGCACTGAGCCTCACCCAAGCTCTACGCGCCCTGGACGAGAACAGACTGGCGCTCGCGACAGCTCTGGCCGCCGCACACCACATCGCCCAGCTACCCGACGACACCGAATCAGCCGAACAGACCTCCCTACTCGGTGCCCTGCTGCTACAAGCAGCACTTGCCGCCGCCAGCAACAACGACCCGCCCACCGTAAAGGAACTACTACTGCAGGCCGCCAACCTCAGCCGACAGGAGAAAGACCAGGATATGAAGCAGCAGCATGGATTCAGCCAGATCGCTGTCGAACTAGCTCAGATCGTGACACGAGCAAGGCTCGGCGAGACCCGGCAGGCCCTCGCCCAACACGAGATGGTAATAGAAAGTGGACGGTGGCTGCACCTGCCCGCTGAACACCGGTCCGCATACCTTCTCAACATCACCCGGATGTACATGGAGGTTGGCAACCCGCAAGCAGCCGGCCGCACCGTCACAGAGGCACACCGAATTGCGCCAGCCGAGGTGCAGTGCGCATCAGATGCCCGCGCACTGGTCGCGGAAATTTTCCGCTGTGGATCAGAGTCACCGGACGTAAGCCGTCTAGCTATAGCGTTCGGGCTGACCCGCTAGGACATTAAACTGGTTGACAAAGACTAGAACGGGGGTTCTTCCTCCAGGCCTTTAACTGCACTGAGGATTCCTTTGACAACTTGGTCTATCCCGAGCGTTTTGTTTCGGACTATGGAGTAAAGTTCCGAGAGTTGAGCCGCCGCATCCTCACCCATACTGTCTTGACTGAGGTTCTCAATCTCATCAGAGCCTTGCGTGACCTGAATTGCGAACGGTTCGAATCCGTCGCTATCTCTGGTGAACAAGAAAAAGCCTATCTCATCGAGGGCGGCCTCGAACTCATGCTTACCAACCCGCTTCCACTTCAGCTGGCCATGCTTGGTCACATTAGTCAACGACCGCAAGAGCTCTAGAAAATCTCTGTCGCTAAAGTAATTCATCATACTATCGACCGCTTTCCAGGCTGAACCGCGATGCAAGACTGCCAATGAAGGCCGCGAGATCCGCTGTTGTACTTCGGAAATCTTTAGTAATCAATCTAACCGTACGTGTCGGCTCATTAATTATACGAGCCTTTGTTAGCGACGCGTCTCGCGAGGCTCGCTCAAGTTTACCCATCAGATCCTTGTCGATACCATCGCGTCCATCAATTAGTCCCGCAACCTGACTAGCGATTTGCGCATACGAGGCCAAAACTTTCATTGCCATTTTCCGATCCTCGTCTTGCACGGCAAAATCGAGTTCGGTCTCCAGAACGCGAAATTGAGGGAGTAGAACTAATAGATGATTTAACGCCATTCGAGTCTCGGTACGCTCAACCGCCCGCTGCGTGGCCTCGGCCGCATTCGCTGTACGTCGAAGCTGCCAGATCGTCAGGCCAAACCCAACCAGTGAGACAAGGAGGCTGACGCCGTCATAGATGTTCTTCCACACTGGCCGCTCCTGCTGCGTCTTTACGACCTGTCTAGTCTCATAGTGTACGGCAGCGTCGACCAACTGCGGGACGATGGGCAGGAGCAACGCCAGACAGCCATGGGACTGTGGTGAACCGTTCGAACAGCTCAGATCTGCTGTTTACGCAGCTCAACGTCGGCTAGGTGTCGGCCAGGGTGGACATTATGCGTAAGTCTGTCGGGCAGCGGGGGTTAGTGGTGCATCCGCGTAGGTGGGTGGTCAAGCGAAGTTTGGCATGGTTGACGGCGCATCGCCGGTTGACGCAGGACTATGAGGATGATCCGGCGGCATCGGAGGCGATGGCTAGGTGGGCCGCGATCAGCAAGATCGTTCACCGCTACTCAGCACGATCCTGGAGGGGTCTTCGGGGCGGTGGTGTTGGTAGTGGGCAGTGCCGGGCCCGAGGGTGAACGACCGGGGGTGGATTTCATAAGCGGGGCACAAACAGCCCTGTTCAGGCACAGTGGGCTGATGAGTATCCGGTCCGGCTGGTCTCAGTCTTAGTCTCATTCACCGGCGTCCGGCGATGTCCGAGCAGGACCGGTCAGGGTCGTAACAGCAGGTCACGTACCTGGTCACCCGTAGCCGGACACTGGTAGGCAGACTTGGAAAGCGTGTTGGGTTCACACCCTCACGAGTTCGAATCTCGTATCCTCCGCTCACTGAGCAGCCACAACGCCGTTGGCCGGTCCCTGGGGGGACCGGCCAACGGCGTTCGTACACCTCTTTCGTCTGGGCGCTGCCTGCTGCTGCACGACGAACTCAGCCACCGACGTTCAAGATCAGCCCGTGAACGGTCCGTGTCGCAGGAGACCCTGCCTTCGGGTCTGTGCGGGAGTATGGGAGATGGTCAAGAGCCGCGAGGAGGTGAGCCGTGATGTCGAGCAACGCCGAGCAGATGCCCGAGTGGCCGACCGCTGAGCACGTGCCTGCTGAGGAGCTGGCGCGCCGTCAGGGCGTGCGCCCGGTCGCCTCGGTTGACGACCTTGCCCGGCCGGACCTGTTCGAGTCGAATGATGAGTTGATGACTTCCTCGCCGACCTGTACGCCTCCCGTCGGGCTGGGGCCGCGTGAGTCTGGTTGTCCTGGATACCGCATCCGACTCGGCTGCCGGGTCAGGTCACGACCCCGCCGGTACGCGGTAGCCGAGCAGCTGACCGTAGGTCATCAGCGGACGCAGCGTCGGAGTGAGCATCGTCGGCTCCGACGACCAGCGATGCCCACGGTTGCCCTCCAACCTCCGGTGCCGGGCCGCCGCACGCTCCCGGGCCAGCCCGGCCAGCCGCTTCGACGCCGCCGACCGCCCGTCCCGCCACTCCCGCCACCGCACCACCAGCTCACGAAACATCTCGACAATCACTGCTCTCTCCCACTTCAAGGTTGTTCTCCGCGCCGGGGCAGTCGAAAAAGTCCCTGGCGTTGCACGAATATCTCCCGCCGCTCGGCGGCATCGCCGGATCTGTCGATCACGTAACCCGTGACCCTGATTCTTCGTGGGTCTGACGCCGTTCGATGACCAGCGAGTCTGCATCGTTGGCGGTGGATGTATCGGCTCCGTTGGGTGTGGTTGTGGGCCGGCTGTCGCGCCGGTGGCGTGGTCTCCTGGGGTTCCTCCTGGTCGTCGGGGCGGTGGTGTGGGTGGTCAGGTGGCGGGCATGGGCATCCGGCGGATGATCTCGATGGCGGTGGCCAGGTCGGTGGCCCAGGGCCAGGTGTGGGGTAGGCGTAGCCACCGGTAGCGGCGGGCGCGGACCAGGCGTGCGGGGGTCTGGAAGATCCGGTAACGCAGTGTCTTGGGCTCGGCCTTGGCCAGGGCGCCGGTCAGCGCGTAGAGGCGCATCCACGCGGTGAGGTCCACGGCAATGGTGACGGCGGCGCACCAGGCCTTGTTGACCTGCCATTGTTTGGACGGCAGATGCCCGAGGCCGGTGTCCTTGGTGGTGCGTACGTCGTCTTCGACGCGGGCGTGTACGCGGTGACGGGCGTCGGCGCGTTGCACGGACAGGCCGTCCGGGCCGTGGGCGCCGGTGTTGGTGACGAACGCCGAGTACCGGTAGCCGCAGGTGTCGAACAGGGTGGCCTGTTCGTGGTCGAACAGCTTGCGCCGGCGCACGATGACCCGCATCGTCTTCGGCCACTTCAGGCCGGTCAGCCGCTCGCGGAGCAGGTCGGTGATCTCGGTGACCTGAAGGCCGTCGATGACCTCGCCGGTGGTGTTGGACAGGCACGGGACCCACCAGTCGTCGGGTCGGCGGTTGCATGCCGCCCGGACGTGTTCGTCGACGTCGAACCCGATCGAGTACGCCACTCGACGCCCACCGGTCTGGTCGAGGCTGTGCAGCCAGTCGATGAGCGTGTGTGAGGCGCCGGCACCGTCGGAGGTGATCAGCAGGTCGTCGCGTCGGTCGGCGGGTATCTGCGCGATGGCCTGGCGCAGGACCTCGATCAGATCGGCGGCGGTGTTCGCCCCGGCGTTGCCGGGGCGGGGCATCAGGGCGGCCAGTTCACCGGTGTTGTCGATCCACACGCCGAGGCTGTGGAACCCGAACGTCTTCTTGAACGTCGCCTCGGCGTGTTCCTTGCGGGAATGGGCCACGGTGATGGTGCCGTCCACCCGCAGCACGATCGTCCCGCCCATGCTCAGGCCACCGGCGTAGGTCGCCTCCGGCACGCCGGCCGGTAGCAGGCTCCACAGATGCGCGCGCGACTTCGCCCGCGCGGCGTCGATGCGGTGCAGACCGCTGTCGCTGATCTCACCCAGCGCGCGCAGGGCGGTGGTGTCCGAGGCCACCGGCCCGAACAACGCGGCCTGGGCCCGTAGCGCCTCGATGTCGTACACGTCTGTCCCGCCAGCGGCGATCGAACACGCGATGTCAGTCAGGACCCGGCCCCGGTCATGGACCGGATCGAATCCCGGCCTGGCTAGCACGGTGGAGATGCCCGCCGTCAGGCCGGTGCGGTCGGCGAGCATGCGTAGGCCCGCCACCCCGACCATCGCCACCACCCCGTCACCGTCGGCGGTGACACGCAGGTCCTTCGACCATCCGGTAAGCTCACGCACGTCGGAAGTGCCTCCTCGCTAGAGATCCTGGTAGATGTCGCAATCACCATTTTCCCTTGCCTGGCAGGCACTTCCGCGTTTCCGGGCCTCACGAAACCGTTACAAGATCACGACCCCGTGAATATCCAGGGGTGACCCAGACCCAGCCCTCGTACGTCGGCCTGGGGTCGACCGAGATGACCCGGAACCTCAGTCTGCGCTCACCAGCGAACTGCACACTGGCCTCACCGCCGACCACCAGCACGTCACCCGGCCTCGGCTCGGGCGTGCGGAGCAGCCGACTACCCGCCACGCCGATCCGCCAACGGATACGTCGTACGCCCGCAGTCCGGACACCACCGCGACTTGACCTTGAACGACCACAGCCCGGCGCAGAAGCCCAGCAGCGCCGCACTGAACAGCGCCCCGACATCCCACATCGATGGATTCCTCTCACAAGGGAAGACGTTTCCGATCGGCCACGCGTCGTCAGCCGTCGAACGCCACCGGCTCGCCGCCGTTGGCCTGCCACCGGGCAAGGACCTCGGCGAGAATCCGTCGGGCGCCGGCCTCACCGTGCTCGGCCTTCAGGTCCTCGAAACTCCACCGCAGCGTGAGAGCCACCTCGGCCGCTTCATCGGTCCCGCACTCACGGATAGCCTGGGCGTCGTCAGCGTTCGGACCCGACTCGGTCCAGCGATCTTCGTCCATCGACGTCGTGCCTCCAAGGCCGACTCGGCACCATCTGTACCGCGTAGGCTCGTACTGATGACTGACGCTGACCTCGGCTCCCGTCTGCGGCGGTATCTTGCTTGCCTATCGATGAGACTGCCCTGCCGGCGACGATCCGGGCAGGTACTACACACGGACACGAAGGACACGGCCCATGTCCACTGAAGTCCCTCGGCAGTTCAAGCCCAATCTTGTGCTGGTCAACCGCCGGAGGGCAGTCGGCTGGGAGTCCCGCAAACGCGCAGCGCGCGAGTTGCACCGCGTAGGCCAACAGCACGGCATCCGTGAGACGCCGACGGTCGAGGCCATCGAGAAAGCGATGTACCGCCACGAGACCGGGCGCGTATCAGTCACCGACCCGATCTACCGCCAGCTCTACTGCCTGGCGTACGACGCAAAGCCCCATGACCTGTTCGGCGAGCTAACCGGCAGCGCCGAGGATCGGCCGCACTTCAAGGCGCGATCCCACAAGTTCCTTACAGCATTCATCGGCGCTGAAGGCGCTGCCCGGCTATGCGAGGCCACCGGCTGCACGCCGGCCGAGGAGCAGTTGCACACCTGCTCTTCGACTCCGGTCGAGCACCCGGAGGGCGACTGCACGCTGTACGTCTGGCCGTGCGGATCGGCAATCTTTCACCTTGTGGAGCACGTCGAGTTGTCCACGATCGCGGCACTCGCCGCCTGGCGGGAGGTATCGTACGGCGACAACATCAAATGGGCTACCGACTACCTCGCACCTATCGCACCGGCCGAGGACGAGTCAGCGATTTACATCCTTGGCGTTCATTGGGTTACTGAGCCAGCGTGGCCACCGGAGCTATTAGATGCCGCACTACGCATCATGTCGACCCCACGAGCATTGCTGCACCGCGATCGCGCCATGGACGACGAACACCTAGCTCACGCCGAACTAGTCGAGCAGTCATTGCTTTCCGAGGCGTACGATCACGTAGGCATCGAATCGTTCGGCGTACCTGGGATTTCGGTGGGCTACGCCTCATGGTCCGGAGTCGTATACCATCCGATCTCAGCCGAGCGTTCCCTGACGGAATCCGAGATGGTCGCCTGCGAGCTTGCGATTCAATCGATGTGGGCATACAGCGACGCGATCGCCCGACAGGTAGAGCAGGGACGAGATCCGCAGGTACCGCCAGAACATGGATGGCGCTATCTCCGGGGAGCACGCTCCCGGCTTACCGTTTCCCGCCTGCGGGAGACCGGACAACATCAGGCAATGCGCCGAGCAATTCTGCGAACGTGCGATCTAATGCCAGCCCTGGACCAAGCCATCGAAACCCTCCGCGATACGGATCAAGGCTGAGCCGATGGCATCAGGTCGCCCTGTACTAGTAGTCACGGACATGCAGAACGGCTTCGTACGCGAACAGTCAGCGCACGTCGTTCCTGTTGTTGTCGACCTGGTACGCCGCTGGCAGGCAGCCGGCAACGACACGCTCTTCACCCGGTACCTGAACTACCCCGGCAGCCCTTTCGAGCGATTCTTTGGTTGGCGGAAACTGCAGGATGCACCCGAAACCGACATAGTGCCCGAGTTGGCGCCGTACGTCGAGCGCGGGATCGTACTCGACAAACTCATTTATAGCCCGTTCACCACGGAGGGCGAGAAATTATTCCAGCAGCACGGGTGGACAGAGCCATACTTTTGTGGAATTGCTACTGAAAGCTGCGTCCTAAAGGGCGCCGTGGACGCCTTCGAGCGAGGCTACACGCCGTGGTTGATCGCCGATGCGTGCGCTAGCCATGCAGGCTTTGAGGCACACACTGCGGGACTCCTCGTAGTTCGCCGCTTCATCGGCCCCGGACAGGTAATCACGCGAGCGCGCATCCCCTCATCGCTGGTTGTCGCGACAGAGCGCAGCTAGCCTGAATGTGCCCAGACCTACTACCACGTCGACTGTGGCAACGGGCGCAACTTGCTGCCGTTGCTAACCTTGGCGTAGCGTTCGCGACATGAGACTGGTGGCTTTGGGCGAGATTCAGGCGCTCATGGGTGGCATCAGCCGTCAGCGCACCCAGACCATCGTCAACCGGTCAGACTTCCCGAAGCCACTCGATACGCTCACCGTCGGCCGGATCTGGGCACGCGAAGAGGTCGTCGCCTGGATCAAACAGAACCGGCCGTTTCAAGAAGAAGCGCTTTAGCGGTTCCCGACGTGCGTGGTCGGCCATGTGCTGACATCGGCCAGCTATCCCTCGCCCGATCAGCCCGCTCACGACGCTCCGACAGCCCGCGGCGCGCACCATGATCTGCAGCACTCCAGCTGATCAGACCCCGGCGTGTCGAGTCGAAGAGACGCTGTGGATCACGGCTGCTCGCCGAGCAGCCACAATGCCGCTGGCCGATACACACGGGCAGCGGCGTTCGTGCAGCTTCTCGTCTCGGTTCTGGTCTCAGCGTGGGCGGAGTCGGTCCCAGGGTCAGCGGGGCGACGCGCCCGGCGGGTCAGCCAGGGACTCCTCCGCCGTCGACGAGACACCCGGCTCCGGTTCCACCGGCACCGCCCGGCCGTAGCGTGGTGGCGTGCGGGCGTACGAGATGGCTGGTACGCGAGCGACAGGCGCTGGCCGCGATCCGTACTGACACCGGGTGGCGGATCGGGCACGGCGCACCGGTGCGCGGCCCGGGCGTAGGGAGCAGCCGGCTGCCCTCGACGCCGGTCTGGGTCGTGCCTCAGGTCACGTCAGCTCGCGGGTCATGAACGTGCTGTTGGGATCGTCGACGTAGGCGCCGAAGGGCGGGCAGGGGGCGAAGCCCGCCTTCGCGTACAACGTCCTCGCCGGGACGAAGAAGTCCATGCTTCCGGTCTCCAGCGAGATGCGGCGGATGCCGCGTCGTCGCGCGTCCGCGATGAGGTGGTCGAGGACGCGCGCGGCGATGCCCTGGCCGCGTCGTCGCGGATCCGTCCGCATGCTCTTAATCTCCTCGTGCGCCGGCTCCACCTCGGCCAGGGCACCCGTGCCCACCAGTTCGCCACTCATCCGGGCGACCCACAGACGGACGCCCGGTGCCCGCAGCCCGGAAAGATCCAGCGCGTGTCGGCTCTCGGCAGGCGCCGTCGGCGCGAGTTCGTCGAGATGTGCCTGCAGGAAGACGCCGAGCTCCGGGTCAGCGAAGTCGGCGCGCTCGATAGTCAACCGCATGACGGAGATCTTGCCCGGCCGGTGCTGGTCACCCCACACCGAACCGGGCCAGTGGCTCGACCAGCTCGCGTTCCTCGTAGGACAGGTGGGACAGCAGGGTATCGGTGAGCAGGTCGACGGCGGTCTTGACGTCGCCGATCCGGTCCGGCTCGCTGACCAGGGCAACCAGCGCCCGGTCGACCCGTTCCAGCACGTCGTGGATGACGTGATGCTCCTCCGACAGCCGGTCGACCACCGGGGCGAGTCCCGGGTCGGCGCGGCGCAGCTGCGGCAGCATGCCGATGTCCTCGATGGTGTGGTGGGTGGTCACCACCCGGCAGTACGACTCGCAGTAGGCGCCGAGGGTCCAGTTGTTCTGCCGCATGGTCATCGTGTTGATGTGCGCCCGGGCACCGCCGGCGGTCATGGTGCCGGCTGCGACCTGGTCGATCAGGTCGCGCACGGTCCGCAGCTCCTCGCGCAGATGATCGTGTACGTCGATCAGGTGCTGCCCGGCGGTCCGCTGGGCGGGACTGTAGGTCAGCGTGGGGTCGGGTGGCGGGGCGGTCGGCCGGGTCGACTCGTCCCAGACGCGTTCAGCGCTGAGCCGTACCCCGTCGTCGGGGGTGGGGGTGATGCCGGCGGCCGCAGCGGCCGACGCGGCGGGAACCGAACCCGCTGCTGCGGCGCTGCGGCCGGCGGCGACCAGGTCGCGGACCGCCGGCACCACCTCGGCGGCGAACCGGCGGATCATGTCCGGGTCGTCGCTGGCCAGTAGGTAGCCGCTGAAGCCCTGCTCCAGGGTCAGTCCGGCGAGCTGCTCGGCCCAGTCGGCCGGCGTACCGGTGAGGAATCCGTCGCCGCTGCCGAACGTACCGCTGATGTTGTAGAGCCGGCGGACCACGGCCGGATCCCGCCCCGCCTGCCGTGCCGCCGCGTCGATGGCCGCGTTCATCGCCGGTAGCTGCTCCGGCGGCGCGTACGGGCTGCTGGGCAGCCAACCGTCGGCGAGTCGACCGGTGACCCCGAGCATCCGCTTCTTGTACGCGCCCAGCCAGATGCCGATGGGGTGGGCTGGCGCCGGACCTGGATGCACACCCCATACCCGGTGATGCCGGCCGTCGACCTTGACGGTGCCGCCGCCGGCGTCCCAGACCGAGCGGATGATCTCGATGCCCTCCGCCAGCGCTTCGACGCTCTCGGCCGGGGTGAGCCGGCCGCCGCCCATCGCCGCGATCGCGTCCCAGAAGGCACCGGCCCCGAGGCCCAGCTCGACCCGGCCGCCGCTGAGCAGGTCGAGGCTGGCCGCGCTGCGGGCCAGCATCGCCGGCTGGCGCAGCGGCAGGTTGGCGACGTTCGGCGCGACCCGGACCCGGGTGGTGCGGGCGGCGATCACCGACAGCAGGGTCCAGGTGTCCAGGAACCGGGCCTGGTACGGGTGGTCCTGCACGGTCACCAGGTCGAGCCCGGCTTCCTCGGTCAGCTGGGCGAGCGCCAGGGTCCGGTCGGCCTGATCGGCGACCGGGGTGATGAAGGTGCCGAACAGCAGGTCGTGTCCGTAGTCAGCCATGTCGTCCGCTCCCCGCGACAGCAGTCATGCGTATGCCTCCAAGATAGTCTGCTGAGCAGACGATCGGCAGTGTGACTCTTCTGACCCTGAAGATGGTCGTTCGACGCAGACGAGCCGGCGATAAGCTCGACGTATGCCTCGTCCCGGTCAACGCACGGACCCGGGTCCGGCCCGCACCGCTGGCGGCGGCGACCTCGGCTGGGCGCTGGGCGTGGTCTTCCGGGCGTACGTCAAGAGCAGCAGCGCCGTGCTGCACGACCTGCCCGGCGGGCCGCGCGGCCATCAGGTACTGGCGGCGGCGGTCGAGGCCACGCCGCAGAGTCAGATCTCGCTGGCCCGTCGGCTGGGCATCGACAAGACGGTGATGACCTACCTGATCGACGACCTGGAGAACGCCGGCCTGGTCGAGCGACGGGCCAACCCGGACGACCGCCGGCACAAGACCATCGTCGCGACCGACCACGGGCACCAGGTCTGGTCGGCGACCCGGGACCGGCTGGAGCAGGCTGAAAAGCACCTACTGGGGCCGCTGCAGCCGACCGACCGCGAGGCACTGCGGTCGCTGCTGTTCCAGCTGGCCGACCAGGCACAGGCCGTCGATCCGGTCGTCGACACCTGCCAGATCGTGTCCGACATCGCCGCCGACGGCCAGCCGCACGAGCCAGCGGACGGTCCGCACTGAGCTTCGTCCAGCTCGGCCCACACCCGTCCGTCAGACCTGGGGCATGGCGGACGGAGGAGCCCATCGATGCGCCGGTCAGACAACACCCTGCTGCCGTTCTATCTGGTCGTCGACGTCTCGGTGTCGATGGCGGCGGACGGCAAGTTGGAGGCGGCGAACGAGATCGTGCCGGCGCTCGTCGACGCGCTGGCGCGGCACCCGGTCGTCGCGGCCCGGGTACGGTTCGGGCTGATCGACTTCTCCGACCACGCGGAGGTCCGACTCCCGCTCGGTGATCTGCTGGCTCCCGGGCTGGTCGCACCACCCCTCACCGCACGCGGCGGCACCTGCTACGAGTCGGCGTTCGCGACCACACGGGACGAGATCGAATCGGACATGGCGCGGTTCGCGGCCAGCGGAGCGACCACACACCGGCCCACCGTCTGGTTCATCAGCGATGGCCGGCCAACCGACTTGCGGTCCGCCTGGCAGGCGGCGTTCGCCGAGCTGACCTCGTCCAGCGCCCGCCCGAGCGTCGTCGCATGCGGCGTCGACGAGGCGGATCCCCGGATCATCAGGTCGCTGGCCCATCCGGCGACCGGATCGGGACGGACGGCGTCGTACCTGATGGTGCCCGGCTCCGATCCGGCCCGGACGATCACCGGGATCGCACAGGTGCTCATCGACAGCGTCGTCCGGTCCGGCTATCGCGCGGCCGGCGACGCCGGACCGGTCCTGCCCGACGGGCCGGACCTTCCGCCCGGGGTGCAGCGGTTCGATCCGACCGGCCCCGGGTGACGGTGGCCCCGACTGCGGGCGACGGCAGCCCGGCCCGACTCGGACCAGCTACGGTGATCTTGTTACGGTGATCTTGATTGTCGTCAGGCCGTCCGCTGAACGGCCAAGGCCGACTGTCCGTCAGGTTCGGATATGATCCGAACTATTGACAATGTCCGAGGGGCACATCAATTCCGGAGTACGAGGCCAACGATCGCGACGGAGGTCTCGATGATCGACGATCGATCCGGCGGACCGGTGCCCGATGACGGGCTACCAGCCGAAACCCGACAACGGATGGTCGAATTACTCGCCGCCGAGTTCGGCGCGGCGTGGCAGGCCGCTGTGACCGGCGGTGCGGACCTTGACGGGTTGGCCGAGTACGTCGACGACCGCCGGCGTACCGTGGAATCGATTCCGGAGCCGGACGACCGCGACGATTGTCGTTAACCTGGACAACGCAGCGCAACGGCACACCATCGCTTCCGGCCGACCGGACCGGCATTTTCCGGTGACCACTGAGTCAGCATCGGCCACCGAATACGATGTGACACACGGCGACGGCTGACAGTCCCCATTACTCGCGCCACCATGGACACATGGCGACGGCGTACGCATCTGCGCAGTTTCCGGCAGCGGGTGGATCTTTCATCGGCCGCGCCGCGGAACGCGCCCGGCTGACCGGGCTGTTGACCGAGGCGGCGGGCAGCGCCGCCGCGACGGTCTTCGTCGGCGGTGAGGCGGGCGTCGGAAAGAGCCGGCTGCTCGAGGAGTTCGCCGCCGAGGCCCGCTCGGCGGGCCGCACCGTCCTGCGCGGCGCCTGCATCAACCTGGGCACCGGCGCGGTGCCGTACGCCCCGTTGATCGACGCCCTGCGGCGGATCGTCCGGGCACTCGGTGAGCAGCGGGTACGTGAACTGGGCGGCCCATCGTACGCCGAACTGAGCCGGCTGATGTCGGACTTCACCGGAGTCGCGCCCCTCGGCGAGTCGACCGCACAGCTGCGGGTGTTCGGCGCGGTCCTGCGGATGCTCGACCACTTCGGCGCGCACGCGCCGACCGTGCTGATCTTCGAGGACCTGCACTGGGCCGATCCATCCACCTTGGACCTGGTCTCCTATCTGGCCCGGGCGCAGACCGACGAGCGGATCCTGCTGGTGCACAGCTACCGGTCGAACGACCTGGACCGGCGGCACCCACTGCGGACGCTGCTCGCCGAGCCGGACTTCATCCGCCGGATCCACCGGCTGGAGCTGGCCCGGTTCACCCGCGCCGAGCTGGAACGGTTCCTGACCGCGTCGACCGGCGACCCGGTGGACCGGTCGCTGCTGGACCGGTACTACGAACTGTCCGACGGAAACGCGTTCTTCGCCGAGGAACTGGTGGTCTCCGGGGTGTTGACCGATCCCGCGTCCACCCGACTGCCCAACTCTCTGAGCGAGATCATGCTGTCCCGGGTCGAACTGCTCGACGACGCCGCAGCCGACGTGCTGCGAGTCGCAGCGGTCGCCGGGCGGCGAGTGAGCCACCGGCTGCTGGCAGCCGTCTGCGACCTGCCCGATCAGCAGCTGATCAAAGCGCTGCGGCAGTGCGTCGCCCAGCACGTTCTCACCATCGACGCCGCCGACGACACGTACGTTTTCCGGCATGCCCTGCTGCGCGAGGCGGTCTACCAGGAACTGCTGCCGGGTGAGCGGGTCGGGTTGCACCGCGCGCTCGCCACCGCCCTCACCGCGGACCCGGGGTTCAGCCTCGCCGAGGATCTCACCGCAGCGGCCGAACTGGCCCACCACTGGTACGAGGCCAGAGCACTACCGGAGGCGCTGACCGCCGCCGTGCACGCCGGCGAGATGGCGGTACGGGTCCACGCGTTCCGCGAAGCCGAACAGCAGTACCAGCGGGTGCTCAGCTTGTGGTCGCGCGTCGACGATCCGCAGCGACGCACCGGCCAGCCGCGCTGGCGGGTGCTGGCCGCCGCCGCCGACACCGCCCGGTGGGGCGGTCGGGTCGAGCAGGCGCTGGAACTGATTCGCGCCGCGATCGCCGAGGTGGACCGGGCCGCCGCCGCCCGCGACGCGGGTGAACTGCTCGAACGCCTCGGCAACTACCTCTGGGAAGCCGGTGAGTACGGCGAATCGCAACAGACCTACCGGGCGGCGGCACGGGCGCTGGCCGAGCAGCCGCCGAGCGCGGTGAGCGCCCGGGTACTGGCCGCTGTGGCGATGGCCGAGGTACGCGAGGGCCGGTACGCCGAGGGCGCGAGGGAAGGTGCCCACGCGGTCGAGCTGGCCCGGGCGGTGGCGGCCCGGGCCGAGGAGGGCCGCGCGCTCAACACCCTGGGCATGGCGTTGACCATGCTCGACCAGCCGAGCGACGGCATGGCCAAGGTACGCGAGGCACTGCGGATCGCCGAGGAGGTCGACCACCTTGAGGACCTGTTCCGGGCGTACGGCAACCTCGCGGTCGCGCTGGAGCACGTAGGGCGGCTCACCGACTCGGTCCAGGTCGCCCTCGACGGGTTGAAGGTGGCCCGCGAACGCGGTCTGGAGCAGGCCCGCGGCGCCGGCGTGCTGGCCAACAACGCCGCCGCGACGCTGGTACTGCTCGGCCGGTGGGACGAAGCGGCCGCGGTGCTGGACGACGTGCTGCGGGCCAGGCCGCTGCGGGGCACCCTCTACCCTCGGCTGACCCTGGCCGAGATCCGGCTCGCCCAGGGATCCTTCGACGCGGCCGCCGATCTGCTGGCCGGCGTCCAACTCGTGGACCGGCCGACCACCGACCCCCGGTTCGTCGGACCGCTGTACGCCTGTCTGGTGGAGCTCGCCCTGTGGCGGAACGACCTGACCGGGGCGGCTGAGGCGGTGCGGGCCGGCCTGGCTGTGCTGGAGGGCCAGGCCAACCTCCTGGAACTCACCCGGATGTACGCCGTCGGACTGCGGGCCGCCGCCGACGAGTGCGAGCTGCTGCGCACGCAACCCGAGCGTGACCCGGTCCGGTTGTCGGCGGTTGTCGCGTACGCCGAGCGGTTGGCCGGCCAGGCGGCGGTGCCGGTCGACAGCCTGGATCTCCCGCAGACCGACCAGGCGCACGCCGACCAGGCCGGGATTTCGCAGGTACGGGTGTGGCGTGACCTCTGCCTGGCCGAGCTCGCCCGGGCCCGAGGCACCGCCGACCCCGACGCCTGGGCGGTGGTGGCCCGGGGCTGGTCGATGCTCGGTCGGTCCTACCCGGCCGGCTACGCCTACTGGCGGGAAGCCGAGACCGCGCTCGCCGTTGGTGACCTGACCCGCGCCGGATCGGCCGCCAGGTCGGCCTGGCAGTCCACCAGTCCGCTGCCGGCCGGGCCGCTGCGTAGCGAGATCGAGGCGATGGCCCGCCGG
The DNA here is from genome assembly GCF_027497315.1 of Solwaraspora sp. WMMA2059. Taxonomy (GTDB): domain Bacteria; phylum Actinomycetota; class Actinomycetes; order Mycobacteriales; family Micromonosporaceae; genus Micromonospora_E. Next base: position 6,363,167 of record NZ_CP114908.1, on the reverse strand, counting down.
GCCCGGGTCACCCTCGACCCCGAGTTGCCGGAGCCAGCCGCCGACACCGCCGGGCCGGCGGCCCGGCCGTTCGGTCTCACCGCCCGCGAGTTGGAGGTGCTGTGTCTGCTCTGCCTGGGCAGGACCAACCGGGAGATCGCCACCGAACTGTTCATCACCGAACGCACGGCGGGTGTCCATGTGTCCAACCTGCTCAGGAAGATGGCGGCCAACAACCGTAATGCCGCCGCCTCGATGGCTCATCGGCTCCGGCTCTGCTCCGATCGGGAATCCGGATAGACCTCCGTACGGAGCCGTCGCACCGAACGTACCGGTGGATCGTCCTGTCAGGTCGGAGCCGATCGCCGGCGGGCGAGCCGAAAGTGACCGTACGCAAAAGATCGTAGGCACTGAGTGATGACGTCACCGGCGCCCGACCCGTAAAGTCCACACCGGATCTGCTGAGCGACCTTTTAGGGGGTAGCGGTGACGCGGAGAGCATTGCTGGTCGGTTCTCAGACCGACGGCCTCACCGGGGTGCACAACGATGTCGAAACGATCGCGGCGGCGCTCGATGGGCGTGGGTTCACCATCTCCTGTCTTACCGGCGACGATGCCACCCGTGCCGGCATCCTCGCCGGCTACGAGAAACTGATCGGACAGAGCACGGCGGACGATACCGTCCTGTTCTACTACAGCGGTCACGGCGGATACGCGTCCGCACCGGATCCGGCCAGCGACGACCCGGCTGCGGACGATCCGGCCAGCCAGCCGACGCCCGGCCGGCGGCCGGGCGACCTGCAGTTCATCGTGCCCACCGACTACTCTCCATCCACTGAGGATGAGTTTCGGGGCATCGCCTCGGTCGAGCTGTCAGTGCTGCAGGCCCGGCTGACCGAGGTGACGCAGAACGTGGTGGTGGCCTTGGACTGCTGCCACGCCGCCCACCAGTCCCGCGACCCCGACCTGCGGGTCAAAGGCCTGGACCGGCAGTCGACCACCCGGTACGAGCAGATCAGCCGGCACCTGGCGGCGCTGCGCCGGGACGGGCTCGCGGTCGACCGGCGGGTAGTGACCGGCGACCCGTACTCGGTGCGGCTGGTGGCCTGCGCCCCCGAGCAGTCCGCCTACGAGTACCGCAACGGTGCCGGGCTGCGCACCGGGATGTTCACCGAGGCGCTGATCCAGGCACTGGCCGCCGCCGAGGACCTTCCGGTGACCTGGTTCACGCTGATGGAGACGGTACGTCGCCAGGTGCTGCGCCGGGCGTCGAACCAGCGGCCCGAGGTGGAAGGGCCGTCCCGCCGACTGCTGTTCTCACTCCAGGAGACGGACCCGATCGCCGGCCTGCCGGTGGCCCCCACTCCCGACGGCCGGGTGGTCCTGCCCGGCGCCCCGCTGCTCGGCGTCGAGCTCCACGACGAGTTCACCGTGATGCCGGCCGAGCTGCCGGTCGACGAGGAGACCAGCGTCGGCACCGCCGTCGTCGACCGGCTCGGGGCGCTGGCGGCACAGGCCGAGCTCACCCTGCGTACCGGCTGGTCCGAGGTGCCGACGACGGCCCGCGCGTACCGGACCCGCAGCGCCGCGCCCGCGCTGCCGGTCCGGGTGACCGACCCGGACGCCGCCGACCTGGTCGCCGCGATCCGGACCAGCACCCTGGTCCGGCTGGCCGATGCTGACGAGCCGTGCACCGTGGAGGTCCGGCCCGATCGGGCCGGCAACTACCAGATCCACGACCGGACCGGTCCGCTGCACAGCCCCCGACCGGCCGGGCCGGGCACCGCCGCCCGGCTGCTCACCGACCTGGAACGGGTCGCCCGCGCCACCGGACTGCGGGCCCTCGGTGAAGACCCCCGGTGCGCCCTCGACACCCCGTTGACCTTCGAGTGGGGCCGGGTCGTCGACGGCGTCGAGGTGCCCATGCGGTCCGCCGGCGAGGTCGTGCACGACGGCGACCAGGTGTACGTGCGGGTGCGCAACGACGGCACCGAGGCGGTCTACGTGTCGCTGCTCGACATCGGCGTCTCCGCCCGGATCGAGAACCTCACCAACTTCGCGCCGTCCGGGTTCCAGCTCAAGCCCGACAAGGAGTACCTGGTGGGGTACGACGCCCTGAGCGGGGTGCTGCGCGGTGTGCGACTGAACTGGCCGGCCGGCATCGTGCCGGCGGCCGGGCGGCCGGAGACGGTCCTGCTGATCGCCACCTCGCAGCCGCAGGACGTCGGGCTGCTCCAACAGGACGGCATCCGCACCGCCGACCGCGCCGAGCTCGGCCGCCGCGTCCCACGCCGCGACCAGTCGCCGCTGGAGCGGGCCCTCGACCAGCTGGGCAGCGGCGGTATGCGGGATATGTCCAACGAGTTCGCCCCGGAGGTGCGCTACGCGCTGCGTACCATCGAATTCAGCCTGAGCCCGACGGCGCGGCCGCCGGCCGAGTCGGTGCGGTTCCTGATCGACGAACGCCCGGACCGGTCGCGGCTGCTGTTCCGGGCCCGTGGCGGCGCGGCGCGCACCGTCGCGGTCCGGCTGGACGAGGTGCTGGTGCACCGCAACCGGGCGCTGCGCAGCGCCGACATCCGGGTCGACGCGGTGGTGCTCACCGGCACCGCCGACGACGACCCGGCGGTGCCGTACCGGGCGGAGACGGCGCGGTTCCGCAACGTCCGCGACGGAGACCGGCTGCCGTTGGACCGGATGCTCGTCTACCACGGTCGGGCGGTGGACTACCTGGACCTGGCGGTCTGGGTGTCCCGGGACACCGGGGACAGCCGGGCACTGAGCGACCTGCTGCGCGACGAACTCAACGGCCCGGCCTTCCAGGCCGCCGGGGCAAACCTACTCGGGCTGGCCGTGGCCGCCCCGCAGGCCGCCGCCGCAGCCGCCGCGATCGGGGCGGGTGCCGTGGTCGTCAATCTGGCGTACCGGCTGCTGCTGGACGCGGTCGGCGACAGCATCGGCCTGTACCGCACCTCCCTGCTGGCGACCGAGGAATTCGGCGTCGGCCGGCACCCGGCCGTGGGGAATCTGCGGGCGCAGGATTTTTCGTTCTCGTACACGGTCGAAACGGTCGACTGACCAACGCCTCCGCCGGGTCACCGGTACGCAATTCATCTAATTACGCCCGGTGCCCCGGCGGTGCTGAAATATCGGTACGGACAACAGACTGAAAGGTGGAAATCATGGCTCGCAAGCGTGTGATCGTCGACGGGTCCGAGTGGGAGATCCCCGAGTCGAACCTCGACCCGGTCCTCGCCGGCATCCAGACCGCCATGGAAACCGGTTCGGTGGTCAAGCTGGAGTTGCTGGACGGGGCCAGCCGGCCGGTGACGGTCTACCTCAACGGCCGGACCGCGGTGACCGTGGTCGTGGATCTCGGTCTCGACCCCCGCCCGAGCGAGATGTCCTGATTCACCCGTCGCCACGGCCCGTGACGGCCAGCGCGTCCGGCGGCGGGAGCAGGCCCAGCCGCTGCGCCCGCAGCACGGTGGTCAGCCGGTCGGAGGTGCCGAACTTGCGGTACATCCGCTCCTGGTGCTTGGCCACCGTACGCGGCGACAGCAGCAGCCGGTGACCGATCGCCCGAGCGGTCAGACCGTCCGCGAGCAGGCGCAGGATCTCCTGTTCGCGGACGGTCAGCCGGGGCACTCGCACTGGCGGCACGGCCGCCCCCGGCCGGTCGGCGACGGTGCAGCCGGCGGCCGGGTGCGGCCGGCTCCACGACTCGGCCAGGGTCCGGATCGCGGCGAGCTGGCCGGCGGTACGCCGAACCGGCCGTGTACCGCACGACCCGGTCGGCAAGGCGGTACGCGGTCCGGTGGTGCTCCACCGCCAGTGTCCGTCCCGGCGGACCAGGTCGCCGAGGGCCAGCCCGAGCTGGACCAGGGCGCGCAGCAGTACCGGGTCGCCGGCGGCGGCCGCCGTCAGCAGGGTCCGGGTGGTCGGCTCGACCGGCCCGGGAAGCACCAGGTCGAGCAGCCGGTCGGCGGGCTCGGCCCGGTGGGTGGGGCGGTCCGGCAGAGAAGGAAGTGTGGTGGTCATCGCAGCACTCCTGATGGGATCGGTCGACGTGCGGGTCGGGCACCGGCACATCGCCAGCTTCGCCGCGCCCGGCGGCCGTTCCATTGGGCGAACTACGTAGTCGCACCAGTACGCCATACATAGATCCGGCGGGACACCCCTCAGATCTGCACCGGGCGACAATTCGACCCCGCTACTACGCACTATTACGGCAACGGACTCCGATCGCTTCCTGAGTCAACAGAACCGCAGATATCTTTCGACCCGTACGCATGTCGCCGATCACCCTCCCACTCACACCTTTCTGATGATTTGGTGGATTACCGGAAAGGACAGATACCGATGGCCAGTGCGAGCGTGGCTGTCCGGGCCGCCGGCGCGTCGTCCGGGCGTACTGCCGCAGAAGATCACGTCCGGGACCTCGCCCGACGGGGCATACTGGCGGACCGCGCGAGGGCGGCGTCCGACGCGGAGCGTGGGCTGCTCCGCGCGGGTGGGTACGCGCTGGTCTGGCCGGTGGTGTTCCAGCGGCTGACCCGTCGGATCGAACTCGCCCGGGGACACCACACCTGCGCGTCGTCGGTCCACCGACTGGAAGCCGAATGCCTGGACAAGTTCCACGACGACGTCGAGGCGGTCCTCGACGACCTGCTGACCAGCGCCAAGGTCCCAGTGGTCAACCTGGAGGGGTGGATCGCCCGGCGGATCGGGCCGGCCACCGTCGACGCGCATCGCCGCCGACGCGGCGACCGTGGCGCGTTGCAGCGGCCCCGGCTGCCCGGATGGCTCAAGCACCACCTCGACCAGGACCCGTGGCTGCTGGCCCTCGCCGTCGAGGTACTGGTCTGGGTGGGGATCCCGGCCACGGCCGGGGTACGGGTGTGGCCGCTGGGCGCGTGGGCGGACCGCCGAGCCGCCGTCACCGGCCACTGTGGTGGCGGGGAACGGGAGGTGACGGCCGACCTCGACCGGGTGCTCGCCGCGATGCGCAGACGTCCGAAGTGGTACGCGGACTTCGTCGAACGGCCGCTCGGCCGCAAGCACGCCCCGGTGCCGCCGGCCGCGCGGGCCGGGACCGGTCCGGCCCGCGAGAGCGACCACCTGCAGCCGAGGACGCCGGACGAGGCGGACGAGGCCCGGTTGACCGAGCTGGCGTCGGTCGCGGTGACGGCGATCGAGGCGCAGCTGCGCCGAGGCGCCGACCCCCGGTGCGCGGTGGTCGCCGTACTCCGCTCGGTGTTCGACACCGGCACGGGTGCCGACGAGATGGACCGGCCGCCCGGTGGTGGACCGGCCGCAGACGAGCGGGTCGCCGCCCTGCTGGCCGATTCGGCGGCGATCGACCGGATCGCCAGCGCCGTCGTCGAGCTGATCGCCGACCGGTGACGGCCGGTGCGCCGAAACGCCCGGCCGGTCCTCGCGGACCTGCCGGGCGTTCAACCAGCAGGATGATCGCCTGCTCAGTGGCGGTGGCGGCGGGATTTGAACCCGCGGAGGGCGTGAACCCTCACACGCTTTCGAGGCGTGCTCCTTAGGCCACTCGGACACACCACCGCCGAGTAGGCTACCTGAAGCGCCTGCCGACCGTCACGGCGGTACCGCCCGAGCGTAGGCGGCACCGGCCGCACTGGCAGGATCATGGCCATGAGCACGCACATCGGAGCCAAGCCCGGCGACATCGCCGAGCGGGTCCTCATGCCCGGAGACCCGCTGCGCGCCAAGTGGATCGCCGAGAACTTCCTCGAGGACGCCACCTGCTACTCGAACGTGCGCGGCATGTTCGGCTTCACCGGCCGGTACGCCGGGACGCGGGTGTCGGTGCAGGGGTCGGGAATGGGCATGCCGTCGGCGTCGATCTACGCCCACGAGCTGATCAACGAGTACGGGGTCCGGACGCTGATCCGGGTCGGCTCCTGCGGTGCGCTGGCAGAGGACCTGCAACTGCGGGACGTGATCGCGGCCAATGGTTCGTCCACCGACTCGAACATGAACCGGGTGCGCTTCGCCGGGCTGGTCGACTACGCCCCGGTGGCGGATTTCGGTCTGCTGCGTACGGCGGTCGACGCCGCCCACCGGCACGGTGTCGATCTGCGGGTCGGCCCGGTCCTGGCCGCCGACGCGTTCTACACCGACCGGCCGGACCTGTACGACACGCTCGCCGACTACGGGGTGCTGGCGGTCGAGATGGAGTCGGCGGCGCTGTACACCATCGCCGCCCGGTTCCGGGCCCGCGCGTTGACCATCCTCACCGTGAGCGACCACATCCGCACCGGCGAGAAGATGAGCGCGGACGACCGGGAGCAGACCTTCAGCGAGATGGTACGCATCGCACTGGACACCGCGATCGCCTGACGCCACCGGGATCGGCCGACGATACCGGCGGGCCGCCCGGCTCAGCGGAAGAACGCCCGCAGCGCGGCGGCGCACTCGTCGGCCAGCACCCCGGCGTACACGGTCGGCCGGTGGTTGAGGCGGCGGTCGCGCACGACGTCCCACAGCGATCCGACGGCACCGGTCTTCGGCTCCCACGCGCCGAAGACCACGGTCGAGATCCGGGCCAGCACCAACGCCCCGGCGCACATGGTGCACGGCTCCAGGGTGACCACCAGGGTGCACCCGTCGAGCCGCCACCGGCCGAGCCGGGCGGCGGCCCGGCGCAGGGCGAGGACCTCGGCGTGCGCCGTCGGGTCGCCGGTCAGTTCACGTTCGTTGTGGGCGACCGCGAGTTCACGGCCGGCCGCGTCGTAGACGACCGCACCGACCGGCACGTCAGCCATACCGACCGGCACGTCAGCCGCACCGACGGGTACCCCTGCCGTGCCGGGCGGCACACCAACGGGGCCGGCACCGGCGGTCGGCCCGCCCGCCACCGACAACGCCCGCCGCATCCAGCTCTCGTGCAGCGGGTCGCGGTGCCGTCGGGCCGTCGGCACGCCGTCGCCCCGCCCGGTCACGCCGTCGCCCCGCCCGGTCTCATGCCTCGCGCAACTCCTCGATCTCGTCGCCGCAGCCGACCGTCTGGCAGATCTCTGCGGTCACGTCGGCCGGCAGCATGCCGTCGCGGGCGCACAGCGCCAGCAGGCGTCGGGCCGACAGACCTAGGTCGGCGAGCAGGTCGGCGTCCCCGACCGGCTCCGCGTCCGGGTCGGCGGCCGGCTCATCGTCGTCGTCCTCCTCGTCGGCCAACGCGTCGACGTCGTCGGAGTCGTCCAACGGGTCGCCGACCAGGTACCCACCGGCACGGGAACCGGCCGGCGCGGCAGCGGCGGCGGACATCGAGCCGCCGCCAGCGCCGACCACGACCGGTTCGAGGTCGACCTCGACGGCCGGGGTACGGATGTCGCCGATCAGCAGTGCGCCCAGCCGCGACTCCTCGGCGAACGCGGCGTCCGAGCTGAAGATCCGCAGATCCTCGCCCTCGTCGAGGCGCAGGATCACCAGGTAGCTGTCGTCCGATTCGACGAACAGCAGTGACACCTCGGCGTCGGAATCGACCTCACGGAGCCGGTCGACCACTTCGTCGATGTCGGCGACCCCACCGAGGTCGAGCTCGGCGCCGGACCAACCGGCCGGGCCGCGTACGGCAGCGGCTGCAAAATAGGGCACGGTCCCCCCAATGGTCCCTGCGGTCACCGGGCGGCGCGGCATCCGCGCCGCCGTCGGTGACCGCCGATTCTGTCGTCAGAATGACGGTATCGGCTCAGGTGGGTCGTTGACCCCACAACGCCCCGAACAGTCACTGACCGGCAGGGACGGGTGCGCGACAGCGCGTCGACGTCCGGTCAGCTGAGGCGTTCGGTCAGTTGACCAGTCGGCGGGCCGCGATCAACTCGCGCAGCTGCTGCCCACGGACCTTACGGGGCCGGACCCGTTCGCGGCCGAGCTTGGCGCCGGCAAGCTCGGCGAGGATCTGCAGTCGGCGTCGATTCCGCTCGGGATCGAGCCGGTGCCCGGTGTTGGCCATGCCGCCGAGCGTGCCGACCGTCGCCGCGTTCGTCAAGCCCGGAATTCGCCCGCCGCTGGTCACCACAGTGGCCAGTCGCCGGCCGCCGCCCAGTGTGTGGCGAGCGCCACAGTCGTGATGCTCCAGCCGGCCGACATGGCGAGCGCGATGCCGGTCGCCACGCCCCGGTCGCCGACCCGGGCGAGCAGGATCGCGACGGCCCAGGCCAGCACGCCGCAGAGCAGCGTCGACAGGGCGTACCCGCGCAGGTCCTGGCCGATCAGGCCGGTCAGCAGCAGCCACAGCGCGGTGGCCAGCGCCCCGAGTGCGACGGCTCCCGGGCGTACCGGGTGCGGCTCCCGGTAGGTCGGCCGGGGCGGGGCCGGTGGCTGTGCGGGCATGGCCGGAAACATCCCCGGCGGGTACGGGTGCTGCCCACGTGGCGAACCCCAGCCGGCCACCGGCGGGTGCCAGCCGGCCGGCGCACCGGGCCAGCCCGGCGGGCTGGTCGGTGCGGGTGACGGCCATTCGATCGGCCGGTCCGGCATCTCGTCCCTCCCTCCTGCGGCCGGGGCGGCGGCTCGCGTCGGTCCGCCACCGTGCCAAGTCAGCGTACCGACGGCGGCTGCCCGACCGCGCCCTGGCTCGATGTGGCAGAGTCACCGCGTGCGAGTGGCGGTGATCGGGCTGGGGCTGATCGGCGGCTCGGCGCTGCGCGCGTTCGCCGCCGCCGGACACCGGGTTTTCGGGTACGACGCCGATCCTGCGACCCGGGCCACCGCGCGTACCGCCGCCGCGCGGGCCGCACCCGACGCGCGCTGGCAGGTCGCCCCGACGGTACGGGACACGGTGGCCGACGCCGATCTGGTGCTGTTGGCGGTGCCGCTGCCGGCGGTGGGTCCGGTGCTCGACGAGATCGCCGCGGTCGGCTACTCCGGGCTGGTCACCGACGTCACCTCGGTCAAGGAACCGGTGCGGCGGCTGGTCGACCGGCGTCTGCACCGCCAGCACGACCGGACCGCCGGGTTCGTCGGCGGCCATCCGATGGCTGGTCGGGAGACTTCCGGGTTCACCTCCGCCGACCCGGAGCTGTTCACCGGCTGCGCCTGGGTGCTTTGCCTGGAACCGCCGGTGACCTCGGTCGACGACTGGCTGACCATCGCGACAGCGGTGACCGGGCTGGGTGCCCGGGTGGTACCGGCCACCGCCGAGGAGCACGATCGGGCCGTCGCGGCGATCAGTCACGTACCGCATCTGCTCGCGACCGCGCTGGCCGCCAGCGCGGTGACCGACCCGCTCGCCTGGTCGTTGGCGGCGGGGTCGTTCCGGGACGGCACCCGGGTGGCGGCCAGCCGGCCGGAGCTGGTCGCGGCGATGTGCGGCGGCAACGCCGGGGCGGTCCGGGCCGGCCTGGACGAGGTGCTGTCCACCCTGACGGCGGCCCGGGCGGCGCTGGACGCGGAAGACCCGGTGCAGGCTCTGGTGCCGTGGCTGACCCCGGGCAGTTCGGCACGGGGAGGCTGGCCACCACAGCCGGGCCGGCCGCTGGAGCTGCCGGCCCGGCCGGACGCGCTGCTGCGGCTGGGGCGGGCCGGCGGTTGGGTCACCGCCGTGGCCGACGACCGGCGTACCGTGACAGCGGTCCGGCCGGCACCGGTCGACTGACCCGGGCTAACTGACCCGGGCTGGCTGGTCGGCTGGTCGACTGACCCGGGCAGACCGGCCGACGGTGGGCCGAACTGTCTGCCGGCGGCTCAGACCTGTTCGCCCCGGTCCAGCCGGATCACCCGGCGGTCGGTGACGACGGCGGTCACCAGGTCGGCGGGCGTCACGTCGAAGGCGGGATTGACCGCGCCGGCCCCGGCCGGCGTGGTCCGGGTCGCGGCGAAACTGACCACCTCGGCGGACCCCCGGTCCTCGATTTCGACCTGTGCGCCGGTGGCGGTCGCCGGATCCACCGTCGATTCGGGAGCGACCACCACGAACGGCAGCCCGGCCCGGCGGGCGCCGAGCGCATGGGCGTACGTGCCGATCTTGTTGATCGTGTCGCCGTTCGCGCAGATCCGGTCGGCGCCCACGACGACCGCGTCGACCAGGCCACGGGCCATCAGGAACGGCCCGGCCCCGTCGACGGCGACCCGGAAGTCGACCCCGGCCCGGTCGAGTTCCCAGGCGGTCAGCCGGGCACCCTGCAGCAGCGGCCGGGTCTCACTGGCGATCACCGACTCCAGCCCGCCGCGCCGGTGCAGTTCGACGACGACCCCGAGCGCGGTTCCTCCGGTGACCGTGGCCAGCGCACCGGTGTTGCAGTGGGTCAGCAGCCGGCACCGGGGCGGACAGAGCTGCCCGAGCAGGTCGGCCCCGAGCCGGGCCATCGCCACCGACGCCGCCTCCTCCTCGTCGCGCAGGGCCACCGCTTCGGCGAGTACGGCCGACGGGCTCTCCGCGAGCCGGGCCGCCGCCCGGTCGACGCCCCGGGCGAGGTTGACCGCGGTCGGCCGGGCGGTACGCAGCCGTTCGACGGCGTCGGCCAGTCGTTGCGGCTCGTCGTGGTGCAGCCGCGCGGCCAGCGCCACCCCGAGGGCACCGGCCACGCCGAGCGCCGGCGCGCCGCGAACCGCCAGGGACCGGATCGCGTCGACCACCGTCTCGACGGTGGACAGCCGTAGTACGGTGGTCCGGTCGGGCAACGCGGTCTGGTCGATGATCTCGATGGCGTCGTCGACCCAGTCGATGGTCCGCATGCGACGACCTTAGTCGGCTCCGGCCGGGCGACAGTACCGCCGAAGGGGCCTATGGTGACCGGTGTGAGCAATGCCCGGGACCCGATCGTCGACCTTCGTCGGATCGCTTTCCTGCTGGAGCGGGCCAACGAGGCGACCTACCGGGTACGCGCGTTCCGGTCCGCCGCCACGGCACTGGCCGGACTGCCCGCCGCCGAGTTGTCGCAGCGGGCTGATGCCGGCACGTTGACCGAGCTCGCCGGGGTAGGCGAGGTGACTGCCCGGTGTGTGGCCGAGTCGCTGGCCGGCGAGGAGCCGGTCTATCTGCGCCGGCTGCTGGCTACCGAGGGCACCGACCTGGACGAGGCGGCGGCGGCACTGCGCGCCGCGCTGCGCGGCGACTGCCACACCCACTCGGACTGGTCCGACGGCGGTTCGCCGATCGAGGAGATGGCGTTGGCCGCGGTCGAGCTGGGCCACGAGTACCTGGTGCTGACCGATCATTCGCCCCGGCTCACGGTCGCCCGCGGGTTGACTGCCGCCCGTCTGCGGCGCCAACTCGACCACGTCGCGGCGCTCAACGCCGCCCTGCCGGAGGGGTTCCGGATCCTGACCGGCATCGAGGTGGACATCCTGCCGGACGGCTCCCTCGACCAGTCCGACGAACTGCTCGACCGGCTCGACGTGGTGGTCGGCTCGGTGCACGCCAATCTGCGTGACGACCGGGCGCGGATGACCCGGCGGATGCTGACCGCGGTCACCAACCCTCGGCTGGACATCCTCGGTCACTGCACCGGTCGGATGGTGACGTCGCGGCCGCCGGGGGTGACCGGACCCGGCGACCGCGGCCACCGACGGCGGTCCCGGCCGCCGAGTGACTTCGACGCCGAAGCGGTCTTTGCCGCCTGCGCCGAGCACGGCAAGGCCGTCGAGATCAACTCCCGGCCGGAGCGGCAGGACCCGCCGAAGCGGCTGATCCGGCTAGCGGTCGAGACCGGCTGCCTGTTCGCCATCGACACCGACGCCCACGCGCCGGGTCAGCTCGACTGGCAGCGGTTCGGGTGCGCCCGGGCCGCGCTCTGCGGTGTCGATGCCGACCGGGTGGTCAACACCTGGTCGGCCCGGCGACTGGTCGACTGGGCCGCCGCCCATCACTGAACCGCTGTCCGGCAGCGGGCCGCCGGACAGCAGCGGGCCGCTGTCCGGGACCGTGCCGCCGGGCAGCGGACCGGAGCGGGCCGGTCGGGGCAGCCCGGTGCCCTGTGCAAGGGCCACCCCGGCCAGCACGATCAGCGCCCCGACCGGCTGGTGCCAGACCAGCCGCTCGCCGAGGACCGACACCCCTGCGGCGACCGCGACGACCGGCACGACATAGGTGACGGTGGCCGCCGTACTGGCCCCGACCAGCCGGATGTTGCGCATGTGGATCACGAAGGCCAGGCCGGTGCCGACCGCCCCAAGAATCAGCACGCTCACGATCACCGCCGGAGAGAGCCGGGTCGGTGTCGGCGGGGCCCCGGCGACGATCGGTGCGACGACGGCCAACTGGCCGGTGGCCAGGATCAGCTGGGTCGCGGCGAGCGCGACGCCGCTGTCCGACCGGCCGGCAACGAACCGCTTCTGGTACGGGATCGTCGCGCCGTAGCAGGCGGCCGCGCCGAGACACATCAACTGCCCGGCGAACTGCCCCCCGCCGACGCCCTGCCAGACCCCGAGCACCACCAGCACGCCGACGAAGCCCAACCCGGTGCCGGCCAGCCGGCGGGCCGTCATTGCCTCGGTGCGGAACACCAGCGCCGCCAACGGCAGGGCGATCAGCGGGGTGGTGGCGTTCCAGATGCCGGCGAGCAGCGACGGGATCCGCTGCTCCCCGTACCCGATGAGGGTGAACGGCAGGGCGACCCCGACCGCCGCGACAACGCACTGGTGCAGCCACAGCCACGGATCCCGGGGCAGCCGGTCGCCAACCAGTGGCAACACGATCAGCAGGGTGAGCGCACCGGCGGCGACCCGGGCCAGGGTCACGTGGATCGGATGCAGCTCGGCGACCCCGATCTTGATCAGCAGGAAACTGGTGCCCCAGATGCCGGCGAGCAGCAGGAAGCCGGGCAGCCAGCTGGCGAGCCGGGGACCGGGTGGTGGGCCGGCCGAACCGGGTTCCTGCATTCCCGTTCCCCCCTTTCGGATGCGCCGGCCCCGCCGACCTGCCGCGTAGGGTCATCAGCATGGGACGTGTGGATGACATCAGCAACAGCTTTGTCGAGCGGTGGGCGCGGCTGAATCCGATCGGAGCCACCTACATCGGCGTCGACGGGCACGACGACCAGCTCGACGACCTGTCGCCGGACGGGTATGCCGAACGCGCCGCCCTGACCCGCGACACGTTGCGGCAGCTCGATGTCGCTGATCCGGAGTCGGAGGCCGAGCGGGTGGCCCGGGACGCGATGGCGGAGCGGCTCGGCCTGGAGCTGGCCCGCTACGAGGCGGGCGAGGAGACCAGCGAGCTGAGCGTCATCACCAGCGGTCTGCACCATCTGCGCCAGGTCTTCGACCTGATGCCGACCGAGGGCACCGATGCGATGGCCAACATCGCCGCCCGGCTGGACAATTATCCACAGGCTCTGGACCAGGTACGGGTCACCCTGCTGGACGCGGCCCGGGCCGGGCACGTGGCACCCCGGGCGCAGATGCTCAAGGTCGCCGACCAGTGTGACGTCTGGACCGACCCGGAAGCGGACGACTTCTTCCACGCCCTGGTCGGCCGGCTGTCCGCTCCGGCCACCCTCACCGCGGACCTGCGCCGCGCGGCCTCGGCGGCCACCGCGGCGACCATCGCGTTCGGCCGGTTCCTGCGTACCGAGCTGGCCCCGTTGGGGCGGGACACCGAGGCCGCCGGACGGGACCGCTACGAGCTCGCCTCCCAGTACTTTCTGGGCGCGCGGATCGACCTGGACGAGACGTACGCCTGGGGCTTCTTCGAGTTGGATCGCATCGAGCAGGAGATGCGCCGGGTCGCCGCCGAGATCGCCGGGCGCGGCGCCAGCATCGACGACGCGGTACGCGCCCTGGACGCCGACCCGGCGCGGACCATCGCCGGTGGTGAGGCGTTCCGCGACTGGATGCAGGCGTTGGCCGACAGGGCCATTGAGGAGCTGCACGGCTCCCATTTCGACATTCCGCAGCAGATCCGGCGGATCGAGTGCTGCCTCGCACCGACCAGTGACGGCGGCATCTACTACACCGGGCCGAGTGAGGACTTCTCCCGACCGGGCCGGATGTGGTGGGCGGTGCCGCACGGGCTGACCGAGTTCTCGACCTGGCGGGAGGTGACCACCGTCTACCACGAAGGGGTGCCCGGACATCATCTGCAGATCGGTCAGACGCAGGTCCGTGCCGATCTGCTCAACCGCTGGCAGCGGCTGCTCTGCTGGTGTTCCGGGCACAGCGAAGGCTGGGCGCTGTACGCGGAACGGCTGATGGACGAGCTGGGCTACCTGGCCGACCCCGGTGACCGGCTCGGCATGCTGGACGGGCAGGCGCTGCGGGCGGCCCGGGTGATCGTGGACATCGGCCTGCACCTGCAGTTGACCATCCCGCCGAACTCGTTCAACTTCCATCCCGGCGAGCGGTGGACTCCGGAGCTGGCGTGGCAGTTCCTGCGGGCGCACTGCCAACTGCCGGACGAGATTCTCCGGTTCGAACTGGACCGTTATCTCGGATGGCCGGGGCAGGCGGCGGCGTACAAGGTCGGGGAGCGGATCTGGCTGCAGGCCCGAGCCGACGCCCAGGCCCGCAAGGGTGCCGCCTTCAACCTCAAGGAGTTCCATCAGGCAGCACTGAACCTGGGCGTACTCGGGCTCGACCCGCTGCGGTCCGCGCTGGCCCGGATCTGACCGCCCGCCCGGCGGGCCGTGCCGGGCCCGGAGCCGGGCTCAGCCGAGTGCGGCCGTCAGGTCCCGGCAGGCCTGCTCGCACCGGCGGCAGGCTTCGGCGCAGACCTGGCAGTGCTCGTGCTCGCTGGCGTGTGCCTGGCACTCCTCGCCGCACGAACGGCACGCCTGGATGCATGCCTGCAGCATCACCCGGGTGGTGTTCGCGTCGTAGCCGGTGTGTCGGGAGAGCACCCGGCCAGTGGTGGCACAGATGTCGGCGCAGTCGAGGTTGGTGCGGATGCACTTGACCAGTTCGGCGACCATGTCCTCGCTCAGGCACGCATCGGCGCAGGCGGTGCAGGCCTGAGCGCAGTCGAAGCAGGCATCGATGCAGTCGGCGAGTGCCCGCTGGTCGACGTGTCCCAGATCGAGCGGATAGGTTTCCAGCATCTCGGTTGCTTGCGTCATCGTGACCTCCACAGGTGTGACCGTTTGAGGTCGGGTACCCGCTGCCCGGCCCGACTAACACCGTCCCGATCCGCACCGGCCCGACTCAGTCGGGCAGCCGCAGCGCCGCCCAGACGGTCTTGCCGTCGGCGAATCCGGCGTACCCCCAGTCGCTGGCGAGCGCCTCGATGATGGCCAGCCCTCGACCACGGCCGGGTGCCGGCCCGGGCCGGGGCCCGGTGGCCGGTCGGGGCAGCTCGACAGCGCGGTCGCGGACGCTGATCCGGATCGCTCCGGCCTGCCGGGTGGTGGTGACGTCCAGCTCGGTGCCGGCGTGTTCGACCGCGTTGCTGACCAGCTCGGAACCGATCACCATCGCCTCGTCGACCAGCGTGGTCAGCTGCCACGAGCGGCAGGCTCCGCCGATCAGCCGACGGGCCTCTCCCGGTGAGCGCGGGTGTGGGGGCAGGTACTCGTGCCAGCGGTACGGGGACCTCGGTGCTGATTCGACCAGTTTGGTGGCGTCGATCACGCTGTCCTGCACGCTCACCAGACCGCTGATGCTGTGCCTGGCGAGCCGACCGGTGGGTGAGTCTGGCCGGGCGCACAGGTGCACCACCGGACGGTGGCTGGCGTCGCCGCCCTGGACGATGGCGAAGACCCGCAGTCCGATCGGGCTGGCCACGGTCACCTCGTCCAGCTCGACGAGCAGCGCCAACGGCTCTTCCAGGAGGCAGCGGCGCAGCACCGGGGCGAGCCGGACCAGTTCAGTGTCGGTCAACGCGCCAGTCAGCCGGACCCGGGTGACGCCACTGGCGAAGTCGCGCACCACCAGCCAGGTGAGGGTGTTCACCCGTGGTTCCCGTTGTCTGGTCTACCACCGTAGACGGTTCCCGCGTGGTCCTGCGGCGCGATTCCCAGCAGCGGCGCGACTCCGGTCACCCGCAGCACCCGGGCGACGATCGGCTGCGGGTTGCGGACGATCAGGATCTGGCCCTGACCGGCGGCCGCGTGGTGCGCGTCGACCAGCTCCTTGACCGCACTCGAATCGATCAGGGTGACGGCGTCCAGGTCGACGACGATCCAGGTCGCCTGCTGCCGGTCGACCACGCGGACAGCGGCGCTGAGCTCTCCGGTGGCGGTCATGTCCAGCTCACCGGAGGCTTCGATGACGCAGTGCCCGGCTTCGGGTGAGGGCACCCGGATCTCGTGCATGCTGGTCTCCGTCTGGCGGGTCGCGACTCCGACCTGCGGTGGCGCCCGTGGGCCCGCGCGGCGGAGTTGGGCTGCTCGAAGCGCCCAGCCTACGCGACGCCGCCTGCCTGCTGGGGACAGACCGGGAGACCCCCGACCCGGGGTAGCGCACAACCTAGTCGATCATCACACTAGGTGAGAAATCGTTGACTGAATTCGACATCGGTCGATACGATCCGGGCGCCGTGGGACCAGTGTTCCCAAGTTTCACGAGGAGTCCCCATGCCCGTACTCGCCCGCCTGCCGGAGATCGTCCCCACGCTGTTCCGCGTGGTGGTCGGTCTGCTGTTCACACTGCGCGGTGCCGCCTCGATCTTCGGGATCTTCGGCGGCTTCCGAGGCACCGGTGAGGCAATGGAGATCGGCGTCTGGCCCGGGTGGTGGGCCGCGCTGATCCAGCTCGTCGGCGGTCTGTTGGTCCTCGCCGGACTCGGCACCCGGGTGGCCGCCGTCATCTGCTCCGGATCGATGGCGTACGCCTACTTCGTGGTCCATCAGCCGGATGCACTGCTCCCGCAGAACAACGGCGGCGAACTCGCCGCGCTGTTCTGCTGGGCGTTTCTGCTGGTGGCCGCGCTGGGGCCAGGCCGGTACTCGCTCGACGCCATGTTGAGTCGACGCCGTACGGCCGCCGTTCCCGCCCCGGAGCCGGCGACCGTCTGACCACGCGGCGGTAGCCGGACCCCGGAAAGACGGGTACGGCCCGGCGGACCAGTCGAGGTCTGCCGGGCCGTACCGTTTCTCGGTGCTGCCTTCAGTGCCGAACCGGGCGGCTCACATCCGGGCGCACTGCCCGGACACCGGGCCCTGCACCGTGTTCACCCGGTCCTCGTCAACCGGCATCGGGCTGTTGCCCTGGCAGTGCAGCGGGCCGCGGATCGTGTTCCCCGCGACGACCACTGGCAACTCGTCGTGCTTGTTGTTGACCAGCCGGACCGGACCGGAGATGTCAGCGCCGTCCAGCCGCAGACCGCCGTCACCACCGGTCACCTCCAGCGGGCCCCGGATGGTCACCCCGGTCAGGGTCACCGCCCCGGTCGCCCGCAGCAGGGCCAGCGGCCCGGAGACGCTCGTACCGGTGAAGCTGACCGCCGTCGGACGGTTCGCGGTGAGCGGACCGTTGATCGCACCGTCGGTGGCGATCAGCGTCGCACCGGGACGGACCGTGACCGGACCGTTGACCGTCGCCGACTCCAGGCAGTAGGTCATCTCCGCCTTGACGATCAGTCCACCGTCGTGCGTGCCGGTGACCGTCACGTCACAGGTCGGCTCGGGCTGGCCGATCGCCGACCGCGACTCGGTGTCCGCAGTGATCGGCGAGTTCTCGGCGAAGTACGCCACCAGCATGGTCAGGTCGTTGTCACCGGTGGTCGAGGTGTCCGTGCCGTCGGCCAGGGTGGTGAAGTTGTCGCCACCTGCGGCCAGGAACGAGTTGACCGTGACCCGGTAGGTCCCGGTCGGCGACACCGGCTGACCGTTGAGGGTCATCGAGGTGATCCGCTCGCCCTGCGGCAACGTCGGGTCGTACGTGTAGAAGAAGCCCTCCGACACGCCGAGCCACAGCAGCGGACGCGACGCCCCGGCCGGCTGCCACTGCTCCTCCAGCACCTGCTTGACCTGAGCACCCGTGTAGGTCCGGGTGACCATGTCGTTGGCGAACGGCTGGGTCGAGAACGCCTCCGCGAAGGTGATCACGCCGTCCTCGCCGTACAGCAGGTCGGCCCGCAGCCCGCCCGGGTTCATGAAGGCGATCTGCGCACCACCCCGACCCGGCTCCCGGGTTCCGGCGAGCTGCACGTCGGCGATGAAGTTGCCGAGCACCGACTCCTTGCCCCGGTCCTCGTTGCCGTTGGTGTACGCCCGGGTGATGTCGGCGGTGATCGAGCCCAGTGGCTGCTGGCCGAGCACCTCGGCGTTGGCCTTCGCCGCCGCCACGATGTCGGCGACCTCCTGGTTGACCGGCGCGCCGACCACGTCGACGATCTCGACCGTGTCCGTCTCGACCGTCCCCGCCTCGACGTCGACCTGCAGCACGATCCGGCCGAGCTTCTTGCCGTAGTCCTCGGCCTGCAGCACCGGCCGGGTCTCGTCGGTGCCGGGCACCGGCACCTCGAAGGCGTACGGCTGGTGGGTGTGCCCGCTGAAGATGACGTCGATCTCCGGAACGGTCCGGGTGTACGGCCCGAACACCGGGTCGCTCATCAGCGCCTCGGGCGAGTCGATGTTCTCGGTGGCCGCGCCCTCGTGGGTGAGCAGCACCACCACGTCCGCCTCGCCGTTGCTCTCGTCGCCGTCCTTGAGCTGGGTGGCGACCAGGTCGGCCTCGGCCGCCGCCGGGCGGAAGGTGATCCCGGCGATACCGTCCGGGCTGACCATCACCGCGGTCTGTTCGGTGACCACCCCGATGTAGCCGACCCGGATCCCGCCGATCTCCTGCACGTGGTACGCCGGCAGCGCCCGCTCGTCATCGCGGTACACGTTGGCGCCGAGCTGCGGGAAGTCCGAACGCGGGATCACCCGGTCGGTCAGATCCGCCATGCCCTTGTCGAACTCGTGGTTGCCGACCGCGGTCACGTCGAGACGGGCGGCGTTGAGCACGTCGAGGGTCGGGTTGTCGTCGTCGATCGCCGAAACGAACGTGGACGCGCCGATGTTGTCACCGGCCGAGACGAACACCGTGTTCGGGTTGGTCGCCCGGTACTGGTCGACCAGCCCGGCCACCTGGGCCGCACCGCCGACCGGCTGACCGTCGACCGTACCGACGGATTCGAGCCGGCCGTGGAAGTCGTTGATCCCCAGCAGCTGCAGCTCGACCGGCCCGTCGGCACCGGTGTCCAGCCCGATGACCATCGGGTTGTGGTCGCTGGCCCGGAACGGGCCCGGGTCGAAGAAGGTCGGGAAGCCGTTGTACTGGAAGGCGTACGACTCGACCGCGTTGATCTGCCAGACGTCGGCCCCGGTGACCCGGGCGGCCAGCGACGGCGAGGCCAGCGCGTGGTCCAGCGAACCCGACTCACCGGCGAACACGTAGGTGCTACGTCCGGTGTCGTTCAGGTTGACGTAGTCAGCGTCGTAGAGGGCCCGCATCGGGTCCTCCTGGGTGTACGAGTTGAAGTCGCCCAGCAGCAGTACGTCGTCGCTGCCACTGTCGGCCACCAGATCGTCGACGAAGTCGGCCAGCGCGGCGGCCTGCCGGGTCCGGTCACCGTTGTACGCACCCTGCCCGTCACCGGTGTCGACGTTGTCGCCGGTCGGCGGCGTCGAGGTGCTCTTGGACTTGAAGTGGTTCGCCACCACGGTGAAGGTCAGCTCGTCGGCGGTGAACGTCTGCGCGATCGGCTCCCGCGCGTTGAACCAGACGCTCTCGTCGTCGACCGACCGGGACGGCCCGACCGGGGTCACTGCGGCCGGCTTGAAGATGATCGCGTTGCTGATGAAGTCCTGCTGGGCGGCGCCCGGCAGGTCCGCCGGGGAGCGGACGTAGTCCCAGGTCCCGGCACCGTCGGCGGCGTTCAGCGCGCCGACCAGCCGGATGAGTGCCTTCTCCGGCTCGGCCGGTGCGAAACGCACCGAATTCTCGATCTCCTGCAGGCCGACCACGTGCGCGTCCAGCGCGGTGATCGCCGCGACGATCTTCGCCTCCTGCTTGGCCAGCGCGGCCTCGTCGGCCGCACCACGCGCGTCCCCACCGAAGTGGACGAAATAGTTCAGCACGTTGAAGCTGGCCACCCGGATGTCGCCACCGACCGGAGCCGGGGCGGCGGTACGCGGGTTCGTCACCTTGAACGTGGTCCGCTCGCTGGCCGGGGTGTCCGCACCGACCGGCAGGGTCGGTTGCAGCCGCCACTCGTCGAAGCCGTACGACAGCACACTCGGCCCGAACGCCTCGACCGAGTCACCGACCCGCAGCGGCTGGTCCGGCGAGACGTACGGCGGGGCGATGCCGGCGTCGGCCAGGTTGGTGGTGCGGCCGTCGTCGACCAGGATCCGGTTGAGCCGGTTGTCGGCGGCGATCTGCTCGGCCTGGGCGCTGCCCGGCTGCGCCACGTCGGTCGGGATGACCGCCGGGGCGTCACCGGCGGTCAGCACGACCTCGCCGTACCGGTTGGTGTTGTAGACCTCGGCGACGGCGAAGTCACCGACCGGGGCCACCAGCATCGACTCGACGGACTCCCGGTCGCCGGCGGCCAGCGGCAGGGTCAGCGCGACCGGGGTGGGCAGGGGATTGTCCCGGTCGCAGATCTGCACGTCGGTCCGCGCGCCGATGCTCACCTGGGTCAGTCCGAAGTACTCACCGGCGTTGCCGGTGACCCGCACCCGGTCACCGATCGCGACCCCCGGGTGGTTGGCCGGGTTGCTGGTCAGGTAGACGAAGACGCCGTCGCTGGCGGTGCCGGCGGCAACCGTACGGGACCCGCCGGTGCCGGCGGTCTGCAGGTGGAGGCCGTTGTAGCCGCCGACACGGTGGTCGGCGACGACGATGCCCTCGACGGTCACCTCGGTGCCGGCCAGCGGCGTGCTGTCACCGGTGCCCTGCACCTGGGCGATGTCGTGCGTCACCGTGACGTCGCAGCCCAGCTCGGGGTCGGGGTCCGGGTCGACACCACCGGTGCCGTTACGGACGCCGAAGGTGTTCGCCGCCGGCTGCCGCCAGTCGCCGTCGACCTTCTGCAACGAGTGCCCGACCGGGGTGTCGGAGGCCTCCGCGACACCGATGTCGACACTGGTCGTGCCGTCGGCGGGGCCGCCGGCCGCGGTCAGGGTGCCTTCGTAGCTGAGGAACTCGACGACGGCTCCGGCCGGGTCGACCAGGGCCACCCCGTCCGGGGACCCGTTCTGGATGCCGTTGGCGGGGTATTCGGCGACGACCACGCCGGCAGCGGTGACGGTGCCCGCCAGGGTACTGGTGTCGTAGACGGTGCCGTTGCTTCCGTTGTAGAGGACGATCTGCCAGCCGGTCAGGTCGAATTCGGCCGGGGCCTCGATCTCGATCGCCTCGCCGGTGTCGGTGCCGGCGTTGTCGTAGTGAATCTCGCTGATGAACGGGTCACCGGCGGCCGGTGCGGCCATGGCGGCGGCACTGCCGGGCACGCTCAGCGCGCCGGCCCCCACGACCGCGGTGATGATTTTCCAGGTGGCTATGCGTCTGTGCTGGCGCATGTAGGCGTTCCTCCGGTCAGAGGGTGAGTTCAGTAAATCTAGGAGACGCGGGTTTCGAAGCACAGACGGGTCGGTGGTGACCTGTTAAACATTCGGGTCCCGTTACCCCTTCGTGACAAGGGACGGTTCGGCGACACCCCAGTTCAGGACATCGATCGTTCATCTCGACGTCGCCAGCAGGTCACACACACGTTCGCGGGCGGTCCCGGTCCGCTGCATACCGTCCCGGTGCCGGCGACGCCGTCCAGCCCGGACCGCTGGCAGAACCGGTCCGCACGCCGCGCACGATACGGCACCGGACCGGACAGCCCGCTTCCGACCGAGCGAGGATCGACATGTCAATCGACCATGACAGCCACGTCCGTTCCGATCCGGACGACATCAGCTCGAACCCTTCCGGCAACCGTCCGTTCCGTGAGGTGCTCGCCGCCCGCGCCGGCCGCCGCGACATCGTCCGCAACGGTACGGTGATCGCCGCCGCGGCCTTCCTCGGCGCGGCCGGCGGCGCACTCGGCACCGACGCGCCGGCCAGCGCCGGCGGCCACGGGCACGGCCACGGCAAGGGCAGGCCCGGCCGGCGTGGCCTGCTCGGCTTCGACCCGGTCCTGCCCAACACCGACGACGCCATCACCGTCCCGCCGGGCTACACCGCCGACGTGCTCATCCCATGGGGCACCCCGCTGCACAGCCGGGGCCCGGCCTGGCGCAAGGACGCCACGAACACCGCCGCCGAACAGGCCGAGCAGGTGGGCAGCCACCACGACGGCATGCACTTCTTCCCGCTGGGTCGCGGCCCGCTGGGCAGCCGCCGCGGCCTGCTGGTGCTCAACCACGAGTACGTCGACCGGACCCTGCTCTACCCCGACGGCGACGCGGAGATGACCCGGGACAAGGTTGACAAGGCGCTCGCCGGTCACGGGGTCAGCGTCGTGGAGGTGGAGCTGTCGCGGGGCCGGTGGCGCAACGTCGACTCGCGGTTCAACCGTCGGGTCACCGGCACCACGCCGGTCGCCTTCTCCGGCCCGGTGTCCGGCCGGCACCCGGCGCTGCGCTCGAACAACCCACCGATGGGTACGTTGAACAACTGCTCGCACGGGGCCACCCCGTGGGGCACCTACGTGGCCTGTGAGGAGAACTGGAACGGCTACTTCGGCACCGAGGACCCGCAGTGGTCGCCGACGCCGGAGCAGGCCCGGTACGGGGTCAACGCCGCCGGGTTCGGCTACCGCTGGCACCTGGCCGACCCGCGCTTCGACGTGGCGCGCAACCCCAACGAGCTGAACCGCTTCGGGTGGCTGGTGGAAATCGACCCGATGAACCCCCGCTCGACCCCGGTGAAGCGGACCGCCCTCGGTCGGTTCAAGCACGAAGGTGCCACCTTCTGGGAGTCGCGCGGTCGGGTCGTCGTCTACAGCGGCGACGACCAGGACGGTGACTACCTCTACAAGTTCGTCGGCGACGGTCCGTGGCGGATGCAGCGGGCGTTGGGCCGCAGCCCGCTGGACCACGGCACGCTCTACGTCGCCCGGTTCGACGACGACGGCAAGGGCGTCTGGCTGCCACTGAAGCACGGCAAGGGGCCGTTGACCAGGGCGAACGGTTGGCACGACCAGGCCGATGTGCTGCTGCGTACCCGGGAGGCGGCCGACGCGGTCGGCGCCACCCCGCTGGACCGTCCGGAGTGGGTGGCGGTCAATCCGAAGAACAACGACGTCTACCTGACCCTGACCAACGGCACCGGCTGGCCCGGTGCGGTCAACCCGCGTACCCCGAACCCGTACGGGCACATCGTCCGGTGGCGCGAGCGCGGCCGCGACAACACCGCGACCAGCTTCGAGTGGGACGTGTTCATGCTGGCCGGTGACCCGACGTACGACCCGCAGGTGCAGCTCGACGAGACGAACATCTTCGGCTCGCCGGACGGGATCTGGTTCGACGGCGACGGGCGGCTGTGGATCCAGACCGACGTGTCGAACTCGACGCAGAACCGCGCGGACCGGGGCCACGACAATATCGGCAACAACGCGATGCTGGCCGCCGACCCGCGTACCGGGGAGGTCCGGCGGTTCCTGGTCGGCCCACGCGGCGCGGAGATCACCGGGGTGGTCACCACCCCGGACCAGCGAACCATGTTCATCAACGTGCAGCATCCGGGTGAGTCCACGACGTACTGGGGCAGTCCGACGCCGGAGGACCCGCGAGCGGTGAGCAACTGGCCCGACTTCGACCCGGCCGGCCGACCCCGGTCGGCGACGGTGGTCATCCGCAAGGCCGATGGCGGCGTCATCGGTACCTGACCGCCCGCTGTCCACCCCTGCTCATCATCCGAGCCCGACGTACGGGCTCCGGGAGCCGCGGCCGATCTCGCCGACCGGTCGCGGCTCCCGTCGTATCCCGCCAAGGCATCTTCTCTCGACGATATCGGAGCCCAGACATGCGTACCCGAAGAAGTCCGGCGGTGCTGGTCACCACCGCCGCCACCGCAGCCGTCCTCTGCGCCACCGTCGCGCTGACCGTTGTGGCCCCCGGCGGCGCGGCGGCCGGTCCTCGCGATGACAGGCCCGGCTGGCCCGGATCCGCCGTTTTCGACCGCACCGCGACGTACCCTGTGTTCCACAACCGACCAGCCGGTGAGGACCCGACCGCCGAGACCGTCGCGGAGATCTCCACGGTCAGCCCGGACGGCCGGACGATGATCTACACCGACGCCGCCGGGCGGCGGGTCGGCTTCCTCGACATCACCGACCCACGGAACCCCCGCGGTCTCGGCACCCTCTCGCTGGCCACGCTCGGCAACGCCGAGGACGAACCGACCTCGGTCGCGGTGGTCGACCGGTACGTGCTGATCGTCGTCAACACCAGTGCCAGCTACACCACTCCCTCCGGCCGACTCGACGTGGTCGACCTGGCCACCCGTACCAGGGTGCGCAGCATCCCACTCGGCGGGCAGCCCGACGCCATCGAGGTCAGCGACAACGGCCGCTACGCGGCGATCGCGATCGAGAACGAACGGGACGAGGACGCCACCCCGCTCGGCGGCGACGAAGGCGACCTGCCGCAGCCGCCGGCCGGGTTCCTGCAGATCGTCGACCTGACCGGGCGCCACCCGGCAACCTGGTCGACCCGTACGGTGTCGCTGACCGCCGCCGACGGCAGCGCGCTGCCCGGTCTGGCCACCGCCGGGCTGGACACCCCGGCCGATCCGGAGCCGGAGTACGTGTCGATCAACGGTCGTGACCAGGTCGCGGTGACCCTGCAGGAGAACAACGGCGTGGTCCTGGTCGACCTGCGCAGCGGGCGGATCACCAAGGCGTTCGGCGCCGGGACCGCCACGGTGACCGGTATCGACACCGCCGACGACGGGGTGATCGACCTGACTGGCACGATCACCGACCTGCCCCGGGAACCGGACGCGGTGGCCTGGATCGACGACCGCTACCTGGCGACCGCGAACGAAGGGGACTGGAAGGGCGGCACCCGGGGCTGGTCGATCTTCGACAGCCGGACCGGCCGGGTGGTCTGGGACGCCGGCAACTCCTTTGAACACCTGGCGGTTCGCCACGGGCTGCACAACGACAACCGAGCCGACAACAAGGGCGCCGAGCCGGAGGGCATCGCGGTCGCCACGTTCGGCCGCACCCGGTACGCATTCGTCGGCTCCGAACGGAGCAACTTCGTCGCCGTCTACGACCTGACCAGGCCGACCAGGCCGGTGCTGCGTCAGGTGCTGGCGACGACCAACGGTCCGGAGGGGCTACTGCCGATCCCGTCCCGCGGGTTGCTCGCGGTCTCCAGCGAGGTCGACGACGCCGAGGCCGGAGTACGCGCTGCGGTAAACCTGTACCGGCTGGGTGCGGACACCCCGTCGTTCCCGACGCTGGTGTCTCAGACCAGCGGACGGGGCCCCGACCGGGCACCGATCGGCTGGGGCGGGCTCGGCGCGCTCACTGCCGTCCCCGGCGAGCGACACCAACTGTTCGCGGCAAGCGACGCCCTCTACTCGCCGACCCGGATCTACACCATCGACACCCGGCACAGCCCGGCGCGCATCGTCGACGATCTGGTGGTCCGCGACGCGTCCGGGAAGCCGGCCGGCTACGACGCCGAAGGCCTGTTCGCCCGGCCGCAGGGCGGGTTCTGGCTGGTCTCGGAGGGAGCGACCGGTGCCGCCAACCAGCTGGTCCGGCTGGACCGGTCGGGGGTGACCCGACAGGTCGTGTCGCTGCCCGACGAGGTGGCCGCCGGGCTCGGCAGCCAAGGGCTGGAGGGGGTGACCGCGCTCACCGACCGGCGAGGCCGGGAGCAGGTGTGGGTGGTGTTGCAGCGGGGCGTGGCCAGCGATCCGGCCGGGGTGGTCCGGCTCGGTCGTTACGACGTACCCGGCGGCACCTGGGCCTGGTTCGGATACCGGCTGGAGAGCACCGATGTCGCCGGCGACTGGATCGGCCTGTCCGAGATCGCCTCGATCGGCGACGGCCGGCTCGCGGTGATCGAGCGGGACAAGCTCAGCGGGCCGGCCGCCCGGATCAAGCGGATCTACACGGTCGACCTACCGACCGGCGACCCGGCACCGGGTCTGCTGCCGGTGCTGCCGAAGCGGCTCGCGTACGACGTGCTGCCCGATCTGCAGGCCGGCAACGGGTGGACGCAGGAGAAGCTGGAAGGGCTCACCGTCGGCGGGGACCGGCAGGTCTACATAATCACCGACAACGACGGAGCCCAGGACGCCACCGGCGAGACGGTGTTCCTCCGGCTCGGCTCGGCCGATCGGGTGTTCGGTCGGGGTCGACGCTAGCCCGGCCCCGGGGTCGCGGGCGTGGCCAGCTGCGGTCACGCCCGCGCCACCGGGTCGGTCTGTCGGCTCAGTCCAGGTCGCGCAGAATCTGGTGGAGCAGGTCCTGGGTACGAGCGGGCGGGTCGGCCTCGACGCAGAGCCGCTCCATCGCGGCGGCGTAATGGTCGACGTCCTCCCGCTTGTCCAGGTAGATCGCGCTGGTCAGTTGCTCGATGTAGATGATGTCGGGCAGGTCCTGGTCGGCGAAGCGCAGGATGGTGAAGGCTCCGCCGGCGGCGGCGTGCCCGCCGGCGTCGAACGGCACGACCTGCAGCCGTACGTTCGGTAGCTTGGTCGCCTCGATCAGGGCGTTGATCTGCTCGCGCATCACGGCGGGACCACCGATCGGCCGGCGCAGCACCGCCTCGTCGATCACCGCCCACAGATTCGGTGGCTGTGGCCGATGGAGCAGCTCCTGACGCTCCATCCGCAGCTCGACCCGGCGTTCCACTTCGTCGGCTGGGGCCCGTCCGTGTCCGAGTAGGACCACCGCGCGGGCGTAGTCGCGGGTCTGCAGCAGGCCGGGTACGAACTGGACCTCGTAGCTGCGGATCATCTTCGCGTCCGCTTCCAGCCCCAGGTAGGACTGGAACCAACTGGGCAGGATGTCGCCGTACCGGTGCCACCAGCCGGGCGTGTTCGCCTGCCGGGCGAGCCCGAGCAGCGCTGTGCGTTCCCGTGAGTCGGTCACTCCGTAGAGGGTGAGCAGGTCGGTGACGTCGCGTTCCTTGAAGCCGACCCGGCCGAGCTCCATCCGGCTGATCTTCGATTCGGAGGCGCGGATGTGCCAGCCGGCCGCCTCCCGGCTCACTCCCTGGCTCTCCCGGAGCCGCCGCAGCTGCGCGCCGAGCAGCATCCGCAGCACGGTCGGCCCGGTCGCCGATCCGCCATCTGGCTGGGCCGTCATCGTCACCCACCGACCTCCGGACACCGTCACGTCGTATGGCAGCTACTCTTGGCGAGTAAGCATGCCATGACCTGAGGGTGATCCCTAAGGCCCCGTCGATACCGGTCCGACCAGTGGACACCGCCGTGCGGTGCGGACGGTCGTCACCAGCAGAGTCCGGACGGGCCCCACGGTGCAGGCCACCGGCCGGATCGATGCTAGCGAATCAGGTCGTCGAAGTCACCGTCCCGGGCGCCGAGGATGAACGCCTCGATCTCCGCACGGGTGTAGATCAGCGCCGGACCGTCCGGGTAGCGGGAGTTACGCAGAGCGATCCCGCTGCCACCGGGCAGCCGGGCAAGCTCGACGCAGTTCCCGCTGGGGTTGCTGCGGCCGCTCTTACGCCAGGCGAGGGTCGGCAGGTCGGTACTTGGAACGTCACTATCCGGCTTATGCATACATAAAATCCAAATCGGACATTGTCGCAACAGACGTAGGACTCCAGGGGCGGCCGCGCCTCGTCGCGGAAGGGTCAAATGCACGTGCATCTGCTCTTGCGCCTGCAAGGTGTTGCGAGCATGATAGCGCACGTGAACTTGTATCCGGCGGTTTACCCATCGTGATGAATAATCGGACATTCGACGACATCACCCCCGATAAGACCAGGGGCGGCGTAGACAACGATGCACGCAGAGTCACCACTTTGCGGGCCGGTCAGCTGCCTCCGGAGTCATCCGACGGCAGCAGCCACGAGACACACCGCGCGCAGCGAGACAGGAGGGCGATGAGCATGCCGGCTCCCATCCTCAACCCCAACCAACGCGATCCCCGGGACGTCTACCCGACCGACCGCTACCAGCCGTCCGACCCGGTCTGGGTCTACCGCGGCGGCACCTGGTGCGCCGGGATCGTCGAGACCGCCTCGGCCGGCGCGGCGACCGTCACCTACCGGCCGACCGGCTCGCGTGGCACCGGAGTGGACACCATCACCGCGCCGTACGTGCTGCCACGGGCCGAGACCGACCCGATGCTGGACCGGGTGCACCGTTGACGGTCGCCCGCCAGCCGGAGGGGACCGACGACCACCCCGCCGGTCACCAGACTCAATATCGCGCCGCTGACGTGCACAAAGTCACCACTCAGTAGGCGAAAAACTACACAGGGATTGACAGCCATCACAGCAGCCGCGAGAATTTCCCAGAATTCTTGATCACCGGCGGCGCGGTGAATAGGCCACTCCGTCGGCGCGGTATTGCGACACCGTACCCATGCCCGGAAGCCACCAGAAGGGCTGCCCTGTGTCTGATGGCGCACTGTGTCTACCCTATCCGGAGTTACTGCCGACCAACCGGCACCGACTCCGCGCGGCAACCGCCGACGGCCCCCAAACCTCGGCCCCGGAGCCGCTCGACAACGCGATGTCGGGCGGCCCGGCCGACCCGGCCTCCGTCGACTACCAGGAGCATGACCGCTACTTCCAGATCCGCCGTACCCGTCACAGGCCGGAATCAGCGTTTCTCCACGCCTTGGCAATAGCGCATCTGGCGGT
Source organism: Solwaraspora sp. WMMA2059 (assembly GCF_027497315.1). GTDB lineage: Bacteria > Actinomycetota > Actinomycetes > Mycobacteriales > Micromonosporaceae > Micromonospora_E. The sequence goes on along the minus strand of NZ_CP114908.1, from coordinate 6,334,500 downwards.
TCGGGAGAACGTCCACAAAAATGGGCTTTCGCAGCTCAGCGACGGCTATGTCGCCCAGCTCTGGCTCGGGCTGGAAAGCCTGTACCGGTACGCGGGCCACGACGTCGGCAACCAGCCGATCGGCGTTCTGGACAAGCCCGTCCAACGCCCGCCGCACCCGCAGTCGAACGGGACGGACCCGGGTGACTCCGACGCCGCCGCCGACCGGTGGCTGATCGGTCACCAGTTCTTCTTCACCCTGATGCAGGGGGCGATCACCGGGCTGAACTGCTTCCTCGGTGCCAGCGCCGACGGCGACGAGGCCGAGGCACGAGCCGCGCTGCGGGTCGCCACGGCGTTCATGCGCAGCTCGGCGGCCGCCTTCCGGTTCACCTCGGACTTCTCGCCGGTCGACTACGAGCGACTGATCCGTCCGGCGATGGCACCGCCAGCGGTGCGGGCCGGCTTCAGTGGACTGCAGACCCGCGACCACGCCCACCTCATGGCGCTGTTCACCGAGGTCCGCGCGATGCGATCCAAGATCGGCCCGGCCCGGTTGGGTAGCGCCTTCGACGAGTTCGTCGAAGGCACCGTCGAGGCGTACGAGGCGCACCAACTGATCTGCGCCCGGTTCGGCGGCGACGTGCTGCCCAGCCTCCGGATGGCCGCCCGGTCGGCGGGGCGCAGCACGTCTCCGGGGGTGCAGGTGGTACGGCAGATGATGCGGGCCCGGCTGTTCGCGCTGCACGGCAGCCACCGGGACCGAACCGACAGAGGCGGGACACCCGGTGGGCCCGAAGACGGCGGGACGCCGGACACCGGCCTGGGTGGCCACGGAGACGAAACGCCCGACGCGGACGCCGACGGCCACGTCGACCAGCCGGCCGGTGATGACCGGTGATGAACGAACGTACCCAGGTCGGCGTCATCGGCGCCGGACCGGCCGGGATGCTGCTGGCAGTGCTGCTACGCCGGGCCGGGGTGGACTGTGTGGTGCTGGAGCGTCGGGACCGCGAGTACGTCGCCAACCGCGCCCGGGGCGCCACCGTGGAGGATCGGGTGGTCGACCTGCTTCGCCGGCACGACCTGGCCGGCGGACTGCTGCGGACCGGTGCGGTCGAGGACGCGGTCGAGTTCCGGCTCGGCGGGCGGCGCTACCCGGTCCACTACGAGCCGCTGGCCAACGGCCGCAGCCACTACATCTACCCGCAGCAGTTCCTGGTCCGCGATCTGGTCGACACCTACCTCGCCGACGGCGGTGACCTGCGGTTCGAGACTGCGGCGGAGGCGATCGACGACCTGACTGGGCAGCCCCGCATCCGGCTCGCCGACGGCCGCGAGCTGCACTGCGACGTGGTGGCCGGCTGCGACGGCGAGTACGGCGTCGCCCGGCGGGCAGTCCCCGCCGGGGCGCTGCGCTGCGCCGACTACCAGTACGACTACGCCTGGCTGTCGGTGCTCGCCGAAGCCCCGCCGTCCAGCGACTGCGTGATCAACGCCCTGCACGAGTCCGGGGCTTGCGTGCACGTCCGCCGGACGCCGACGGTGAGCCGGTTCTACCTGCAATGCGGGCGGGACGAGACCCGGGCGGACTGGCCGGACGAGCGGATCTGGAAGGAGGTCCGGATCCGGCTGGCCCTGGACGAACCGTGGACGCTGCACACCGGGCCGGTCACCGACACCGGCACCGTCCGGATGCGCAGCCTGGTCTGCGATCCGATGCGGTACGGGTCACTGTTCCTCGCCGGCGACGCCGCGCACATCGTGCCACCGGTCGGTGGCAAGGGCTTCAACCTGGCCCTGGCCGACGCGGAGGAGCTGGCACTGGGGCTGATCGAGCGGTTCACCACCGGCGACCACCGCCGGTCGGACGCCTACTCGCAGCACCGGCTGGCCCGCATCTGGCGCGCCCAGGAGTTCGTGCACTGGATGATGGACCTGGTCAACACCCCCGGGTACGGCACGGCCGACGCGGCGTTCCTGCACCGGGTGCAGGCGGCGCGGCTGACCCGGCTGGTCGACTCACCGGCCTACCTGGCCGCGTTCCTGGAGGACTACGTCGGGTGGTGGTGACTGAGGACGTTGGTCGCCCGCCACGTCGCACCGGTGCCGAAGACCAGCTTCTGCCCCGGGCCGACATGGCACGGGCCGGCCAGCGGGCTGTACGACTCGCTGGTCCACAGCGGCACTCCGGCGTACCGCAGCTGCTGGGTCCAGATCACCCCGGTCAGTCGCCCGGCGGCGGTCGCGGTGAGCCGCACCTGGTCGGGGAACCCGTCGAACGACGACGCCTGGTAGTCCACCGTCACCCAGTCCTCGGCGGCGGTGAGCAGCCGTACGTCCCTTCGCGGGAAGCGCAGCGCGCCGGACCGGGTCGGCGACCGCCAGGCCGGGGCAACCCCCTTGGCCGGACGGGCGGCACGCATCGCGACACCGTCACGGACCGCGTCCAGCAGTGGCTGGAAATCCCAGCCGTACGCCCCCTGCAGCGCCTCGGTGGCCTGGGCCAGATCGGTCAGCTCGGTCGGCAGGTCCCAGTCCAGCCGCTCGCAGCCGGTGGCCAGGTAGCGTACCTCGCCGGGCAGCACCCGACAGTCGGCCGTGCCGAACCGGCGACGCAGCTCGACGACCAGCCGGGAGCGCTCCTCGTCCAGCAACGGGTTATTGGTGTGGATCATGCCCAGGAGTACGTCGAACCGGCCACCGAGATCCTCCGGGTCGAGATCGGCGAGGTCGGACTCGACGAAGGTGATCCGGTCGGCGACCCCGTTGTGCCGGGCGATCTGCTCGGCCATGCCGACGTGGTGCCGGTCGACCGCGACCACCTCGGCGGCGCCCGCGTCGGCGGCGACCAGCGCCAGCAGTCCGCTGCCGGTGCCGGCGTCGAGCACCCGGTCACCGGGTCGCACCGCGCTGCGGACCGCGCGCTGCACGTTGTGTCCGCGGTCGATGCTCAGTAGCAGTCGCAGGTGCAGCTCCGGAGTGAACGGGATGTCCGTCGGCCCAGCCATCGATGAACTCCCTCTCGCGAAACCGGATGAATCACGATAAATTATCCATTGTCGATCCCAGTGTCAACCGGAAGGTTTCTCGGTGCGCGTCCTGTTCACCAGCCCGCCCGGAGTCGGGCATCTCTTCCCCACCGTGCCGCTCGCCTGGGCATTGCGGGCCGCCGGCCACGACGTACTGGTCGGCACCGCCGCCGAAGGACTGGCCGGCGCGGCCCAGGCCGGTCTGCCGGCGGTGGACGTCGCCCCCGGCGCCCCGATCGCCGCCGTGTTCGGCACCGGCACCGGCACCACCGATGAACTTGCCGCCCGGATGCGCGAGCGGGGCCGGCGGATCGCCACCGCCGGCAGCCGTACCGACCCGTTGCTGCTGGAGACCTTCGGACGGGTCTCCGACCTGATGGCGGACGGGACGGTGACGTTGGCCCGCTGGTGGCGGCCGGACCTGGTGGTGCACTCCCGACTGCATCCGGCCGGCCTGCTGGCCGCCCGTGCACTGCGGGTGCCCGCCGTCGAGCACGGGTTCAACCTGTTCCGCGAAGAGGCGCTGGCCGCTCGGTTCCTGCCGTACCTGGCGGCGGCGTACGAGCGCAACGGCGTACCACTGGAGCTGCCCGACCGGGTGGTCCTGCACCTGGCACCGACCGAGCTGATGATCGGCGACGGCGATGGATGGTCGATGCGGTACGTGCAGTACAACGCCGGCGGTGCGCTGCCGGACTGGCTCCGGCTGCCCACCGCGCGCCCCCGGGTGCTGATCACCCTCGGTACCGTGGTGCCGGCGCTGGCCGGGTTGACCGGACTGCGCCGCACCATCGACGCCGCCGCGCAGACCGACGCGGAGTTCGTGCTGGCCCTCGGCGCCGACACCGACGTGACGGCGCTCGGGCCGCTGCCGGGCAACGTCCGGCCCGCCGGCTGGCTGCCGCTGCACCAGGTGCTCGCCGGCTGCTCCGCCGTGGTGCACCACGGCGGCTCCGGGACGATGATGGGCGCGATCTGTTCCGGGGTACGGCAACTGGTCCTGCCGCACGGCGGCGACCAGTTCGGCAACGCCGACCTGGTTCGACGGCACCGGCTCGGCCTGGGCTGCGCACCCGAGGAGGTGACCCCGCAGTTGCTCGCCGAGCTGCTGGCCGAGACCGGTCCGGCCAGTGGGGTGGCCTACGCGGCCGAGCTGATGTCGAGGCTGCCGGCACCGGCCGAAATCGCCACCCGGCTCGCACATCCGGGTGGAATCGACCGCCACGCCGACCAGCTTTCGGCGCTCGCCCCCGTCACCAGCGGTTCGGCCGCACACTGGACCGATGGGTGACGTCGCCGCGGTGCTACTGGTCGATCCGGCGGGTTCCGTGCTGCTGCAGCTACGGGACGGCAACGCGCCGAGCCATCCGCACGCCTGGTGCGTGCCGGGCGGGCACTGCGAGCCCGGGGAGACACCGGAGCAGGCGGCGTTACGCGAACTCGCCGAGGAGACCGGGTTGCGCCCCGAGCACGGGTTACGGTTGTTCTGCCGCCGGCAGCTGAACCCGCAGCGGACGGCGCACTACTACTTCGGCTCCACCCGTGCCCGGCAGTGCGACGTCCGGCTCGGCGAGGGTGCCGCGATGGAGTTCCTGCGGCCGGACCAGATCAGCGACGGCCGGCCGTTCGCTCCCGGCTCGGCGAGCCTGCTCGCCGAATTCCTCGCCTCGCCGCACTACGCCTGGCGGGTCACCGCCCCGTATGATCCGCTCCATGATCCGGGCCGGCGCCAGGTCCGCGCGCTCCACCACCAGGGCGGACGGTAGGTCGTTCCTCAAGTGGGCGGGCGGGAAGACCCGGTACGCCGCCGCCCTCGTCGCCGCGGCGCCGCCGTTCACCGGCAGCTACCGGGAGCCGTTCCTCGGCAGCGGAGCGGTCTTCTTCGAGCTGGCGCCGCAGCGGGCGGTGCTCAGTGACGCCAACCCTGAGTTGATCGTCTGTTTCCGGGAGGTCGCCCGCGACCCCGAAGCGGTGATGCAGCTGCTGGACGAGCAACCGAACACGCCGGAGCACTTCGCGGCGGTACGCCGCCGGTCGCCGACAGACTGTTCCGATCTGGAACGCGCGGTCCGGGTGATCTACCTGAACAAGACGGCGTTCCGTGGGCTGTGGCGGGTCAACCGACGGGGCGAGTTCAACGCGCCATACGGCGCCTACGACCGGCCGTACTACAACCGGCGGGTATTACTGGACGCCGCGCACGCACTGGCCGGAGTTGACCTACGGGTGGCCGACTTCGCCGAGCAGCTCGACGAGGCCGCCGCCGACGACTGGGTCTACCTGGATCCACCGTACGTACCGCTCGGCGGCTGGGCTGACTTTCGGCGGTACACCTCGGCGCAGTTCGGGCCGGCCGATCACGTGCGGCTGCGGGACGCGATGGTACGGGCCAGCCGGCGCGGCGTCCGGCTGACCCTGACCAACAGCGACACGCCGTTCGTGCGGGAGCTGTTCGGCGCGGATTTCCTGATCACCCGGATGGCGACCCGCCGGGACATCAACCTGCAGTCGGCGAAGCGGGGCAGCTGGGATCTGCTCGTCACCAACTATCAGCTGCCGAGTGGCGGATCAGCCCGGTAGGCCGGCCAGGGCGGCCCGGACAGCTTCGCCGAGCGACGTGGTGGGCCGGCCGATCAGTCGGGCGAGGTCGCCGCTGTCGGTGGTCAGGTCGCCCCGGGCGATGCCGACGTCGGAGGCGGCCAGCACGCTGGCGAACGCCTCCGGTACCCCGGCGTCGGTCAGCGCCTTGGCGTAGACGTCGGCCGGAAGATCCTGGTAGCCGATCTCCCGCCCACTGTGCCGGCTGATCTCGGCGGCCAACTCCGCCAGGGTGAAGGGCTCGTCGCCGCCAAGCTCGTACACGGTGCCGGCGGTGCCGGCGTTGGCAGCGGCGCCGGCGGGTGCCGGGGCGGTCAACACCGCGACGGCTGCGGCGGCGAAGTCGGCCCGGGTCGCGGCGGCGACCCGACCCGAGCCGGCAGCACCCAGCACGCTGCCGGTGGCGAGCGCCTGCGGCAGCACCGATCCGGTGTAGTTCTCCAGGTACCAGCCGTTGCGCAGCAGCACGAACGGCAGGCCGCTGTCCCGGATCAGCTGTTCGGTGGCGAGGTGTTCGGCGGCCAACGGGACGCTGCTGGTGTCGGCCTTGAGGATGCTGGTGTACGCGATCAGGTCGACTCCGGCCGCCTTCGCCGCCGCCACCGCGTTGCGATGCTGGTCGATCCGCCGGCCGACCTCGCTGCCGCTGATCAGCAGCAGCTTGCGGGTCCCGGCCAGGGCCGGCCCGAGAGTCTGCGGCTGGTCGTAGTCCCCGTGCCGGACCTGTACGCCGCGTGCGGCGAGGTCGTCGGCCTTGTCCGGGTTCCGTACGACGGCGACGAGCTGCGCCGGTGGCAGTCCGCTGTCCAGCAACTCGTCGACGACCAACCGGCCCAGCTGGCCGGCGGCACCGGTGACAGTGATCATTGTCAGCTCCTAGGTCCCTGCGGGGCGGCCCCACGATCGCCCTCGCCGGTCCGCGCCCGCGCCGCACAGCGAACCCTGCCCGCCGACCGACAACCCGACAGCAGACGACCCGCCGACCGACGATCCGATGGCCGCCCCGGTGGCCGACGTCTTCGCCCGCGGCTGCCCATCACGAGCCACCCTAGACCACATAACGGGCAAATGGGGCACGCTGGCGATGGCTGCCCACAGCGGATGCCACCAGCAGCGAAGCCGGCAGACACCCGGCCGGGCGTCACTGCAGCAGGCTGCCCACCGGCGAGAGCAACGCCCAGCCCAGGAAGGCGGTGTGCCGGTCCATCCGCAACCGCTCACTCTCCAGCACCGTCGGGTCGTCCCGCATCGGCCACATACGAGCCGCGTCCCGCCAGGCGATGTCCCGGGTGAACTCCACCAACCGGTTCTGGTACCAGTCGTCGACCTGCCCGTTGAGCCGGTCGAGGCAGATCTGCCAGCTACTCAGGTAGCTGCGCCGCAGCTGCGGGATCCGGTCGAAGAAGATTTCGTTGATGTAGAGGTAGTCGCGGTGCTGCTCGTCGTTGTCCGGGCCCGACCCGAGCTTGGCCCAGGTGCTCATCAGGGCGAACGGCAGGTCGTAGTTGATGTGCGCGTTCACCCCGGCGGCGGCCGACGGCAACGACCGTACGCTCTCGTCGCGCAGCCGGCTGAACAGCACCTCCCAGGCCGCCGGGGTGTCGCCCCGGTTGCCCCAGCAGCGCAGCGCAGCGAAGTACCGCTCCGCGAACTCGATGTCCAGCAGGGTGAGGAAGTCAGGGTCGGCAAACTCACCGGCCTGCAGCCGCTCGTCGATGGTGCTGGTGATCACCCAGTAGAGATGGTTGAAGTCGGCCACCGGATTGTCGCTGTCACTCGGCGTGGCTGCCTCGAGCAGCTTCTGCAGCGCCGCCAGATCCTCGACCACGCCGGCGACGTCGGTCGGCCGGTGGTTGAGGACATCGATGATCTGGTCATGCACGTGACCCCAGCGGAGTTCTGGCATCGAACGCCTCCAGTCTGCAGTGCTCCCTCGCCCCGGGCGGGCGGTCGTCACCGAAACGGTCGGTCCCTACAGTGGCAGCCGCTGCCAACCCGCAGGTATCGGCGCAACGACGGGTGTCTCACTGGCCGATCCCGCCGCCCCGGTGTGCGGTTTTCCGGCGGCGACGTCAACCGGTCGGGGTGGACCGACCGGTCGGCGGCCGCTACGCACCGGACTGGCAGGTTCACCGTCGGGTATCAGGCACGCGGCTGGTTACGCATGAACACCCGGGTCGCCTCCACCCGCGTCTTGACCTGCAGCTTGTTGAGAATGTTCGACACGTGCACACCGACCGTACGTTCGCTGATGAACAGCACCTCGGCCGTCGCCCGGTTGGTCCGTCCCTCCGCGACCAGTTCGAGCACCTGACGCTCCCGGTCAGTCAGCACCGCAAGCTCGTCCGGCCCGCCCGGAGCGAGCACCTGGCCGGCCCGCTCGACCATCGAGGTCCGCTTCGCGCGGTCGTTGACCAACGCCCGGGCCACCCGTTCGCCGACAGTCGGCGGGCTGGTCAGACCGGTCCGCAGAGTGACCCGTTCCTGGCTGTCCACCTCGGGCATCGGTTCCGACTCACCCGCGCTCAGCGCCACCCGGGCGCGGCGTGCCAGGGCCTGGATCTCCTCGGTGAACGGACGGGCACCGAGCCGCCGGGCGGTCCGGTACGCCGCCTGCAGTGCCCGGGTCGCGTCCGCGTTACGGGTACGGATCCCGTACAGCGCCTCGGCCTGGCGCAACCGGGCGTACGCCGCCGGGTACGGATGGCACCGCCGCTCCCATACCTCGGCGGCCCGCGACCAGAGCACCGGGTCCGACCCGCCGTCGATCCGGCTGATCTCCGCGGCGCAGAGCTCCCGGTAGCCGATCACCGCGTCGCGTACCGGCGCCGCGGTCTCCGTGTTGCTGCTGCGCTCCATCCGACCGACCACCTTGACCAGGCGCTGCACCGCCTGTGGATCGATCGGTGTCCCGCTGGACCGGGCCTCCGCCTCGGCCCGTAGCCCGTGCCAGACCAGCGGCGCCTGCAACCAGACGTCACCTGAGTGCCGCTCGGCCAGGTCGATGCCCTGCTGTACCGCCTCCCGCGCCTCGGCATGCCGGCCACGCCACATGGCCAGCCCGGCGCGCAACGTCAGCAACGGCAGCATGTGCCGCATCCCGCCGCCAGCGGCCAGCAGGGTCTCGATCGCCTCCAGGTCGGACTCCGCACCGTCGAGGTGGCCGAACCCCACATGGATCCGGCAGCGGGCCAGCAGCAGCTCTACCGCGTCGGCCCCGGACGGCCGGTGCCGCAGCGCGGCCGTGATCGCCTCCTCGGCCTCGCTCCACCGGCCGAGCCGGAACAGCCCGTTGGCGGCGGCGGAGAGCAACCGGGTGCCGTAGGTACGGGCCAGCCCGACCCGCTCGGCCCGTTCCGCACCGTGGCGGGCGACCGCGACACCCTCCTCCAACTCGTTGAGGTGGCCACTAAGCAGCTCGGCGAGTTGCAGGTCGGCGACGGCGACGTCCGCCGGGCCGCCGGACAGTTCGGCGGTACGCCGCGCCTGCCGGACCGCTTCCTTGCCCGCCGCCGGGTCGTTGAGGTACGCCTGGCTGTAGCCGAGGGTCACCCCGGCCAGCACCATCGCCGACGCACAGTCGGGCACCCCGGCTGCCAGGTCCAGCGCCTCCTGGGCCCGCCGGCCAGCGTCGGCGTACCGGCAGAGTTGCAGCAGCAGGTCGGCGGAGTGCGCGGCGGCGGCGACCCGCTCGCCGGAGGTGGCGTCGGCCGCGGCCAGCGTCCGGTCGTACTCGCGCTCCGCCTCGGCCAGCTGGCCGACCGCTGTCAGATACCGTGCCCGCAGGGTGTACAGCCAGGACGGCGGCGGGCCGAACAGGTTGGTGGCCAACTGCTCCAGCAGGGTCAGCGCGCGCTCATGCTCGCCGCTGCGGTGCGCCGCCTCCGCCGCGCGTCGACCCAGCGTGGTCGCGTCGAACTCGACCAGCCAGGCCGGCGGGACCTGGTTGGCCAGGTCGACCGCGCTGGCCCAGTGCTCGAACGCCTCGGCGAAACCGTACAGCCGCTCCGCCTCCTCGGCGGCGGCGACCACGGCCGGCAACGCCCGGGTGGTCTCGCCGGCCTCCCGCCAGTGGTACGCCAACCGGGCGTGCTGCAGGTCACCGGTGGGGCCGGCGGCGAGCGCCTCGGCGTACCGCCGGTGCCACCGGACCCGCTCGCCCGGCAGCAGCCGCGGCTCCAGGACCTCCCGGATCAGCGGGTAGCGGAACCGGTACCCGTCCGGCTCGGACAACAGCACCCGCTGGCCGACCGCCTCGCGTACCGCCTGCAGCAGCCGGTCCTCGCCGAGCTGGGCGACCCGGGCCAGCAGGTCGTGAGCGACCGGCTCCACGCCGGCGGCGACCGCATGTGACACGAGCTGGGCGTCGGCCGGCAGGGCGTCGACGTGGGCCAGGGTGATCTCGCTCAGGGTCTCCGACAGGCCGTCCCGGCCGTCCCGGGCGTCCCGGGCCAGCTCCTCGGCGACGAACGGCACCCCACCGCTGCGCCGCCACACCGACTCGGCCAGGTCCGGCTCCGGGTCGCCGCCGAGCAGCTCCGCGACGAGTTGGGCGGTTTCCGTCCGGTCCAGGGGCTCCAGATCCAACACGTGGACCGCCCCGGAACGCGACCGGGACCGGCGTAACTCCAGCAGCATGCGGCGGATCGGATCGTCGCCCCGCAGCGTCTCGGTCCGCGCGGCGCCGAGCAGCAGCAGCCGGACGTCCCCCAGCCCGGCGAGGAGGTACAGCAGCAGATGCCGGGTGGTCAGGTCGGCCCACTGCAGATCGTCCATGACCAGCACCAGGGTCCGTCCGGCGGCGACCGCGCCGAGTCCACGGGTGAGCCGTTCCAGCAGGTCACCGGCTCCGTCGGGGTGCCGGGCCTCGCCGTCCAGCACCGAGATCAACTCGTTGGCCGCGGCGCCGGACAGAACGCCAGCCCGGCCGGCCGCCGGCTGATAACGCCGCAGAGCCTGCCGAAGTGGGTGCAGCGGCGATGAGTCCCCAATGTCCAGACATGCCCCGGAGAGCACCAGGGCACCGGCAGTACGGAGCCGGTCGCTGGCCGCGCTCAGCAGCCGCGACTTACCGATGCCGCTCTCGCCCATGACGAAGACAGCAGCCGTGTTCCCCCGCTCGACCCTACGTAGCGACTCGTGCAACACCTGCAGCTGAGCCTGCCGCCCGACGAAGGGAACCTCGTCGGAGCTGGGGGCCAGCGACCTGCCATCGCGTGACTGTGTCAATCCGATCACCGACATAAAGGGTGGGAGTATCTGACATACGTCGTTCTACAGATCCTAGGGCTGCGCTGGGCTGCGACCGTTTCAGCCGTCCGTCCCGTAGGTCGGTCCACACGGACCGGATCAGGTCCACCCCGGGAGCGGACTGAAGCACCACCACCACCGCGCAGGAGGCGATCATGAGGACGCTCCGCCGCAACTACCGCCGCCCCACCGGCCCGACCCACGCAGCCGGCCCGATCTGCCGTACATCTGTAAGGTCGACCCACCGTTACTGTGCCAACTGCGGAGCGCGACGGAAACCGCCGTCCGGCTGGTCCGTTCCAGCCGCCCGGACCCGCCGCCGCACGGTCAGCGTGCTCTTCGTCGACATGGTCGGCTTCACCGCCCTGTCCAGTCGGCTTACTCCGGAGGAGGTCCGCGACGTGCAGCTGCGCTACTTCCACGCGGTGCGGACGGTGATTCGACGGTGGGATGGAGTGGTGGAGAAGTACATCGGAGACGCGGTGATGGCGGTCTTCGGCATCGCCGGCAACGACGACGATCATGGCGATGGCGGCGCGTACCCGGCGGTGCGGGCCGCTCTCGAACTCGCCGACGCGGTCCGCCGTACCGACTTTCCCGACAATGCGCGGATACGGATCCGGGTCGGAGTGGCCACCGGAGCGGCGGCCATCGACACCGCGGGTGCAGTCGACGGCGGAGTCGGATTCCTCACCGGCGACGTGATCAACGTAGCCGCTCGGCTGCAGGCGCATGCCGCCCCGGGCGATGTCGCCGTGGCCGCGGAGACCTATCGGGCCGCCGGCACGAGGCTCAGGTTCCACCAACAACCACCGATGCCGATCACCGGCCGGATCCAGCCGGTACAGGTGTGGCGGCCGCTGCCGGTTCGGCGGCCGCTGCTCGCAGCGGCCGCCGAACCGGCGGATCAGGCGGTACGTGGGAGGCCCACCGACCACCCACCTACCGAACGGCCGATGTCGGCCGCTCCGGTCGTCACAGCCTCAGACCCCGGCCACCGACCGGATCCAGCTCCGGCTGGACGCCACCGAGGCGTAGTTCTGGTACGTCGACCCGTTGCCGGTCGAGCAGACACCCACCTGCTGCCCGTTGTAGAACTGCGGACCGCCGGAGTCGCCCCGCCAGGCCACGCCGTTCACCCCGGTGCTGCGGATCGCCGGGCCGCCGTACGCGTCGGACGCGCCGTTCGTCGTGGTCCGCACCGAAGCGGCCTTCAGCTGCGCCGAGGCGTCACAGTTGCTGCAGGTCCGGCCCCAGCCGTAGATGGTGTTCGTCGAGCCGACCGGTGGGTTGCTGGACGCCAACGTGACGTAGCTGGTGGAAACCGCCGAGCTCAGGTAGAGCAGGCCGAGGTCGTACCGGCCGTACGTGGCGCTGACCGTGCTGGTCGCGCCACCCGAGGAGCGGTAGACACTGCCCACTCGCACCGACATCGACCCGCCGAGACAGTGCCGCGCGGTCAGCACCCACCGTGAGGCGATGATCGAGCCGGAACAGGCGAACGAGCCGTTCTGGAAGACGGCGGCCGCCCACGGTGCCGAGGAAACCGTGCCGCCGCCGATGATCTGTTGCGGTGCCGCAGCCGCGGCGGACGGGGCCACGAACGCGCCGACCAGCGCGGTCGCGGCGATGGCCAGGGTGAGTCGGATACGCAAGGCTGGCTCCTTAACCGAAGGGGTTGCCCCGGGGGATTCCGGGCCGGTCGGGCCGGTGTCCCACGACGGGGTTCCGTCGGTGGACACCTGCTGTCCGGCGACGCCGGGCAGGCGCCGCACCGGCGACGCGAGTCGCGCATCGGTGATGCCAGAGATTAGGCTTCGACGGTTTCCACGACAAGACTTCGGACCGATTTTTTCTGATAGCGTCCCACGGAGCGACCCGCCCCACGAAGATATGACGTACGCAATATGCATTGTCGTCCGTCACAGTAAGTACGATGATCGGGTGGATGCTCGCCACCCGGCGTTGGCCTGGAGTGGCCGGTGGACCTTGGCGAGCCTGGGTAGACCTGGGCAAGCCTGGATGGGCCGGTGGGCCGGCTCCCGCCGCGCGGGCACCGCCGACATCGGCCCTCCGCACGTGCAGTGGCCGACATCCGGGCCGACGAGTGCACTCTTCGCACCCGCTGTGACACGCCACACCGTTCGCCGTAACGGGAATGGCAAGCGCGACGGCTAGCTTGTGAGATTGGCTGCGCGCCTGCACAGCGGCAGCACTGGCGTACCAGTCGGGTCGCGTCGACCCGCGCCCTACCGCGCGCAGACGACGCGCCCTCGTGGAAGAGGAACCATGACAGCGCTCGCCCAACGGTCCGGCGGGTCCGCACCAGTCACCGTCGTGGAGCCGGCTCCCGGTGAGTTGCTCAGCCCATGGCAGCGGATCCGGCTGATCCTGGTGCTCGGCACGCTCATCGCGGTCGGCCCGTTGACCATCGACATGTACCTGCCGGCACTACCGGCAATCAGCGACGACCTGCAGACCACCGCAGCCGGCGTCCAATTGACGCTGACCGGCACGCTCGCCGGGCTGGCCATCGGCCAGTTGATCATCGGGCCGCTGTCGGACGTGTGGGGTCGACGCCGACCGCTGCTGGTTGGCACCGGTCTACACGTGCTCGCCTCGGTCCTGTGCGCCGTGGCACCGAACATCGCGGTGCTCGGCACGCTGCGGATCGTCCAAGGTATTGGAGCCGCCGCTGCGGCGGTGATCGCGATGGCGGTCGTCCGGGACATGTTCAGCGGGATCGCCTTCGCCCGCATACTGTCCCGGCTGCTGCTGGTCATGGGCGTCGCGCCGGTCCTCGCGCCGACCCTCGGCAGCGCGCTGCTCAGCTGGACGCACTGGCGAGGGGTGTTCGCCGCGCTCGCGGTACTGGGGCTCGCCCTGATCGCGGTGACCGCCCTTGGGCTGCCCGAGACGCTGCCGCCGCACCGCCGCCGTCCGGCCCGGGTGCTGGACACCCTCCTGGTGTACGGAGGCCTGTTCCGGGACCGGATCTTCGTCGGCCTGGTGCTCGTCGCCGGGTTCTCGATGGCCTCGCTGTTCGCGTACGTCGCGGGCTCGTCGTTCGTCCTGCAGGACCAGTACGGTCTCGACGAGCAACAGTTCGGTATCGCGTTCGGGGCCGGAGCGGTCGGCATGATCACCGCCACCCAGCTCAACGTACGGCTGCTCCGCCGCTACTCACCGCAGCAGATCCTGCGGACCTCACTGATCGCCGGGCTGGTGTGCGGGCTGATCCTGCTCGGCTTCGCGGCCACGAACGTCGGCGGGCTACCTGGCGTCCTGATCCCGCTGTGGGCGGTCCTCGCCGCAGCCGGGTTCGCGCTGCCGAACGCTCCCGCGCTGGCCCTGGCCGGCCACGGGGAAGCTGCCGGGACCGCGTCCGCGATGCTCGGGGCGGTGCAGTTCGGTGTCGGCGCGCTCGCCGCGCCGGTCGTCGGGCTACTCGGCACCGGCAGCATCGCCATGGCGACAGTGATCACGGGAGGCGTCCTGGCCGCGCTGATCGTGCTCCTGGTCGTCGTGCGGCCCGGCCGCCTGCCCGTACCCGACCGGACGGCACCGGCACCGGTCGCGCCGCACTGACGTCGGCTCCGGCCCGGGGAGGTGCTTTGCCCCGGGCGCGGCGTGCCCTGTATCCTCGACCGGCGGTGGTCTGGAGCGGCCGCCGAGGAGACTTCGCCTAGTCTGGTCTATGGCGCCGCACTGCTAATGCGGTTGGGGTCTTAAAGCCCCTCCCGGGTTCGAATCCCGGAGTCTCCGCGCTTCGGCGAGGCGTGTATGCTTGCCAGGCACCTGCGCCCGTAGCTCAACGGATAGAGCATCTGACTACGGATCAGAAGGTTAGGGGTTCGAGTCCCTTCGGGCGCGCAAGATCATCAGGGGTCTGACCTGCCGAAACGCAGATCAGATCCCGTCACTGTTGATGGAGTGTGGACGTTCGTTGCCACACCTGTGTGACATCTGCGTCATCACTCTCTGTAGTTGCTCAGTGATCATCATGGCCTTGACCTGGTGTTCGACGGTCCTCCGGCTGGTCCGGCTCCGTTGAGGCTCCTGGTTTTTTCGCCGTCCTGGCGGCCTTGCGGGCGGCGCGCCTGATAGCGGCGCGGCGTTCCCGGGCTGCATTGCGGACGAGTTCAGCGGTGGCCGCGGCGGCCTGATGTTGGGCTGCTGGTAGCACGCTGGTGTACACGTCTGCGGTGGTGTCGATCCGCGAGTGGCCGAGCTGGGCTTGGATGGTTTTGAGATCCGCGCCGGAGTTGTGGGCGAGCGACGCGGCGCCGTGCCGCAGGTCGTGTAGCCGGATGGGTGGCAGGGTGGATTTCTGGACCAGAGTTGGGAACCGTTGGGTGAAGTAGCCGGGGTGGTAGGGCTGGCCGTCGGGTCGGGTGAAGACGTATCCGGTGTCGCGGTAGGTCTGCCGGGCTTCGATCCGTCGGACGGCCTGTTGCTGTTGTTGCTGGCGGTGGTGGGCCAGGGCGGTGGCGGTGGCCTCGTCGAGGGCGACGACCCGCTGTCCCGACGCGCTCTTGGGTGGCCCCTCGTAGACGTGGTGTCCGGCGGACGTTCGCTGCTGGTGGATGGTCAGCTCGTTGGCGTCGAGGTTGGTGTCGGACCAACGCAGGCCGGCGACCTCGCCCCTGCGGAGCCCGCGCAGGCCGATCAGGCGCCAGAGGGCGTGGAGCGGATCGTTGGCGGTGAAGTCGAGGAACGCGGCGAGTTGGGGTGCCGTCCAGACCGAGACCGCCGGCCGGATGCCGGTTTCCTGCCAGGCCGCGACGTTTTCGTCGGTCCAGATGTGCGCTCGGGTCTGGCCCGGGTGGGGCAGTTCGACCCGACGTGCGGGGTTGTCGGTGAGCAGGTCCTCCCGGATCGCCGCGTTGAGGGCGGCTCGGAGCGTGGCACGGACGTGCCTCAGTGTCGATGCCGAGTGGGGCCGGTCGTACTTGTTGCGTTGCCGCGCGATGGCACGGAACGCCGCGTTGAGCTGGCTTGAGGTCAGCTCCGACAGGAGCGTCCGTCCGACGTGCGGGATGAGGAACCGTTCGATGTCGCGGGCGTAGAGCAGCTTGGTGGTCGGGCGCAGCCGTGTCCGGGTCTGGAGCCAGTGCTCCAGCCACCGCGCCACCGTCCAGCTCTGCGCGGTACGGCGCTCCGATGACATCGCCAGCAGTTCGTCACGGGCGCGACGGGCCGCGGCCTGCGACGGGAACCCGCCCCGGCGAATCCGTTGCGGACGGCCGAGAATGTTGGTGGTGGAGCAGTGGAAATACCAACTGCCGTGACCGCGGAGCCTGTCCGAATTTCTGTGTAACGCCCTATCCTGTCCAACTATCGGGCATCGATGGGGATACGGTTCGGGAAGAACAGGTCCAACGCGTTGAGGGCCTGTTTCCAGCCGTGCACGCCGGCGCCTTCGACCAGCCGTGGCGGCGCGGTGCGGGAGTTCGCGGGTCTACCGGCCTCGGCGGCGCGTTGCCGGGCGCGTTTGTCCTCGATGTCGGCGATCGCGAGCCAGATCAGCTTGATCACGGCGTCGTCGGTGGGGAAATGCCCACGGTTCTTGATGATCTTCCGGATCTGGTAGTTGAAACTCTCGATCGCGTTGGTGGTGTAGATGATCCGGCGGACCTCGGGCGGGAACGCCAGGAACGGAGTGAACCGATCCCACGCCCGTTCCCAGACCGCGACCGCGGCCGGGTACCGCCTACCGAGCGGGCTGTCGGCGAAACCGAGCATCGCGGTCTCGGCCGCCTCCACCGTCGGAGCGGTGTAGATGTCCTTCAACGCGGCGGCCATCACCCTACGGTCCTTGTAGGACACGAACTTCGTCGCCGCCCGGATCAGATGCACCACACACGTCTGCACGGTGGTGTGCGGCCACACCGCCTCGATCGCCTCGGGCAGACCGGTCAACCCGTCACAGCAGGCGATCAGCACATCACGCACGCCACGGTTACGCAGCTCGGTGCAGACCTGCATCCAGAACTTCGCCCCCTCGGTCTGCTGCACCCAGATACCGAGGACGTGCTTGACCCCGTCGGTGTTGACCCCCACGACGAGGTAACAGGCCTTGTTACGGACCTGGGCGCCGTCGCGGACCTTCACCATCAACGCGTCGACGTAGACGATCGGGTACACCTCGTCCAACGGCCGGTGCTGCCACGCCTTCACCTCCTCCAGAACTTCGTCGGTGATGGTGGAGACCGTGTCGGGTGACACCTCGGTGCCGTAGACCCGCTGCAGGTGGTGACAGATGTCGCGGACCGTCATCCCACCCGCGTACAGGCTGATGATCACGTCCGACAGGCCACCGAGCCGGCGGGCGTTCTTCGGCACCAGCATCGGGGTGAACGTGCCCGCCCGGTCCCGGGGCACCTTCACATCGACCGGGCCGATCTCGGTCTGCACCGTCTTCGCGGTCGACCCGTTACGCGAGTTACCCGAGCCGTTACCCGACGCGTCACGACGGGCGTAGCCCAGATGCTCGGTCAACTCGGCCCGCAGCCCCCGTTCCAGAACGGCGCGTACCAGCTCGGACAGGAACCCGCCCGGCCCGGTCAGCCGCAACCCGTCACCCTTGACCTGGGCCAGCAACGCGTCCAGGGCCTGCTTGTCGATCAGATCCGCCACCGCCCGGCGGGCCGCCTCACGCGCCGCCGCCTCGTCCGGCACCGCCGCCGCCAGAGGCAGCCGCGGCCCGTCAGCGGCGATCCGCCGCGTCAACGCCGCGACCTCCGCGTCGACATCGACGCCGGAGTCGTACTGCTCCACCGTTGAAAGTGTCATCGAAACTGGTCCTCACTGTGTCGACCGGCTACCCACCGGTCATAACGGACTTCTACTGACATCCGTTACACAGATCTCCCTACAGGCCCATCCAGGGCCGAGAGTCGGCACCAGCCTCCTTGTCTCGGTGATCAAGACGGCTGTGGCCAGCATGGATGAGGTTTTCGACACCCACACGGTCTACGACGCCCCGGACCTGCTGGAGCCGCTCGGCAACCTCTGAAGGAACCGGTGTCGGAAATTTGGGCGCGGTACCGGTTCAAGCGCAACCACTTCGCCAAGTACCTCGGTGCCAGCATCCGCACCGTCTCTAACGTCGGCACGGCGGCCAAAGGAGGTGGGCACGCTCGTGCGTGAGTACACGAACCTGCAGTGGCCGGAAACGCCTTTCGGTGCCGACCAGCGTCCGTTCGGCCGGCACAGGGACATACTCGCCGCGTTTGCCCTGGCCTGGGCGAGCCAGCCCGCCGGGGCGCCGCTGCCAGTCGCGGCGGCCACCGTCTACCTCGGCGTCCGCCGCCACGGCAGCGCCTATGAGGTGGGTGAGGAGAACCTGTCGATCGGCTTTCGGACCGCGTCATCGAGAACCTGGTCGAGATACCCGAGCTGCTCGCACTGACCGACCGGGCACTGACCCGGGCCCGTCGGCACACGGCGATCCTGGCCGGGCATCACCTCGGCGACGAGCTGACCCGCATGGCCGCGCTGTCCGCGGCGCCGCTGCGCGGCGCGGCTGGAGTGCTCGCCGGGTGGGCGAACCGCGCTGTGAAGGGGCGCGGCATGGCAACGATGGTGGACACCGCGATCGAGGCGGGCGACGCTGGTGCGGATGTAGGCATGTCGCTCGATCCGGTCCATCAGCCGATACCGGAATGTGCGAAGTGCGCCGCCGACACCGGCCGGCACGTGCTGGGACGAGGGCTGGCGATCGGACTGACGGCGGCGGTGCACGCCGGCCGCTACCGCTATAACACCCAACACCTGCTCGCCGTGCTCGGCGAGTACCTCACGCACCACAACGGGCATCGGCCGCATCAGGGCCGCAGGCAACGCCCACCTGACCGGGACGCCGTCCCTGCGCCGGTGACCAACCTGGATGCCGTCCGAGTACAGCGCAGGAAGGTCGCCCACGGGTTTATCACCGAGTATGAGCAGGCCGCGTAGCCGAACCCGACTTCTCGAACGACACACGAAAACGTTACACTTCCAGCAGGGCCACCCGCAGGTAGCTGCGCAAACTGTGTCCGGAGAATTCTCCTACACAGCCCCGGTTTCCAGACCGGACACCACCGCACTGGGACCTATATTCATTCCCTCTAACCGAATCTGACTGGGCGAGACGGTAAACCGGCTGAAGCTACCAGCGTCCCAGCGGTATCGGCGCACGCCCTGGAGGTCCACGCCTAGCGCCTGCTCGACGAGCCACTGATGCGGGCCGTCGTGTGCTACCACCAAGACGCGCTTGCCGCCGAAACGCCCAGGTAGGCTGCCGAAGAAGTCGAGCACGCGTGCACGCGCTTCCGCATACCTCTCCTCTCCGGGGAGCTGGGCCAGATCGCTATTACCGGTCAGGATGCCCTCGGCCTCTGCGTCCAACTCAGCCCGTATTGCGGTGAACTCTTTACCGACCAGTTGAAGGAACACCCGCTCCCGTAGTGCTTTGGAAATCTCAATTTCCCGTTTGGTGCCCGCAATCGCTAGCTCCGCAGTCTCGATGGCGCGGGCAAAGTCTGAGCTGAATACGGCATCCGGTGCGAACCGCAGCACCGCGTGACGTGCGGCGCGCGCCTCAGCCCGGCCGCAGGGGGAGAGCCCCATCGCGAAGGGATCCGCGTAGATCCCCTCCGGGTGCTCCGGAGTGCCGTGGCGCAGAAAGAGAACATCGACCTCTTCCGGCCTTACAGGCGGCTCCTGCCATTGGGAACGCCACTCCTCGATAACGTCGAGAACGTCCTCGCAGACCTCCTCAGGCATTTTGCCGCCGATTGATAGCGCGTACCCGGCGTTGCGAAAGCTCGCTTGCAACTTCGCCAGGCGAGATTCATCCATCCGCTGAAGCGGATGGCGTAAGTCGTTGCGCTCGATCAGGTCGCTCATTTCTGCGGTAAACGAGACGATGACAAGCTTGCAGCCGCGGCGCGCGAACCGCAATTCCTCGCTTATCAGCGTTTCGACGTCCTCGAAGACACCATCAACGATCGGCGTGAATCCACTGTCGTGATACGACAATGCAAGGTCGAAGCAAGCCCTCTCGGAGGCGTCCAATGTAAACGCCGCAAAGTCCCGCGGTTGGGCCATGTAACGCACGGAATCGTTGGAGACGCGAACCGCAGGGTTCAACGCGTTCCGTAGCAGAGCTGCTGTCGTGGTCTTCCCGGTGCCAGGAAGGCCTCGGAGAAGCAATGCGAATTGCCTACTCATGACAATACCTATTCTTGTTTTCGATGAGAGAGTCGGGAAGCTTCGTGACTCCGCTGACATCACTCGGGTGCATCTTTTTGAGGGGTGCGCTGTTTACATTCGGCGAGGCCGGGGTGGGGATGCTGGCGGGCTAGGCGGTGTTCTTCCTGGTAACGCTTGTCGTAATATGTCATGTAGTCGTTGAGGTCTTCGTTGGAGACGATGACGCGGAGTTTGAGGATATCTTCTGCTCCCGTGGGGACCATCGGGCGCCGGTGATGCCGAATCTGTCTTCGATGATGTAGCGGCAGGAGCCTTCTATGCGGCCGGTGGCGATGGGCCAGCCGATAGGAGTGCGGACCGCGATGCCCTTACCGTCGGCCTGCATCAGGATCACGTCGGTGGCGGGTAGGTCGGCCCCGGCGTTGCGTGCCCGTAGTGGGTTGAAGTCGTGGGCCCGGCCGGTCAGTTGCGCCCAGCCGATTGTGACCCCGGTCCGAGCGGCGATGATCTGCTGGGCCTGCCCGTAGCCGCCGGTGGCCATGTGGAGGGCGGCCAGGGTACGCATCCGCAGATGCAGCAACACAGCCAATGCTGGGATCACCTGCTCCGGAGACTACTAGAGGATTATTCCGGCATCCTTCAGGTCTTCGCTGGATGCCCGCCTCTGCCGCAATACCAATTGACGTATATTTGCCGCTTCAACAGTGATTAATCTCTCTGTGGTGCCATCCTTATGGGCAGAAACCAGCATTACTTGGAATTCGTTCAACCGGAACGGGGTTCGAATATACACGCCCTTCAAGGCTTTGTCAAATGTATACCTATTACAAGTTCTGAATGTCTCTCCAGGGTCGAGTCACCCGGAGGATTCTCACCTTCGGGCTCCCACGGAACGGAGCGTGACAGTCTCCCATCACTCCGCTCGCACCTGTGCCGTGCCCAACTGGGAGTGTCAAGTTAACGGCTGATCTTGGTTGTTGAAGTGGTCAGAGGTTGGCCGGGGTGAGCCGGCCCTCGAAGGCGATCTGGAACGCGTTGAGAGGTGCCTTCCAGCGCATGGTCCACCTGCGGCGGCCGTTGCCGGTCGGGTCCAGGCTCATCAACGCCATGTACACGCACTTGAGCGCGGCCTGCTCGTTGGGGAAGTGCCCGCGGGCGCGGACGGCCTTGCGGATACGGGCGTTGACGGACTCGATCGCGTTCGTCGAGCAGATGACCTTGCGGATCTCCACGTCGAAGCCGAGGAACGGCACGAACTCGGCTCAGGCGTTCTCCCACAGCTTCACGATCGCCGGGTACTTCCGCCCCCAGGCCTCGGCGAACTCCAGGAACCGCTCGGTCGCCGCGTCCTCCGTGGGTGCGGTGTAGACCGGCTTGAGCGCCTTGGCGATCTTCTCCCAGTCCTGCCGTGCCGCGTAGCGGAACGAGTTTCGCAGCAGGTGGATCACACACGTCTGCACGATGGTGGCCGGCCACACCGCCTCGACCGCCTCCGGC
The DNA here is from genome assembly GCF_027497315.1 of Solwaraspora sp. WMMA2059. Lineage (GTDB taxonomy): Bacteria > Actinomycetota > Actinomycetes > Mycobacteriales > Micromonosporaceae > Micromonospora_E. The sequence goes on along the minus strand of NZ_CP114908.1, from coordinate 6,312,946 downwards.
AGGCCCTTGAGCCCGTCGCAGACGAGCATCAGCACGTCGGCCACACCCCGGTTCTTCAGCTCGGTGAGCACGTGCAGCCAGTGCTTGGCTCCCTCGCCGCCGTCACCGGCCCACAGACCGAGGATGTCCCGGTGGCCGTCGACGGTGACCGCCATCGCCAGGTAGATGGGCCGGTTCGCGACCTTCCCGTCCCGGATCTTCACATTGATCGCATCGATGAACACGACCGGGTACACCGGGTCGAGTGGCCTGTTCTGCCACTCGGTCATCCCGTCGATGACCTTGTCCGTGATCGTCGAGATCGTCTGCTTCGACACCTCGGCGCCGTACACCTCGGCCAGGTGCGCGGCGATCTCCCCATGCGTCAGCCCCCGGGCCGACAACGACAGCACTAGCTCATCCACCCCGGACAACCTGCGCTGGCGCTTACGCACGATCCGCGGCTCGAACGTCCCCGCGACATCCCGCGGGACCCGCACCTCAACCGGGCCGACGTCAGTCAGCACGGTCTTCGTCCGGGTGCCGTTACGGGAGTTCCCGGTGCCCTTGCCCGCCGGGTCGTGCTTGTCGTAGCCGACGTGGTCGGTGATCTCGCCCTCCAGGGCGGACTCCAGGACCCGCTTGGTCAGCTGCTGCAGCAGACCACCCTCACCGGTCAGCTTCAGCCCTTCACCACGTGCCCGGTCCACCAGCAACGCGATCAACTGCTCGTCCGTGGCCGTAGCCACCGACCCGCCTGCCGGCTCCTGCTCGATGATGGTCTCGGTCGTCATCTGGCGCATCTCCCTTGATCAGCAGATCCGCCGTTAGTTGTACACACCCGACCGCCAAAGCTGGCACGGCCGCCGCGACCACGCCCTGCTCCTACTCGACGTCCAGACCGGGCTGCGGGTATCGGAGATCACCGGCCTGAGCCGCCAGGACATTCACCTCGGGGCCGGGGCGCATGTCCGCTGTCACGGCAAGGGCCGCAAGGATCGGGCCACCCCACTCACCACCCAGACGGTCAAGGTGATGCGAACCTGGCTCACCGAGCTCAGCCCCGACCCCGCCGGGCCGCTGTTCCCCACCCAACCTGGCAGCCGGCTCTCCCGAGACGCCGTCGAGCGCCTCGTCGCAAGACACGCCGCTACCGCCGCAGACACCTGCGCGTCGATCAAGGAGAAACACGTCACCCCGCACACACTGCGGCACACCGCCGCCATGACGCTCCTGAAGGCCGGCGTCGATACCTCCGTCATCGCCCTCTGGCTCGGGCACGAAGGGACCGAAACCACCCAGATCTACCTTCACGCCGACATGACCATCAAGGAACAGGCCCTCGCCCGCGTCCAGCAGCCCGGCACCAGCCCCGGCCGCTACCGGCCACCCGACACCCTGCTCGCGTTCCTCGACAACCTCTAACTACCGCCTCCACCCACCGGGTTATGCCGACGACGGGAAGCCGTCCACCGCCCTGAACAGCGGATCCGGCACCAGCATCGGCATAACCCGGGCCTCGGCATAAGCCGACTTATGCCGAGCTCGGCATAAGTCGGCGTAGCGGACCACGACCGGGCAACCGTCCATCGTCTTCCCGGCACGGGTGCCGGTGACGTGGTAGCGGACCCCGGCGGCGGCCTCCATGCCGTGCAGAGCAACGTTCATGAGCAACGGACTGATCACCCCGCCCTGGGGAGCGCCCTCCTCGGTGGGGGTGAACCGGCCGTCCTCGACCACGCCCGCCTTCAACCACTGCCGGACCAGTCCCCGTCCGGGGAACCAGCCCAGCGACCGGCAGATGTGGTCGTGGTCGAGCCGGTCGAACGCCGCCGCCAGGTCGGCGTCGAGCACCCACAGCCGTTTGGCGTCGGTGCGGCTCGACGTCGTGTGGATGGCCACGATGGCGTCGTGGCAGCCACGACCCGGTCGGAAGCCGTAGGATTTCGGCTCGAACCGGGCCTCCCATTCGGGCTCCAGCGCGCTCACCGTCAGGGCTTGCAGCGCCCGGTCAGCGATCACGGGAATCCCGAGGCCGCGACGGCGGCCGTTGCTCTTGGGCACATACACGCGCTTGACCGGCAGGGGAGTCCACGGCTTGGCGTCGTTCTGGATCCAGTCGGCCAGTTCGGCCTTCTGCTCCCCAGTCACCACGACCTGCCGGTCCACCCCGGCCGTCCTGCGACCAGCATTGCGCTCCGTCACCCGCCGCACCGCCACCACGGCGTTACTGCGCGAGCGGAGCATCAACTTCTGCAAGTTCCGGACCTTCTTCAGGTCCCCGTCCCGCGACGCCGCGAAGATCCGCTGCCGTAGCCGCCGTACGTTGTCCTCGCAGGTCCGCCAATCGATGGCGTCCCAGCCAGCACGGTCGTCCTCCGGTCCGTTCACGCCGAGAGCCGCCATCGCCAACGCGAAGGCATGAGCTGTCATCGTGTCTAACTTGCCCTTCGGTTCCGAAGCTGTGGTCAGCAGTAGCTCCGCAGGCTCACCCGACCCGCGTCAGCGCCCTTTCAGGCCAGGGCACATGCCCGTATCCGGCCGGTTATCCGGCGACCGCTGGCGGAGGAGCCAGCATCACCGCCGCCGGTTTCCCGCTGCCTTTCGGCCACCGGCATTCGCTTCTCGGGTCGTCCTGCGCCCGCTGGGACATCGTCCGCCCTCACAGGCGGCCTACCAGCCGAATCACTGTCCGGCTGGACCCCATCGGGGTTGTCACGTTCCGCATGAGACAGATACGGCCGGGTAGGGCGCCCTCTGAACCCCGGGGACGGTGGTGCGCTCCCGCCCGGCTAGATTCCTCCGAGCGGCACCTGCCGCCTTGCAACGGCTGGCCCCTGTCTCCCGCTGGCGCGTCCCATCGAGCGGAAGTGCCTATGACGAGGCGTCATCGAGGGTTCACTTGCGTTCACCCGTCCGGTCTTCCCCAGCCGGTAACCCCTGGATGGAACAGGAGTCCTTGGGCCCTTCCCCGGGCTTCGCACCCCGCGGTTACCCGCGACGCACGCCGAGGCGGGGACGGTCCTTGCGCACGGGACCGGACACTACATCCGCGACGTCACGCCGCACCTCCTTCGATGAGTGTCGCTGTACTCATGCGACTTGCGTGTCGCACGACCTGGTTGATCCAGGAGGATCCGGTCGGAGTGAAGTGCATGTGGAATCGGGGATGTTTCGCGAGCCAGGCTCGCACGGTGGGGGTCTTGTGGGTGCCGTAGATGTCGCAGACGAGGTGTACGTCCAGCTCCGCCGGTACCGTCTTGTCGATCGTGATCAGGAACTTCCTGAACTCGACGGCGCGGTGCTGGCGGTGCAGTTCGCTGATCACGGTGCCGTCGGCGATGTTGAACGCGGCGAACAGGCTGGTGACGCCGTTGCGGGCGTAGTCGTGGGTGCGGCGTTCCGGCATGCCGGGCATCATCGGCAGCACCGGCTGGGATCTGTCGAGGGCTTGGACCTGGCTCTTCTCGTCGACGCAGAGCACCACGGCCCGCTCGGGTGGGTTGTGGTACAGCCCGACCACGTCGACGACCTTCTCGATGAACAGCGGGTCGGTGGACAGCTTGAACGTGTCGGCACGGTGGGGCTTGAGGCCGAAGTCGCGCCAGATCCGCCCGATCGTGGACTTGGACAACCCGGACCTGTCCGCCATCGACCTGCGGGACCAGTGGGTGGCGTTACGTGGCGTCTGTTCCAGGGTCGCGACCACCACGTCCTCGACCCGGTCAAGGCTGATCGATGGTGGGCGGCCCGGCCGTTCTTCGTCGGCCAGGCCATCCAGGCGTAGTTTCAGGAAACGCCGCCGCCACTTACCCACAGTCGACAGATGCACACCGAGACTCGACGCGACGTCAGTGTTCGACGCCCCTTCGGCGCACGCCAGGATGATCCGTGAACGCATCGCCAGAACCTGTGACGACTTCGCCCGTCGTGACCAGCGGGTCAACGTCGTCCGCTCTTCGTCGGTCAGCGTCAGCGGCGGGGTGGGACGACCAGTTCTCGGCATCCCCCACCCTACCCACTTATCAGGCGAATTTCCGGCGCAGGATACTAGCACGTCCCATCTGCGGGCCTCGACGATGACGAGGCAACATCGAGGGTTCACTTGCGTTCACCCGCCCGGTCTTTCCCTCGCCCGTGGCTCTCGGATGGAACGAGAGCCCTTCGGCTTGAACCCCGGGCTTCGCACCCCACGGTTACCCATGACGCACGCCGGGGCGGGAACAGGCCACCGAGCACGGACCTGGGCTACGTCACCGTCATCGCAGCCTCCCATCGACGCAACCACTTGAGATGTGCGACCTCGTGTCGCACGGAACGGTTCACACCGTTCCTGGCGATCCCGCCCGAGGTCCGCCGGATCATGCCAGCAGTCTAGTTTTAATCAAAACTTCATCTGCTTGCATCAATCAGCCGATCACGCCCTGCCAGCAGGCTTTGACCTGCGGATTCTCCCGCCTCGTGCCGAGTTGCTGCACCACGACCGGCCACCGCCCACAGGTAGCATCAGGGCTCGGTTGCGGCGTACCCGAGCCAGCTTGGCGGAGGAGGAGCACGGTTGAACACGCCGTCCTTCAGCGACCTCGGCCGCTTTCTGGACGCCAATCGGCAAACGCTGCTCACCGTACTCACCGTGCTGGAGCTGTTGATCCTGCTGGTAGTGCTGCTGCGGTGGTTCGACCGCCGGTACGGCATCCGGGGCACCGGGCAACGAATCCGGCGTGGCGTCTGGGGCGCGGCACGGGATCTGGCGGCGCCGATCGCGGGCTTTGTCCGGCTTCGGCGAGGGGTACGAGTGGTTGCCGGGAGCTTCGCCGGGTCGGGTCCGGTGCCGCTGGCCCGAGCCTGGATCGGATCCGCCCGGTCAGCCCTGGCCGACCGGGACGATTTCTGGCCGTACCTGGTGTTGCTGGGCAATGGGCAGCTCAGCGTACGACTCGCCGGCGCGGGAGCGGACATGCCGTCTCCGGCGGCGGAATCCCCGTGGCAGGTCACCGGGCCGCGCCACTGGCGTGCCCGCGGTCCGCTGCCCTCAGGCTCCGCACCGGCCGCCAGCGACTCGCTGCCGGTCGCCGTAGGAGTGCAGGACAGGACGATGGTCCTGCTGGACATCGCGCGCTGCCCCGGGATCCTGTCCGTACACGGTGCCCCGCTACCGGCGGAGCGGCTGGTGTCCGTGTTGGTCGCCCAGCTGGCCGCGCTGACCGGCGGGCACGGCGTGCACCGCCTGATCGTCGCGGCGGAACCCGGCTACGGCGCCGGGGCGGTCGGAATCGACCGGATGCCGCTGTCCGAGGCGCTCACAGCTATCGCGACCCGTCCGACACCGGACGGACGTACCGTCCTGGTCTGCCGACGGCCCGATCCGCAGGCGGCAGCGCGGCTCGCCGACCTGGTTGCCGACGATCCTGGGCTGCTGGTCCTGGTCGCCGGCTACCTACCCGGATCGCGTTGGCGGCTACGGGCCGACCTGGCCGGCCGGGTGACCGCACCGGAGTTACTGCTCGACGTGGACTCCACGCCACTTGTCCGGTGCCTGTTGCCCCGCCGCCGAACTGCACCCCCCACCCCACCGGCACCCGCCTGGGCTGAGGAGGAGTTGCCCGGACCTACCGGCGCAGCAACCGCTACGCCAACGGAACCCGCCGTACCCGAGCCCTCTCGGCCACCCGCCCCGACGGCGAGGCTGCCGGTCGCCACCCCACCGTCCAGACCGTCGGCTCCGCCCACCGCCAACGATGACCTGATCGAACAGGCGCAGGACGGGCAGCAGCCGACGGCGTACTCCGGCATCGAGTCTGCCGGCCGGACTGGAGACCGATAGATGCGCCTGCTGCTGACCGTCATCTCCGGCGGTGCCGACCGGGACATCGCGATGGACGTCGAGGCGGCCACCCCGGTGGGCGCGTTCATCGAACAGGACGGCTCCCGGAGCGACTGGTATCTCGACGGAGAGCGGCTGGATCCGGCCTGGACGGTCAGCCGGGCTGGGCTGGTCGCCGGGGTCCGGCTGGGCGACGGTGCGCCGGTACCCGGTGGCGGGGTGCGGTACCTGCCGGGCGACCCTCGGACCCATTGGCTGGAGGTGCACGGCGTCGGTGGCCCGAGCGCCGGGCAGGTCTGGCCGGTCGGCCTGGGCTGTCACGACATCGGTTCGGCGCCCGGGTCCGCGATCGATCCGGGCGGCAGCGGAGTGCCCGCGCACGCCGCCCGGCTCACGATCGACGAGCAAGGTCGCGCCTGGGTGGCCACCCGTGGTGCCGGGGCGCGTCTGGCGATGCCACGGCCCCCAGCCCAGACCGATCCGATGCCCGCACCCGGGCACCCCGGTCACGTCGAGCAGCGCGGGTCGAAGCTCCGCGCCGGACACGGGCAGGAGCACGCGGACGAGCCCGACGCCTCAGGGCCCGGACGCGACGGATCCCGCCGCTGGCCGACCGGTGTGGACCTGGCGGTGGGCGGCAGCCTGCTACGGCTGGTGTCGCGCCCGGCACCGGATGCCGCGGTGACGCCGGCCGTGGACGTGCCGATGCTGGACTTCAACCGGCCGCCACGGATCGTGCCGCCGCTGCTCTTCGCACGGCGACGGCTGCCCAGCCCACCGGTCAAGCCGAACAGCCGCCCGATCCCGCTGCTGATGATCCTCGCCCCGATGGTGATGGGCCTGGCGTTCGTCTTCCTCTTCCGGTCGTACTTCTTCCTGCTGATCATGGCGCTCAGTCCTATCCTGGCATTGTCGAACTGGTACACCGACCGACGCAGCGGCCGTAAGCGGTACCGCAGGGATCTCGCCGAGTACCTTCGTAAGCGCAGCCGGATCATGCGGGAGTTGACGGCGGCGGTCGCCGAGGAACGGTTGGCCCGCTGCGAGGCGTCGCCGGACCCGGCGACCGTTCTGTACACGGCCGTCGGCCCCGGCCGGCGACTGTGGGAACGCCGCCGCCGCGACCCCGACCATCTCGTACTACGGGTCGGCACGTTGGATCAGCCGTCGCTGATCGAGGTGGAGGACCCGGCCCGCCCCGATACGGACCGCCAGCTGCGCTGGACCGTTCCGGACGCGCCGGTCACCGTGGATCTGGCTGACCGGAAGGTGATCGGCCTGGCCGGCGCGGCGGAGACGACGTACGCGACGGCACGCTGGCTCGTCCTCCAGGCCGCCGCCCTGCACAGCCCACGTGACCTGCGGATTCACGTGTTGACCGAGCAGGCCGGGAAGGAACGGTGGGGCTGGGTGCGCTGGCTGCCGCACACCCGACCGGCCGAGGACGGCATCCAGACCGGACAGCCCTACACGCTGGTCGGCAACGACCCGGAGACCGTGGCGAACCGGGTGGCCGAGCTGGTGGCGCTGGTCGCCGCACGGACCAAGGCCCGGGGCTCGCAACTCGGCCAGGTCCTGTTCAGCGAGCCGGACATACTGCTGGTCGTCGACGGCGCCCGCCGGCTGCGCGACGTGTCCGGCATGGTGCAGGTGCTCACCGACGGGCCAGCGGTGCAGGTCTTCGCGATCTGCATCGACGCCGAGGAACGGTTGCTGCCGGAGGAGTGCACGGCGGTGCTACGCGCAGACGCGGACGGGCTGACGGTACGGCAGACCGGCGTGCCCGAGGCCACCGGTGTACGTCCGGACATGATCACCGCCCAGTGGTGCGAGCGGGTGGCCCGGGCGATGGCTCCGCTGCGGGATGTCACCCCGGACGAGACGGCCGGGCTGCCCGACCGCAGCCGACTGCTGGAGCTGCTGGACGCCGACCCGCCGGACGGTGCCGACCTTGCCGAACGTTGGTCCCGCCAACCCGCCTCCACGAGCTTCGTGATCGGTAGTGGTTTCGACGGAGCGGTAGCGCTCGACCTGGTCCGCGACGGGCCGCACGCGCTGATCGCCGGCACCACCGGTGCCGGCAAGTCCGAGCTGTTGCAGTCCATGGTGGTATCTCTGGCCGCAGTGAACCGCCCGGACGAGTTGACCTTCGTGCTGGTCGACTACAAGGGTGGTAGCGCGTTCCACAGTTGTGTACGGCTGCCGCACACCCTCGGCATGGTCACCGACCTGGACAGCGCGTCGGTGGTCCGAGCGTTGGAGTCGCTCGGCGCGGAGTTGCGTCGCCGCGAGGAGATCCTGGCCCGGGCGGCCGCCAAGGACCTCGTGCAGTACCGGACGATGCGTGGCCGCGACCCTTCGCTGCCGGCGGTGCCCCGACTCGTCCTGGTCATCGACGAGTTCGCCACACTCGTCCGGGAGGTTCCGGACTTCGTGCCCGGGCTGGTCAGCATCGCGCAGCGTGGCCGCTCGCTGGGCATCCATCTGATCCTGGCCACCCAGCGCCCGGCTGGTGTGGTGACCACCGACATTCGCGCCAACACCAACCTGCGCATCGCGCTGCGGGTCACCGATCCGATGGAGAGTTCGGACGTCATCGACGTACCGGACGCCGCGATGATTCCGGCGGCGACCCCGGGCCGGGCGCTCGCCCGACTCGCCCACCGGTCCACCCTGCCCTTTCAGACCGGGTACGTCGGCGCGGTGTACCAGGGTGCCGGCCCGGACACCGCTGAGTCCGGGCCGGCCGCTCCGGTGTACGGCACGGAGTTGCCCTGGTCCCGGCTGGGCCGGGCGCTGCCGCCACCGGTGGTGACGCCCCGTGGCGGTGCCGCACCTGACGAGTTGGCCGCCACCGACCTCGACGTACTGGTCAACGCGATCGAAGCCGCCGCCCGGGAGGTGGGCTGCGAGCAGCAGCCGAGCCCATGGCTACCGCCGCTGCCGCCGGTCGTGCTGCTGGACGACCTCACCCTGCCGGAGTCGCGCACCGGGCCCGGTCTGCCGCCGGTACCGTACGCGCTGGCCGACCTGCCGTTGCAGCAGAGCCAGCCGGTGCTCGCCTGTGACCTCGCCGCACTCGGACACCTGTACGTGCTGGGTGCCTCCCGTTCGGGACGGTCGCAGTTGCTGCGCACGCTGGCCGCGTCGCTGGCCAGGTCGCTCTCCTGCGCGGACCTGCATCTGTACGCCGTCGACGCGGCCGGCGGATCGATGATGGCGCTGGCGGAGTTTCCGCACTGCGGTGCGGTGGTGCCCCGGGCCGATCTGGAGCGTCTGGAACGCCTGCTCGGCCGCATGCAGGGCGAGCTTGCCCGCCGACACGAGTTGCTGGCCCAGCACTCCTGCGCCGGCCTCGACGAACTGCGGTCGGCGCTGCCGCCAGCGCAGCGTCCGGCACACCTGATGCTGCTGGTGGACGGCTGGGACTCGCTGGCTGCCGTCCTCAACGACCACGACGGCGGACGGCTGCTGGACCAGTTTCTCGGCCTGCTACGCGAGGGGCCGGCCGCTGGGCTGCATCTCGTGATGTCCTCGGAGCGGTCGCTGTTGACCGGGCGGGTGGCGAATCTCAACGACCACCGGATCATGCTGCGGATGGCCGACCGCACCGACTACTCGGCGATCGGCGTCAGTCACCGTCGGGTGCCGGAGGTGGTGCCGCCCGGACGGGGCTGGCACTCGGCGGACCAGGCGGAGATTCAGGTCGCCCTGCTGGACCTGGATCCGTCCGGCCCGGCGCAGGTCGAGGCGATGCGTCGGATCGCGGCTCGGGCCGCCGCCCGCGACAGCGCGGTGCCGGCGCAGCGACGGCCGTTCCCGGTGGCCGGGCTGCCCGCCGCAGTCACCTTCGCCGAGGCGTTTGCACAGGTCCCGGCTGAGCAGCGGCATCCGCTGCGGGCGCTGCTCGGGATCGGCGGCGACGCCGCCGCACCCTGCTATGTGGACTTCGCTGGCCGGCAGGCCACCTTCTTGGTCGCCGGTCCGCCCGGCTCGGGCCGCAGCAACACGCTGGCCACGCTCGCGGTGTCGCTACTGGCCGGGGGCACCGCGCTGGTCATCCTGACGCCCCGCGAGTCGGTGTTGCGCCGGTTGACGGTGCATGACCGGGTGCGGGCGGTCGAGGGGCCTGCACCGGACCCGGCGCAGGTGACCGCCGCGCTGGATGAGCTGGGCAGCCCGCTGGTGGTGCTGGTCGACGACGTCGACCTGTTGGGTTTCGCCAATCCAGTGGAAGCGGTACTGCGCCAGGTGGTGGGCACCGGCCGGGACCGGGCACTCGGTCTGGCGTACGCGGGAACGGCAGAGACCCTCACCCAGTCGTTGGGTGGCTGGATCGCCGAGGCCCGTCGCTCACGGCAGGGCGTGCTGTTGGCGCCGCAGTCGGCCATCGAGGGTGACCTGGTCGGAGCCAGGGTGCCGCCGGGGCTGCTGCGCTCCGGTGGGCGACCTGGTCGCGGCTACGTTCCGGATCCGGCGACCGGCGCATTGAGTACGGTCACGATTCCGCACACCGTGCTGCGCTGACCCGACTCGGACACGGTCACCGGGGCCACGCTGGGCACGGCTACCGGGGCCACGCGGGCCGCGCGGCCCGGTAGCTGGTGACGGCTACCGGGCCGCGCGGCCGACGCGGGCCGCAAGAGGCGACGTGGGTCAGCTCGCCGGTGGCGGCTGGGACAGCGCCTGATCCATGTCGCTCAGGTTCTTCGCGATCATCGAGAAGTGCCCCGCGAAGGTCTCCAGATTGCTGACCGCCGCGGTCAGCGAGTTGGTGAAGTCGGTGTACTGCGTGTCCATCACCGGGCTGGCCTGCTGCAGCCAGAGGCCGCCCTGGCTGGTCAGCAGCTCACTGACGTTAACCTGCAGGTTCTTCAGCACGCTGGCGATCTCCGCGCCCTCGGTGGTCAGCCGCCCGGCGACGGTGTTGACCAGGGCGTAATCGACGTTTACCTCTGCCATCGGATGCCTCCAATCGGTCGGTCAGGCCGAGCTGCTCGAGGCCGCGATCTGCTCGTCCATCGTGCTCAGCTGAACCGTGATGTTGTGGAACTGCTGCGCGAAGGAGCGGATGTTCTCGATCGCCGCAGTCAACTCGGTGTTGAAGGTCTGGTACTGCCCGCTGAGGGTGGGGCTGGACTTCTGCAACCACAGGCCACCGTCGCTGGTGAGCAACTGGGACACCGCGGTGAGTAGATCCTCCAGCCGGGGCACGGTCTGCGTCACGGCGGAATTGAGCTGTTCGTTGACCGCCTGGACCTTGCCGAAGTCGACGGTGATGTTGGGCATGGCATTGCTCCAAGGGTGGCTGGGTCACATGGTGACGGTGGTGAAGGGAATGTAGTCGTCGTCCTCGGATGACTCCTCGGAGACGAGTGTCCACTCCCCGGTGTTCGGATTGCCGGTGTACTTCTTGGTGCCATCCGAGTCCACGACCGTCTTGGTGCCGGAGTCCGGTCCGGTCACCACGATGTCGGTCGTGGTGGTCTCGCCCTCGTGGTCGACGGTCACCTGGTGCGATCCACCGTCGGGCTTCGGGGTGACGGTACTGGTTGTGGTGCCCTCGCTGGTGGTGGAGGTCACCACGAACGAACCGTCGTCGTTGGTCTTTTTTACAATCTTCTCCTCCATGCCGTCGGAGTGGGTGACGGTGGAGGTGTAGTCGACGACATCGATCTCCCCGTCGCCGTCGGTGTCACGGTAAGTGAACTCGGTCGTCTCGGTATAGGTCAGTCCGTCGCCGGAGGTGACCGTGGTCGTCTCGGAGATGACGTTGCCGTCTTCGTCCAGCACCGCCGAGGTCTTGTTGCTGCCCACCTCTGCGGTGCCGTCGATCGAGGTGGGCGGATCCCCCGGCTCCGGCACCGGGGGGCCACTCCACAGCGGCACCGAACCGTCGACCAGGTTCCCGTCCTTGTCGTAGTACTGGAAGGTGATCTCCCGGTCCTTGAGGTCGAGATACCGCTCGTACGCGGCTGTGTCGGCCTGCCAGCCGTTGACGCTGGCCTTGAGACGGTCCAGGTTCACCTTGCCAGCGACGTCCGCGTCCAGGTCGAAGTAGGCCTTGGCGATGCTGTCGAAGGTGTTTGCCAGCTCGTCAAGCAGCTCCATCGAGTCCTTGAACGGGGAATGGCAGGCAGAGAAGAAGGCGCTCAGTGTGCCGTACAGGGCCGAGTTGCCCACCTGGCTGGAGTCGACGACGGTCCCGTCGGAGGTGACCACCGCCCGACGCGACCCGGTCTCCACATCAAACTCGATCTTGCTTTTCAACTCACGCAGGCTGCCCGCGAGACTGTGCAGCAGCGCGTAGTCGAGCACCAGGTCGGCCACCCCGCGCCCCTTCCTCCGGCTCGTCGGCGTACGCCGTCTGTGTGATTCGACGCGGCTGGGGCCGCCAGCGGTTCACTTGTGAACCTCCGCGCGGGTGCGCCACGTCGAACAGGACGACGGCGTCCGGGGCAGCGGGAGGGTCCGGTGGGGGTACGGCCTGGTGACTGGTCACCGCTCACGCTGTCGGGTGATCCCACCCCCGGCGATCCGGATGTGCTGCGCAGCGTCGCCAGCTACATGGACATCATGGCCGACCACGCCAGGACCGCCGACGACGGACTCGCCGCGGTACTGCGACAGAGCGGTGACGGGGCGTTCGTCGGCAAGACCGCAGACTGGCTGCGCGAGCAGATCAGCAAGGAGATGAGCGGATTCATCGCCGGGGTGCGGACAGCCTTCTCCGCCGCCGGGCCGGCGATCCGCACGTACGCCGAGGCGCTGCGCGAGGCTCAGGCCACGGCGGACCAGGCGCTGCGTGACGCGGCCGGGGCCGGCGACGACGAGGGACGGATCAACACTCTCAAGGCCACCGCGGAGAACGCCGCCGCGGATGTGAAATCCGCAGCGGGTACGGCTCGGCAGGCCATTCTCGACGCGACCGGCCACATCAAGTCACCCGTGACGCCGAAGTCGGCCTGTGAGGTGTTCTGGGAGATCTTCACCTGGTTGACTCTCATCGTCACCGTGGTCGCCATCTTCGTCGGCGGCCCGCTCGGCCTGATCGCCTTCGCGATGAACGCCGCGTTGGCGGTGAAGGCGACCCTGGATTTCGCCATGGGCAAGACGAACGCGCTGGGTCTGGCGCTCGGGCTGCTCGGGCTACTCGGTCCCAGCACCCGACCGCTGATCGCCCTCGGCGACCTCACGAAGCTGGCCACTTCCGCCTGGCGCAACATCACTCAGTTCAGCCGGCACAGCTTCACCATGGCGCGCGCCGGCATCGGCGACTTCTGGCGAACGGTGTCGACGCTGAGCCTCAGCGGGGCCATGCGCGGCATCGGCGACATCGGGGTCACCCTTGCCAACTCGGTGAAGGTCGGCGCGCTGATGATTCCCCGGATCGTCGGCCCGATCGACGGTCTGGCCGCCCGAGGATTCGTGGCCCTGGAGAAGTTCACCCTGGTCACCGTCCCGGCAGCGGTGACCAGGATGGGGAACATCGGGCAGCAGGCTCTGGTCCGGTTCGCTGGCGTGACGGCCGACGCGGGCAGGTTCATCGCCGCCAACGCCGTCAGGTTCGGCAACCTGATGGCCCGTGAGTTCGGCGGTTGGCAATGGCTTCGGATCTTCCTGCCCCTGGCCGGTCATGAGATCCGCGCTGTCGGGGTGTCCGGGGCGTTCAAGCTCGGCGTGCTGGGTCGTGGGCTCGGAATGACCCGGTTCGACGGACTTGCCGCGCTCGGCGGCGGCATCCGGCTCGCCAACGGCCTCACCACGGTGCACGTCGTCAAGCCCGGCGGCGCGCCGCCCCCAGCCGGTGGGATCAACTTCAGTCCGAGTGGGCTGCACCTTCCCGACCTGATCGAAAAGCCGATGATCGGGGCCCCGGCGGCGCAGCAACTCAGCTTCTCGGCCCGTGGTCTCGACCTGTCCGCGGCACGTGGGGCGCTCGGCCTGCACGACCTCGCGGGGCTTCGCGGCGTACAGAACCTGGACGTACCGGTGCCGGGAACGGCCGGTACGGTCACCCCGATCCCCGCAGCCAATCTCCCCGGCGCGGCGCACGCGGTCGACCTCGGCCCCGTCTCCCGGCTGAATGCGCCGACCGTCAACCCGGTAGCGGGGATGAACGGGGTCACCATGCCGGCGGTGGCCACGCCGAGCGCGGTGACCTTGCCGAACATGCAGATCGGCAACCTCAGCGCCACGCTGAACCGGGCTGCCGGTGGCGTCGAGGGCCTGACGGACTTCGGTCGCGCCGAGCTGCGCAACCTGCACATGGGCGAGGTCAGCGCGGTCCGGGTCTCGGAGACCGGGGTGGCGTTCAACCTCGGCGCGCCGGAGAAGGCGTTCGGCGATGTCAGCCTGGCCACGCCCACACCCGCGTCCGCGCCTACCCCGACACCTACCCCAATGTCCACCTCGACGCCCACCTCCGCGCTCACACCTAACCCGGTGCAGCTCGGCAGGACCGCCGACCTGACCACCGTCCACCAGGCGCTGAACCTGCTCGACGAGCCCGGTGCGGCGGCGCTCACCACCCCGCACCGACTGGAACCGCCAACGGTCACCGCACCCACCGGCCTCGGTCGTGACCTCTCGACGCCCGCACCGCCCCGGCTGGATCAGGCCGGTGGCCCGTCACCGCAGCAGCTCAGCCACCTGCAGGCGCTGGAGCAGCTCAAAAAGGCACAGCACGCGCTGGCCAACGTCTCCGGGGACGCATTGGCCCTGGCCCGCGCCGAGAAGGACGTCCGGGTCACCGAGGCGCTGGTGCGCCGGACCGCAGACGGGCTCAAGGTCGAAGCTCCTGCGGTACCCCGCACCGTCGATACCCCACCGGCCCACCTGACCGGTGCGGTCGCACCAGACCTCGCGGCGGCCAAACCGGCCTCCGCGCCCGACCGGGCAGCGGCCAACCCAGCCGGGACGGCGGATGAATCCGTGCAGGCGCTGCAGGCCCGGCTGGAGAACCTGCGTGGCCCCGACGCCCCGCGCACCGACCTCGCCGGGCTGGAACTGGAGCACCGGTTCGCCCAGCTGCGCCCGGCGGCCTCGGCCGACCTTGCCGAGCTGCCGGCGGTCCCGACTCACCAGCCCGGCACCAGTATCGCGGAGCTGGAGAGTCGGCTGGCCGCGTTACGCGGCACCGAGCTGCCCTCCCCCGCAGCCCGCCAGTTGGAGCTTGAACACCGCCTCAGCCAGCTCCGCCCGGGCGCAGCGGCCGAAACCCGCCCGGTCGATCCGGCGATGTTCCCGGACGTCCCCACGATCTCCCCGGTGGAGGCGACCGCCCGCGCCACCGCCGTCGAACGCCTCACCGACCTGGAAGACCAGCTGGTCGCCGCCCGCGCGGAGACTCCCACCAACATCGGTCCGACATCCCTCGACGACGCCGGATCTGCGGCGTCACCGCAGGTCGACAGCGCGGGTCGACCGCAGACCCTCGACCAGATGGGTACGCCGGGCCGAGCTGAAGGGCCCGATGGTACGGGTACCGGCGACAACCTGCTGGACCTGCCCAGCGTGCCTCGCACCGATCCGGCGGCCACCCCCGGCGCGGAGGCGCTCAGCCAACGGTTGACCGAGCTCATCTCCGACGCGCGGGGGGTCGACCTGCCCGAGCCAGAGCTGAGGGTGCTCAGCACCGAGGTCCGTACCGCGATTGAGCAGGGCCGGCACGGTGACGGGGCCCGCGCGCTCAACACGCTGCACGACCGCATCGACCGGCAGGCCCTGTTCCAGCGGCTCGACTCGTACCGGGCGCATGTGGACGCCGGGCACCAGCGCGCCGCACAGCTGGACATGGACAAGTCGACCTGGTTGCAGCACGCCATCGACATCGAGCGGGCGACCGCCGCCGGACACACCGACGAACTGCACCGGCTGCTCAACGACTACGAGAACAGCCTCGCCGGCAAACTGGCCGAACAGAAGCTGCACGACCAGGTCGGACCCGATGCGACGCCGGGCCGTACCCCCGACGAGGCCGGGTCGAGAGGCGACGTCGACGAGTTGCAGGCCCGCCTCGACGCGCTGCGTGGCGACCGCACCCCCGACGCGCGCAGCACCGAGCTGGAGCTGGAGCTGCGGTTCGCCAATCTGCGCGGCTCCGACGGCCCCGACGTACCGCTCCCCCAGTTTCCGCAGCCTCCCACGTTGCCACCCGGCAGCGTCGACGACCTGCAGAAGCGCCTGGACGCGTTGCGCGGGGACAGCACGCCGGACCTGGACCTCGCCGGACTGGAACTGCGCCACCGACTGGCCGCGCTACGCGGTACCGACCCGGACACCCCGGTGGGCAAGCTCGAGGACCTGCCCGACGTACCGACGCTGCCGCCCGGTGCTCTCGATGACCTGACCGACCGGATCGCCGACCTGCGCGCCCACCGTGAAGAAATGCTCGGCATGCCGCCGGCCGAACGGGCCGAATGGGATGCCGAGTTCGCCCGGGCCGGAGACGAGGCCGCCGACGCGGCAGTGCTGGCAAGGTACGAAACGCGCATCGCCAACCTGGAGCGCGAGGCCCGCGTCGCGGAGCTGCGCGGCGGCAGCGGCCCGCTCTCCGCCGACGAGTACCGGTCGTGGCAGGACACGCTCGCCCGGGTCGGCGACGATCAGGCCGGCATCGACCACGTGCTGTCCCGATACGCCGCCCGGCTCGACGAGCACCGGCTGGACAGCGCCACCCAGATCAACACCGCGCTCACTTCCCCCGACCACCTCCGACCACTCGACTCCCGTCTGGACGAGGCGCTCGGTGGTCTGTCCCAGAGTCTGCGGAACGACACCGCAGCGCGGCACACCACCCTCGGTGACCGGTTGGCCCAGCTGCGCGGAGCGGACGCCCCACCGGCACCCGGCGGGACCACAGGCGACCTGCCGATGCCCGGGCCACGGGCCGACGACGCGACGATCGGCCACCGACTCGGCCAGCTGCCGAGCCCGCCCCGTGACCTGCCGGCACCTCCCACCGGTCCCGCCGGCGCCGCCCCCGGGCGGACCGACCCGTCCGTACCCGCACCGACCCGCACCGATCCGCCCGGCGCGGACGTACCGGCGGTCGGCAAACCTGCGGAGCCGTCGACGGCCGCCAAACCGGTCGACGGGCCGGCAGCGACGAAGCCGGCGGAGACTCCGACGGTGCACAAGCCGCAGGATGGACCGGCACGGCCGACGCCGGCGGCCGGCGACGAGGTTCTCCAGCTGCCGGCACCGCGCCGCCCAGCCGACGACGTCTCTGCCGCGCCGCCCGCCGAGCAGGTGACGATGCCACCGCGCGATCTGCTCGGCGACGGCCAACTCGCCGGCCCGGCCCGGGTGATCGAGGTGGACGCCGAGCGATGGACGCCATTGAAGGACGCTTTCCGCTTCGAACCGTCCGCCACGTCCGGCCAGCCGCCGAAGGTGACCCGGCCAGCGGCCAGCGGCGAGCGGGTCGGTGTCGGCTATCAACTCACCGTCACCGATCAGGACATGCACTTCGCGCTCAAGCTGCACCTCGACGCCGCGCCCGGCGTCACGGCGGCAGAGATCGCCAAGGTGAAGGCGCGCACGATCGAAGGGTTGCAGCGATACGTCAACGCACCCCGGCACCACCTGCCGGGCTGGGACGTGCCGATGCGGGTAACCGTCGACTTCGTCGATGACCCGGCCAAGGCGCGAGGCTCCATCACGGTCGCTCCGGCCGGCACGCAGATGTCCCAGCAGACCTGGGCGGTAGACGCGTCGCCGGCCAAGTACGCCCACGAGATCGTGCACAACCTCGGCGTCAAGGACAGCAAAGCGCCGCCGAACGCGTTGCTGCGCGACACCCACCAGCCCGAACACGGCGACCTGATGGGCAGCCACCCACACGGTGTCGACGGTTTCGTGCTGACCCCCAGGGCGCTCGGTCAGATCGCTGGCGTGCTCTCGCCGCACTTCTCGGGCTCCACCGCCCCACGGCCGGCGCCGGACGCCCTTACCGGCAACGCCGCCGAAGAGTTCTGGGCCTCCGGCGTGGACCTCCCTCCTCAGGTCACCGAGCAGGCCACGGTGCCAGCCCCGGCCAAGACGGTGTCCAGCCCGGCGGGCAGCGCACCGGCGCCGCTGTCGACCGTCCTCGTGGACCGGATCGCCGAGCCGCCCCCCGCCACGATGGGTTGGGTCGTCACAGCCGACGGCAGTTATCAGTGGCAGGGTGCCGGATCTCCCGATCCGGCTCTACCGCCCGGTCTGGTACTCGGCACCGCCAGCGGCGATCACAACCTGTGCCTACTCGACTCCCTCGCCCAGCTCATCAACGTACACAACCCTCATCAGACCAATGCCCACCAGCTGCATGATCATCTACTGGACAACCTGCCGGCCTCCAGCAACGCCAGCGACGACCTGCTGAACGGCCGGATGCTCGACGTCTACGACCCCGATCTCAACCAACTCCTCATCGACAACTTCGGTATCCGCGTCCAGGTCTTTGAAACCACCCAGCACGGCACCACCGCACACCCGCTGCGCGGCGACGAGGGTCCGGTCTTCTACCTCCACCATCAGCACCAGCACTTCGTCCCTCTCTGGCCTGCAACTGGGGAAACCACCGCGACCGTCGGAACCACCACCGGGAAGACCACCACTGCTGTCGAGGCTCGACCTCAGCAGCAGCCGTTGCAGGTACCGCCAGCGGGCAAGCAGCTGAAGTCGGAACATCCGCCACCCGCGGTCGCAGAGGCGAAGGCCCGGCACGACCAGCTCGCTGCGGAGGTGCAGTCTTTCGCTGAGGCACTGCAGAGACTGGAGAGTCACGTCCACGATCTCTCTGCGAAACTCGAGGAAGCGCGGCAGGTTCAGCAGGAGCGTGGCAAGGTGCTGTCGGCGGCCGATGCCGCAGCTGCGGCATCGGCCGCACAGCGGCAGGAGCAACGCGAGGCCGCCGAGCGCGAGGCGCGAAGCGCCGCAGATCGTCGCCGCGGCGAGCGGGAGGCCGCGCGGCGGGAGGCCGAACAGCGAAATGCCCAGCGCCAGGTGTTGGACGCGGAGGCGGCGCGGCGACAGGCAGCGCGCGCGGAGGCAGCGCGGCAGCGGTTGGCCGAGGATGCCGTGTTGGAGTCGGTACGCGCCGAAGTCGCCGATCGGACCGCGCAACGCGCAGCTGCGCGGGCCGAGGCTGCGCGGGCCGAGGCCGCGCGGGCCGAGGCTGCGCGGGCCGAGGCTGCGCGGGCTGAGGCCGCGCGGGCTGAGGCCGCGCGGGCTGAGGAGCAGTCGGCAGCGGTCGGCAGCGGCCCCGCCTCGGGGACTCGTGTCGATGCCCGCACTGACGCCACGCCGCCGGTCTCTCCACGCCAGGCCGAGCAGGACCAAGCCCGGCAGGCCGCCGAGCAGCAACGTGACGACGATCGGCTCCAGCAGGCCCAGCAGCGGTGGGCCGAGTTCGACCGGGCGGCGAGGCAGGCTGAGCTGGAACGCGGTCAGGCCGACGTTGATGCCGAGGCCGTGAGACGGGAGCTGGACCAGGCCGACCAACTCGCCAAAGTTGCGGAGGCCGGCCGCCAGCAGGCCGAGCGGCAGGAGGCCGCGCGGGCCCGCGAGCTGGAGGAGACCCACCGCCGCGAGGAGGAACAGGACCGTATCCAGGCCGTGGAACGTCAGGCGGAACGCGACCAGCTTGCCACGGCTGTGCGGACACATGAGGCGGCGCTTGGTCAGGGCACTGAGCAGGCTGTGCAGGCTCGCACCGCGTGGGAGAGCAAGGAGCAGGAGCTACACGACGCTCGGACAGCCCTTCAGGAAGCTGAAGATGCCGCGAGGAAGGCAGCCGAGGAGGCGGCGAAGAAGGCTAAGGAGGCCGAGGAGGCGGCGAAGGTCCGGCCGACCGCGACGCCGTGGTACTTCACTGACGGGGCACTTGGTGAACTGGCGATCGCCGAGGTCCGAAGCAGAACGGCCGACGAGATCGCCGATACCCTCAACGCGCTCGCCGCGGCGCTGCCGTCGGGTCAACGCACGCGCATCACCGACGCCGAGATGGCAGTGTTGAAACCCGGTAAGGGTCCGCAGGAACCAGGCGAGCAGAACAAGGCAAGGAGCACGGACCTACCGGATCTGGGCAACGCCCGACAGGAGCAGGGCATCCGCGAAAAGGTGGCCGCGACGATCCGCGAGCTGCTCGAAGCCGCCCCGAAAGACCTGGCTGGTATCGACAAGAATCGCGCCCGGTGGGAAAATGCGTTGTTCCATGGGATCACGATCAGTGCCGGTGATCGACTGATCTGGATCCGCCCGGTGCCACACAATCCGCAGGAGGCACCGAATGCCGACGGAGGCAAGGAACGCGAGTACGTTGTCTCATTCGGCTCGACCGCGACCGGCAGGGAGACCTCCCAATCCAGTGGCCTGGACCACGACGGCGCCGCCGAGCTGACCTTCTCACTGCCGACCCAAAAGGCACCCCGGATGCTGACGAAGCTGCCATCTCTGGCCTTCGGCAGCGACATTGCCCGAAAAACCTCGGAGCAGACAACGGTCATCTCCGGCCGGAAGATGTTCGTCTCCGAGTCGACGAAATTCAACAGCGGCGTGGAGTTCCAGATCTACGTCAACGGCGTCAAGTGGGGACAATCCCCAGTCGTCGGCGACGCGGACCTCCTCGGAGTCTCCCTACCAACCGCCTACGCTCGCACACCCCCGGACGGCGATACCACCACCGCAGACGCAAAACCGCCGGCCGGAACCGCCGCCATGCATCCGGTCTCCCAGGCGCGGGAGACACTCAACGCGATCAGCCTTGACCAGGTCATCACCGACTGGCACAAGGCCCTGAGCGCGGCGCTGCCGGCCGACGTCGCCGCGAAGGTGGCCGCACTGGCCCACGAACGGCTGCTGAACGAGCGGACCACCCGCAACCGCAGTCGCTACCTGCTCACGAACGGCGACCAGACAGACACTATTCGCGAAGGCGCCGGCCCCCGCAGTTTCAACGGATACATCACCACCGCAGTCAGCATCCGCGAAATCCAGTTTCTGGAAACTACGGAGGGCATCACCACCCGGGAAGATCTCGGCGTGGTCTCTACTGCCAACTACCAGGCGTCCAGGAGTACCGACGTCAGCATATCCGCCGGAGGCAGTCTGCTCAGGCTAAGCGAGGGCGGCTCCAATCCGGACGACGACGACTCGGGCGGGCAGACTACCGGCGGTCTGCAATTCGGCGCTGGGCTCTCTGCCGAACACAGCGCCGCGTTGGGTGTTGGAGAAACCGCATCGAACCACACCGTCCTCAACCGAAAGTCTGACCAGGCCCGGTACCAGGCCACCGTCGACTTCACCCTCGCTACCCACGGGAACAAGAACATCCCACCCATCACCCGCCAGGTCACTGCCGAGATCGCCATGCCCGCCGCTGAAGCGGCACAGTTCGAACGCAGCATCTTTGGCGATGTGTTCACCCCCAGGTTCGGAGGCCCCGGCACAGGACGCCCCCGAGTGGTACTCACCCCAGCCACGGAAGTCGAAACCAGTGTCAAGACGCAAACCAAGACCGCAGCCGAATCCGGCACCAAAGCCGAGGTTTCGCCCATCCGGGGGTCCGCCGCACCGGCGCCAGCGTCTGCGGAGCAGCTGGCCGCGACGTTGCGGCCGGTGATCAACGGGGCCCCGCAGGCGCGGCAGGCGTTCGTGCCGAAGGACGGAACCGGCCCGGAACCCCTGGCCCTGGCACTGCGCCGCGGGCAGGGCCTGGGCATCACCGGCAACCTCCCCGGATCCGAACAGGTCGCCAACCTCGTGATCGACGTGCTCAAGGCACGGACCGGCCTCGACGACATCGGCGCCAAGGCACGCCGGGACGTCATGATCCGGGTCAGTCGTGCCGTGCTGGAGGCCGACCCGAGCCGGGTCCAGGCCGGCCGCAAGTTCAGCGTCGCCAGCAACGGACGCACGTTCGAGGTGCTGGCCACCGCCCACCAGTTCGACCTGCTGGATCGCACCCGGTACCCGATGACGGTCAACGCGCGTGCGCTGACCGGGGCCGCCACTTCTGGCGCCCAGTCCGGCGACACCACCGGCACCGGCGAACTCGGCAGCGGCCCCTCGGTCCGCGTCGGCGACCTCGACGGACAGCACCGGGGCGGGATCAGCCTCCCACGCGTCGGGGTGTCCACCAAGGTGGGGTGGAGCAATGAACAATCACTGAGCCGCAACATCCAGGAGTACGCCCGCACCGAGACCGTCGATGACATCGTCGACCATCGCTACCGCACCGTCTACGAGGTCGCGATCCGTGAAGTCACCGACCCCGACCGGCCGAGCCCACGCGAGACCTGGCTGATCGGCGACGACCCGAACCTGGAAGTCACCACCCAGACCGCCGTCCCGATCGAACATCTCCCCCCCGAAGGCACCACCCACAGCGAACAGGAACTCAGAAACCACGGGAGGGCCGAGGCCAGCGACGATCCCAGGGGCGCCTGGGAGCCCGGCGGTAAGGCATCCCATCTCCCGTTGGACACCATCGGCAGCGCCGGACTCTTTCCCGCTTTCCGGCACATCCCGGAACTGTCCGCCACCGCCGCGAAGCTCTACCAGCAGGTCAACGGCCTTCCCGATACGTGGTTCAGCGAGCCGATGAACTGGCCCGACCAGGTTTTGGACCTCTCCGCCCCGAGCGAGCTTGCCAGTCAGAGTCCTGACATCCTCGACGAGTACGGCTGGGAGATACAACTACCCGCCCGCGACGGATACGACCAGTTCATTCGCGTCCGGGGCCGTCTGTTCAAGGACAGCCTGGACCACCAGAAGAGCCACCAGGACGGCGTCGAACTCGAACACTACCGACAGTTCGCGTCCAGCCACAGCGATGCCCGGAGCAGGGACATCACCACCATGGGCAAGTTCGGCTTCGGCGGCCACTACCAGAACTACAACGTCGACGCCGAGGAGCCCTTCGAGCAGGGCCGGATCGGCGGCGGGATCGACGCCGAGGGCGAGATGTCCACCGGGAGATCGACAAACAGCACCAAGGGTGCTACCGACATCACCCGCGCCACCTACAACGACACCGTCCACTCCTACAACGGTCGCATGGTCTTCGAAATCACCGCGATCCGATCCAAAAACGGCGCCCAGAACACCTCGGCCGGACCCCACTACGTCAACGCCCACCACGCCCTCGACCTGTTGATCACCGACCGCGCCGCCGAGGACCTCGAACTCGTCGGCGGCACCGCCGTCAACGCGCCAGCCCTTGAACTGATCGACCCGAAACTGCTGCCCGCCGTCGGTCACCCCGAACAGCTACAGGCCAACGACGTCCTGAGATCGATCCTCCGAGCGCTGGAGGGGCAGGGCCTCATTCCCGCTGGAGAGAACGCCACCAGCCCACTGCGCCGCGCGGTGATCAGCAGCTTCCGCAGCCGAGCCCTCACTGCGCAGTACTTCCCCCTGTCGGGCCAAGGCGTTTTCGGATGGTTCCCGATCCCCGGTCCGTACACCACCACCCGGTACCTGTGGATTCGCGTCGCCGCCACCACCGACCACATACCATCGTCCGACCGACCTCGCGACCAGGTCAGCCTCACCCTCCGCGGACAGACCAGCGACAACGAACAGAACAGCAGCAGCTCCGGCTGGGGCTGGTCGGCCGCTTTTGACTTCCACGGCCGAGGGGTGGTCAGTAAGGCAAACCGCGGCGAGCTCGGCGGCCTTGGCCATGGCAGCTACGGAAAGTCCTACTCCAGCGAACACAGCAACCAGTCCGCCACCAAGGACATCTTCCGCACCTCGCCCAAGAAGTCCCATGAGTTCGAACACCCACTCAACTTCATGATCGAACTCGCCACCACCACCCAACTACCCAAAATCGCCGAACTCTTCGTCGCCACTGGCCGTGCCACACTGTTCTCCATCACCACAGCCGCCACCAGCAGTATGTGGCCAGACCTGAATCACTCCGTCCAGAAATTCTGGTACGACCACACCCCCTTCGCTTGGGAAAGCAATGATCTGATTGCCGGTGGCCGGGTCCGCCTCATCGTCCCCAAATCCTTCACGCAACCCAGGAACACCGACAACAGCGGGTGGCGCGGACCCAAGCCCGCGCCTCCCACAGCCAAACCGGCAACCCCCGCCCCGCGACCCACACCGCGCTGGGCCGAGGACACCATCCTTAAACCCGCCGGAGCGAATACCGAACTCCTCGAGGACCGCGCCCTGCACCCGTGGCGGATGGAGGCGGCCGCTCGTGAGTTCGCCCGTTGGGCCGCCCTGACCACGGCACGACCCAGCCTCCGCCCCGGCACCGACCTGACGGTCGACGGGGCCTGGAAGGTACCCGGCGTCGACAGCCGCAGCGCCCTGCACCACCTGATCACTCACTACACCAGCGAATCGATGCTGCGCACCAGGATCAACCAACTCCTCAAACACGAGTACGTGATCCCCGACACCAACATCACACTCGGCATTGACATCCGCGCCGGCGAATACTACGGATCTGACACCGATCCGCTGAGTGACTTCCAAAAGGGCAGACGCTACCAACAGAATGAGTCCAGCACGTCCAGCAGCCAAGACAACTCCAAAATCGGCAACTTCGGTTTTGGCCCACAGGGCGGAGCCCGCACCGGACTTGTCAAGAAGGTCGGATTCATTGGCGAAGTCCTCTCCCGCGACAGTCAGTCCGGCCAGGGCAGTTCCGCCGAGATGAGCGAGGTCAACGAACGCAACAGAGAGGCAAAGCGCAACTTTCATCAGTATCGCTACGACGCCACGCTCGTCATCAAGGGGCCGCACGGAGCCCTCCTCATCGACGTCGACGAAGACATCTACCTGATGCGAGCCAAGAAGCCCGACCCCACAGTCCCCGTCGTCCCTCCGCCGAAACCCGAGCCGAAGGCCGAGCCGAAACCATTAACGGAACCGGCCGGAGAAACCAGTTCGACGCCAAAAACCGCGAGCGGCACCATGATGCCCGGCTCGTGGCCTGAGGACGAGGGACCACTCCTCCCGCTCCACAACCCACCACAGCCGCCCGCACCACCACTGCCACCAGCAGCAGCCACCGACACCACAACACCGCCCCCTGCGCAGACCACCGCCAACCCCACCACCCACACACCATCGAACGCCCAAACCACTCAACCGACACCAACACCAACCACCCGACCACCATCACCCATAGAACCAACCCCCACCCCAGCGGACATCACCACCGCCACGCCGCGCGACGACCTGCGCGAGCGGTGGGTGCAATTCCAGGCGCAGCGTATCCAGGCCGAGGGCACCGATCCGGCCGTAGCTGGAATCCTCGCCAACGGACTGACTGCCGACCATCAGACCATGCTCGCCGATCTGGCGACAGTGCGCACTGACACACCGGCCGCAGGCAATGAGGTATCGCCGCCCACAGCCCTTGAACAGCCAGCTACGGCCGCAGCGGAACCAGCCGGGAAGGTCAGCAGCGCCACCGCTACCGAGCCCACGGCGAAGGACGGCGACCTGCACGTCCAGAATTTCATGCCCTTCTCGGATCCAGTTGTGCCGATCGCCCTGCCCGGCGAGTCCCAGCTGGCGCATGGACCAGACCCGACACGTCAGTCAGCCGGCGACGGTGTTGCCGTGAGCCGGCAAGGCCAGCGGGGCTCAGACCCCGAGCCGACAGCGAGGCTGCGGGGCGGTGGTTCAGGCGGGGCGATATCCACTTTGATGAGCCTAGCGCCGGGTACCTGGGCGCCGTGGGCGCGTAGCGAGATGTTCGCCCCCTCGGACGCCGTCCACTTCTACGAGGAGGCGAGGCGGATCGGCTGGATCTCAGCAGGAGACGACCGCGTCGCACAAGCTCTGCACAGGCTGGGGCGGCAGACCGGGCTGCGGTCGGCAGAAGACAAGGCCCGGGAGTTCGTCTGGCATCTCGTCACTACCGGCTCGCGCGTCCTACCCGACATCGTGATCGACGGCACCCACCTTTACCAGGCTCAGGTGCACGGACAGAGCATCCAGGTCCGGGCCAGGGTGGAAGAGGACTCAGCGGGTCGGGTGGTCCGGGTGGTACGCGCCCAACAACCGATGCCGCTCGACAGCCATGTCGCTGACCTAGTCCAGGCCGACTGGACGGTGGTGGCCGGCGACCGCGGCACGAGCGTCGACCCCGATGCCCAGCTGGTCCGCCTCGACCCCACCGACGGGGAGGTGCACTCGACGCTGCACGACATCCACAGAATCGCCAACGACTCTCTCGGCACCACGCACCTGGCCTTCACCAACCGTGCTCTGGGGGCGGCGGCGCTGGTCGATAGGGTGCCGACATTGGTGGAACAGGACCATGTGCGGCTTGTCCACGACGACTTCGGCACCGTACTGGATGCCTGGCGGCGTTTCGATCGCCAGATGAGTTGGCTCCTGCACACACCGGGGCCGCGCGGATTTGAACGGACGGAGCAGATGCCCGCCGGGCATCATGCCCGAGCCTCCTTCGATTACTCGCGCTGGCGGTTGCGGCTGCGGTACGACATGGATGCCGACCGTTCGCGGGATGCGCTGGTGCACGAGAAGTTTCACTCTGTGCAGTGGGCAACCAACGCCCGGTGGCGCGTAGCCGAGACCGGCGACCCGAGAGTGCTGACTGAGCTGATCAAGGATCCGGAGGTGCACCGCCAGCTGCTGCACGGGCCGGCGCGCCAGCTCGACGCGGCGCAGCGACACGTGGCGGAGCTACTGTCGCGACACGGGCTGGCCCACCCTGACCGAGAAGCGATCTACAAGCTTCTCGGTCAGGATAAGGATCTGATCACCCGGTGTAACCAGTGGGTGGCGGCGGCGAGGGTCAGTGGGGCCGGAGGACGGCTAGGTGAACGCGTGCAACGTGCGGTGGGCCAGGTCGGGACCTTCTCGGACACAGTGCGGGCCCTGTATCTGAGCCTGCTACACGAGGCTCAGGCGATCTTGCTCGGCCTGTGGATTCAGGAGGCGGGCTCGGTGCACCGCTGGGGCGCGGCCGCCGCTCAACTGGCCCCGATGCACGGGTACGACAGCGTCCCGCTGACGGCGCCGGACAGGTACCCCCACATGCCGGCTGGAGCCGCAGGGGTCTTCCTCCGTCCATCGTCCTCGTCGATGGAGCCGCCGATCCGGCTACCGCGACGGGAGGGCATGCTCCTGGCGGTTCAGATCACCGACGTCGACCAGGCCGGTCACCTGCTGCGCCGGCTGCGCGACGACCTACCCGTCGGGACCATGGTGGAGCTGCTGACGGCCGCACCGATCAGCGCTCCACGGGCGGTGGAACTTGCCCGTACGTTGGGCGGCGAACGGGTGCTCGCCCTCGACGTCGACCTGGTGGAGCCGACCGGGGCGGCAGCCCATCACTTCGTGGCCTACAGCCGAGACCACCGTGCCTCACTCGGCCCTGGTGCCCGCTACTACACCGTGCACGCCGATCCGCAGCAACCGGTACTCGATCTCGATGTGGTCGCGCTGCGCAACGTCGGCTGGGGCCGGTACGAGTTGGCATCGGGTTGGCAGGTGCAGGCGGTCGGTCAACGGGTGTGGATCGGGCCGGCCGAGGTGTCGCCGGCCGTACGCGACGACGACCCGCCGGTGGTGATCGGGCTGCCGTCCCGGCAGACCCCTTGGCCGGTATGGGTTCTCGGGGTGTGGGTCGGCCGAGCCTTGGCCAGCCACGTCGGGGCCACGACCGAATCGGGATTCGTCCGGGTACACAGGCCGCAGCCCCGACCCGAGGCACTTCCGGTGGCCACCGACGACCTACTGCATCCGGTCAGCGACGTCGAGCGTCGAATTGTCGTAGCGGCCTTCGGCTCGGAGGCGGTGGTGGACGAGGTCAGCTATGCACCGCCGGATCCGGCCGGCCCCGGCCTCGGCTTCACCGGCCATGATCTGATTGCCAGGCTGCTGGACGTGGCCGGCGCCGCAGCGGCCGAGCAGAATTCGTCGGTCCTGGTCGCGGCGCTGGACGGGCAGGCCACGCGGCTCGCGGCGGCCGCGCCTGTCACGGCCGGGGCAGGCGGCGAGCGAGTGGCCCGGCACAACCTGCTCGCCGCCGGTTACCTGGCGGCCCGCGCGTACGGAGTGTTCGAGCTGACACCGCAGCGGCTGGAGGCAGCGCACCGGGTGCTGGCGGCCTACCACTATGACGGCCGGTTCCTCACCGGAGAAGCTGGGCTGCAACGGCTGCTACAGACCGTCAGTTCCGATTGGTACGGCGACGTCGATCCGACGCGGTTGCAGCGACTGGTGGAGTTGAACCTCGACCATGGGTTGGACAGGGACGACCTGGAAGATCTCGTCGCACGGGACGACATGTGGCTGTCGATCTGGCCGCGTGATCTCCGGCCGATCGATCGCGCGGCAGGTATCTGGTCGATGGGCGGTGCCGCCGGGGGTCTCGTCCCGCCCGCCGCCGGCGGCGAACTGGTCGTCGTGTACCGGGCCGGAGCAGATCTGCTACCGCTGCCACCGGCCGGCTCCCCGGCGCACGTCCTGGTCCCGACCAGCCCGGCGCTGCTGGCTGAGCTCGGCACACTGCTGGCCGGCAGGATCGGTGGGAGCCGCGTTCCCGGTGCCTGGGTCCGCCTCGTTCCGGTGGTGGACACACCGGTCGACCCCGACCTGGCCGGTCACCTCGCGGAGGGTCTGTCCGCGCTGCACCGGCACCGAGTCGATCGGATCACCCTGGGTAGGCCGATCGAGCCGATCCCCGGCGACGCCGAGGCGTGAGGTGCGGTCCCGGTCCAGTTCGACGAGGTGGCACCGGAGGCGTCGGCTGCCTGAACCAGTCGCCGGTGCCGTCCGCGCCGAGTCAGGTCAGGCAGCGGCGCGGCCGGTCACGCCATGCTGGCTCAACGCCCGTTGCAGTTCGCGGGTGGCGTTGTGGGTGCGTGACTTCACCGTGCCCGGGGGTACGCCGAGCACCCCAGCCACCTCGCGATGCGTACGGTCCTGGTAGTAGACCAGGAGCAGCGCCTCGCGGTGCACGGCCGAGAGGCTACGCAGCGCCGGCTCCAGCGCGACCCGGTCCAGAGCTGCGTCGAAGAGGTTCTCCGCCGGCTGCCAGGCCATGGCGGTGACGTCCTCGCTGACCTCGGCAGGGCGAGCCGTCACCCGCCGGGCCTGGTCGACGCTGAGGTTGTGGGCGACCCGCGACAGCCAGGCCTGCGGCGACCGGGCGCTGGCCACCGAGGCCAGATTACGCCAGGCCCGCAGCAGCGTTTCCTGGACCAGATCCTCGGCCCGGTGCGGATCGCCTGGCATCAGCCGCCGGGCGTACCGCTGCAGCGCTGGCCGGCTCTGCGGCACCAGTACCCGCTCGTACCAGGTGACCAGGTCGGCGTGGGTCGGCCGACGCTCGCCCTCGATGATCTCCATCGGATACCTCATCTCTGGCCGTGGAAACCGGTCAGGCCACCGAACCGGCGGCCGGCACATCGGACGCGGTGAGTCTCAGCAGGTCATCGGTCGACGGGTCGGTGAGATCGGCCACCCGCTGCGCCTGGTGTTCGGTCATCCGCTGAAAGATCTGGCGCGCGGCGCGGCCGTTGCCGAACCCGTGGCCGTGGTTGATCGCAGCGAACAGGTCGTGGACGGCGGCCCGCGCGTCGTCGGCGAGCTGGTACTCGTGCTGCCGGCACTGTGCCTCGACGATGTCGGTCAGCTCGGTGGACCCGTAGTCCTCGAACGTCAGAGTCCGGGAGAACCGGGAGGCCAGGCCCGGGTTCGAGGCGATGAAGCGGCTCATCTCGAGGGGGTAGCCGGCCACGATCACCACCACGTCGTCGCGGTAATCCTCCATGAGCTTGACCAGCGTGGCGATGGCTTCCTGCCCGAAGTCGTTGGTGTGACCGGGTGGAACCAGCGAGTAGGCCTCGTCGATGAAGAGGACTCCGCCGAGTGCCCGGCGGAAGACCGCCTGGGTACGGGGGCCGGTGTGCCCGACGTACTCGCCGACCATCGTGGTCCGGTCGGCCTCGACGAGGTGGCCGCGCTCCAGCATGCCCAACGCGGCGAGCAGCCGGCCGTAGAGGCGGGCCACAGTGGTCTTGCCGGTGCCGGGGTTTCCGGCGAAGACCAGGTGCCGGCTCAATGGCGGCGCGGCGAGCCCGGCCTCCCGGCGTCGACGTACCGTCTGCATGAGTTTGATCTGTGCCTGCACATCCTGCTTGACCCGGTCCAGGCCGACCAACGCGTCCAGCTCGGCCAGCAGATCCGGCAGGTCTGCCTCGGTAGGTCGGGCCGCCTCAGTCGGAGCTGCCTCGGCCAGCACGGCACCGGCAGCCGGAGCCCCGGCCACCGCCGGGACGCCGGGATCACCGCTGGCGGCCAGTGCGCTCGGCGGCAACAATGACCTGGCCACGTCGGTCAGCCGGATCTCCTCGAAGACCGGCTGGGCCTGCGGGTCCACATCGACGTCGAGTTCGGTGTCGCGGATCCGGGCGCGCGTGATGGTCGGTGTCGCCCCGGCCCCGATATGGATCGCCGGATATGCGCTGTCAGTGAAGACGCAGTCGACGTACCGGCCGCCGCCGCCCTCGGCGACGAACAACGCGTTCTTCGCACCCGCCGTACACGACGTGGCTGTCACCTGTGGGCTGGCCCCGGTCCACACCACGATGCCGGAGCCTTCGGCGTCACGCACCGCGCACCGCTCCACGGTGCCCCCGCTGTCCTGCTCGAAGACGATCCCGGCGGTGCCGGCCCGGTCGATACGGCAGTCGTCCAGCTCCACGGCGGCACCGACGCCGACCTGAACGCCGGCTCGGCTGCTGGCGTCAACCACACAGCCGGTCAGTCGCACAGGCCGGTCCGAGCCGACGACCACCCCGTTGCGGTTGCCGGCCAGCACGGTGCCCGTGGCCGTCACCCCGGCGCTGTCGGCGGTGCTCAGTCCGGCGAGCCCGCAGCCACGCACCCAGCCGCCGGCCAACTCGACGCTACCTGCCCCGATGGCGTGCAGCCCATGCTCCGCCGATGGCCCCACCAGGGCGCCGGTGGCGGTCAGTCGGCCGGTGCCGCCGACGTGCAGCACGCTGTACGTCGAGTCGCCCAGCAGGGTGTCGGTGAGAGTCACCGTACCGCTATCGGTGACGAAGACCCCGTTGCCGGCGCAGCCGCGCACCGATCCGGCGGAGATGTTGACCTCGGCCTCGTCCCGGCACACCACTCCGGTCGCGCCAGCCCGGTCCACCTCGCAGCGGTTCAGGACCAGTTGCGACCGGTCGGCGGCGACTGCGCCTGCGGCGGCGGGGTCAATCAGCCGACACCCGGTCAGCTCCGTCCGCGCCGACCCGAAGGTGAACACCGAGTCTCCACTGCTGCGACTCACGGTGACGTCCAACCCGGTGACCGACGCCGACTCTTCGGCCCGGATCCCGTTGCGTCCAGCCGCGACGACCGTACAGCGGAGCAACTCGATCCGGGCGGTGCCACGTGCCCGAACGCCCGACCCGGTGACGGAGTCGATCCACATGTCACGCAGAGTCGTCTGCGCCGATTCGCCGGCCACCACACCTATGCCGTCGACGTCCGTGACGACACACCGTTCGAGTAGGACTGCGGCGTTTCCGGTGGCATACAGCCCGGCCAGCCGGGCACCGGTCAGCCGGCATTCGCGCAGCACCGAGCGGGCGTGCCCGATGACCTCGATCCTGCCGCCACGCAGGTCGCAGCCGACGAGTTCCACGCTGCCGTCCTCGATCCGCAGCAGCGGATCACCGGGGTCGGCACCGACCACCGTCAAATCAGTCAACGTCGCCGCAGCGGTAATGCGCACCGGGGTACGCGGCGCCAACGACACGCTGCCCGGCCCCTGCTCGGCACGGACCCGTGCCGCAGTGCCGATGAACAGATCCTCGTGGTACCGGCCGGGTGCCACCAGCACGGTCTGCCCAGCCGAGGCTGCGCGCAGGCCGGCCGCGATGTTCTGCGCAGCTCCCCGTTCGCCGGGCGCCACCCGGACGACGTCCGGATCGGCACCCGCCCGGCGGCCCTTCAGTCGCACCATCTCCACCCCAGCCACACACCGTCGGTGCCAGTACTCACGTCTTTCCACCGTGCGCGTGCACCAGTTGATCCGCGTCCTCGGCACGGCTGTCGAACGGGTCGTCGGCCCGCTCCAGCGCCAGCCAACGCCGCCTGCGCGCCGCCTGGTAGCGGCCCCAGAGCCGACCGCCGGCAAACAGCGCCCCGAGCACGGCGAGGACCGCCAACACCACCGACCAGGGAACCGGTTGAGACCGTTCGTCCTGCTCGAGGACAGTTGCGGGCAGCCTTTCATCGACCAGCCGGCCGGTGACCGCCGCGTACGGATCGAGCCGCCCGACGCTCTCCGGGCCGGCATCGGCCGGCCGGTCGGCGGACACGACGAGCTGCCGGCCGGTCTGTTCCCCGGACAGTCCGGGATGGGCCGAACGCACCAGCGCCGCCGCACCGGCGACGAACGCGGCGGCGTACTCCGGACCGGTGCCTACGTGGGCTCCGGTGCCGGTCGCGCTGATGCTACGGATGCCGGCCGCCGGCGCGAGCAGGTCCACCGAGCCGGCCGGGTAGTCGGCGATCGGTCGCTGGTCGGGGCCGAGGCCGCCAACGCGGAGCAGGCCGTCCCCGGAAGTGATCGCCGGTTCGGCGGCTGGGGCCGGTGCCACCACGACTGCGCCCCAGCCGATCGCTTCGTCGATCGCGGAACGGACCGAAGGGTCAGCGACATCGACGGACACACCGAGCAGGATCACCTTCGCCCCGGTGGCCACCGCGACCTCGATGGCGGTCACGGCTGCCGGTGGGCTCGCCGCGACGCCCCGGTCCACCAGCCGCACCGGGATGACGACGGCTTTGGGCGCCACCCCGACCAGGTCGCCGGCTCTCCCGTCGTCGGCTGCGACGATACCCGCGAGCGCCGTACCCGAGCCGACGCAGTCGGTGTCGCCCTGACCTCTGCCGGATACGATGTCGACGCCTCGGCCGAGCCGGTCACCGAGTTCCGGCCGACCCGCTGCGACACCCGAATCGACGACAGCCACCGAAACGCCGGCACCGGTGGCGGTCCGCCACACCCGCTGCGGCGCGACCAACTGCTGTCCCCAGTTCGAGTCGGCCGGTGGGTCCGCTACCGCAGCCGGCCGGCAGCCGGTGTGGTCGGACGCTGTGGAGCCGGAACCCGTTGGTTCGCCGGCGGGGGGCGCCGTGCTCCGCACCGGAGCGCTGGCCGGGCCGGCCGGGCGGTTGAGCGATCCGGACGGCCTGGGCGAATCAGCCGGTTTGGGCGAACCAGCCGGTTCCGGCGATGCCGTCGCGCCAGGTTCCGCAGCCGTTGTCGTCGGCAGTGCACCGTGTCGAAGTCCGGTGCCGATCGCGTCCCAGGGCAGCACGAGGTGCCAGCCTTCGTTCAGTTGCCCGGGATCGCTCAGCCGCCCGCCGTCCGGCTGCTGCCGCCCGGCGTTGAGTGCCAGGATCTCGCCGGCGCGCTCGGCGTCGCCGAGGAACCGCTCGGCGACTGACCAGAGGGATTCCGGCTTGCCCTGGTACGACGCCATCACCGTGTAGTAGAGGACGTACGGTTGCTCCTGCGAATCGGCCGGCGTGGCCCGTGCGGGCCGACGCTCGGTGACCATCTCCGTGGTCGCCGCCGTCACCGCGACAAGCGTCGCCAGCCCGGTCAGGACCACCCTGGCCAGGTGCCTGTTCACCAGTTGGCCTTTCGAATCAGCGCCCAGTCGTGGTCGTCGTCGGGCCAGCACTCGTAAACCTCGAGACGAAGGCCGATTCCTCCGGTCGCGTAACCGGGAACGTCGAGGCAGAGGTTCGAGGCGGTGTTGATGACCCAGTAGTACTGGATGTCGCCGGACTTGACCGTGGGCTGCAACCGCCAGTACTGGTTCTCGTCGTCGTAACAGCCGGTCTCGTTCAGCGGCGTGGTCGGCGCAACCGAGCCCTTGCCTGGCAGGTCCAGACAGTACTGAGAGGTGACGCTACGAATCCAGTACAGCTGGTTCCCAGAGCTGTCGACCCGGCGCGGGACGAAGGCGTACTCCTGGTTGTCCGGGGTGTGCGGGTAGCAGAGGTCCTGGAGGACCGGCCCGTCGCGTGGACCGGGGCCGACACCCGGTATGTCGATACACCTGTCGGTGCCGAGGTTGTGGATGAAGTAGGGCCCGTACGATCGGTTTGTCCCATCGGCGTCCTTGGCCCTGACCGGCGGCTGGTCAGAGTCGGTCTGTGCCGGGGTGCTCGGCTTCGTCGCCGGCGGCGAAGGCCGCGGGGGCGCTGCGGTCGTCGGGGCGGTGCTCGCCTCCGCTGATCGTTCGGACTCGGTGGTCGGGCTCGCCACTGGAGCGGCCGACGGTGAGGGATCGGCCGACGGGGCCAGCCGAGGATCTTTGCCGTACTCGGTCTCGAAGTGGCCCACCTGCTCGGCCAGGGCAACGACCCGTTCAACACCCGGTACGTCAGCCAGCGACCGGATCGTCGGGTCGCCCCGTAGGAACACGGCCAACGCGAGCGAATAGGCGTCGGGGCCAGTGCCGGGCACCGCTTCCAGCAGCGCGCACATGGTCTCGCCGAGGGCCGGCACCGCCGCGGCCGGGGTCCAGGGTGAGGCCTCCGCCGACGGCCGTACGTAGGCCACCCACATCTCGGGTAGGAACTGCGCGATGCCCTGCTCGCCGGTCGGGCCGAGCCGCTGTGGGTCGAACTCGGAGGTGGCCATGAGCTGCGCGGCGACCCGAGTCGGGGGCATCTGTGGGCAGACTGCGCCCGCGGCCAGGATCAGCTCGAGGTACACGTCGGGCACCGGCAACGGCGCGGCCCTGGTGATCCGCTGCGCGACCGCCGGTTGGGTGGCCTCGGCTGCGGCCCTTCCGCTGCCGCCGAAGGCTGGCTGCGACGCATACCAGATGGCGTACCGTTCCACAGTGTCGACGTACTCGGCGGCCCCGACCGGCACGTCGCCGGCCTCGACAACGGGCTCGACACCGAGCCGGTGCGCCGCCAGTGCCAACAGCCACTTGTCGCCGTCGAGTTCGAGCACCCGCAACTGGCCGACCAACTGGCACATGTGGTGGGCGAGCGCGGTGATGCTGGCCGGCCGATCAGCCGGCCGCGCCCCGTCCCACGGTGCCCACTTCTGCCACACGGTCGGCACCAGCCCGGCAGTGCCCTGCCCGCCGACGGCCTGCACAGCCTCGACCGGGGTCGCCGAGAACCGGGACGCGGCCATCACCTGACCGGCCAGCCGAGCCGGGGTCAGGGTGGGACATGAGGCTGCGGCCTCGGTCAGCAGCCGGACATCCGCGTCGGTGATCGGCGTGCCGGGTAGTGGTTCTCGCGCATCGGCCGGGCTAGGTGCCAGCGAGGCCGTCAGGGTGACCATCGCGACCATGCCCAGGGCCACCCCCATGAACGCCCGGTTGCGAAACCTGGCCGACATGCCCATTCTGGCCACCAACCTTCTCAGCCTTACCTCAAGCCAACTCGCCGTGCCCGCCCGAGGCGGAGGTACCGGTAAGTCGGAGTGGACCTGCTGCAAGCTAGATGCACACAATGTGGAACACAAGCGATCATACCCAACCATCGATGAACTCTGCGTAAATCGATGGCTGTACGGGTTGCTCCTCCAACGAGGGTGAGGGTGCCGCCCCGGCTCCGCTCGGACGACCTGTCTCCGACGGCTGCCGTCGACGCCGTACCTGGCCAGTCTACGAGGGCACTTCGGTAGATCATGTACTTCGAGGGATGTCCCTAGTAGCACCTTGTCACACTTCGATATTGAACGGTGCCTGTATAGCGCCCACTGGCTGGCTTGGGCCCACACTCGGGGGTCCGCGAGCCGCCCACCGCGGTCGACCCACTGCCGCATCCGGCGTCGACGTCGAGATCGTCACCATGGACCCACAGGCCGAGGGCTTCAGCGTCGTCAGACGCCGATGGCTCGCCAGACGACTGGGCGAGGCAGAGCCCGGCGCCGGCGATCGCCACCGTGAAGTCAGTCGATACGCCCATCCATCTATGTTGACGATCAGGCAATCTGAGCAAGGCCGTAGTGCCGGTACGGGCCGCGCTGCTCAGGTTGAGCGGCGCGGCCCGTACGGCGGTTCCTCACTGCGGCTCGGCGCGGAACCGGCGGTGCTCAGCCCGGCATTGCCACCTGTGCCGGGGTCGACCGGTGGGTGGTGGTGCCGTCACCGAGCTGCCCGAACGTGTTGTCACCCCAGCACCACAGGCTGCCGTCGGTGCGTGCCGCGCAGGCGTGGTAGGTGACAGAGAAGCCGACTGTCCAGGTGGTCGCGGTGCCTACCTGTGCCGGGGTCGACCGGTGAGTGGTGGTGCCGTCACCGAGCTGCCCGAACGAATTCTTGCCCCAGCACCACAGGCTGCCATCGGTACGGGTCGCGCACGACGAATCGAGGCTCGCGTCCACACTTGCCCAGTTGCTGGCGGTGCCGATCCGCAGCGGGGTGGTCTGGGAGCCGACGCCCCCGCCGACCTGGCCGTACCCGTCCTCACCCCAGCACCACAGCGTCCCGTGGACGCGGACCGCGCAGGTGTGTACGTAGCCGGCCGTCACCTCGGCCCACGTCGTCGCGGTGCCCACCTGCGTCGGTGTCGCCCGGTAGCTCAGGATGCCGAGACCGAGCTGGCCGTCCGAGCTACTGCCCCAGCACCACAGGGTCCCGTCGGTCCGAACGGCGCAGGTGTGGGCGTAGCCGGTCGTGACGCTCGCCCAGGTAGTCGCCGTACCCACCTGCCGCGGGGTCGTCGCCTTGTAGGGAGACAAGCCGACGCCGAGCTGAGCGTGACGGTTCAGGCCCCAGCACCACAGGGTTCCGTCGGTCCGAACGGCGCAGGTGTGGTTGCTGCCGATGCTGACGCTCGCCCAGGTGGCGGCGGTGCCTACCTGCACCGGACTGGTCCGTCTGGTGGTCGAGCCGTCGCCGACCTGCCCGCTGGAGTTGTTGCCCCAGCACCAGAGCGTCCCATCCGTGCGTACCCCGCAGGTGTTGCCGCTACCGGCGTCGATACCCGCCCACGTGGTGGCGCTGCCGATCTGAACCGGACCGGTCCGGTTCGTGGTGGTCCCGTCGCCGAGCTGGCCGTAGAAGTTGTTGCCCCAGCACCACAGGGTTCCATCGGTCTGGGTCACACAGGTGTGCAGATTGCCGGCGGCGACCTGGGATACCGGCGCGGCGGCGATCGCCACCTCCCGCGCGTTCCGGTCGGCGGAGCCAACACCTGCTGTTGCTGCGCCCGCCGTGAACCCGATGGCCAACACGGTGATCCCGACGGAGGCCGTCACCGCGACAGCGGTTCGGGCTGCCTGCCGCCATCGCATCCGCAGCCAACTCTCCTGGTGTTCGTTCATGTCCTGTTCTCCCAGACATCGTCGGTTCCGGTGAGGCGGCGTTGCCCCGGCAGGTCACCAGCGACCCGCAACTACCTGCCGATGAACTATACATCGATG
Source organism: Solwaraspora sp. WMMA2059 (assembly GCF_027497315.1). Lineage (GTDB taxonomy): Bacteria > Actinomycetota > Actinomycetes > Mycobacteriales > Micromonosporaceae > Micromonospora_E. The sequence continues at coordinate 6,275,714 of NZ_CP114908.1, read as the reverse complement.
CCGATCAAATCTTACCGAGACTATGGGACACCGTTGCCAATGACGGGAATGCCCCGCATGAGAGCACTGTAGGAATACGTCATATGAACGCGCTTTCCTGAAGGTGTACGGTCAGCCGCACCACCAGGATCACGGCGTTGTGCTGGCGGACCTGCCACCGCCACCAGTACCTACGTGGACAGTGGCAGGCTGGTGGAGGACTGCACGACAGCACCGTCTGCCAGTCGTACCCCGAATAAATGCGACCTTGTCGGCGGTACCGCGCTACGGTTCTCCGGACGATCCCCGGACATCGGCCGAATGGTCGTTCCCTGCCAGGTTGGCCACTCCGTCCGGGTAACTGCGATGGCGGCGATGGTGGGCCGTGCCGGCTAGCGCGCACCGAGGCGCTCGGCGGCGTACGCGGTGATCGTCTTGCCGAGGATCGCGGCGAGTTCGGCGCACTCGTCGGTGCTGATGGTCAGCGGCGGCAGCAACGGCATCACCCCGTCGGAGTAGCTGGTCAGCAGCCCGTTGTCCCGGCAGGCCAGCCGAAGCCGGTAGACGTCGCGCACCGTCCACGGCGTACCGTCGTCGCGGTAGCGCAGCTCCAGGCCGAGCAACATCCCCTCACCGCGTACGTCACCGACGTGCGGATCGTCGGCCAGCGTGTCACGCAGGATGTCGCACAGCTGCCGGCCACGGTCGCGGACGCCGTCGAGAAACCCGTTGGCGGTGAGGATGTCCAGGACGGCGAGGCCTGCGGCGGCACCGAGCGGGTGCCCGTCGGTGGTGCTGCCGTTCGGGAAGCCGAGTCGGAACGGCGGCTCGGCGAGCGCGTCGTAGATCGGGTCGGCGACCGCGAGCACGGCGAGCGGGAAGTAGCCGGCGCTGACGCCCTTGCCGAGCACGATCATGTCGGGTGGTTCGGGCAGCCGCTCGCTGACCGTCATGGCCCCGACCCGGCCGGCACCGGTGGTGACCTCGTCGGCGACGATGTGGATGTCCCGGGCCCGGCAGTAGCCGATCAGCGCCGCCAACTGGTCGACGCTGGCGGCGTGCAGATAGTTGCCCATCACCGGCTCGACGATGACGGCGGTCACCTGCGACGCGCCGAGCCGGTCGACGACACCGGCGACGGCGTCGAGCAGTTCGTCGCCGCCGGCGACGTGCACCACGCGGTCGTCCAGCGGCGCCGACCATTCGTGCAGGATCTGCTCACCGGTGAGCGCGGTGGCCAACGGCCCGGTGCCGTGGTAGCTGCCGTGCACCGCGATGATCCGGTCACGGCCGGTCTCGCCGGTCATTCTCCGGTGGAAACGGGACAGCATGCCGGCCGCCTCGGTCATCTGGCTGCCGGTGTTGCCGAACCGGATGTGCCGCAGGGTCGGTGGCAGCGTCGCGGCGAGGGCGGCCGCGTACCGCACGGTGACCCGGGGCGGATGTTCGTAGCGCATGACCGTGCCGGACGGCAGCTCGTCGAGCTGGCGGCGCATCGCCGCCTTGACCGGCTCGCATGAGTAGCCGAGGGTGACGTTCCACATCGACGAGCGGGCGTCGAGGTAGCGCCGGCCGGCCTGGTCGACGGCGTAGCTGCCGTCGCCGCCGACGAGGAACATGTCCGGATCGGACTCGGCGAGAAACTCGCCCATCGGGGTGATGCCGTGCCAGGCGTGGTAGGTGGACCGGTCGATCATCGGGCAGCTCCTCGGCGGGCGGCGGACACCACGTGCTCCTCGTCCGGCAGCAGGGCGGCGCTCAGCGGTGGGCTCACCGGTGCCGGCACCGGGGCACCGGCGATCAGGTCGAGCCGGTGCGGCGCGACCGCGCCGGTGCGTACCAGGTGCAGGCCCAGTGCGGACATGACGCTGACGCCGGCCGGGGCCTCGTCGACCAGGATCACCTGGCCGCCGGCAGCGGCACGGACCATGGCGGTGACGCCGTCGAGGTCCAGCGGTGCGGCGGTACGCAGGTCGACCACCTGGGCGTGCAGCCCGTCCCGGTCGAGGACGGCGGCGGCCCGCAGGCAGGTGGCGACGGTGTTGCCGATACCGACGAGGGTGAGGTCGCGGCCGGGACGGGCGCAACCGGCGACGCCGAACGGCAACGCGGCGTCGGTCGGCTCCGGCTCGGGCAGCGACGCCCAGTCGGCGGCGTACAGCCGGGGCGATTCCAGCACCACCACCGGATCCGGGTGCACCAGCGCGGTGCGCAGCAGCCCGGCGGCGGCGTTCGGTGACCCGGGGACCGCGACTACCAGCCCGGGAATCTGGCTGAGCAGGCCGTGCGCAGCGTGCTCGTGCTGGGCGCCGAGCTGCTCACCGCCCTGGGTCAGCCCGCGCACCACCACCGGTACGGTGAACTGCCCGTCGGACATGTACCGCCACTTGGTGGCCTCGTTGACCAGCTGGTCGAAGGCGGTGAACAGGAAGGCGGCGCGGGCGATGCTGACCAGCACCCGGCGGCCGAGCAGTGCCATCCCGACCGCCATGCCGAGCATGGTGTTCTCCGCGATCGGCAGCCGGACCATCCGATCGGCGCCGAACAGTTCGATGAGGTCGGGCTGCTGGTAGGTGCAGAACATGCTCATTGTTGGCTGGTCGGCCAAGGCGCCGCGGACCGCCCCGACGGACGGGTGCCGGCGGGTCATGTCACCGGCTCCCGCACCGTGACGGCCTCCGGCCAGGTTGCGCCGGGTGGCCAGGGCGCGGCGGTGACCGTGGTGACCGCGCTCGCCGGGTCCGGCCGGTCGGCGGCCAGCGCGTCGGCGAAGACCTCGGCCAGCTCCACGGTGATCTGCTCCCGGATCGCGACGACCGGGCTGGCGACCGGGCTGGCGGCCTGCTCGCGGCTGGCGGCGACCGGGCTGGCGACGGTCGGGCTGGCGAGGGTCGCCTCGACGCGGGTCAGCGGATCCCGGACCAGCCAGTGCTCCCGCTCGGCGGCCGGGCGGTACTCACCCGGCGGTTGCGGTCCGAGCTGGGCGTGGAAGTGCCGCAGGTAGGTGTGGGCGACGAGGACCTGCGGGCGGCCGGTCCGGCAGTGGGCCAGGGCCGCCGCCGCGGCCCGGTGCACTGCGGTCACGTCGTTGCCGTCCACCTCGTCGCAGTCCAGCCCCAGGCCGCGGGCGATCTCCCCGGGTGCACGGTGCCGCACCAGGTCGCTCGGGGTGTGGTCCTGCCAGCCGTTCTCCTCGCAGACCAGCAGCAGCGGCAACCCGAGCACGGCGGCGACGGTGAGCGTCTCGTAGGTGGCGCCGGCGCCGAACGCGCCGTCACCGCAGAACGCGACGACCGCCCGGCCGCTGCCGGCGGTCTTCTCGGCCAGCGCGGCTCCGGCCGCGATTGGCAGCTGCGCGGCCACGATGGAGCTGGCACCGAGCAGGTAGCGGGACCGGTCGGCGATGTGCATCGACCCGGCCTTGCCGCCGCAGACCCCGCCGGTCCGGCCGAGGATCTCCCGGGCCAGCCCGGCGGCTGCCACCCCAGCGGCCAGCGCATGCCCGTGGCACCGGTAGAAGCTCACCACCCACTCGTCGGGCTGTCGGGCGGCCAGCGCCCCGACGGCGACAGCTTCCTGCCCGGTGTACGGGTGGACTGATCCGGGCACCTGGCCGGCGGCGGCGCACCGCAGAACCTGCTCCTCGAAGACCCTGATCCGAACCATTTCGCGGTACGCGTCCGACAGGTCCATCGTCTGGGTGTTCCCCGTCCCTGCGCCGGCGGAGATTCATTCACCGGCCGCATCGGAAGCTATCATGATCGCCTGCTGAATGCCGCCAATTATAGGTACCCGATCGACGCCTGTCGCAATACTGGAATTGGTCGGAGTCCGGTCAGGATGTGGTCAGGTTGTGGGCGGCCACCCGCCGGGAAACGACTGCGACGGTGCCGAGAAAGGCCACGGCGGCGAAGCAGATCAGGGTGGGCAGCACCCCCCAGAGTTGTGCCGCGACGCCGGCGAGCAGGGAACCGATCGGTACCGCCAGCACCGCGAGCGCCCGGCTCAACGCAAGCACCCGACCCAGCAGCGGGCCGGGGACCACCGACTGCTGCAGCGACACCGAGGCGATCAGCCAGACCGTGGCGCAGTACCCGAAGATCGTCTCGTAGACGATCAGGGTCAGCACCGACGGCGTGACGGCGGCCAGCGGGATCAACATCAGGGCGGCCCCGGCGAGCGGGGCGAACACCGGGACCACCCGGGGATGGCCGAGCCGGGCGATCACCCGTCGTGCGGTGGTCACACCAGCGACGGCGGCGACGCTGTTCACCGCGAAGGTCAACCCGAGCACCCAGGGCGACAGGTCGAGGACCCGGTAGGCGTACAGCACGTAGAGGCCACCGATCGCGGAACCGCCTAGGTTCAATGCGGCGGCGGTGACCGCGATCCGGACCAGCTCCGGACGACCACGCAGCGCGGCCACCCCGTCGCGCAATGCCCGTAGTGGATGTTCCGGTGCCGGCGGCGGCCCGCCCGGCCGGGGCCGCAGCGCGGCGAAGCCGACGGCGGCCAGCGCCTGCGCCGCAGCGTTCGCCGACATCGCCAGCGCCCCGCCGAGGGTCTGCACCAGCCAGCCGGCCAGCGCCGGCCCGGCGATCTGGCCGGCCGACTGGGCACCGGCCAGCGCGGCGTTCGCCGGCACCAGCCGGTCCGGTTCGACCAGTTGCGGCACGGTGGCCTGCAGGCCGATGGTGACCAGCCCACCGAGGACGCCGGACAGGCCGGCCACGGCGTACAGCAGCGGCAGGGAGAGCACTCCGGCCAGCGCGGCTACCGGTACGGCCAGCACCACGGCGGCGGTGCCGGCGCTGGCAGCCATGAGCAGCCGACGCCGGTCGACGACCCGGTCGACGACCACCCCGAGCAGCGGTGCGGCGAGCGCCTGGGCGCCGTACTCGAGGGCGAACAGGGTGGCCGCCGCCACCGGCGAGGCGTGCAGCGCCACCACCGCGACGGTCGGCAGGGCCAGCGCGGCGACGTGGGTGCCGACGACGCTGGCGGCCTGGGCGGCGACGGCCGGGCGCAGCGGTCGGTCCACCGCGATCGACGTGGCGAGACGGCCGGGCATGGGCACCACTCCTCGGCTCGGTCGGTCGAGTCACCTTCCCACAGCTGCGGTCACCATCGAAAGCTACGGTGACCAAGGTAAATACCGTTTGCCCGTTCCACCGGTCGCGAACCGACCACCACCCCGGACGATAATGCTTGCCGTACCGACGCGAGGTCATTTATGCTCATCACATCGTGCACCACCGCCGGCGCACATCCTCACCGACGCAATCAATCGACTGACACGGATCGACTGAACCAAATCAGTGAACCGAGAATCTCCCGCTTGCCGGAATCCCGTGGCCGACGCTGGGCGGCAAGCCTGTTGGGGAGTTGCCAGTGGCACTCATCGATGCCAATGATCTTGATCGCAACGAGTTGGCGTACCGTGTCTTCGGCGTGACCCGCGACAAGACGCCGTGGCGCGCCGCGGACATCATCGCTGACGGGCCGGCGGACCCCAGCTGGGAGCGGGCCGAGCTGGCCTGGCGGATGTCCTCCCGCGGCTACTACGCCGAGCAGGCCGGGCTGGTCGCCGCCGCGACGCTGGCCGCGCAGACCGAGGACGCGCCGCTGCGGTTCAGTCTCGCCCTGGCCACCGCCGACGAGGCCCGGCACGCGGACGCGTTCTACCAGTACGCGAGCCTGGTCGGCGGCGGTGAGCCGGAGCCGGAGTCGCCCGAGCTGATGCAACCGCTGGACACGGCGCTGACCCAGCTGCCGTACATGGGCCGGGCGCTGGTGCACACCATGTTGGAGGGCTTCGCCGCCGACGAGTTCATCCTACTTCGCGAGGTGTTCGCCGGCGACCCGCTCGGCCAGCTCTACCACCACGTACGCCGCGACGAGATCCAGCACGTCGCGATCGGGCTGAACTACCTGGCCCGCGAGTCCGCCACGGACGAGGGGCGCGAGCTGTGGCGCGAGTACGGGCCGCAGTGGCATGAGATCGGCATGCGACTGACCTACCTAGACAAGATTTCGGTGTCCCTCGCCGAACTGACCGGCCGTGAGCCCGACCGGCTGCGGCACTGGTTTCTCCGCCGGCACCGGGCCCGCCTGAGTGCCGGTGGAGTCGACATGGACGGAGGGAGGTGAACATCTTGACCATCAAGAAGGTCACCATCAAGACGCCGGCCCACGGCACCTGCAAGTACCTGGTCCCGACTCGGAAGGCCGAGAAGTGATCGCGGCCGGCGAGGCGCGGGTAAGTCCGCGTGGAGGGCCGAAGACGTGATCGGCCGGATGGGGCGGTCCCGCCCCATCCGGCGCACCTCGGTATGACGCGCTCACCAGCTGAAAGGCCCGGCCGATGTCCGTATGTCTGGTCGCCATGCCCTGGCAGGCCATCGAATCACCATCACTGCCGATCGGGTTGCTCAAGGCGGTGACCGTCGCCACCGGGCGGCCCGCCCCGACCGCCTACCACGGCAGCCTGCGCTGGGCCGAGTTCCTGATGGAACGCAGCGATGGCGAGCTGAGCCCAGCTGACTACACCGAGGTCGCCGAGGTGGGCCTCTTCGACGGCCTCGGCGACTGGGTCTTCGCCGGGGTGCTGCACGACGACCCCGAGTTCGGCGTGGAGACGCTGCGCCGCTACGCGGCCGAGTACGGCACCGGCATCGCCGGCCCGACCGCGATGCGCCAGTACGCCGCCGACTTCGTCGAGCTGGCCGCCGCCGAGATCCTCGCCACCCGTCCGTCGCTGGTCGGCTTCACCACCACGTTCATGCAGAACGTGCCGAGCCTCGCGGTCGCCCGACGGATCCGCCAGCTCGACCCGGGCGTACGGATCGCGTTCGGGGGCGGCAACTGCGACGGCGCGATGGGGATCGCCCTGCACCGCAACTTCCCGTTCGTCGACTTCGTGGTACGCGGCGAGGGCGAGGTCGCGTTCCCGATGCTGCTGGACGCCCTCGACGCTCGCGACCTCGACGCTGGCGGCAACCTCGGCGCTGGCGACGAGCGTGACGCCCGGCTCGCGCGGATACCCGGGCTGTCCTGGCGCCGGGCCGACGGCACCGCGCGGCACAACCCGCAGGGCGCGCTGCTGCCGCCGGCACGCATCCCCACCCCGGACTTCGACGACTGGTTCGGCCAACTCGCCGCCTCGCCGGTCGGCGAGTACATCGAACCCAAGCTGGTCCTGGAGGGCGCCCGGGGCTGCTGGTGGGGCGAGAAGCACCACTGCACCTTCTGCGGGCTCAACGGCACCGCGATGACGTTCCGGGCCAAGCCCGCCGAACGCATGATCGCCGAGATGACCGAGCTGGTCGGCCGGCACCAGACCCTCGACGTGATCATGGTCGACAACATCATCGACAACCACTACTACGCAGACTTCCTGCCCCGCGTCACCGCGCTCGGCTGGGACCTGCGGCTGCACTACGAGGTCAAGTCCAACCTGCGGCCGACCGAGATCGACGCGCTGCGCGCCGCCGGCGTGGCCCACGTACAGCCCGGCATCGAATCGCTGGTCAGCCCAGTGCTCAAGCTGATGGACAAGGGCGTCTCCGGCGTCCACAACGTACGGACGCTGCGTGACTGCGAGTCCGCCGGGCTCACCGTGTCGTGGAACTGGCTGTACGGGTTCCCCGGCGAACGCCGGGTCGACTACGACCCGGTGCTGCGTCAGCTTCCCCGGCTGGTGCACCTGCAGCCACCGGCCGGCTCGTCGCGGATCCTGCTCGAACGGTTCAGCCCGTACTTCGAGAACCCGGTGCTCGGCTTCCCGACCCGCCGGGCCGCCCGGCTCTATCAGCATGTCTACGACCTGCCCGAGAACGAGCTGGCCGACCTGGTCTACCTGTTCGACACCGAGCCGGCCGGCCTGTCCGAGCAGGACGCCGAGCCGCTGAACGAGCTGCTCAAACGCTGGACCGACGGCTATCCGGCCAGCGCGCTGCAGCTGCTCACCGGCCTGGACGCGGACGAGACAGTGATCGCCGACCGGCGGGTCGGCTGGCCGGAGTGTGAACACCGTATCGCCGATCCCCGGCTGCGCCGTGCGTACGCCGAGCTGGAGCACGGCCGTACCGTCACGGCCCTGGCCGCACGGCTCGCCGCCGCCGGACTGCCGGTGGAGACCGACCGGCTGGCGCGGTGGCTGGCCGAACTCGACGACGCCGGGTTGGTCTTCGAGGAGAACGGCCGCTGGATCAGCCTGGCGACCACCGTCGAACCGGTCAAGGTGGCTTGAGATGGGTACGGCGATGCTGCTCACCGACCGTACCGGTCTGGCCGCCTGGTCGCTGCGGACGGTGACTCTGCCGGAGCCGCTGGACTTCGGCGACTCCCCCGAGCAGGACCTGGCCCAGTTGCGGTTCCTGCGCGCGGTGACCAGCCACGCGGTACGGCTGCGCTGGACCTTACGCGGGCGGCCGTCGTTCCCGCTGGACACCCACGTGCACCTGGTCGCGCCGTCGGCCGGCACCGACCGGGCCAGCCGGGCCTATGCCGGCGAATGGGGCCTGGCCTACCGGTACGGCAGCTGCTACTACCGTCGCGGGCCGGGAATGGTGACGGTCAAGGACGTCCGACCCGGGGTCGAGGCCAGCCGGATGGTGATCACCGACGGTGCCGACGCGTTTCTGCGGCTGGCCGAAGACCCGTCCGGCGTGCCGGCGCCGGGCGACGTCGACGCGGCCGCCGCCGCCGTCGAAGCCGGGCTGGCCTGCGCGGCCGGCGACGCGATACTGATCCTGCCCTACCGGATGCGGCACTGGCCGGTGCCGCATGTGGCGGTCTGAGGCAGCCCCGGCCATGACCGCGTCCGCGCCGCACGAGCCGCAGCCGCACGAGCCGCAGCCGCACGAGCCGCCGCTGTACCCGTTCCGTGACTACGACGAGCTGGGGCTGGACCCGAGGTTGGCCCGGCTGCGCGCCGAGTGCCCGGTGTCCCGGATCCGGCTGCCGTACGGTGGTGACGCCTGGCTCGCCACCCGCTACGCCGACGTGACGACGGTGCTCGCCGACCCCAGGTTCAGCCGGGCCGCCGCCTGCACTCCGGACGTGCCCCGGCAGACCGAGTCGCCGCCGGTGGCCACCACCATCCTCGACCTGGACCGGCCGGAGCACGGCCGACTCAGACGCATCGCCGCCAGCGCGTTCGCCCAGTGGCGCATCGAGCGACTGCGCCCGTACGTCCGGCAGGTCGCCGACGAACGGATCGACGCGTTGCTGGCCGGCCCGGTGCCGGGCGACTTGTACGCGACGGTCGCCCTGCCGGTGCCGCTGACCGTGCTGTGCCACGTCCTCGGTGTACCGCTGGCCGACCGTGATCGGTTCCGCGCCTGGACGCACGCGCTGTTGATGCCCGGGCCGATGCCGGCCGACGAGTTCCGGTCGGTCGCCGCCGCGCTGGAGGACTACCTGCGGGAGCTGATCGCGCACCGCCGCGAGTCCGCCACCGACGACCTGCTGAGCATGCTGGTCCGGGCCACCGACGACGGCGACCGGATGACCGAGCAGGAGCTGGTGTCGTTCGGCGTGACCCTGCTCGCCGCCGGGTTCGAGACCACGGCCAGCCAGCTGGCCAGTTCGGCGTACCTGCTGCTGCGCCACCGGCACCTCTGGGAGTTTCTGGGCCGGGAGCCGGACCGGGTGCCGGCGGTGGTCGACGAGCTGCTCCGGTTCGTGCCGCTCAACGGCGGCAGCGGGCTGCCCCGGGTGGCGACCGAGGACGTCGAGCTGGGTGGGGTGACGGTCCGGGCCGGGGAGGCGGTGTTCGCCTCGACCATCTCCGCCAACCGTGACGACGAGGTGTTCCCGGACGCGGACACCTTCGACCCGGACCGGCGCCCGACGGCCCGGCATGTCACCTTCGGCTACGGTCCGCACCGCTGCCTCGGGGCCTGGCTGGCGACGATGGAGATCCAGGAGGTGGTCGGCGCGCTGGTCGCGGCGGCGCCGGGTCTGCGGCTGGCCGACCCGGACGGGGTACGGTGGCGCGCCGGGACCATCGTGCGCGGCCCGCTCGCGCTGCCGGTCAGCTGGCCGACTCAGGCCGGGCAGTTCCGGTCAGGTCAGTCGGAGTGACCGCTCCCAGTCCACCGCCACCCGGTCAGGGTCGACGTCCCGGTCGTGGTGACCGCCACACGGACAGACCCACGACCGGACGTTCAACGCCAACTGCTCGCAGGCGGTGACGGCATCAGATCCGACGACACCGATCCGGGCCGGGGCCGGCTCACCGTCACCAACGGCACCGTGCGGGTGAATGCCGGCGACGACGCTGTCAAGGGCGAGAACACTGTCGACATCTCCGGTGGCACGGTCACCGTCACCAGCTCCTACGAGGCGATCGAGAGCCGGCAGGTGACCATCTCCGGCGGCACCGTCGACGTCACCGCCCGCGACGACGCGATCAACGGCGCGGTCCACTTCACCGGCGGCACGATACCGCGCCAGGTTCCGGGCCCCAACACCCCGACAAGCGGATTGATTCTCCTGTGGAGGTAGGCCAGTATCGATCAATGGACCAGACTCGTGAAGACGACGTGGCGGTACGGCAGTTCTACGAGACCTACGGCTGGCAGCGCGGATCATCCGGGAAGTACCGGGACGCGGAAGCATTTCGTCGACCTGCGACCGGTGATGGACGGCTACCATCGGCGCCGTGACCAGCGGGTCGCCCGACTGCTGGCGGGCGACGGACCACTGTTGGACCTGGGTGCGGTGGAGCGCCGGTGCCGGTTGCGTCCGACGGCGGCCTACGGGTCAATCTCGATTTCGCGGCAGCGGCGTTACACGGCGCACGGCAGACCCTCGGCGACACCGCCAGCTACCTGCAGGCCGACATCTGCCAGCTGCCCTTTCCGGCGGACACCTTCAGCCGGGTGCTGTGCGCCCACGTGCTCTACCACCTCACTCCGGAGCGACAGACGCTGGCACTCACGGAGATCTGCCGGGTCCTGCGGCCGGGCGTCGTCGCCGTGCTCGTGTACATCCAGGCGTTCGCCCGCCTCCAGAACCTGGCCCGCCGGCTACGGCTGGACTCCCGGCCGGTGGCGGACCTCCCACCGTTGCCCAACCACCCGGTCGACCATCGCCTGCTGCAGGCCGGGCTGCGTGGTCGGGCGCGCATCGAGGTTCGGAGCTGGTCGGTTCTCGCGCCGGAGATCACCCGCACGGTGGTGCCCGGCGGGTGGGCGGGCCGAGCGATGGTGGCCGGAGTCGCGGCGGTCGAAGACCGGCTGCCCTGCTGGAGCGCACAACTCGCCCGCTACCTGATGTTGATCGTCCGCAAGGACCCGGAGCGGATAGGTCCGGCAGATCCTTGCTAGCCACCGGCGGCCCGCGATCGCGACGGTGGACTTGCCGCGGCGTCGGGGAGCGCCCGGGGGACGGTCAAGACCGCAGGTGCTTCCCGAGCGGAGTGGTGGGGGGGTGGTGGGTCGTCTGCGCGATCGGCCGACCGTCCTCAACCACAATGGAGTTCATCCCGGCTGGACTGCGAAAAGGCACTATAGTCGAGCCCAGTCGCTGGCATCACTCGTGGCAGCCCAAGGGAGATAGATCGATGACTGGCTCACGCATTCTCTCCGTTGGGCACTACCAGCCCAGCCGGATCCTCACCAACGCCGACCTGTCGAAGATGGTCGACACCAGCGACGAATGGATCCAGTCCCGGGTCGGGATCCAGACCCGGCACATCGCCGAGCCGGACGAGACCGTCGACGAGATGGCGGCGCACGCCGCCCGCAAGGCACTCGCCCAGAGCGGCCTGTCCCCCGCCGACATCGACTACGTCTCGGTCGCCACCTGCACCGCCATCGACCGGTCGCCGAACATGGCCGCCCGAATCGCCGCCCGCCTCGGGCTCAACCACCCGGCGGTCATCGACGTCAACGTCGCCTGCACCGGGTTCACCTACGCGCTGGCCGCGACCGACCACGCAGTACGCGCCGGCGCGGCGCGTAACGCCATCGTCGTCGGGGTGGAGAAGCTGTCCGACTTCGCCGACTGGACCGACCGTACGACGTGCGTGCTGGTCGGCGACGGCGCGGGAGCCGTGGTGCTGACTGGCGCCGACCAGCCCGGGATCGGTCCGGTCGTCTGGGGCTCGGTCCCCGACATGTCCGACGCGGTACGCATCGAGGGTCGTGCCGGCACGTTCCAGCAGGCCGGCCAGGCGGTTTACCGGTGGGCGACCACAGTGCTACCGACCATCGCCCGGCAGGTCTGCGAACGGGCCGGGGTGGCCCCGGCAGACCTCGCCGCGATCGTGCCGCACCAGGCGAACCTGCGCATCATCAGGTCGCTCGCCGAACGGATCGGTGCGCCGAACGCGATCGTGGCCGAGGACGTCATCGAGTCCGGCAACACCTCCGCCGGCAGCATCCCGATTGCCTTGTCGAAGCTGGTGATGCGCGGCGACATACCGTCCGGCGCACCGATCCTGCTGTTCGGCTTCGGCGGTGGCCTGTCCTACGGAGGCCAGGTCGTCCGCTGCCCGTGACGATCAACTGTCGTCGCCGGCACCGACCACGGTCGACCTGCTGTCGGTCGCGGTGCGTTCAGCGACCGGGCCAGCTGCCGGCCAACGCCCGGACCGTGGTGTTCTCTTACCTGCGGCCCCGATGACGGGACCGGGCCAGCCTGAGCAGGCCGGCACCGGCCAGTAGCACGACCAGGACCGTGGCCAGGACGGCCGCCCCGGCCTGGTCGAGCGTGGCGGCCAGCCACCGCTGGACCATGCCGGCGCCGTCGATCAGCGGGTCCCCGCCCGACCCGCCGCGCAGCAGCCGGATCTCGTACCAGCCGTACCAGGCGACGTAGCCGCCGGCAGCCACCAGCAACGCGCCGCCGACGCGGGACAGCAGCGGGGCCGCGCGGCGGACCCGGCGCAGCAGCCCGTCGCGGGCCAGCGCGACGGTGACGGCTGCGACCGCGACGGTCAGCCCCATCCCGGCGGCGTACGCCACGAACAGGGCCACCCCGGACGCGACCGAGCCGGCGCGGAAGCTGGCCGCCACGATCGCCAGGAACGGAGCGATCGTGCAGGACAGCGACGCGGCGGCGTAGGCCATCCCGAAAACCACCATGGACAGTACGGACCGACTGGTGGCCGGGGCGCGGGACGGCACCATGCCGATGCCGGGCAGCTGCCGGCCGGCGAGCAGCACCCCGCCGAGCCCGATGAGCAGCAGCCCGATGCCGATGGTCAGCCACGGCAGGTGGCGCTGCACTGCCCCGGCTGCCGGGGCCACGACCAGGCCGAACACCCCGAAGACGACGACGAATCCGGCGGTCATCGCGGCCGTCGTGGTCAGTGCCCGACCGACGGCGGCACTCCGACCGGTGCCGGCCGCGGCGTCGCCACTCACCAGGAAGGACAGGTACGCGGGCAGCAGCGCGAACCCACACGGGTTGACGGCGGCGAGGGTGCCTGCCGCCAGGGCGAGCGCGAGCGGTGCGTCGGTCATCGGATCGGGTGGCGGAGGTCGGCTAGCCGGCGATCAGCCGGTCGAGCATGCCGGGCAGCGAGTCGACGTCGACATGTCCCTTGTCGACGACTTCGCCATCGACGTCGAGGACGACGAAGGTGCTCTGCGCGGTGATCTCGAAGTGCCGCCACACCGCGCCCTGCTCGTCGGCCAGTTGCGGAAAGCCGGACAGCTCGGCCAGCTCGACGAACTCGTGCATGGCCGGCACCCCGTCGAGCCCGGCCACGCCGACCACACCGGCGGTGTCGGCGTAGTCGGCGGCCAGTGAGTTGACCCGGGCGGCCTGGCCGAGGCAGGTGGGACACCACGGTGCCCAGAACCACAGCACCGCCGGTTTGCCGGCCAGGCTGCGCCCGTCGAAAGTGTCGCCGGCCAGGGTGTCTGCGGTGAAGGCATAGCTGGCGCTGACACCGCCACCGTCGGTGCCGGCACCATTGTCGGTGTCTGCACCGGTTTCGGGGTCGGTGTCCCCGGCTGGCGTGCCGGCACCGGTTGTGTCCCCGCCGGACGGGGGTGGCGTGCCGTCACCGTCAGCCGAAGTGCCGCAGCCGGCCAACGCCACCGAGCCGGCGACGACAAGGCTGATGATCATCGACCGCACCCGCATGATGTCTGCTCCGTCCCGGTATCCGACGTCCGACGATGTCCGGCAACCGTACCTGCCCGACGGCGGTTTCCTCGCATATACCCCCTGGGGGTTGCTAGCCTACGAGGATGACCAGCCAGACCACCCGCGGCTACACCGCGTCCAAGGACCAGCTCCAGGCCCGGCTGCGCCGCATCGAGGGGCAGGTCCGCGGGATCGAGCGGATGGTCGACGACGACCGGTACTGCATCGACGTGCTGACCCAGATCTCCGCCATCCAGGCGGCTCTGGACAAGGTCGCTCTCGGCCTGTTGGACGGACACGCCCGGCACTGCATGCAGGAGGGTTCCGCCGAGGGCCGCGCGGACGAGATGGCCGCCGAGATGATGGCGGCGGTCGGTCGGCTGATGAAGCGCGGCTGACCTTGTCACACCCACTGCCCGACCCGTGACGATCTACCCCCTAGGGGTATGGTGGGTCCCGCCATCACCGCAGGCGAGGAGGACGGCATGAGCAGCACCGCACCGGGCCGGCCCAAGACGGCGACCCGGATCGAGTTGAGCATCGGTGGGATGACCTGCTCGTCCTGCGCGGCTCGGATCGAGAAGAAGCTCAACCGGATCGACGGGGTGACCGCGACGGTGAACTTCGCCACCGAGAAGGCCAGCGTCACCGTCGAGGATCCGGCCGTGACCGCCGACGAGCTGATCGACGTCGTACGCCGTACCGGCTACACCGCCCAGCTGCCCGCTCCGCCGCAGGATGCCCGCAGCGCAGCGCTTTCCGACGGTTCGGCGGGCGACGAGCGGCCGGCCGTCTCCGACGACCTCCGCTCGCTGCGTACCCGGCTCCGGGTCGCGCTGGTGCTCAGCGTGCCGGTGGTCGTCCTGGCGATGGTGCCCGCCTGGCAGTTCACCTACTGGCAGTGGGTCAGTCTGGTGCTGGCCGTCCCGGTGGTGCTCTACGGCGGCTTGCCGTTGCACCGCGCCGCGTGGACGAATCTGCGGCACGGCGCGGCGACCATGGACACCCTGGTCTCGATGGGGACCCTCGCCGCCCTCGGCTGGTCGCTGTGGGCGCTGTTCTTCGGCACCGCCGGCACCCCCGGCGTGACCCACCCGTTCAGCCTGTCCATCGGTCACGGCACAGCCGCCGCCAACATCTACCTGGAGGTCGCCGCCGGGGTGACCGTGTTCATCCTGCTCGGCCGATACTTCGAAAGCCGCGCCAAGCGCCGCGCCGGTGCGGCGCTGCGGGCCCTGCTCGAGCTGGGCGCGCGGGATGTCGCCGTGCTGCGCGACGGCGTGGAGACCCGGATTCCGGTCGATCAGCTCGCGGTGGGTGACCGGTTCGTCGTCCGGCCCGGCGAGAAGATCGCCACCGACGGCGTGGTGACCGAGGGGTCCTCGGCGGTCGACGCCAGCATGGTCACCGGTGAGTCCGTGCCGGTCGAGGTCGCTCCCGGCGACCCGGTGGTCGGCGCCACCGTCAATGCCGGTGGCCGGCTGATGGTGACGGCCACCCGGGTCGGTGCCGAAACTCAGCTCGCCCAGATGGTCCGGCTGGTGGAGCAGGCGCAGACCGGAAAGGCAGCGGCGCAGCGGCTGGCCGACCGGATCTCCGGTGTCTTCGTGCCGATCGTCATCGCGCTCGCCGTCGGCACCCTCGGCTACTGGCTCGCCACCGGGACGGGCGTCGCGGTGGCGTTCACCGCAGCGGTCGCCGTACTGATCATCGCCTGCCCGTGCGCGCTCGGCCTGGCCACCCCGACGGCGCTGCTGGTCGGCACCGGACGCGGCGCCCAGCTCGGCGTGCTGATCAGAGGCCCGGAGGTACTGGAGTCCACCCGTCGGGTGGACACCGTGCTACTGGACAAGACCGGCACGGTCACCACCGGCACCATGACGCTGGTCGACGTGCTGGTCGACGGCGCCGACCCGGATCCCGACGAACTGCTCCGGCTTGCCGGCGCGGTCGAGGCCGGGTCGGAGCACCCGATCGGCCGGGCGATCGCCGGGGCCGCCACCGAGCGGGTCGGGCCGCTGCCGGCGGTGACCGACTTCGCCGGCCGGCACGGACTGGGTGTACGCGGCACCGTCGGCGGGCGTACCGTGCTGGTCGGTCGGCCGGCGCTGCTGACTGACGAGGGCCTGACCGTGGACGCGGCGCTGGCCGGCAGATTGACCGCCGCCGAGGCCGCCGGCCGGACCGCGGTCATGGTCGGCTGGGACGGTCGGGCCCGGGGCGTGCTGGCCGTCGCTGACCGGGTCAAGCCGACCAGCCGGCCGGCGATCGACGCGCTGCGGCGGCTCGGTCTGACCCCGGTCCTGCTCACCGGGGACAACGCCACCGTCGCCCGGGCGGTCGCCGCCGAGGTCGGGGTCGACGAGGTGATCGCCGGGGTGTTGCCCGCCGACAAGGTGGACGCGGTCAAGCGGTTGCAGGCCGATGGTCGGGTGGTCGCGATGGTCGGTGACGGGGTGAACGACGCCGCCGCCCTGGCCCAGGCCGATCTCGGCCTGGCGATGGGGACCGGCACCGACGCCGCCATTGAGGCCGCCGATCTCACCCTGGTAAGGGGCGACCTGACCGCCGCCGTGGACGCCGTCCGGCTGTCCCGCCGCACCCTGCGGACGATCCAGGGCAACCTGTTCTGGGCGTTCGCCTACAACGTCGCGGCGCTGCCGTTGGCGGCGGCGGGCCTGCTCAACCCGATGATCGCGGGTGCGGCGATGGCGATGTCGTCGGCGTTCGTGGTGGCCAACAGTCTGCGGCTGCGCCGGTTCCGGCCGGTGGTGCTCAGCCGGTGACCAGCTCGTAGCCGGCCTCCTCGACGGCGGCGGCCACCGCCTGGTCGCTGACCGGCTGTTCGCTGGTGACGGTGACCCTGCCGGTGGCCAGGTCGACGTCCACCTCGGTGACCCCGGCGATCCCGCCGATCTCGGTGGACACCGAACCGACGCAGTGGCTGCAGGTCATCCCCTGCACGGTGTAGGTGCTGACCGCCATCTGTCTCTCCCTCGCGACTCGTTGCGATCCGACTCGACCGCTGAGCCTACCCCTACCGGGAATGCGTATTTCGCCGGATCCGGCACCGTCGTCGGCCGGCGACCGGCCAGCACCCCATAGCCAAAGACCGATCCAGCGGGTAGAAACAGATGATTCCCCGACGGCACCGGTGGGTGCCGGCGGGCGACACCGAGAGAGCGCTCTCACGCTCGGCGGCCCGCACATCGGCCGGACCGGCACCGCGCTGCAGATCAACAGCGACCACGTGCTGATCGACCACACCTGGGTGTGGCGGGCCGATCACGGAGTCGAAGGGTTCACCGAGGGCGTCAACGGCGACACCGACCGCTGGCACACCAACACCGGACGGTACGGCGTCGTGGTCAACGGCGACCACGTGACCGCGACCGGACTGTTCGTCGAGCACTTCCAGCGGTACAACACGGTCTGGAACGGCGACCACGGCACCACGGTCCTGTACCAGAACGAGCTGCCGTACGACCCGCCCACCCAGGCCGACTGGATGAACGGCGACACCCCCGGCTGGGCCGGCTACAAGGTCGCCGACCACGTGCGGCACCACCAGCTGTACGGCGGCGGGGTGTACGTGTTCAACCAGAACGACCCGTCGATCCGCACCCGCAACGGCTTCGAGGTGCCGCACCGTCCCGGCGTACGACTGCGGAACATCATGACCGTCAATTTGAGCGCGGGCGCCATCGACCACGTGGTCAACGGGATCGGTGAGGCGGCCGACACGACCCGGGTCGGCGCGCCGGTCTACCTGGTCGAGTTCCCGGAGCCGTGACGGGTCGGGTACCCGGGGCCGGCCGACGGATAGCCGTGGCGATCCCGGGTACCCGCCCGGTCGGACCGTCACACGAGTCGACCGGTCACACGAATCGGACAGGTCACCACGAGGAGGCACGATGTCCGGGAAACGACCAGGCAGCAAGGGCTACGACAACCAGCGCGCCCGGCTGCGCAAGGATCTCGAGAACTCGGGTACGGCCAACGACGCGGGTGCCGACGAGCTCGCCAACGAGATCCTGCAGGAGCAGGCCGACCGCCAGGGCGTGCTGCGCACCGAACGGGGGTCTCGGCCCGAAAGGTGAACGATGATCGTCATGAAATAGGTCGAAAAATGCCATGAAATTCGGTCAGCTCCGCATCATGGTGGGGTGAGTGACGCAGGGCGGTCCCGGGTCCAGCCGGCGGCGCCCGGTGCCAAGGTGACCCGGTTGGAGCTCTTCTTCGACCTGGTCTTCGTCTTCGCCTTCATCCACCTGAACACGCTGGCCGTCGAGGACCTCGACGCCCTGATCCTGTTGGGCGTCATCCTGCTGCTCGCCGCGCTCTGGCTGGCCTGGTCGCGGTTCGCCGTACTCGGCAACAACCTGCGGGCCGACCAGGGCATCATGCCGATCATCGGTTTCGCGATCATGGCGGCGGTCTTCGTCTCCGTCGCGACCTTGCCCGGCACCGAAGACGACGTCGCGGTGCCGTCGTCGTCCGCGCCGCTCTCGATCCCCGGGCAACTCGTGTTTCCGGCCTGCTATTTCATCATCTGGGCGTTGGAGATGGTGGCGCTGCGGCATGCCGCGCGAAACCACCCTTCGTTGCGTGAGATGTGGTGGCGAAGCGCACCGGCGCTGCTCCTCAGTTGCGGGTTGCTGGTGGTGGCCGCGCTCCTGCCGCGACAGTTCACCGGCAATGCCCGGATAGCTGCCTTTGTCACGTTGTGGGGACTTGCCGTCGCCATCGCCTACGCGGTGGTGATCCGGACCAAGGCCCTCGCCGTCGTCTCGGCCGGGCATTGGGCGGAACGACACGCCCAAATCGTGCTGATCGCTCTCGGCGAGTCGGTCATCTCGATCGGCATCGGCGCCGAACTTCTGGCAGGAACACCGTTGACGTTGCCCCTGGTCGCAGGCGTGGTGCTCGGCATCGCGCTGATCTGCGCCCTCTGGTGGTGGTACTTCGACTCCCGCTCGATCGCGGCCGAACATGTGCTGCACCGCACCCAGGGCACCGCCCGGCTCCGACTGGCCCGCGACGCGTACACCCTGCTGCACTTCCCGATGGTCCTCGGGATCATTCTGCTGTCCCTGGGCGCCAAACAGGTCCTCGCCTACCTGGCCAGTGACACCGGCGACCAGGAAAGGGCGGTGCTCGATCCGGTCCACCTGTGGGTGCTGTACGGCGGCGTCGTGCTCTACCTGCTGGCCCTGCTCGCATTCCAGGCGCGGACGGTCCGATCCGTGGATCCGCTCGGCGCGTTGCCCGTCCTGGTCATCACCGCGCTGCTGCCGATGGCCCCGTTCATGCCGCCGCTCGCCGCGCTCGCCCTGCTCAGCCTGATCGCCGTCGCCGCGGCCGCGGTGGACAACCTACGCGGCGGCAGCCATCGCCGGTCGCTACGCGGCAGCCAGCTCGCTCAACAGCAGGCGTTGGAGAGCGAGGAGACCAACTGGCGCCGACGGCACCTGTGAGCCGTACGGCACCCGACGCTGTCATTATCGTCTGATGCGCAACCAGGTAGTCCTCCTGGTGCGTGGCCGGGGAGGATGACAGCTTTGACACAGGTCGCCGGCGAGCCGGCACGCTGGCGACACCGGACCGGGCGGCTGGGCCGGTCGGCGCTGATCGCGCTCTGCGTCGCTGCCGCATACGCGCTCGGCTCCGGCTGCGCCTGGTTGCTGTTCCACGCCTCGGCCGTCGGCGCGGTGTTCTTTCCGCCGGCCGGGGTGACCCTCGGCGCGCTGGTGCTGGCCCGCCGCCGACACTGGCCGTGGATCCTCGGTGCCGTCGGTCTCACCGAGTTCGGCATCGACCTGTGGCAGGGGATCGGACCGCCGGTCGCACTCGGCTTCGCGCTCACCAACGTCGCCGAACCGCTGGTCGGTGCCGCCGGGCTGCGATGGCTGCGGCCGGGCCGGATCGACCTGACCCGGTACCGCGACGCGGCGGCGTTCCTGCTCTACCCGGTGGGCATCGGCCCGTTGGTCGGCGCGGTGATCGGGGCCACGACCAGCGCGGTCGGCACCGGTGGCGCCTGGTGGCCGGCGTTGGGCCGGTTCTGGGCCGGCGACGGGCTCGCGGTGCTCACCCTCGGTGCCGCCCTGGTCGGCCTCGACGCGATCCGCGGCCGGGTCCGACCCTGGCAGCTGGTCCGGGGCGGTACGGCGTTGGCCGGCACCGGGGCGTTGACCGTCATCGGTTTCTGGCCCCGGGAGGTGCCGCTGTCCTACCTGCCGGTGCCGGTGCTGCTCGCGGTCGGCTTCCTGGGCCGGGTGGCGACCGTCGGGGCCGCCGGATTCGTGATGGCGTTCGCCGCGAATCTGCTCAGCGCCGCCGGGCACGGGCCGTGGTCGGTGCTGGCCGGGCAGCCCTGGCTGGAGGCGGCGTCGCTGCAGATCTACCTGGCGGTGGTGGTGCTCGGGGCCTGGGCGCTGGCGATCGCGGTGGCGCAACGGGACCGGGCGCAGGCCGAGTCGCGTCGTGAGGTGGCCGCCCGCCGTCGGTTGCAGGCGCTGCAGGACGTCACCGCCGGGCTGGCCACCTCCGCGACGTCCGACCAGGTGATCCGGGTGCTGGTCGACCGGGGCGTCGGCCTGGTCGCCGACCACGGCGCGGTCGCGCTCACCGATCTGGCCGGCGGCTCGGTCCGAAGCTGGCCGACGGCGGCCCTCGCGGACCAGGTCGCCGGAGGCTTCGCCACGTTCCCGCTCGACGGGTCGGACCGGTTGCCGGTCGTCGACGTGGTCCGGACCGGCCGGCCGGTCCAACTGCCGACCCGGGCGGCGCTGGACGCTCGTTACCCCGCGCTCGCCGACGCCCACGCTCGCACCGGCACCCGCAGTCTGCTGGCGGTGCCGGTCAAGGTCGGCGACCGGTGCCTCGGTGCGCTGGCGTTCGCGTTTCGTCGGGACGACGCGATCACCCCGGAGGTGGTTTCGATCGCCCGTACCCTCGCCGAACTCGCTGGTCAGGCCGTCGACCGGGCAGCGATGTACGAGTCCGAGCACGCCGCCGCGCACCAGTTGCAACGGGCGTTGCTGCCGCAGATCTCGCCGGACCTGCCGGGCGTCACGGCCGCCGTGTGCTACCGGCCGGCGGAGCACGGCCGCGACGTGGGCGGCGACTGGTACGACGTGTTCGAGCTGCCCGGCAACCGGGTGGGTATCGCGGTCGGAGACGTCGTCGGCCACGGGTTGTCGTCGGCGATCACGATGGGCCGGCTGCAGCAGTCGCTGCGCTCGGTGGCGCAGACCGGTGCGTCGCCGGTCGAGGTGCTGGAGGCGCTGGACACCGCCTGCCAGACGATCGACGGGGCCGACTTCGCCACCGTCGGGTACGCCGAGTACAGCCCCACCGACCGGCTGCTCACCTACGCCTGCGCCGGTCATCTGCCGCCGCTGCTGGTGGCCGGCGGGGACAGCCGCTACCTGACCGACGCCCGGTCGCTGCCGCTGCGGCTGACCGCGCAGCCCCGGACCCAGGCCCAGATCGCGGTGCCCGACTCGGCGATGCTGGTCTGGTACTCCGACGGGCTGGTCGAGCGGCGTGGTCAGGTGATCGACGCCGGGTTGGACCGACTCGGCCGGGCCGCCGCCGGGTTGTCCGGCACCGAGCCACAGGTCTGGTGCGACCGGCTGTTGGACGCGATGACCGACGGCCAGGTGATCACCGACGACACGGTGGTGGCCTGCGTACATCTGGACGGGCTGCCCACCGGCACGGACGGCTCCCCGGTGCTGCGGCTGACCCTGACCTCCCCCGCCGACCTGTCCGCCGCGCGCCGGGCACTGCGGGACTGGTCCGCGGGCAACGACCTCACTCCGGATCAGGCCGACGCACTGCTGGCCACCTGCAACGAAGCCTTGATCAACTCGTTGGAGCACGCCTACCACGGGCGTCCGGGCGGCCCGGTCGCACTGCAGGTGATGCTGCTCGACCGGCAGCAGGTCCGGATCGAGGTCACCGACCGGGGACATTGGCGGGGTCACTCGCACGACGGGTCCGACCGGGGACGCGGGCTCGATCTGATCAACAGGATGGCCCGCCGGCTGGTGCTCGACCTCTCCGGTGCCGGCACCCGGGTGACCATCACCCTGCCCGGCCGGTAGCCGGTGCCGTCCCGGTGGTCTACCACCGGGGCGGGTGGTCGACCACCGGGACGGGGATCAGCCCCGGATCGCCTGGCGGATCCAGTCGGTGATGTTGTCGACCCGCGACGTCGTCTCGACGTCGGAGTGCGGGCAGTCCGGGCCGAAGCTCTCCACCGACACCAGCGCCGGACCGCGGCGACCCCGCTCGACGAAGTACGGGGCACCGGAGTCGTACGCGCAGGCGCTGGTGTCCGGGTGCGGGTACCGACCGGTCACGCCGATGGTCGAGTCGGCGACCTCGGTGACGGCGAACAGCCCGGTTCGCAGCACGGTCGACGGCACCGGGTCGACCGACGTGTCGGCGCCGTATCCGGTTAGCCGGACGAGAGCACCGACCCGCGGCGGCCGGTGGGCCAGGGCGATCGGCTTTATGCCGCGTACCGGCTGGTCCAGCTTTGCCAGCGCCAGGTCGTTGGTGGGCGACTGGCGTACCGCGATCACGGTGGCGACCTGGCCGCCGTCGCCGGTGAGGTCCGCCCGGCCGACCGTCGCGGTGGTCAGGTCGGCGACCGGGCGGTCGACCCGTACGCCGTCGAAGGTCCGGAAGCAGTGCCCGGCGGTGACCACCCACTGCGGATCGATGAGGGCTCCGGAGCAGGCGCTGTTGCGGCGGCCGCCGTCGGCCGTCGGGATCCCGGTCATCGTCAACTTCACCGAGAACTGGTACCTGCCGTCGGGGACGACCTTGCCGTTGGCGACGGCGCTGGCCGGCCCGGCGGCGGCCAGGCCGAGGCCGGCCGTCACGGCCAGCGTGAGCGCCGCCGTGGCCAGGCGGGAGGCGAGGGTACGGGACACAGCGGTTCCTTGTCGGATGGCCGCACCGGACGACCGGGTCGAAGGCTGGGCGGTACCGGTGCCGGCGGGCAGCGGACGTTGGACGTCTCGACGCTAGGTCGGCCCGCTGGCCATCGGACATGGACATTTCCCTACATCTACCCGCCCGGCCCGGGTGGCGGTACCGGCTCACCGGCAGCCCGTCACCGCACGGAACATCAGCTGCACGCGCGGTAGACGTAGTCGGCCCGGTTGCGGTGCGGTGAGACGTCGGGCATGGTCCGGCGGGCCGTGTCGACCACGAAGAGTTTGGTGTCGGTCGGGCCGGTCTCGTCGAGGAACGTGGTGCTGCCGTAGTTGAGGTTGTAGTGCACGGACTCGGTCCGGTTGCGCCACCCCCAGTGGCCGAGGTCCTGCCATCCGCAGTCGCTGAGCCGGCCCCGTGGATAGGTGTAGTTGGTGCCGTCGTAGAAGCAGAACCAGCCACCCGGGCAGTCCGGCCCGGCGAGCGGCGCGATTCCGGCGGGGCGGGCAACGCTGACGATGAACACCCCGCCGGAGTAGGCGATGTCGGTCTGGCTGATCTGGCTGCCGCCGGGGTGGGTAGCAAGATAGGCGTCCACCCGGGACTGGACGGCGGTGGGGCCGGCCGCGGCGACGCCGGGCTGCAGGCCGGTGGCCAGTACGGCGACGGCCAGTACGGCGGGCGCCAACCGCCGACTCAGGTGCGGGGTCCGGCGACGGATCCGGGTGGGTGGCGTCATGGCGGGCTCCAGTTGCTCCAGGTGGCGTCCAGTAGTGGGTTGGGTGTACCGGCAGTGCCGGTGTCACCCTCAGTACTCAGTCAGAAACTTTGCGACACGACACCGCCGACGATAGCCAATCAACCAACGAGATCGCCATATCCGCGTCAGTGAATAAACGAACAGCAATCACATTTTTGGGCCCAGAGTGAGCTGCAACTTTCGGCCAGCAACCACCACCACGCAAAGCGCGGCTTTCTCATGTTCCACATCCTGGAATAATCGACCATGATCGACAAAAATCTTCGGGCACGATCTGGCACGCTGACGCCTCTTACAGGGCGGATGCCGGCACCGGCACCCCCTATTGCCACGGCGCCACCGGAACGAGCACCGAGGAGCATTGTGGATGCAGAGGATGCGGCAGAACTCGATGCATGGCTCGGGGAACAGGTGAGTCAGCATCATGCGCTGCTGTGGACGGTACTGTTTCAGCGCCTCGATGACACCAGAGTCGCCGAAGCACTTCTGCAGGAGACATTCGTCCGGGCCTGGCTGCACCGTCGGGACGGTCACCGGATCCGGCATCCGCGGGCGTGGCTCTACCGGCTGGCCCGACGACTGGCCGAGGAACGTCTCGACAAGGACCCTCGCAGCCAGCAGGCCCGGCGTACCACCGCACTGACCCTGGTGGTCAGCAACGACGGCGAACCCGGCGCCAGCGTCCTGCGTCAGGACGTGGCCCGGTTCGGCCGACGGCTCAGCGTCAAGGACCGGGAGTGCCTGCTGCTGACCAGCTACGGCGTCAGCACGGCCGACATCGCCGCCATGTTGCGGATGACCCCGGCAGCGGTACGGCGGTCGCTACACCGGACCCGCCGCGCGTTGCACAAGCTACGGGACAAGGTGCAGGGCCGGCGTACCCGGCGCATCCCGGCCAGACATGGGAAGGACTGACCATGGATCAGGAGCCGGTCGAGGACGAGTTCCGCCGCGACGAGCTGGTGCAGCTGGCTGTCCGGGCCCTGCTGCCCAGGCAGGGACGGATTCCGCCGCCACCCGAGATCGACGTCACGGACCTGATAGCCGTTGCGCACCAGCGCCAGTCGTCGCAGGAATCGACCCGCTGGCGGTGGCGGTCCAGGCGGTGGTGGCCGCAGCTGTGGCGGTCCAGGCGGTGGCGGCCCAGGCTGTGGCGGGTCGCGGTCCCTGCGGTCGTTCTGGTCGTGCTGCCAATCGTCGGGGTCGAAGTGGTCCGCTCGTACAGCGAGCCCGGGCCGGCCGGACCGGACGCCACCGACCCGGTCCTCGCCGACCCGCAACAGCCCCTGCCGCTGACCGCAGGCGCGGGCACCGCCCCGGCCCGCCACCAGTTGGCGGCGATCGCCCGGCACGTCCACTCACTCGACCAACCAGCAGTCGACCAACCAGCACTGGATCAACCGGTGCCGGACCAGCCGGCCACCGCCGACCGCTACACCTACGTCCACCTGCGGGCCTGGTGGCGCGACGATCCCGCCACCGGGCAGGACGGCGGAGCGTACGACCGGCGACTGTGGTGGGCCGCCGACCGGTCCGGGCAGGAGACCCGGATCGACCCGGCGAACCCGGACCGGCCCGCCGAAGTGGTCGAGTACCCGCCCGGCGCGCTCGGTGTCGCCGTACCCGATCCCGCCGCCGACCGGACGGTGCTGGCCGGCCAGCTCGCCGAGGAACAGCCGATGCACGAAGGCCCGCAGGCCGCGCTGCGGGCAGTCGTCGGCCTCTACCGGTTTCACGACCTGTCCCCGGCCCAGCGGGCCGCCGCCCTGGCCGTCCTCGCCGACGCGGAGCTGGTCACCCACGGTCCGGTGCTGGACCGGGCCGGCCGGTCCGGCGTCGCGGTCAGCGCGACCGGTGACATGGACGGCCGCCCGGTGCGGGACACCGCCGTGATCGACACCGCCACCGGCCGGCTACTCAGCTACGAGCGGGTGGCCCTACCCGCCGACGACCGCGCGGCGGCCGGCACCGTCACCTACTACCTGGTGTTCCTGCGCTCCGGCCGGGTCGGTCGACTCGGCGCCGAACCGACCGACTGACCCGTCACCGGATATCCGACCCGAACGGCCGGCATGAGCCTCCGGCGGGCGGGTACCCGGTGACGATGCCCGACATTGCCAGCTACGGGCTCCTGAGTGACTGCCAGGGAGCGGCGTTACTGTCCGCGGACGGCTCCGTCGACTGGTGGTGCCCGGCCCGGTTCGACGCGCCGAGCGTCTTCGCCCGGCTGCTCGACCCCGACGCCGGACACTGGTCCATCTCCCCGGTCGACGGGCACCGCACCGCCCGCCGCTACCTGGCGGACACCATGGTGCTGCAGACCGACTTCCGGACCGCCGACGGCGAGCTGCGGCTCACCGACGCGCTCGCGCTCGGCCCCGGCGAACGCGGTCACCGCATCGGCGACGCCTCGCCGCACGTACTGCTGCGCCGGGTCGAGGTCCTGACCGGCACCGTGCAGGTCGACGTCGA
Source organism: Solwaraspora sp. WMMA2059 (assembly GCF_027497315.1). Taxonomy (GTDB): domain Bacteria; phylum Actinomycetota; class Actinomycetes; order Mycobacteriales; family Micromonosporaceae; genus Micromonospora_E. The sequence continues at coordinate 6,249,439 of NZ_CP114908.1, read as the reverse complement.
CCTGGTGGTGCGGCCCGAGTACGGCCGGGTCGTTCCGGTGGTGACCGGCGACGACGGGCGGATCGAGCTGGTCGGCGGCAGTGACCGGCTGATCCTGACCGGCGACCCGCTGCCGGCCGAACTGTCCGTCGGGGTGGACCGGATCACCGGCCGGCTCACCCTCACCGCCGGACAGACCGTACGGTTCGCGCTGCGGCACCTGCGCGCCGACGACACCGCGCCGCCGGCCGACGACCAGCGGTACACCGTGGACGACACCGTCGCCGGCTGGCGGTCCTGGGCCGACGAGCACCACAGCTACCAGGGGCTCTACCAGGAACAGGTACGGCGCAGCGCGCTGGTGCTACAGGCGCTGACCTACCAGCCGACCGGTGCGGTGGTGGCCGCGCCGACCAGCTCGCTGCCCGAGGAGGTCGGCGGCGGCGCGAACTGGGACTACCGGTACGCCTGGCTGCGCGACGGGGCGTTCACCATGCAGGCGCTGTGGGTGGCCGCCTGCCCCGACGAAGCGCACCGGTTCTTCGACTGGATCGCCGACTCGGTCGGTGAGCTGCCCACCGACCAGCCGGTGCCGATCATGTTCGGGGTCGGCGGCGAGCGGGATCTGACCGAGCACGATCTGGAGCACCTGCGCGGCTACCGGGGTTCGACGCCGGTACGGGTCGGCAACGACGCCTGGCGACAGCGGCAGCTCGACGTACTCGGCGAGGTGATGCACGGTGCCTGGATCCTGCGCGACCGGCTCGGCGACCTGGCGACGGGCACCGTACATCTGCTCCGGGGCCTTGCCGACCGGGCCTGCCGCACCTGGTCCCAGCCGGACTCCGGGATCTGGGAGGGTCGGGAGGGCGAACGCCACTACCTCACCTCGAAGCTGATGTGCTGGGTTGCGCTGGACCGGGCCATCGGGCTGGCACCGACGCTGCACGCCGAGCGCGACGTCGACCGTTGGCACCGGACCCGGGAACAGATCCGCACGGCGATCCTCGACGAAGGTTGGAGCGACCGGCGCCAGGCGTTCACCGGCGCGTTCGGCTCCGACCATCTCGACGCCGGGGTCCTGATCATGCCGATCATGGGGTTCCTGCCTGGCACCGACCACAGGGTGGTCGCCACGATCGACGCCATCGAGGCGGACCTGACCCACGACGGCCTGGTCCAGCGGTGGACCGGCGGAGAGGACGAAGGAGCCTTCCTGATCTGCTCCTACTGGCTGGCCGAGGCCCTCGCGTTGGCCGGCCGGCGCGACCGGGCCCGCCAGGTCTTCGACGCGGCCACCGGATGCGCGAACGATCTCGGTCTGCTCGCCGAGGAGGTGGACCGCCGCGACGGCACCCTGATCGGCAACTTTCCGCAGGGGCTGTCACACATCGGCCTGATCAACGCGGCGTGGACGCTGTCCCGGACCGGGGAGGCGTCGCAACCCCCGGGCCCACCCGTCGGGTGACCGGGCGTCTGGCGTCCGTCGGTGCCAGTGCGGCCACCGCCGTCAGGTTCAGGCCGGCGAGGTTCGCCCGGTACCGTCGATCGTCGAGAATCCGCCACACCGCAGCGGCGATTCGGTCGGCGCAGCCGACATCCAACAACCGGTACGCGGCGTCCCGCCCGGTGCAGGCACCCGCGTCGAGGCTGATCCCGATGCCGAGCCGGGCCGCCTGCCGGGCGACCAGCGGCTGATCGCCGAAGAACGGCACGACGACCATCGGCACCCTGGTGAGGATCGCCTCGTGGAAGCTGTTGCTGCCCCCGTGGGTGACGAACACGTCGGCCCGGCTGAGCACCCGCTGCTGGTCGACGGCGTGCCGGATCACCCAGTTCGCCGGGTAGCGGTCCAGAATACGGCGGCCCCGGGTCGGGAACACCACCGTCACCTCCGGCGAGGACCAGTGCCGGGCCAGACCCGCGACGCACCGACGCAGCGCGCCGACCAGTTCCGGCTCGGCGTACCAGAGGTTGTCCAGCACCTCGGTGCCGAAGGACAGGTAGACGACCGACCGGGCCGGTCCGGTGCCCCGGCGCTGCCGGCCTGTGCCCCGGCCGTCCTGGCTGTCCGGCCGGTTCCGGGACGGCCAGCCGTCGGAGAGGTAGCCGGCGAAGCGGTAGCCGACCGCCGCGCGGTTGTCCCGGAAGTCGGGCGGCGTGACCGCACGGTACGACCAGAGGATGTTCTGCTCGGCCGGCAGATGCAGACAGTTCGAGACGAGTTCCACCGTGGCCGGGTCGAGCGTGACGCCGTACCGCCGGTCCAGAGCGTCCAGTGCCGCCGTGTTCGGCGGTGCCGTCAGACAGTGCCGGAGGTATCCGGCGTCCGTCATCGGCCCGACCAGTCCCGGCACCGAGCACCACGCCGGCACGCCCAGCCAACGGGCGACCAGTGCGCCCTCGATCGCGCAGAAGTCGTACAGCACCAGGTCGGGACGGTAGGCGCGGGCCACCGCCAGGCATTCGCCGAACAACCGGTACGCCCGGTCGAACACCCGGTCCGCCGGGGTGTTGCGGAACTCGCGGCAACCCGGCAAAGCGACGGTCGACCCGGCCAGGTCACCCAGCCGGGGCACGGTGGTCTGCCGGTCGACGAGCACCAGCCGGAAGCTGTCCTCGGCCCGGTGCCGGCGGATCAGCCGTTTGAGAATGTTGAGGTGTCCCTCGTTGGGGATGCTGAATACGAGCACCCGTCGTCGCGGCATCCCGCACCTTTCCCGCCGGCCGGCCCGATAAACCACCCCGGATACCGGGCCGAACCGCCTACCAGACGGCGCGCACCCCGTTACCGTCGGCCGGTGACCACCCAGCAGCCGACCGTCACCCGATCACGGCCATCGCAGCAGCAGGCGGACGACCTGTTGGGCCGGATGACCCTGGCGGAAAAAGCCGGCCTGCTGTTCCACCCGATGATCGGCATCGGTCCGGGCGGCACCCTCGCGCCGGCCGACCCGGACGCCGGCCTGCTCGCCGCCGAGGACCTCGTGCTGCACCACCGGATCAGCCACGTCAACCTGGTCGGCACTGCGGCACCGGCTGACCTTGCCCGCTGGCACAACCAGCTGCAGGACCTGGCCGCGTCGACCCGGCTCGGCGTACCGGTGACGGTCTCCACCGATCCCCGGCACGCCCGGTCCGCCAACCCCAACACGGCGGCGCTGGCCGGAGCCTTCTCCACCTGGCCGGAACCGCTGGGGCTGGCCGCCACCGGCGACCCGGAGCTGGTGCGAAGGCACGCCGACACCGTACGGCGGGAGTACCTGGCGGTCGGCATCCGGGCCGCGCTGCACCCGCAGGCGGACGTCGCCACGGACCCGCGCTGGCCACGGGTGCTGGGCACCTTCGGCGAGGACCCGGAGCTGGTCAGCCGGCTGACGGTGGCGTACCTGTCCGGGTTGCAGGGTCCGACGCTCGGACCGGACAGCGTCGCCGCGCTGGTCAAGCACTTCCCCGGCGGCGGCCCGGTGCGCACCGGCGAGGACCCCCATTTCCGGTACGGCGCCGAGCAGGCCTACCCGGGTGGCCGCCTCGCCGCCCACCTGGCGCCGTTCGTGGCGGCCATCCGGGCCGGCGCCGCGCAGGTGATGCTCGGCTACGGGCTGCCGGTCGGCACCGAGCTGCCGCCGGTGGCGTTCGCCTTCAACCACGAGGTGGTGACCGGGCTGCTCCGCCAGCAGTTGGGTTTCACCGGGGTGATCTGCGCCGACTGGGGGGTGCTGACCGACGCCTGCTTCCGGGGCGAGGACCGGCCGGCCCGGGCCTGGGGCGTCGAACACCTCGAACCGGCGCAGCGGCTGCGTGCCGCGCTGCACGCCGGGGTGGACCAGTTCGGCGGCGAGGCCCGCCCGGACCTGGTGGTCGACCTGGTCCGCAGCGGCCAGGTCACCGAGGACCGGATCGACGAGTCGGCCCGTCGCGTCCTGCACGACAAGCTGCGGCTCGGCCTGTTCGAGCACCGCTACGTCGACCCGGAGCACGCCGCGCAGGTGGTCGGTGGCCCGCCGGCCCGTGCCGCCGGGCTGGCCGCCCAACGGGCCTGCGTGACGCTGCTGCGTCAGGCTCCGCCGGACAGCCCGGCCCGGCTGCCACTCGCCCCCGGCCTGCGGGTGTACGCCGAGGGCCCGCTGCGTGCCGCGCTGCGGGGCAGGTGGACGGTGGTGTCGGAGCCGGGTCAGGCGGACGTGGCGGTGCTGCGGCTGGCCGCACCGTACGAGCGGCGGCCCGGACCGGTGGAGGCGTACTTCCACGCCGGACCGTTGGAGTTCCCGGCGGGTGCGCTGGACCGGGTGCTGGCGGTCGCGGCAGCGGTGCCGACCGTCGTGGACGTCTACCTGGACCGGCCGGCGGTGCTCACCCCGCTCGCCGACCGGGTCGGCACGCTGCTGGTCAGCTTCGGCGTCGAGGACACCGCGCTGGTCGACGTACTCGCCGGGGAGCCGGCACCGACCGGCCGGCTACCCGTCGATCTGCCGGCCAGTCAACGGGCCGTGCTCGCCGGGCAGCCGGACGCCCCGTTCGACGACCCGGACCCGTTGTTCCGGTACGGCCACGGGCTAACGTTCTGACCGGGAAGTTCAGGGGTGGCCGGGCGGATCCGGGTGGCCGGGCAGGTCAGTCGCGGGCCCGGAGGCGGTGCAGCACGGCGGCGGCGACCAGGCCGTACGCCAGGTGCGGCACGATGTCCGACGCCCAGTCGGCAGCGCTCCACTGCCGCGGGTCGGTGACCTTGAGCAGGGTCATCGGCGCGTCCGAGCCGGCCATCGCCAGCATGGCGAGCAGCCCGGTTGCCGCCCAGACCGGTGCCCGGCGGGGGCCGGCCACGGCGTACAGCGCGCCGGCGCCGAGGCCGGTCGCGTAGCCGAGCAGCGGCCCGAGCCCGTCCCGGCGGTTGCTGGCGGTCTCGTCGTCGCCGAGGTCGACGTGCAGTGTCTCGGCGAGCCGACCGACGCTGCGCTGCGGGGTGCTGCTCGCCGGCCGGGCCCGGCCGGCCATGTCGAGGTAGGTGACCATGTTGAGGGCGCTGGTGCCGGCGGCACCGGCCAGCAGCCCACTCCAGATTCGCCGCATGGTCTGCCGCGTACCCGGTGCTCGGACGAGCTAACTCGGTGCCCATGTCCGCAGGCGGTCGCCCGAGCCACTGTGGTAACAACAGGAACCCTGTGCACACGCGTCCACCTGCGACAGGACAGGCTAAGCTTCGTTGCCGTGCCAGGACGCCCGCCGTACGGTGGCGGAGGCAGGTGATCTGAATGAAAGCCGAAGGTACGGGAGCCGGCCGGCCCAGCGCGATTCACGTGGGTGAACCGCACGGCAACGGGATCTCCACCCGGTTGAACTGGTTGCGGGCCGGGGTGCTCGGCGCCAACGACGGCATCGTGTCGACGGCCGGTCTCGTCGTGGGGGTGGCCGGCGCGACCATCGCCACCGGCCCCGTCCTGACAGCGGGCGTCGCGGGGGTGGCGGCGGGCGCCGTCTCCATGGCCCTGGGTGAGTACGTGTCGGTGAGCAGCCAGCGTGACAGCGAACGGGCGCTGCTGGCGAAGGAGCGCACCGAGCTCGAACGGTTCCCCGAGCAGGAGTTGGACGAGCTGACCGCGCTCTACGTCGCGAAGGGTCTGACCGTCGGAACCGCCCGGATGGTAGCGGAGGAACTGACGGCGAAGGACGCCTTCGCCGCGCACGCTGACGTCGAGTTGCGGATCGACCCGGATTCGCTGGCCAACCCCTGGCACGCAGCCGCCGCCTCGGCGGTCGCTTTCACCCTCGGGTCACTGCTGCCGCTGATCGCGATCCTGCTGCCACCACCCGACGCGCGGGTGGCCGTGACGTTCGCCGTCGTGCTGCTCACACTCGCGGTGACGGGTGCGGTGAGCGCGAGACTGGGCTCTGCCAACGCGGGGCGGGCGGTGGTCAGACTCGTTGCCGGTGGTGCCCTGGCCATGGCCGTCACCTTCGCCATCGGGCAGTTCGTCGGCGCGACGGTGCTCTGAGCCGACCTTCGACCACGCCGCCGACGAACTATTGCTGCGATCAACTTTTCCTCGGGTGGTCTGTGGTGCGGGTGTGGGTGCCGTCGGGGTGGAGTCGGACGGCGACGGGCTGGCCGGGCCGGGTGGCGGCGTGGCGGCGTATCTGCGTGATGCAGGTTGTGGTGTCGGTGGGGGTGCCGGCCGCTGCGGGCTGTTGCGGCACGGGGATCGGCGTTTCCGGGTCGGTGGGGATGGTGGCGCGCAGTGCGCCGTGCAGGTAGCGGTAGCACAGCGCGACGGCTTCGGGCAGGGCGGCGCTGGTGGGGACCGGGTCGACGGCCAAGCGTGTGGCCGGGTCGACGACCCGGACCGACCAGCTGTGGCCCTGGGACAGTTCGGGTCGGCCGATGGTGTTGCGGTGGTCGACGGTGGTGATGTCCAGGGCGAGGCCGAGGCCGCGAACCAGGGCGGCGAGTTCGTCGAGGGTGGGGCCGGGCCAACCGGTGGCCAGGACCATGATCCGGGCGCCGTCGTAGGTGGCGCCGACTTCACCGAGGTACGCGCCGAGCGGGTCGCCGCCGCCGTGGGGGACCTGGCTGACACCGTTGCGCAGGTGCTGGTCGATGACGTGTTCGCCGTCGATGTCGGTCAGGTCGGTCGGCTGCACGCCGAAGCCGGCGGCGAGCGAGCCGATCTGGTAGTGCTCGTCGAGCTGCCACACGGTGGAGCCGGACAGCCGGTCGGCGGGCACCAGGGTGGGCGGTTGCGGGCCGACGGCGGCTTCCGGGTCGCCGGTCGGTTCGCTGTCGGGTCGCCAGTTGCGGTGCACGGTCCGGCCACGCAGGTCGGTGACGGTGAGCACCGCGCCGCGCCGCACCTGGCGGGTGCCGTAACAGTCCAGGCAGTACGGCGGGTCGGGCCGGTCGGCGCACCGGCCGCAGGGGTGGGCGGGGATCGCCTCGCCCCAGTGTTTCGGTGCCGGCGGTTCCCAGCCGCGGACGAATCTGCCGGCGGTGTCGGCGGGTCGCAGGCTGGTGTGCCACCAGTGCCGGTTACGCCAGATGGCCTGCGCCCCGCCGTGCTGCTCGGCGTCACTGGTCATGCGGCGTTCGACCTGGTCGAGGTCGTGGCCGCCGGGGTGACCGTCCAACCCGACCGGTATCGCACGCCCGGTGAGGGCAGCCTCGGTGAGGTAGTGGGCGGGCAGCAGCGGGTTCGCGACGGTCAGGCCGGTCACCGCCCGTTCGGCGGGGATGGTGGCGAGCGCGGTCGGCAGGTCCGCGATCCACCGGTGCTGGTAGTCGGGCACCGTACCGCCGGCATGCTCGAACCGGACGTCCCAGCTCAGCCCACGCCCGATGGAGCTGGGCCGCACTTCGAGGACCAGGTCGACGTGCAACTGGTCGGCGAGCGCGCACAACCGGCCGAGCAGCCGGGCCGGGTCGCCCGGTGGCGGCGGCTCGACGCTGCGGCCGATCAGCACCAGCCACGGCGACACCAGCCGGTTGGTGAGCGCCGCAGCCTCCCACCGCAGCCGGTCCCGCTGCGGAACGGTGGGCTGCCACTGCCGGGGCAGCGTCAACCCGGACGACGGCAGCCGGCCCGGTTCGTCGGGGAAGTCCGGGTCACGCAACGTCGCGGCGGCCACCCCGGCACGGGCGGCGAGGTCGGCGACGATCGGCGCGTACGGCAACCACCACGTCCCACCCGGAGTCGGCAACGGGGTAAACGATCCGGGGACGAGACTGGTCGAGGCCACCTGCCCGGTGTCGAGGTTGGCGACGGTGAACACGCGTTGCGCCCGCCGCCGGTCCGTGCCGAGGCCGACGATGTGCAGCGAGCCGGGCGGCACCTTGTTGACGCCGTTCACGCCGCCACCCCCGCCCCGAACCGGTGCGACTGCTCGAACTGCTCCGACTGCCAGTCCCGCAACGCCTGCTTGAGCCGGGCGTTCTCCTCCCGGGTGGAGCCAAGTTCGGCGCGCAGCGCGGTCAACTCGTCGGCGACCAGGTGCAGAAACGCCCGCACCTCGACCGGGTCGCAACCACGCCGGACACGGTCGCCGAACGCGCGGTCGCGGACCAGGCCGGGGCTGATCGACGGCCGCACCGCCCGCCCGTACAAGTGGCCGGCAGCGTTCGGGGCGGGCCGCACCGGCGGACGCGGCCCGGCAGCGGCGTCGGTCGGGCGCCGGTTGTGGCGGGCGATCTCGGCGAGCAACCGCCGGTTACGCCGGCTCCGCACCGGAACCCGGCGGAACAGGTCAAAGAACCTACGCACAGCAGGAACCACCTTTCACACAGTCGAAAACCTTCAAGGGGTACGGATGGAGAGCACACGGTTCGCGTCGCAGTGGTGCCGCCGCGCTGGTCAGCGGTGCCGGCGCGGGCGGGGCGCCCAGCGGAGACCGTCACGCTGGACGAAGATCTCCCGCCGTTCACGGGCCTCGCCGTCGGCTGCCAACACGTAGCCGGTGAGCCAGACCCAGCCGTCGTACGTCAGCTTTTTGTCTACTGTCGTCACCCGGAACCGGAAACCCCGCCCGGCCGCGAACTGCACACTCGCCCGACCATCGATGATCAACTCGTCACCGGGGCGGGGATCGGCCGGGGACCGGTCGTCCGGCACGCTACCGATCAGCCGCCGGCACCGTCGTCCGACCGCAGTCGGGACACCACCGCGACTTGACCTTGAAACCGAACAACCCCACGAAGAACCCGAGCAGGATTCCGGAAACCAGGGCACCAAGCGCCACCATGATCAACCCTTCCCATTGGCTGGGGCGGCCAATTGGCCGCCGCCGTGTTTAGCACCAACTCACCTGGCACCAAGCCAGATCTTCCGCGCCTTCTGGTTGACCATCAGATGTCCATAGAGCAACGATCCCACTCGATCTTGATAGGCGGCAGGTGTCACGGCGGTGACAGGGCAGAGTCCCCTGCCATATCACCCCTGGGTGGTGGATACTCGAAGCCATGAGGGATGAGCTTGAGGAAGACTCCCGGCCGGCGTGGGCGCAACGGCTTCGCTCGGAGCGAACTGCCCGGGGGTGGTCCCAGAGTGACGCGGTACGGGCGCTCAGGGCGCACGCATCCGAACCACTGCCCTCCGACATCGCCCTGTTGCGCAACTGGAAGCGGTGGGAAGCTGGTAGCTCCGAGCCCGACGTCTTTTACAAGACGCTGATTGCCAAGACCTACGGTACCGTCACGGCAGCGTTCTTCCCTCGCCAGGGTGGGGCAAATATCGAAGCGGACCTGCTGGCAGACAGTGGCCTGGAAACCCTGGAGATTCTCTCTCGCATTCGCGCCTCGGATGTCTCGGCAGCTATGCTTGACGCACTTCGCATTGCGGCCGATCGACTCTGCTGTGAGTACCCCTACACTCCCCCGTATCAGCTCTATGTCGAGGGAAAGGCGTGGCTTCGACGCCTCATGAGTCTCATGGATCGCCGTTTAACGCTCGCGCAGCACAAAGAGGTTCTATCGCTTGCTGGTCTGGTTGCCTTGCTCGTCGGGTGTGTCGAATACGACCTAGGGCTACGGCGGGAAGCGGAAAGCACCCGTAAGGCGGCGCTGGCCCTCGGCGAGGAGGCGGGCGACGCTGCAGTTGTCGGGTGGGCGCACGAGATGCGCGCATGGTACGCGCTAACACAGGGTGACTACCGGGGAACGATAGCCGCCGCTGATATAGGGGTGACAAAGGTCCCCGGTCAAAGCGTTGCTGTGCAACTAGCAGCGCAGCAGGCCAAGGCATGGGCACGTATCGGAGACCGCAGAAAAGTAGAGACGGCACTTGATCGGGGCCGGTCACTCCTAGAGTCACTGCCCTACCCAGAGGATACCGACCACCATTTTGTGGTTGACCCGTCGAAGTTCGACTTTTACGCGATGGACTGCTACCGGTTGGCCAGAGAAGATCAGCTCGCCGAGATTTACGCTCATGAAGTCATACGGTCTTCCACCGACCCAGACGGCACCGAACGGAAGCCCATGAGGAACGCCGAGGCTCGTTTGACGCTAGGCGTGGTAGCGGCGCGGAGAGGGGAAATTCAGGAGGCAGTGGCCTACGGCCGACAAGCGCTGTCGGGCGACCGCAGGTCCCTACCGTCACTCCTCATGTGCTCCCGAGAGCTAGGGCAACTGTTGCAGGAGCAGTACCCGAAGCACCCTGAGGCGCTAGCCTTCCTGGACGAGCTACGAGTCCTCAGCAGCCCAGCAGGCCCCCGGTAGCCCAGAAATCCATCCACGGGTGTTGCAGTCAGGGCAACAGATCCGGTTTCGCCCATCTCCGAAGACAGCCTCGCCGGATCCTGCACACAGCTGGCAGGTCGAAGCGGAGGGCGGCCGGTCCGGCATGAGATGTCTCAACTCCGGATAGCGGCGCGCTGCCTGGACATGGGCGAACTCGTGCTCGTTGGCATCGGCGGGGCGCAAGCTACCGTCGTCTTCATCGATGAGCACCTCGCCCGACTCCGACATGAGGAAGGAGATCCCCAGAGTGCCGTAGACACCGAGCAGTCCGAGCTCCCGCGCCATCGCGGCAGCGGGATGGGCGGACGAAGCTTGGTCCTCGACGAGCCTCGCAAAGTCCCCAGAGACTTCCACGAGGCGAACATACTCTCAGACCCCACTCACCGGTCCCCATCGCATCCTGGCCGGTCGGCGTCCGAGGTCTCGTCAGCCTGGCCTGATCTGTTCATCGAGGACCCTGATGGAGGCGACGACCAGGGGCGGTCGCTGCAAGAACGACGCGGACACATGGGCACGCCAGGCCGCCTGTGACTGGACGGTACACGTCGAAGCCCGCGACATCCGCTACGCACGATGAGTAACGGTGTAGGTGACCCGGCTCCAGGATGCGGTATGAGTGACGATGTGCGACAAGTGGACTACTCGATCGCTGCTTCCAAGACCCAGGAGGTGGGTCGAGGACGGCCGGGGAGGTCAGTGCGCCCGGTGGACCACAGGAGCACCTGGACCGGATCGCCGGCTGGGGCGTGAGGAAAGATCCGGGTCAGCACGGCGCTGCAAAGTGATCTCGGCGGATGCCAGTGGATGCCGAGCCCTTCGGCGATGTCGTAGGTGTGCACCAGCGTCTCGTTCACGCCCAGTGCCGCGAAGCCGCTTGCGTCGGTCGGTCCCCAGTGCCAGCCCCGTACCGACGGGTCGGATGCGGCCAGCATGGCGCACAACAATCGTCCTGCGCCGGTGACTGTTCGCAGCACATCGCGGGGAGACGCGTCGTCGCGTACCACCAGGTCGAACGGGAGGTACGCGGAGTCGGGCCGGGCGGCGAGTTGCCGGCGTACGCGAGAAGGTCATGCGCGACATGGGCATACGGCTCTATCGGAACCTGACTGCGGGCTGGTGACTCTGGGTGATCGGTGTGTTGATCGGCACGTGCGGACGCCGGGCCGCTGCTGCCGTTGCGTCGAGTGGAGGGCTCAGGCACGTAATTCGCGCGAATAACGTTCCTGAGCCCTCCACTCGATGGCATACCGAGACTTGACGGACAGAGGTTCCGCACATCGGCATGAGGGGAAGCCGAGGCAACAGTTGGCTCGGCAACACCCGTCACGCAACGCCACCGACCTGCACCTCCGGCAGGTGGGCGGCCAGACTCCGGACCTGGCCCGAACCCGGCTGGTGCGCTTGCCCGTACCCACCTCGGCGAACCGGTCTATCGACAACCGGCAACCTGGTCTTTGTCGGGCCTCGTAGCGCGTATCGCGATCCACAGAACAGGCCAGATAGCCAGTAGGCAGATAGCGAAGTTGCGGCGAGACCAAGAGTTGAGGGACCTCATCCGGGCGGTTGCCTCCTTCGTAACTGATATGAGGAAGCGCTACCAGGAAGGCGAGCAGACCGCCGCTCAGTACATGTAGTCGCCGCACTCGCTTGCTGATGATCCACAGCGGCTGGTCGACCTGACACGCTGGGGATGTGTCAGACCAGGCGCATCCGATCGCCCGGCTCAGCTGAGGCACCCGGCTCAGCTGAGGCGGGCGGCGAGGGTGTCGAGGTCGTCGACGAACCAGACCTGGTTGCCCCGGTTCGACTCGACGACCAGGTCACGCAGTGCCGTACTGCCGGCGGTGTGGCCGGTGATGTCGCCGACCACGACCAGCCGTAGCCGGTAGTTGACGAACTTCTGCATGATGCCGCCGGCCAGCCCGCTGCGCAGCGCGAAGAAGCGTTCGTCCAGCCGTGCGACCGGGACCGCCACGATCTCGGCACCGGCGAACGTCTGGCCGATCACGTCCAGCGCATCCTGCTCGCTGGCGATTGTCGGCCCGTCGGCGGCGCAGACCAGCACCGGCACGCCGGCCAGTTCGACGATCTCGTCAGCCATCGTCTCCCGCCCTCTCCCCGCTGTCCGTTCGGAACATTCCGCTGCCCGCCCGCGTCACCGCGTCGATCGTGGACAGGATCTCCGCGACCGCGTCCGGGCCACCGAAGACGACGATCTTCAGCCGGTCTCGCGCCGGGTCGTACCCGGTCTGCAGCCGCAGCGGAGGCGTGGCCGACGCCCGGCTGCCGCCCTGCGCCCCGGCGACCAGCAGGGTGCTCAACCGGTCGGCGTCGGTGGACGTCAACCCGTCGACGTCGACCACCGCGGAGACCTCGACCACCGGGTCGGCCGGCTCGGCGGAGCCTGCGGACCCGGCCGGACGGCCGGTGAACGCGTCAAGGTCGGCCGGTGCGATCCGGTACTGCTTGCCGATCCGTACGGCCGGCAGCCGTCCGTCCCGGATGTAACTACGCACCGTACGCACGTGCAGGTCAAGCTGCTCTGCGACTTCTTCCACCGAGAGCCACGACTTCGCCATTCTTCCCCATCAGCATCTATTCGATGTACGGCAGGGAAGTTTAGCGTATCAGCTGGTCGCCGACCACGATCCGGGCCGGTCACCGCCCGCCACCCCGGTTTGTCGCACCGGGGCGATACAACTTCTCGGGTACGGATCACCGGTCCGCAGCCCGCCGTCTGAGATGACGGCTGACGACGGCTGCGGTCGACACTCCTGGAGGGCAACCCAGTGGACGCGGACGACGCCGCCTGGCAGCGGCGAAGCATGGTACGGGTGGTGCCCACCGCACGACCCCGCAAGCTGGCGAAGGTCCCCTTCGTCGAGATGGCGGACGGACGCCTGCAGGGCGTCGTCTCCAGCGGCTCCGACATCGGGCGGGTGTACGTGTCGTCGGTCGCCGCCGGCAGCTACGAGGTCAGCTGCAGCACCAACAACAACCGGCCGTGCGGCGGGCTGCGCGGCGGCGACTACGCGTGCAACCACCTGACCGCGCTCGCCGACGAGGCCGTCGTGCAGTACGGCGGCGACCGGGTCGCCCGCTTCCTGCGGCTGGAGACCCAGGACGAGGTGACCAGCGGCAACGAGATCTTCTGGGCGATCGGCCGGACCACCCTCGCCGGCGCGTCGCCGGCGGCGGCCGTGTTCAGCCGGTTCCTGCACCACCTGTCCTACCTGGATCTGCCGGGGGCGGTCGAGCCGCTGCCCGAGCTGAGCTGGTTCCCGGCCGGGGCGGGGGCCCGCTGATGCGCGGGGCACAGCTCGACGACCTGCGCGACGGCGTACCGGCCGGGGTCGCTGAAGCGCTCGACGTGGTCGACCGGTTCGACCAGGCGATGACCGGCGGCTTCGGCCGACTCGACCCGCACGGTACGGCGGCCCTGGCCGACCTGGCCGGCGCGGTCTCGGCCACCCCGCTCGGCGCGGCGGCGGTCGAAGCCGTCGACAAGGTGACCGCCGGCTCGGTCGGCGAGGAACAGTTGCTGCTGCTGGCCGCCGCCCGTACGGCCGTGGTGGGCGCGGTGCACGACGCGCTGCGGGGCCGGCTCGACGGCACGCTCGGCCGTGACCGGGCGCAGTGGACGGCACCGACCACCGCCGCCGCTCCGGCCGACGGACGACTGTTGGCGGCCCGCTCCTGGCTGGCCGAGCTGGCCCTGGCCGGCTGGCGCAACGTCGACCACGACCTGGTGTCGGCCAGCCAGCAGGCGCTGACCGCGCTGCTCGCCGACCCGGCCCGACGGCGGATCGCGGTGCTGCTCGACGGGCTCGCCGACGAGCTGCGCTACACCAGCCCGGTGGCCACCATGGAGCGGATCCCGGCCCGTCGCTGGGCCGACCTGTGGACCCGCGCCATGCTGCTGACCAGCCCGCAGAGCGGGCCGGCCGCGCCGGAGACGGTCTCCGGCCGGCTGCTGATCGTCGGCGCCGACGTGCAGGAGCACGCGACCGCCGTACAGCTGCAGGTGCACGCGGTGCTGGAAGCCGGCGGCGGGGGTGGCGACGCCGATCGGTCCCGGCTGGTCCGGGTCAGCGTGTCCGCCGCGAAGGTCGACACGATCGTCGGCCCGGTGGTGTGGCAGCTGCTCGCGGAGCATCCGGTGCTGCTGGCCGCCCTGGCCGGCCGGCTCAGCCTCGACGTCACCGACCTGCCGCTGCTGCCCGGCGGCGACCTGCTCTGGCGCGACGACCAGGCCCGCCCCGGCGAGCCGACCGACCCGTTCGCCGTCGCCCGGGTGCAGCTCGGCGAGGCGGTCGCCCCGGCCGTACCGCCGCTGGACCGACACCCGGTCGCCATCGCCGAGCCGGTGCTGCTGGAGGGCTACACGGTGGTCACCGACGACGCCGGGCTCGGCTTCGAGGTCGACGGCACCCGGGTCGCTGTCGACGTCGACCGGCTGCCCGGCTGCGGGCCGATCACCGCCGAGCTGCTGGCCAAGTCGTCGGCCTGCATCGGGCTGCTGCGCTGGGACGGTGACGCGGCGGCCGGCCCCGGCTGGTCGGTGCAGCCGATCGGCATGCAGACGACGGTGAAGCGCAAGCAGGTCGACCTGCACACCGGCGACTGGGCGCAGGGGCCGACCGACGCCAAGATCGCCAAGGCGGTGGCCCGCTCCGGCGACAGTATCGCGATGCTCCGGGAGCGGGCGGGACGGTTGCTGCGGAAATGACCGATTCGATGATCAACTATCACGAGAACCGGCGCCAGGTGCTCTACTGGCGGCTGCTGGCCCGGCTGTTCGACGGGCAGGAGCAGGCCGCGCTGGAACGCACCAGCATGGCGGTGGTCGACGAGCTGGGGCTGCCGGCCGCGCTGCTCGACCCGTCGGTCTCCATCGACACCGTCGTTCAGCGTTTCCCCGAGCTGGCCGACGAGCTGCCCGGCCTGCTCGTGCCGCAGGCTGAGGACGAGAGCATCGGCGAGCAGCCGGCTGCGTGCGGCTCGGAGGACGACCAGGCCGCCGGCGAGTCGTCGGTGCAGGTCGGGGCCGACGAGGTACGCCGCGCCGCGCTGGCGTCGAAGCTGCTACTCAACGTCTTCGCCACCGGCAGCGGTGACGTGTCGGCCGGTCAGCTGGCCGGCTGGCAGGCCGACGCCGGCTGGTACCAGCAGGCCTGCGGGGCCACACCGGGGCGCCGCGACGGGGTGCTCGGCACCATCGAAGCCGACCTGGTACGGCGGATGCGGCTGCGCGAAGTGCTGGCCGATCCGGCGCTGGCCAGCCAGCTCACCCCGAGCATGTCGCTGATCGAGCAGCTGCTACGGGACAAGTCGAACCTGTCCGGGGTGGCGCTGGCCAACGCCAAGGCGCTGATCCGGCGGTTCGTCGACGAGGTCGCCGAGGTGCTCAAGACCCAGGTGCAGCAGACCAGCGTCGGCACCATCGACCGGTCGGTCCCGCCGAAGCGGGTGTTCCGCAACCTCGACCTCAACCGCACCATCTGGAAGAACCTGCCGAACTGGAGTCCGGCCGACGAGCGGCTCTACGTCGACCGGCTCTACTACAAGCAGACCGCGAAGCGGACCACCCCGGCCCGCATGATCGTCGTCGTCGACCAGTCCGGCTCGATGGTCGACGCGATGGTCAACTGCACCATCCTGGCCTCGATCTTCGCCGGACTGCCCAAGGTCGACGTGCACCTGGTCGCGTACGACACCCGGGCGCTGGACCTGACGCCGTGGGTGCACGACCCGTTCGAGGTGCTGCTGCGCACCCAGCTGGGCGGCGGCACCGACGGCATGGCCGCGTTGGAGCTGGCCCGGCCGAAGATCGCCGACCCGCGCAACACGGTCCTGGTGTGGATCTCCGACTTCTACGAGTGGAAGTCGCAGGAGGTCTTCGACGGGCTGCAGGCGGTGCACCGCAGCGGAGCCAGGCTGATCCCGGTCGGCTCGGTCTCCAGCGGCGGCCAGCAGAGCGTCAACCCGTGGTTTCGGAAACGGCTCAAGGACCAGGGCACCCCGGTGCTGTCCGGGCACGTCCGCAAACTCGTCGTCGAGCTCAAGAACTTCCTCACCTGACCTGACTCTTCGCCCGCTCACCCTTTCGACTCGCCGTACCGATCCCCCGAGCCTCAATCTAGGAGAAACCGCACCATGACCGCAGAGATGCTGCGCGCCCCCGCCGAAATCAAGTACGCCGAGGAGCTCGACTGGCTCGAATCGATCGACGACAGCCCGAAGCCGTACTCGTGGCGGCTGAGCCCCAAGATGGTGCGTCTGTTCATCCTCGGTTCCGAACGCGCCGACGGCCTCGACCGCGAGGTCCCGCAGAAGTGGTTCGGTGACCGCAGCTTCGTCGAACGCAGCATCGTCACCCTCGCCTCCGACCGGGGGCTGCTGCTGATCGGCGACCCGGGCACGGGCAAGAGCTGGCTGGCCGAACTGCTCGCGGCCGCGATCTGCCGCAACTCGACCCTGGTGGTGCAGGGCACCGCCGGCACCACCGAGGACCACATCAAGTACTCGTGGAACGTGTCGATGGTCATCGCCAAGGGCCAGTCCCGGCAGTCGATGATCCCGTCGCCGATCATGACCGCGATGGAGCAGGGCGTCATCGGCCGGTTCGAGGAGCTGACCCGCTCCACCAGCGACGTGCAGGACGCACTGATCTCGATCCTGTCCGAGAAGTACGTCTCCATCCCGGAGCTGGACTCGGACAACATCGTCTTCGCCCAGCCCGGGTTCTCCATCATCGCCACCGCGAACAGCCGCGACCGGGGCGTCAACGACCTGTCGTCGGCGCTCAAGCGGCGGTTCAACTTCGTCCGGATCCCGGTGATCACCAACCGGCGCAGCGAAGCGGAGATCGTCCGGTTCCGCACCACCGAGCTGCTGCGTCGCCACCAGATCGAGCTGGAGGTGCCACCCACCCTGCTGGACGTGCTGTTGCAGAGCTTCGCCGACCTGCGCAAGGCCGCCGCTTCGGCGACCAGCGACGACGAGAAGCTGGAGTCTGCGCTGTCCACCGCCGAGCAGATCGGTGTGCTGGAGGACGCGATCCTGCACAGTCAGTTCTTCGGTGACCGGACGCTGCGCGCCGAGACCCTGGCCAGCTCGATGGTCGGTTCGCTGGCCCGGCGCAGCCCGGAGGACCTGGCGATCCTGAACAAGTTCTGGCACGGGGTGATCGAGCCGCGCAGCAAGGCCGACGGTGGCGAGTGGCCGGCCTTCCTCGAAGGCGGCCGGCAGAGCATCGCGACCCTGTCATGAGCGAGCCCGTCATGAGCGAGCCCGTCACGGGTGCGCCGATCACGGGTGCGCCGATCACGGGTGCGCCGTCGGACAGCCGGTTCGGGGCACTGCGGGAGCAGTTGGCGGACGCCGCGACGGCGTTCGCCGACTCGCCCGACGCGCTGACCGACATCCTCGCCGGCCTGGTCGACGACGTCGACCACGCGCTCGGCGAGGAGCTGGAGATCTTTCCGGTCTGCCATCACTCCCCGTCGTCGGCGCTGGCGATGGTCCGCCGGCTGCGCGACAAACAGCCCAAGGTGATCTATGTGGAGCTGTGCGAGGACCTGCAGCCGCTGCTGATCGAGCTGCGCAACTGCGAGCTGCCGGTGGCGTTGCAGGCCTTCGCCAGCGACCTGGACGGCTTCCCCGCCGGGGCCGGTCCGTTGAGCGTGATCGCGCCGATCACCGAGGCGTCCGCCGAGTACCAGGCGATCGCGTACGCGCTGGAGACGCCGGGGGTGGAGCTGCTGCTGGTGGACCGCTCCACCGACCACGTCTTCCAGTGGCAGTCCGACGACCGGACGGACCCGGCCGCCGCTGCGGACGGCGACGACGAACCGGCGCAGCAGAGCGGGCAGGGCCAGCAGCAGGGCCAGGCAGACGGCGAGGACGACGAGAAGGCGCTGCACGGCGACGCCGTCGGTGTCGGCATCGGCGACCTACGCCCCGGGTTCGCCGAGTTGGAGGCGTACCTGCTGCACCACGGCAAGGTGCGGCACTGGTCGGAATGGTGGGACCAGTACGTCGAGCAGCCGCTGATCGGCGCCGACCACGACACGTACCGGCAGGTCATGGTCATGATCGGCAGTCTGTTCCGGCGGCTGCGGCCGAGCGACGCGGCGCGACTCGACCGCGACGAGGACCGGGAACGCTACATGTGGACCCGGATACGCGAACACCTTGCCGCCTACGGTGCCAACCCGGCCGACTGCCTGTACGTCTGCGGCGCGTTCCACGCCGCCAGCCGGGTCGAGCAGTTCGGCGTCCGGTCGACCGCGCCGTTCGAGATCACCGCGCCGACCGGCACCAAGTGGCGGTACGGGCTGATCCCGTCCAGCCACTCGGCGATCGAGGCACAGTTCGGGCTGGCCGGCGGCACGGTGTCGATCGCCGCCAGCACCTGGCAGAAGGCGCTGACCGGCAGCAGGGTCACCCCGTACCGGCTGGCCGGGCAGCAGGGCGGGCGCAAGAGTTCGGCCCGCAAGCCGAAGAAGGCGGCGCGGCCAGCGACCGGCAACGGCGGCGGTACGGCGGGGGCCGCGGTCCCTGGTGACGACCGGCTCAGCGGCTTCCTGGCCGCCCCGAGCCGGCCCGGCGAGCTCGACGAGGCCGAGTTGCGCGGCTGGTCGGTCGACATCGTCCGGCTGGCCCGGCGCAACGGCTACCTGGCCAGCACCGCCGACGCGATCGCCATCTTCGAGACGGCGGTGCTGCTGGCCGGGATGCGCAACCGGCGCCGGCCCACCCCGTACGACTTCGCCGACGCCGCGGTCACCTGCATCGAGAAGGACGTGGTGCCGGGCCGGCGCGACGTCCGCCGGCTCTGCGAGATCATGTTCGGCGGTGACCGGATCGGTCGGGTCGGCTACGACGCGATGCCGCCGCTGGCCCGGGACGTCTACGACCGGCTGGCACCCATCGGGTTGGACCCGAAGCGGCGTACCGTCCAGCGGGCACTGCTGGACCTGCACGGGCAGCCGGAGCTGCGACCCTGCTCCGATCTGCTGTGGATGCTGCGACGGCTGCTGCCACCGGAGGTGGTCCGGCCGATCATGGGCGAGCGGCGGCTCGGCGAAAAGTCGGTCCAGGAGAGCTGGGACGTCGCGATCGGTCGCCACCAGCGGTCGATCATCGAGCTCGGCTACGAGGGCGTGACCATCGAGCAGGTGCTCGAACAGCGGCTGCGCCGCGCGGCCTGGGATCCGCAGGCCACGGCGGCACACGCCCTCGCGGCGGTCGAGGACTCACTGCTGTTCCTGAGCAACCGGCGGCTCACCGACGAGCTCGGTGCCCGGGCCGTGCAGTTACTCGCCGCCGAACGCACCGCCGACGGGGCACCGGAGGTGTTGCAGCGGATCCGGCAGCTGCTGGCGTACTACCGCACCAGCGGTGAGCCGGAGCTGCCGGCCTGGTGCCAGGACTTCGTCAGCACCGGGTACGCCCATTACTGCACCCTGCTGCCGACCGCGTTCGTCGACGACGAGACCGGGCTGCGGCAGGTGGCGGCAATGCTGGGCTTCCTGATGACCATGGAGAGCGTCGCCATGGCGTTGGGCTGCGACCGGACCCAGCTGGAGCTGGCGGTCCGCCAGTCGCATCCGGAAGTACCGGCGAAGATCGCGTTGCACTGGGCGGCGCAGTCCCAGCTCGGTCAGCTGCCGCTGGCCGAGCTGCGCGAGCGGTGCGCCGATCTGCTGGCCAGCCCGCTCACCGTCGGGACGTTCCCGCACTACCTGAGCGGGTTCGTGCAGGCGTTGGAGCCGGTGCCGACGTTGACACCGTTCGTGGTGGAGGTGCTGTCGGCGGCGTTCGGTCATCTGCCCGACCCGGTGCTGCTGCCCTGGCTGCCGATGCTGATCACCACGCTGCGCGAGCAGGCCGGCGAGTTGGTGCCGATCCTGGTCCGAGAGGCCGGCCGAACCTTCCCGGCCTCGCTGCCGGCGCTGGATTCCTGGGCCCCGCCGTGGGCCGCAGCCGCCCCGACCGCCACGCGGACCGGCTCGCCGGGCGACGTCGCGGGATCGGCGGCGGAGGCTGCCCGGTACGCGATGTCCGGGCCGGCACCGCAGCTGCTGGCCGAGTTCCCGCTGGCCGCTGTGGCGGTGGCGGACCTGCTGGACTGCGCGGCCGACCCGGTCGGTGCCGCAGCCGCCGCGCCATCGGCCACTGGGGCCGGCCGGGCCGGCGGGGATCTGGCGGTGGCCGACCTGCTGGAGCGGTTCCCGGCGAGCGCGGCCGGGGTCGCCGCCCACGTCGGACTGGTTCCGGCCGCCGGTTGACAGTGACCCGGGGGGGCGCCGGTGCCGGCGGTACGCCGCCGGCACCGGCGAGGGCGGGGCACTCGTACCCCTCGACATGCTAGGTTTGCCGCGTTGCAGTTGATTTCTTCATGCCGCCTGCCTGATCGCAGCCGGCAGCAGCCGGGCATTGGCAGATTCTGCCGGTCTCTCCGGACGGAGATTGATGAGTGCGGCAGCAGAGGTCCGCATGTCGCGGACCCGTCACCGGCTAGGAGCAGACATGGCAATCGGCACCGTGAAGTGGTTCAACGCTGACAAGGGTTTCGGCTTCATCACCCAGGACAGCGGGGAAGCTGACGTCTTCGCCCACTTCACCGCGATCGCGTCCAGCGGTTTCCGTACCCTCGAAGAAAACCAGCGGGTGGAGTTCGACGTCGAGCAGGGCCAGAAGGGCCTGCAGGCGGCCAACATCCGGGTGATCTGAGGTTGTCCCCGTCCCTTGGGACGCGACCGTTGACGGCGTCGTCCCAGGGCGGGCTGGCACCGGATCCCCTCCAACGGCAACTCTTCGACGACGCCGCCGGCACCGACAGCGGCGGAGCTGACCAGCTCCGACTGACCAGGGTGCCGCTCGCGGCGGAGATCCAGCTGTTCCTCGCCGACGATCCGACGCTGCTCTGGGCCCGGTTGGAGGCTGCCGCCGGCCGGCGGCTACCGCCGCCGTACTGGGCCTCGGCGTGGGCCGGCGGTCAGGCACTGGCCCGCTACCTGCTGGACAACCCCGGCCTGGTCGCCAGGCGGCGGGTGCTCGATGTCGCCTCCGGCTCCGGGCTGGTCGCCATCGCGGCGGCAATGGCGGGTGCGGCGACGGTCACCGCCAACGACATCGATCCGTACGCCGCGACGGCGATAGCGCTCAACGCCGTGGTCAACGACGCCCGGCTCACCACCACCGTCGACGACCTGCTCGACGGCACCGTGACCGAGGTGGACCTGGTGCTGGCCGGCGACGCGTTGTACAACGCCGAACTCGCCACCCGGGTGCTGCCGTTCCTCAGCCGGCTCGCCGACCGGGGCGTGCAGGTGCTGGTGGGTGACCCGGGCAGGGGCCACTGCGCCTTCGACCGGCTCGAACCGGTCGTCAGCTACCACCAGCTCAACGCGGGCGCCGCCGAGGACTCGTTGCTCGACCGCACCCAGGTACTGACCCTCCTGCCGCATCGCTGACTTGAAGTCAGCAAGTGAGCGCGGAAGCGGCGCAGGGCCGCCGCGTGGTCCCGGCGCGCCGGACGGCGCAACCGGGACCACGGCCAGCGGTCGCCGTACGGCTATCCGACCGGTACCGGCCCCGCGTTGCCGGGCAGCCGGGTCACGCTGGGCGGCAGCTGGGCCGCACCGGTGGACCGGCTCGCCGACGCGTCGGTCGGGCAGAGCGCGGTCAGCAGCAGCGTCTGCCAGGCGATGTCGACCGGGTGCGCGTCCGGGAACCCGATGTCGTAGTGACTGAGGTTGATGCCGGTGGACAGCTGGCGCGCACCGTCCCGGCTGTGCAGCGAGATCGTCAGGTGACCGAGCACCGCACCGTCGTGTCCCCAGAACTCGCCGCACGGCAGCGGCGCCGAGTAGATGCCGAGCCCGTAGCCGCCGAACTGCGGTGCGGACGGGTCGAACGGGACCGTGGTGAGCATCTCGTCGAGGGTGTCCGCGTCGAGCAGTTCACCGCCGAGCAGCGCCCGGTAGAACGTGTTCAGGTCGGCGGTGGTGGCGATCATCTCGCCGGCGGTCCACGCCCAGCTCATGTTGAACTCGCCGAGGTCACGCACACCGTACGACGCGAAGTAGGCGCCACCGTGCGGGCCGCGGATCGTCGGGTCGACGCCGGGGAAGTAGGTGCCGGTCAGCCGCAGCGGCCGCAGGATCCGCCGCTGCACCTCGGTGGTGGGGTCGTTGCCGGTGACCGCCTCGATCAGCAGGCCGGCGAGGATGTAGTTGGTGTTGGAGTAGCTGAACATCGCGCCGGGCGGGTTGGTGCGCGGCATCGCCAGGCCCGTCGCGACCAGGTCCGCCGGCGGGTACGTGGTGACCTGCATCTGGTCGATCGCGGCGTACGAGGTGAGCATCGCATTCGTGTAGTTGCCGATGCCGCTGGTGTGGTTGAGCAGCATCCGTACCGTGACCTGCTCGCCGACCTCGCCGGGCACCGTCTCGGGCAGCCACTGCCCGATCGGGTCGTCGAGCCCGAGCCGGCCTTCGTCGACCAGTTGGAGCACCGTGGTGGCGACGAACGTCTTGGTGATGCTGCCGATCCGATGCCGCATCCACGGCTGCATCGGGCGGGGTTTGGTGGCGTACGCGTGGCCGGCGGCGGCCTGCCACTCGTGTCGGCCGTCGCGGACGGCGGCCAGGACGCCGGGTACGCCGGCTTCCGGCACGTCGTCGAGTACGGACTGCAGCTCGGCGCGGTCGATAGCGCCGCCGGACGAGCCGCCCGACGCGTGTCCACCGGCGGACGGGCCGGTTGACGGGCTGGGTCGCGCGGCGGCGGACGCTGGCACGACGGCGATCGCCGCCACCAACGTCACGCTGGTGGCGGCGACCCGGAGTGTCCTAAAAAGGCTAGACATATTTACATGTTGACGGCCTAGCCGGTGTGACGCATCGTGCTCAGGTGCGAGAGCCGGCTCCCGCTGGCGGACGACCCGGCCTCGAGCCCGTCTGCCGCCGTACGGTCAGCAGCAGCAGTGCGACGCCGAGCGCCACCGCGACCGTGCCGACACCGGCGGCCGTGCCGACCGGCGCGCCGGTGATCGGCAGGTAGTCGCCGTCGCCGGCCCCGCCGCCACCCGGTTCGTCGTCGGGATCGTCGCCCGCACCGGTGAAGACGATGGCGACGGTGTTGTTCGACGGGTCGGATTCGGTCGACGGCCCGCCACTGTCGGCGACGACCGTTCCGTCCGTACCCGGCGTCGATTTGATCTTGAGTTGGAGGGTGTGGGTGATGCGCCCGCCGCCGGACGCGGTGGCCGGGAAGAGGCTCTCGAAGTTGCACCGCAGCGCCGGTGACTCGGGCAGCCGGGTGCCCGGCTCACCCTCGGTGTAGCACCAGTCGGACGGCAGCAGGACGGTGCCCGACGGCGCGGTGACGGTCACGCCCGGACCGCCGCCGTCGGACGGCCCGTTGTTGACGACGGTGAAGGTCAGGTCGACGGTCTCGCCCGGCTCGCCGGTCACCGGCTCGGCCGTCACCGCGATGTCGAACGTGTTCGGCTTGGTGTGTACGGCGAAGTAGTCGACGTTGTCCTCGGTGTCGATCTCCTCGGTGTCGATCTTTTCGAGGAGCGACGCCGCCGAGCGGCCGGCCGACGCCTGGGCCTTCGCCAGCGCCTCGTTGATCGACTTCCCGCCGGCCGTCGACGCCCGTGCCTGCGCCTGCGCCGGGTCCTCAGCGACCAGCCGCGCCTCGAACGACCCGCTCGTCTCGCCCGGACCGGCCAGGTTGTTGCCGAAGTACAGGTCGAACAGCGACTCGCCCTGCTCGTCGACGAGGAACAGGGTCTCCCCCGGCGCCAGCGGGATGGTCAGTGCGCAGCTGACCCGACTCGGGCCGTACGCGTACCCCTCCGTCTTCGGGTCGTTCGGCCAGTAGGAGGTGTAGTCACAGTCGGTGTACTCGTCGACGAAGCCGACTCCGGTCGGCAGGTCCAGCCCGATCGTGTAGCTGTCGGCGGTGCTGTCACCCTCGTTGAGCACTGCGGCGTACAGCGGGGCGGTGTCGCCCGGCCCGACCGGATCCGCTGCGCTGTTGATGTCGTCGACCATGGCGACCAGGTCGGGGCCGGAGGCCAGTACGGTCACCGGGAAGGTCTCGGTGTTGTTGGCCGGGTTGGCGTCCTGCTCGGCCGAGCTGATGGTGACGGTCATGGTGCCGGCGTCACCCGGCGTGGCACCGGCCCGGCTGACCAGCCGCACCGGGTAGATGTGGTCGGTCAATCCGGCGGCGAGGGCACCGTACGCGCAGCTGACGACCCGGTCGGCGATCTCGCAGCCGGGGTGGTAGGCCGCAGCCAGCTGAACCGCGTCGTCGACGCCGGTGGCGTCGACGACGATGGTCACGTCGCTCGCCGGCGCATCGCCGTAGTTGTAGACGTACATGCCGAGGGTGACGCCGGAGTTGTCCACCTCGGCGACCGGCTCCCGGTCGAACGAGACGAACAGGTCCGGCCCCGGGTTCTGGGCGGCGGCCGGAGCGGCCGCGGCAACGACGAGGGCACCGGCGAGCAGGGCGCCGGCTCCGAGCCGGCGCCAGCCGGCTGCGTTCAGCATCATGATTCTCCTGTGGACGGGACAGAGCCGGACTCTATCGACAGTCCGCGAGGTCTGCTACCCCGATTCCGCCACCGGGACCAGATTGCGTCCGAGATTTCACCCGCGCTTCGAACTACTCCGCAGCTGCTCGAAGTCGGTGGTCAACGCGAACGGGTCGGCCACCCGTACCGGCTCCCGGCGGTGCATCTCGGCGGCCAGCTCCCGCCCGGCGCGGGAGATCCGCCCGCGCAGCGCCCAGACCTGGTCACCGCCGTCTGCGGCCTGGTCGCCGACCTTCTCCCCGGCCCAGTCCTCGGGGCCGGCGAAGACGGCGGTCGGCAGCACCACCGCACGCAGGTAGGCGAACATCGGCCGCAGGGCATGCTCCAACGTGAGCGAATGCCGGGCGGTGCCGCCGGTGGCACCGATCAGGACCGGCTTGTCGAGCAGCGCACCCTCCGGCAGTACGTCGAAGAAGGCCTTGAACAGCCCGCTGTACGCGGCGTTGAACACCGGACTGACCGCGACCAGTCCGTCGGCGGCCGCCACCGCGTCCAACGCCTGCTTCAACGTCGGTGCCGGGAAACCGGTCAGCGTGTTGTCGACCACCTCGTGGGCATGGTCGCGTACCTCGATCACCGTCGTCTCCAGCTGCCCGCCGAGGCCGGCCAGCTCGTCGCGGACCGCCGCGGCGAGCTGGTCGGCGAGCAGCCGGCTGGTCGACGGCTGGCGTACTCCGGCGGTGACGACCGCCAGCCGACGGCGGCTGGTGCTCGTGGTCATCGCCGTCACACCGAAGCCGGCGCGGCCGAGTCCGCGTCAGCCGTACTGTCTGCTGTGCTGCCGTCCGCGGCGGCGACCAGGGAGGCGTGGGTGGGTGCGTCCGGCACGTGTGCCGGCCGGCCCACTGCGAACTCGCGCCGCAGCACCGGCACGACCTCCTCGCCGAGCATGTCCAACTGCTCCAGCACCGTCTTCAACGGCAGTCCGGCGTGGTCGATCAGGAACAGCTGCCGCTGGTAGTCGCCGACGTACTCGCGGAAGGTCAGCGTACGGTCGATGACCTGCTGCGGGCTGCCGACGGTGAGCGGAGTCTGCGAGCTGAAGTCCTCCAACGACGGACCGTGCCCGTAGACCGGGGCGTTGTCGAAGTACGGCCGGAACTCGCGCACCGCGTCCTGCGAGTTGCGGCGCATGAACACCTGCCCGCCGAGGCCGACGATCGCCTGGTCGGCGGAGCCGTGGCCGTAGTGGGCGAAGCGTTCCCGGTAGAGGCCGACCATCCGCTGGGTGTGCTCCTTCGGCCAGAAGATGTGGTTGGCGAAGAAGCCGTCGCCGTAGTAGGCGGCCTGCTCGGCGACCTCCGGGCTGCGGATCGAGCCGTGCCAGACGAACGGCGGTACGCCGTCGAGCGGGCGCGGCGTCGAGGTGAAGCTCTGCAGCGGGGTACGGAACTTGCCCTGCCAGTTGACGACGTCCTCGCGCCACAGCCGGCGCAGCAGGTCGTAGTTCTCGATGGTCAGCGGGATACCGTTGCGGATGTCCTGGCCGAACCACGGGTAGACGGGGCCGGTGTTGCCGCGCCCCATCATCAGGTCGACCCGGCCGTCGGCCAGGTGCTGCAGCATCGCGTAGTCCTCGGCGATCTTCACCGGGTCGTTGGTGGTGATCAGCGTGGTCGCGGTGGACAGCAGCAGCCGCTCGGTCCGGGCCGCGATGTAGCCGAGCATGGTGGTCGGCGACGACGGCACGAACGGCGGGTTGTGGTGCTCGCCGGTGGCGAAGACGTCCAGGCCGACCTCTTCGGCCTTGAGCGCGATGGCGACCATGGCCTTGATCCGCTCGCGCTCGGTCGGCTCCCGACCGTTGGTCGGGTCGACGGTGACGTCACCGACGCTGAAGACGCCGAACTGCATGGTCTGCTCCTCCTCGCGGCGAGGGCCGGTTGGAATTCCCTCGGACTACCCGGCCAAACATAGTTGCTGCGTCAACTATTCCGCGAACGCGCCGTCGATGAGGTGGGCCTCCAGCGCCCGTAGGAACCGCTCGATGTCGTCGGTCGAGAAGTAGGTGGTGTCGGCGGTGAGCGCCAGCCCCAACCCGTCCGGCCGGTCGACGATCTCGATCCGGGTACGCCAGGTAAACCGCTCGATCCGCTGGGCGAGCCGGAACGTGGTGCCGGCCGACGCGCCACGTACCGCCGCCTCGTCGATGTCGCGGCCGAACAGGTCGCTGTCCGCCGACAGCCGGATGTCGTTGAGGTAGCAGTGCGGGTTCACCCCGGTTGCGTACGGCAGGCCGGCCGCGCCGAACGCGTCGCTGAGCGCCTGCGGGTCGTAGTAGGCGTGCCGGTACCCGTCGAGCGCCGCCCGCCACACCCGGGGCAGCAGGGACGCCATCCGGCGGTCGCCGGTCAGGTCGACCGGCACCAGGGCCAACTGGTTCAGCTTGGCGATCGCCTCCGGGTAGCCGTCCAGCATCCGGTTGTTGACCATCGTGTGCATGCCGACCAGGTCGTTGCCGGAGCATTCGCCGACCACCAGCGCCGCCGCCGCGAGCAGCACCGTCGAGGTGGTCGTCCGATGCCGTACGGCGAGCATCCTGGTCGCGGTGTCCGCCGCCGCCGAGGTCAGGACACCCCGCCGGAAACGCGGGGTGGCCGGCTCCCGCTGCGGCATCCGGGTGTCGCGCGACAGCCGGCGGGTCACCTCCACCCAGTACGCCGCCGCCCGCGCCGACCGCCGCCGGTGGCTCTCCCGCTGCTCCAGGTCGGCGACGTCCGCCGACTGCAGACCGGGTGCGTCGTCGATCCGGCTCCGGGCCAGCAGCAGCCGCAGGTCGCGCAGCACCAGCTCGGCCGCCCGGAAGTCGACCGTGGTGTGGCTGAACACCACCACCACCTGATGCGGTACGCCGTCGCGGGTCACCACCGCGACGCGCTGGGGCCAGTCGTCGGCGTGCGCGAACGGCTCCGCCGCCAGCTCGTCGGCGACCCGCTGGGCGACCGCCGCCGGATCCGCCGACCCGCCGCCCGCCGCGTCGCCGGAGTTGCCGCCGGATTCGGCCGGCACCACCAGCACCGGTAGGTCACCCCGGTCGGCGACCAGTTGACGGGGCTCGTCGCCGGCCAGCTCCAGCCGGGTGCGCAGCGCGGTGTGCCGCACCATCAGGGCGGCGATCGCCGCGTACACCCGCTCCGGGTCGGAGCGTGCCCGGCGGGGCACGGCGACGTGCCGTTTGAGGGCGAACATGGTCTGGCTGGTGCCGTGCCGCCGGAGCGCCATCCACAATGCCCGCTGGCCCCAGGTGATCGGGGCGGTGCGCGCCGGATCCGGCGCGACGAACGACACCGTACGGCGGCCCAGGGTCGACAGTTCGGTCACCACGTCGACCAGTATCAGTGAATGTGCTGTCACCCGACAGGGTCGAGTAAGCGCTTTCCCTCGACCGATCGGCCGATGATCTCCACCTGGGCGGTAGTCTCCGGCAGGTGCCCCACCACACGCGCGCGCCCCACCAAATCCGGGACCGGATCCGACTGCTCTTCGTCAATACCCAGGAACGCGCCGCACTGACCGCCCTCGGCCTCCCCAGCTATCCGCAGTGGATCGCCGAGGCGACCGGGCTGGACCCGACGCAGATCGTCACCGTCGACGTCGCCGACGGGCAGCCGCTGCCCGACACCATCGAAGCCGACGCGGTCATCGGCGGCGGCTCCGGGCACTCCGCGTACGAACACCTGCCGTGGATCACCCGGACCAAGGAGTTCTTCCGCGCCGCCGCTGCCGCCGGCGTACCGGAGCTGCACATCTGCTGGTCACACCAGGCCCGCGCGGAGTCGATCGGCGGCCGGGCGGCGATCGGCGGGCACGGCCGCCGGTTCGGCGTCGACACGGTACGGCTGACCCCGGCCGGTCGGCTCGACCCGCTGTTCACCGGGCTGCCCGACGAGTTCGACCTGTTCACCTCGCACGTCGATGTGGTCGAGCAGGTGCCGGCGCGGGCCGTCGAGGGGGCGGTCGTCGAGCTGGCGTACAGCCGGGTCTACCGCAACGAGACGCTGGCCATCGGCCCGACCGTACGGACGATCCAGGCCCACCCCGAGATCACCGCGAGCATCATTTCGGCGCTGGCCCGCAGCCGACGCGGCGCGCTGGTCCGCGAAGGCTGGATCGGCCCGGACGACGCCGACCTCGACGCCTTCACCGCCACCCTGTACGCCCGTGAGGCGCAGATCGTCGCGACCTCTCGGCGGCTGATGGCCAACTGGCTGCGGTACCACGTCCGCCCGGGTGTCCGGCCCGACACCGCTCCGACCGGCACGCCGTCCGCTGGTGCTGGCGTCGGTGTCGCCGCCGGTGCTGGTGTCGTCGCTGGTGCTGGTGCTGGTGTTGGTGCTCATGGCGGGGTGCCGGCGGCGGTCGGCGGCGTGTTGTGAGCGTCGTCCTGCCAGCGGCGCGCAGCAGCGCCGAAGCACGCCTCTACGTCGAGCTGCATCCGTGCGGCTGCGGTGAAGCACGGTTCGAGCCGCAGGTCGAGGTGGTCGCGCTCACCGACGGCGACCTGGCCACCCGCTACCAGGGCAGCTGTGCCGGCTGCGGCACCGCACGGGAGTTCCTGTTCCGGCTGCCCGCCGAGCCGGTGCACCCGCCGGCAGGCGCTGCTTTTTCGTACGGTGGCCCGGAGCCGTCGCAGCTCATCGACCCCGGCGAGTGGATTGCCGTCGCCGACCGGTACGCCGCCCTGGTCCCCGCCGACTTCGCCACCGCCGGGCCTGCCGCTCCCGGGCCTGCTGCTGCCGGGCCTGCTGCTGCCGGGCCTGCTGCTGCCGACCCGGTCACGCTCGATCCAGCACAGCGGCGGCGGGCCGCGGCTGCCCTGTCCCGGGCCGTCGCCGCGCTCGACGAGGCGATGAAGTTCATCCCGGCCGACGCCGACGAGGTGCCGGCCGACACCATCACCAGCGACACGGGACGACGGATGCGACGACGCGAACCGGGCCGGTTCCGCCGCGACCGCCTCACCGCCCTCCGCGACACCTACACCGCCCCTCTGCAGGTCAAACGACGCTGATCCTGAGTAGTGGAAGGCTGGCGCAGCTCGGCTCAACCACCGGGCTCTGCTGGTCGGCGGCCGGTCTCTTCTCTCGAAAACGATCAGGACGATCGTGAGCATGAATGTTGATTCACTATGAACTCAACAACACGCCCCAAGATGACTTAGAGTCAACTCACGACACATTTTCTGCATCACCCCGCCCAACTGGAGGCAGCGTGTCGGTAGGCAAAAGGTTGGTCGCATTCTCAGCAGCCCTCACACTGACACCGAAGAGGACTACCGAGACATAGTAAGGATGGCCGCCGAGGCGGCGGAGATCTGAAGCCAACCAAGGGCAGCAATGACTAGTTGCGGACGCTGGCGCGACATTCGCGCGGCCCACATCGAGCGATCCGGTGGCGAGCAGGCCGTCGAGTCCGGTAAGCAGGAACTGCCTGCCACGGCGGGCCTGCCTGGCCGCGAGGCCGCTGTGGCCGACTCGGGGCATGGGCACGGGTCGCTGGAAGAGACGGTATATCTGATGGCCAGCCTCGCCAATGCTCGGCGGTTGGCCGAAGCGGTCGAAGAGCTACGCGACGGCGGCGGGGAGATTCACGACCTGATTGACCCTGGCCACAGCTCGGGCGGGGTCGCCGGCAACTCAGCACCGCGCCGAGGTGAGGCTGAGATACCTTAAGTTCGCGTTTTAACGTGCGTAAGCCTCACCTCGACGGCTCCCGGCTACAACAGGCTGGCCGGGAACCCACCCCGGCGACGCCCATCGCCGTGGCATGCAGGCGACACTGTCGGCATGCGTCCCTCCATCACCATGGCCGTCGTAGGCGGGCTACTCGCCGTGCAAGGCTGCGCTGTCACTGCTCTCGCCCCCGAGGCGCCCCCGCCGACCCCAACCGTCGGACAGCCCGTGGTGTTGGATGCCCGCGTACCGGGTTGGCAGACCGCCGCCTGGCTCGCTGAAGACTCGTTCTGCGTGCGCGTTGCCCGCGTCGACGAGAAGCGCAGGGAGGGCAAGGAGAACGAGTTCGTCTTCTGCGATCCGGCGCCGGAGGCTTTGGACACGGTCGGTCCGCCGCTGCTGCCCACCAAGCCGATGCCGTACGTCGCCCCGCTTGACCCGCAGCAGCGGAAGATCATCCTGGTCGGGTCCGTACGCGGTGCCGTGACCAGCGTGTCCGTGACCATGTTCGGCCAGACCGCCACGGCCGCCGTACACCGGCTCCCCGCCACCCGAAGTCGCCAGATCGGCGCGTACGCGGCCTGGCTTCCCCGTAGCGAGCATGAGCGCGACGGGATGAACCTCTCCGACATCACCGCCGTCGTCGGCCGCGACGCCGACGGCCGCGTCGTGACCCAACTGGACTGACACCAGCGGAGGCACCGGCCAACTTGGGGAGCCGAGCCTCTGGAGCTCGGCCCGCTGCTGGGATGTTGGATCAGTGGTGCTGCTTGGCGAGCTCGACGAAGGAGCGCCAGGCGGACGGGCCGAAGATCAGCATCGGGCCGCTACGGTCCTTGGTGTCCCGAACCAGGACCCGACCGGGCAGGTTGTCGGCCACCTCGACGCACGAGCCGGCTTCGGAGTAGGTGCTGGTACGCCAACTGGGTGCGCTGCTCACTGGATCATCTCCACCGATCGACGTCCACTCCTGGGCAGTGAGGTGCCAGAGAGACGGAGTCTCGATGCACACCGTCTCAATGAAGGGCAGCTCCCGAGAGAGCTGCGACCCGGCCGCCGCCGCCAGGTCGACATCCGCAAGCTGACCGGGCCTCAATGAAGGGCAGCTCCCGAGAGAGCTGCGACAGGGTACCGATTTTACCCCTCCTGACCTGCGGCGGAGCGAGCGGTCCGCGAAGGGTCCGCCTGGAGAGAGCACGACGACAGCCCAAACGCCACCGACGTCCACTCTCGAACAGTACTTGAGCTGCGTAAACAGCTCCGCGAAGGGTCCGCGCTCACGGACGGCATGACGGAGCCTTCGCAGCGCAGAGCGAACCGACCAACCCGGCCGGCGATCAGGCGGCCCTGACTCACCGCGTCCGGCGCGCGATGCAGGAGCGCCGACCCTACCGAGGCAGGGTCGGCGCTCTCCGGCTGTCTCGCCGAGATAGCCGTCAGGCCGTCAGTGGTGGCGCTTCGCCACCTCGATGAACGAGCGCCACGCGGACGGGCCGAAGGCCAGGGTGCCGCCGTCGCGGTTCTTGGTGTCCCGGACCAGGACCCGTCCCGGAAGGTTGTCGGCCACTTCGACGCAGTTGTTCTGTCCGTTGCTCCGGCTCGACGTGAACCAACGAGCCGCTGAAACGTCGCCAGTGATCACTTGCCCATCTCCTTCATCGCGTCCCTGATTGCCTGCCTCGACGCCCGCTCATCCAGCGAGGCGTCCCAGATGTTGCTGAATGCTCCCTCGTACCGGTCGATCTCATGCGGCTTGTCCAGGAACAGAGCACCGGTGAACCCGTCGACGTAGACCGTGGGCGGTTCCGTCGCCTGGCCGTTGCCGTTGGTGGGAAACTCCAGCACGACGAACGGACCCGACATGATGCCGGCGTGCATCCCGACCGCGAACGGCAGCACCCTGAGTGCCACGTTCGGCATCTCGCTCACGGCGATCAGCCGTTCCAGCTGGGCGCTCATGACCTCCCGCCCGCCCACCGGCCGCCGGAGGATCGACTCGTTGAGCACCACCCTCAGCTCCGGTGCCGCGACCGGTCTGGTGAGCAGCGTTTGCCGAGCGATTCGGAGTTGAACCCGTCGGCCGATCTCGCGCGGCTCCGTGCCGGGGTTGTCGGCCTCGATCAGCGTGCGGGCGTAGTCCGCAGTTTGCAGTAGTCCTGGCACGAGCTCAGCTTCGTACCACCGCAACTGACTGCAGGACTCCTCCAGGCCGATGTAAACGTCGAAGCCCTCGTTGATTATGTCTGCGTAAGACAGCCACCAGCCCTTGCTCTTGGTCTCCTTGGCGAGAGCCATGAGCGATGTCGTCGTCTCGGCCAACGCGCCGTAGACGCGGCACATCTGCTCGACGTCGAGTGACCGCATGGACGTCTGCCCGGTCTCGATCCGCCAGATCTTCGCTTCGCTCCACTCCAGAGCGGAGGCGGCGGCTCTGACCGTGAACCGGGCCTGCATCCGGAGATCACGCAGGCAGCGACCCAGTTGCCGTCTCGGCACCGTTGACCCTGTCGCTCCTTCCGCCACGTCTCATCCTCCGCTCCTCGCCTCACGGTGAGGCGACCCTGTCACTCAAGATGAAAGCACCCGTACGCCTGTTTTGCAATGCATGCTTCGCTCTCTATGACGTACTTCTGGGTGCCCTAAATGAAGTCTTGTAGATCGATACACGCAGTGCTCTACTCGTCTTCGGTACCTGGGCGTGCCGCACCGCCCAGCAGCCGGCGAGGGGTCGCCCGAGCAGGCACATGTCGTCGGTCCCGCTCGACTCGAAGGGGGCATTCCATGGTGAAGCCGCTGATGTACGGCTACCTGCGGGTGGACCTCGACGCCCTCGACGGCGACATCCGGCAGATGGAACTCGCCCTCAAGTTCTGGGCCGAGCAGGAGGGCTACTGCTTAGCGGGGCTCTTCCATGAGTACGACACCGCGCTGAACCGCCCCGCCCTCACCGCACTGATCGAAGAGATCGGCCGCTCCGACGCCCGGCGCGTGATCACGCCCAGCCTTGCGCACCTCTCCACGCACCCGGTGGTCCAGCGCCACCTTCTCGACGCGCTGGAAGACACCGGCGTCCAGGTCCATACCCTGCAGGAGGAACTAGACCCATGAGACTGCCGCTGTACGGCTACATCCGCCTACTGCCGCCGCACGCCAACACGAGCAACGCCATCGTGGACCAAGCCGAGCGACGCATGCAGCAGTTCGCCGACAGCCACGGCTACGACCTGACCGCTGTCTTCATCGAACGCGCGACCAGTCGAGCAGCGTTCGACCGCCTGATGCATGACCTCCTCGTCGAGGACGCCCACCACGTCATCGTCCCCGCCCACGAAACCCTCTCTGCACACCACAGCGACCTCTTCGACGACCTGATCGAGGAACTACACGCGGCAGACGCGCTCATCTTCGATCTCGAAGCCATCGACACCTGCGACAGGAGGATGCGGCCATGCTAGGAATCGGGGCAGTCGTCGGCGCGGCGCTGCTGGGCTTCTGCGCCGGGCTGTGGTCATTCAAGGTCAAGTCCAGGTGGTGCCCGGACTGCGGGCGTACGACCTACCCGATAGCGGATCGGCCCGGTGAGTAGCCGGCTGCTCGCCACGCCGGAGCCGAAACCCGGCGACGTGCTGATCATCGGCCGGCAAGCCAGCGTCCAGTTCGCCGACGACCGCGCCATCCGACTCCGGGTCATCGCCGTCGACCGCAAATGGACCTACGACGGGTGGATCTGGCTGGCCGGATACGTCATCGACCGGTACGGCAACGCCGCCGAACGGCGGGAGATATTCGTCCAGCGCCACGGACTCTACCGACTGCCCCGGCGCGCAGAAACCCGACCATCGACCAATTGATCAAGGGAGAGAAATGATCACCGAAATGCTACGTGACTGGTGGCTACGCTGGCTCGACTGGCGCTCCGGCCGGTCCACAGCCTCCCACCGGCTGCACCACCTGCGACGCGAGCTGCACCAACAACGGCAGACGACATCGGCCCGTCACCGCCGACTCGACGGCAACCGGGGACACCACTGGTCCACCGAGGCGACCGAACTGGTCCCCACCCTGCGCCCGTTGATGACCTACGGCCAGCAACTCGGCTACCGGGTCCTCCCGCACGGCTCACCCTGACCGGCCCCCTCCCCCTACACCCGCCGAGCCGGGATCATCAAGATCATGTGAGGCTGAGATACCTTTCGACCGGCTCGGGTTCAAGGGGTCGTCGCAACACCTGAGTTGATCAAGGGAGTTGCGATGTCTAGATCACTGCCCCGGTTCCGGCGGGTCGCGTTCTGGGACGCCGTCCGGCTGGGGATGTCGAACGAGGAGGCGGGACGACACGCCGGGGTCACCCATCCCACTGAGCTGCGGTGGTTCGCCCAGGCTGGTGGGGTGAAGAGCAACGGACCTCGAGCGGCGTCGGGCCGCTACCTGTCGTTCGATGAGCGGGAGGAGATCGCCCTGGCCTTGGCGCGGGGCGAGTCGCAGCGGTCGATCGCGACCCGGTTGGGTCGCTCGCCGTCGACGATCTGTCGGGAGGTCACCCGCAACAAGGGTTGGCGGGGCCCCTACCGGGCCGGACCTGCCGAGAAGATGACCAGGCAACGGGCAAGACGGCCGAAGGTCGCGAAGCTGGCCGCCGACGAGCGGCTACACATGGTGGTGCAGCACTGGTTGACGTTGCGGTGGTCACCGGAGCAGATCAGTCTGCGGCTGGTGGCCGCGTTCCCCGACGATGAGAGCATGCGGATCTCACCGGAGACGATCTACCAGTCGTTGTACGTGCAGGGCCGGGGCGCGTTGCGGCGGGAACTGGCGGCGTGTCTGCGCACGGGGCGGGCGTTGCGGCGGCCGCGTCGGCGTGAGCGTGAGCGGCGGGGCCGGTTGTCGGACATGGTCAACATCCGGGACCGGCCGGCGGAGGTCGCCGACCGGGCGGTGCCCGGCCACTGGGAGGGCGACCTGATCATCGGCCGGAATCAGGCGTCGGCGATCGGGACGTTGGTGGAGCGGTCGACCCGGTTCTGCATGCTGCTGCACCTGCCCGACGGGCGCGACGCGGTGCAGGTGCGGGATGCGTTGATCGCGGCGATCCGGACAATGCCCGAGCAGTTGCGGCGGTCGGTGACGTGGGACCAGGGCCGGGAGTTGGCCCGCCACGTCGAGGTGTCGATCGCTGCCGGGATCGACATCTACTTCTGCGATCCGCACTCGCCGTGGCAGCGGGGTAGCAACGAGAACACCAACGGGTTGCTGCGGCAGTACTTCCCGAAGGGCACCGACCTTTCTGTCCACAGTGCCGAGCATCTCGCCGCTGTCGCCGCCGAGTTGAACGGGCGCCCCCGTAAGACACTCGGTGTCCGCACCCCGGCCGAGGCCCTCGCCGAGCTACTATCAGCCCCGTCAGCAGCATGAACACCCACTGTTGCGACGACCGGTTGAATCCGCCCCGGTCGAAAGGTATCTCAGCCTCACATGGTGGCGTCGGTGCCGGCCAGCCTGGCGGCGGCGGTGGCGCCGATGATCCACAATGCCGGGGAGGAGGAGAAGATCTGTGCCGTCGGCCACGTACACCTCCTTGGCGGACATTCCCGACGTCGTCTGCGACGAACTGTCGCGGGCGCGCCGTGGGGTGATCATGCTTGCCGTTGACGGGTTGTCATATGACGCGGCGCTGGCGGCAGGCTGGCGGACCGCCGAGTTGACCAAGTTGGCCAGCACGTTTCCGAGCACGTCGACGACTGCGTGGCTGACCGCCATAACCGGAGTCGGGCCGGCGCAGCACGGCGTACCGGGGATGGTCTATCGCGTGCCCGGCCGTGGCACTCTGGTGTACGCCGTCACCGGCCGGGTGTTGGCGCAGGGGCCGGCCGACCCGGGCGGCGACCCCAGACTCGTGATCGAGCACCCGACCATCTTCGACCGGGCTGCAGGCGACGGCGTGCAGTGCCGCGCGGTGGCCCGGGAGATCGCCCACCTACCCGGCCCATGGGCGCAGGCGCTGCTCCGGGGCGCGACCGTCGTCCCGGCTGCACCGTCGGAGACGCTCGCCCGGCAGGCCCGCGACCCGGCGTTGCTGGTCGACGCCGCGATGAAAGAAGTCGACGAGCAGATCGGCGGGCAGGCCGGCGACGTGCGGCGGCGGCAACCGATGCTCCTGTGGACCTACGTCAACCTGGACGACTACCTGCACCGCCACGGCTACGACGAACGAGCCGTGGCGGCGATGGCCGAGCTGGGCAGCCGGGCAGCCCGGTGGGCGCAGGCCGGCTGGACGGTCATCGGCCACTCGGACCACGGCCAGGTCCGGTGCACCCCGGACGAGGACCTGGTGCGGGCCTGGGCCGCTCTGGACGATCCGGCACGGCGGCTGCTCCCGGCCGGCGGGGCGGGCCGGGTCCGGTGGCTGTACCCGGCCCCCGGCGACGAAGGCGAGTTTGGCGGCCGACTCGCTGCGGCACTCGGCTCCTCGGCTCGGATCGTGGCCACCGACGAAGCACTGCGGGACCGGGTAGGCCCGGTGATCGCGATCGCCGCAGACGAACGCTTCCCCGTGCCGGACACCAGCCTGAGCTGGGAGCACGGCGCCGACTCTCCTGACGAGACGGTGGTGCCGCTGGCGATCTGGCGGGGCCGCTGAGACTGCCGTGCCGCCAGGACACGCGGCGGCTAGGACACGGGGCTGCTATGAGGCGATGCCGACGGGCGAGACGTCAGCCGGCCGCTGCGGGCTCGTCTGGGCCCGGAACGGCAACAGCGCGGCCCCCACCAGGATGAAGACTGCAGCGACCGCGAAGTAGATCGGCCGGTAGCCGACTGTGCCGACGACCAGGGTGCCGACACCGATGCATACGGCGTACGGCGTATTGATGATCGCCTCAGACGCGACGATCGCGCGGCCCTGCAGCTCGGCGGAGGTGCGCCGCTGCACCAGGGTCACCTCGGCGACGAGAATCAGCGGCAACCCCAACCCGACCAGGACCGCCCCGGCTGCGACTCCGGTCAGGGTGGCGGTGCTGGCCGCCGCCAGGCCGACCCCGTTGAGCAGGAAGCCGGCGCAGGCCACGGTGTACTCGCCGTAGCGGCGCATCGCGGGACCGACCAGGAGACCGGCGACGACGCTGCCGGCACCCTGGACGCCCCCGAGGATCCCGATGATGGCGGTCGGACGCTGCAGCCCATCGCTGACGAGCGAGAACAGAGCCACGTTGATCATGCCGGCACCGCCGAACGCGACCGCGCTGGCGACGACGATCCGCCGGATGACCGGATGGCGGGCCACGTGCCGGGCCCCGGCGACGACCTCGGTCGCCAGCGAGCCCCGCTGCGTGGCGGCGGCCGACCGGACCAGATCCCGGGGCCGGCGCAGCAGCACCAGCGACGCGACGGACAGGGCGAACGTCGCGACGTCCACCAGGATGACCGCCTCTATACCGCTGGTGGTGTAGAGCGCGGCGCCGACGACCGGCCCGATCACCCGCATCCCCTGACTGAGGCTGCTGAGTACGCCGTTGGCGTTGCCGAGGCTGTCGTCGGGCAGCATCGAGTGCAGCAGTCCGCCACGGGAGGCCCGGTAGATCTGCCCGGAGCAGCCGTACAGGAAGGTGACGACGTACACCAGCCAGACGTCGGCCGCGCTGTCCACTGTCAGCAGTGCCAGGATCAGGACCGCCATCGCCCCGTCGTTGACCGTCATCAGCCACCGGCGCGGCAGGCGGTCCACCAGCAGGCCGGTCAACGGCGACAGCAGCACGGCGATCGCCATGAGCAGGAAGACCAGGCCGGCGGCGCTGGTGGATCCGGTGAGGTCCTTCATCCAGATCGCCAACACGATGACCATCATCGTGCTGCCGAACATGTTGAACGCCTGACCGGCAAGGAGCAGCCGCATGTTGCGGTCACGCAGGATGACGGGTCGCATCGATCTCCTCAGCCGCGTCGAGATCCTCAGGATCGGGCACCGGGACGACCCAGCCGGCCCGGTGCAGCATGTCGAAGACCCGGTCGGCGAACGCCACCGAGACAGGGAGTTCGCCGGCCAGCGCCGCCCACCACGCCGCGCTGCGGCGGCCACGCCGGCCGTCGACTGCTCGCAACAGCGTGAGTACGCGGGCGTGGCTGCCGCCCCGATCCTCAGCCAGGCGTTCGGCGAGCCAGGCGCGGTCAGCGTCGGTGGCGGCCAGCGTCCGGGGATTGACCGGGCCGAGCGCGGCGCGGGCCAGCACCGTACCCGACGCCTCGTCGTCGGCCGACGGCTCGACGCACAGCGCGCGGTCGGCAGCGGTGGCGGACACGTCGGCCAGCCAGCGCGCCGTACGGACGATCTCCCCGACCGGCACCCCGGCGTACGTCAGCGTGCTGACACACCTGCCGGCGATCTCGCTGCGGTGGGCCACCCGCCGGACCGACGCGGCGTCGCCGGCCGGGTCCAGCACCGGGCTGCCGTCGTCACGGTACGGATACGGTGCCGGCGGACGCTGCCGGCCGGGCAGCGCCGCCAGGATGTGCCCGGCGGCCCAGCCGGCACACGCGTCGGCGACGTCGGCGGCCAACGCCGGGTCCGCGCGCCCGCGTACCGCCGCCACGGTCGACGCCGCCACCGTGACGGTGCGACGCAGCTCAGCCGGGTCGACCATGTCGAGCGTGTCCGCCGAGGTGTGGTTGGCCCGGTCCGGCCAGTGCCCGAAGGACACCGTCGGGCACCCGGTCGGCGCATCCGAGACGAGCGCATGGTCGGAACCCCCGGAGAACGGCGCGGTGACCACCTGCCCCGGATCGCACGGCACCGCGCCGCTGTAGGACCGGGCCCGTGCCGGCACCAGTTCGGCGCAGCGTCCGGCCAGAGCCGGCAGAAACGACGGTACGTCGTCCGGCCCCCGCTCGATCACCAGCGAGCTGCCGCAGCGGTACGGGTCCTGCCCGGCCATGTCCACGTTGACCGCCAGGCTGGGCCGCGCCACGGCACCGCCGCCCACAAGATCGTGCAGGTACGCGGCGACACCGACGAACTCCGGTGCCCACAGGAAACGCAGATCCGGTCCGCCGACTGGCCGGGCACCGAGCAGCCGGGCGGTCGCGAGCAGCGCGGCGACGCCGGAGGCGTTGTCGTTGGCGCTGGGCCGGGGGTGGCACAGGTGCGCCGAGAGCAGGAACTCGTCGCCGCTGCCGTCGCCCGGCAGCACGCCGGTCACCACCGGCATGGTGGCCGTCGACCCGGCCACCGCCACCTCGACGGTGACCGCCTTGCCACGGTCGGCGGCCGCGCTGAGCCTGGCGAGCTGCGCGGCGGTGAGGCTGAAGCCGGCCAACGCCGTGCCGGGCAGCAGTTCCAGCCGGCCGACCTGGTCGGCGAGCCGGTCGGTCCGGGCGCTGAGCGGGTCTGCGGCGACCGCGACGGCGCCGCCGGCCGCCGCCCGCCGGGCGCATTCCGGAAACGGTACGCGGACGTCGTCCAGCAGCACGAGCGCGCCGGTCGGGTCGGTGCCGGCGCACATCGCCGACCAGCGCAGCAGTGGTGCGGCGACGCCGCCGGCGGGGATCGGTGCCGAGTACGCCGCGAGGGTGTACGGCTGTGCCGGGTAGTCAATCAGCGTCTCGCCGCCGTGCCGGAGGCTGGCCCGCACCGGGGTCCACGACATCGGGGCCTGGTAGGTCCACCACCGCCGGGCCCCGTCTGCCGGGAAGGTGTGCACGGTGACGTCGCGCAGGCCGGCGTCCGCCGCCCGCTGTGCGACGTACCCGGCCGCGGCGTGGATCCCGGCCGAGGCCTGGTAGCGGTCGTGCCGGGCGACCTCGGCGACGTCGACCATGGCAGCGTCGACGTCGATGCCGTCGTGCACCGCCGCGACCAGCTGGGGCAGTCTCATCGGCGGTCCGTCGGGGCGGCGGTGGAAGTGGCTGCGAACGCGGTGGTGAAGGCGGCCAGGCGGGCCTCGGACAGCGGGACCGACAGCCGCAGCAGCGCGCCCGGTGGGCCACCGGGTGCCAGCGACGGCACCTGCTTGGCGAGCACTCCTCGGGCGGCCAGGATCCGGCGTACCTCATCGTCGCCGGGCAGGACCAGCCACGGCAGCCGGGGGTCGGTCGGCAGCGGGGTGAG
The DNA here is from genome assembly GCF_027497315.1 of Solwaraspora sp. WMMA2059. Taxonomy (GTDB): domain Bacteria; phylum Actinomycetota; class Actinomycetes; order Mycobacteriales; family Micromonosporaceae; genus Micromonospora_E. Next base: position 6,208,844 of record NZ_CP114908.1, on the reverse strand, counting down.
ACCGGCGGCGATCAACTGCTCCTCGACGTACGGCTTCACCTGTGCGATCCGGTCCCGCAGTGCGGCCAGCGGATCCTGCTGGGTGAGCAGCGCGGCGGCCAGGTCCAGGGCGAGTGCGCTGACCGCCAGCGGCGGCGCCACCTGCCGGACCACATCGGCCAGGTCCGGGGCGGCGACGGCGTACCCGACCCGCAGCCCGCCTGCACAGAACCCCTTGGACATGCTGCGGATGACGACGGTGCCGGGCAGTTCGTCGGTGAGCGGGGCGGCGCTCCGGTCGGGCGGCAGGTAGGCACCGAGCGTCTCGTCGACGACCAGCACGCTGCCGACCGTTGCGCAGGCCTGCGCGACCCGGCGCAGCTGGTCCCCGGTCCACATCGGGCCGAGCAGGCCGGGCCGGTCGACGACGGTCAGCACCGGCCGGTGGTGGGTCACGGCGGCCACCGCGTCCGCCGGGTCGCGCAGCGACGTGGCCCGGACCTGGCCACCGGTGGCGCCGGGCAGTTCCGGATGGCCGGCCAGGTCGACCAGGACGGTGCCGCCGTCGCCCAGCCGGGCCAGCGCGTGCAGCAGGCCGGTGGCACCGGCGCCAGCGGTGACCCGGTCCGGCGGCAGCTGCCGGCCCGGCGGCCAGCGCAGGTACGCGGCGACGATCGGCGCGAGCCGCTGCGAGGCGTACGGGTCGGCGAGGTCGTAGCGGCGGGCCCGCTGGATCGCGGCCGGCCCGGCGGGCAGCGACGCCCACGCGGCGGCCAGCGCGAGTTCGACCGGTTCGGCCTCGTCGGGGGCGGCGCGCAGGTCGAGCGGCACCGGGGCGGGGCCGTCGCCGGGCAACGGGCCCGGTGGCGGGCTCGGCAACGGGCCTGGTGGCGCTGGCGCGCGGTGGCCGTCGAGCGCCGAGGCCACCACCGGTGCCGGTCGGGCGACGTACTGGACGTAGCGGGTGTCCATGGTCAGCGTGGCACCTGCGGTGAAGTCCGCGTCGGTCCGGGCCACGGCGAACCCGGCACGGGTCAGCAGGGTGCCCACCTCGGTCGGGTGGTAGAGGCGGACGTCGTCGGGGAGGACGGCGGTGGTGCCGTCCGGCCGGCGGACGATGACCCGGCCGCTGCTGCGTCCGGTGGCCGGGTCGTAGCGGCGCTGGAAGTGGAACGCGGTGCCGCCGATGTCCGCGTGTGCCTCGTCCCGGTAGTGCCGGGCAATAGCGAGCACATTGGAGTGGTCGAGGATCAGCAGACCGTCGGCGGGCAGCAGGCGGCGAACCGTGCGCAGCAGCCGGAGCTGGTCGGCGTCGGACCCCCAGCCGAACGCCTGTACGCAGATGGCCGCATCGACGTCGGGCAGCCCCCACCCGGGTGGCTGCGCGCCGAGCAGGTCCACCCGGCGCAGGTCGAGGGTGACATCGGCGGCGGCGGCGGCGCTCGCGGCCCGCTGCAGCGCGTACCCGGACACGTCCACCCCGATGACGTCGAAGCCCCTACGCGCCAGACCGACGGCGTGCCGGCCGACCCCGCAGCCCAGGTCGACCACCCGCCGGCCGGGTGCGTGGGTGGCCAGGACGTCCGCCAGGTAGGCGACCTCGGCGGCGGTGCGTTCGGCCGTGTACTCGTCGTCGGCGAACGTCCAGTAGTCGGCCGTGAAGTAGCGCTCGTACCACGGGGTCGGCGGCATGCCGGTCAGGACACGGTGGTGAGCTCGCGACGGGCGAAGAAGTCGCAGACGTCGCAGAGGTCCGGTGCGTTGGCGACACCTTCCTGCTGCAGGTAGACCCCGCCGCAGACGCGGCAGGCCGCCTCCATGAAGGGGAACATGTAGCGCTGCATGTTCTCGAACGCGGAGAACATGTAGTAGTCGATGCCCGGCCACAAATCGAGCAGATGGTCGGTCATTCCGTACGCCAGGGACCGCTCGTCGGGCCCGGTGGTGAACCGCCCCGGGGTGCCCTGCCGGTTCAGTTCCGGCGCGACCAACTCCAGGTAGAGCGTCAGTTCCTTCTTGGTGATCCGGTACAGCGGGAAGATGTACCGCAGGCCGCCGATCTGCCGGGTCGGGATGCCACCCATCCGGAATCCGCTGGTCATCCAGGTCACCATGCTGGCCAGCAGGTCGTCGGCGTTGAAGCCGAACGCCACCACCCCGGCGCCGCGCGCGTGTGCCTCCTCCTCCAGCATCCGCCGCAGCACCTGGTGGCCGATGACCATCGTCAGGTGGCTGCCCTCGTCGCTGACGATCTCGTTCATCGAGTCGACGAACGTGCCGCGTAGCCGGAACACCCGCTCCACGTCCGCCGCGGTGACGATGACCTGCTCGATCCCGAGCCGTTCGCCGGAGGCACGGGCGGCGGCGAAGGTCGCCGGCTCCTCCCAGTCGGGCAGGCCGGTGATGGTCACGGCCGTCATGTTCAGTGGCGGCAGCCGGTCCCTGGTCCGCTCCAGCAGGGTCAGGTAGGCGACGCTGTCCCGCCCGCCGGACAGCCCGACGATCACGTGGTCACCGTCGCGCATCACCTCCCGGGACAGGACACTGTCGACGAAGGCTTCCTCGACGTACTGGATGAAGGCGGGAGCGTCGAACTGCTCGCCCCGGACCTCGATGGCGCCCTTGTCGTCGAAAACGATGCTCTTGGTGTAGACCGGGTTGGGTACACCGTAGACCTGCCGTTTCGGGCGGCGCATCACATTCAGATCGTAATGCCGGACCTGCCGGACTTCGATGATGTCGTCGGCGCCGACAACCGTGGTGTCCTCCGACACCACCTGCCCATCGCGCCAGCTCAACACGGAGTTGACCGGGATGCCGTTGCGGCGTAACACGTCGACCAGAGGCTGCCCCGCCGTCGCAGCCAATTCCTCGGTCGTGCCGACCTTCGTGTGGTAATAGACTGACGCCATTGTGCAACCATAGATGCCCGCCGGTGTCCGGTACAGTGCGATCATGGGCCGTTCCATAGTCGTCGACCACTACGACGACCCCCGGGCGGCGGCGCGGGCCGGGTGGGAAGCGGTCGCTGGCAGCGGTGACACGCCGATCTTCTATCAGGACGGTTACCTGTCGGCGTACCACGACGCGCCGCTCGCGCCACTGGATCGGCTCGGCTACCTGATGGCCCGGGAACCGGCCGGGCGACCGGTGGCCGTCCTGCCGGTCGCGCTGCACCGCCTCGCCGACCCGATCGGCGGGCTCCGGCGCCTGCATCCCGGCATCGAACGGGACAGCGCGCTGCTCAGCCACGTCTGGCACTGCTACGACACCCAACTGCTCGGCGCGGTCGCCCGGACCGACGTGGTCACCGAACTGCTGGACACCCTGCGCCGGCTCGCCGGCAACTGGGGGGCCCGCTGGTACGGGCTGGTCAATGTGGACTCGTCAGGCCCGACGGCGACCGCACTCACCGCCGCCGGGCTGACCGGTCGGCACCTGGTGGACCGCTACTCCACCGACCTGACCGGCCTCACCTCGTACGAGGACTACCTTGCCCGACTGGCTCCCCGGCCCCGGGCCAACCTGCGCCGCAACGAGCGCCGGGCGGCCGACGCCGGTTTCGTCTGCGATGTGACCACACCGGACGGCGCGGACCTGGTCGAGATCGCCGAGCTGTGCGACCGGACCGCCGCCCGCTTCGGCAACGCCGGTTTCTACCCAACCGAGACGTTCACCCGGTTCGTCACCGCCCTCGGCCCGGCCGCGCACGTGCTCCGCATCCGTCAACGGGGCACGCTGGTCGCGGCCGGGGTGTGCCTGACCGACCAGCGCCGTTTCCACACCTGGACCTGCGGTGTCGAATACCGTGTCGACGGCAACGCCAGCCCGTACGCGGCGCTGTTCGCCGAGTCGGTCCGGCTGGCGCTGCGGCTGGGCCGCCCGATCCTGGAGGGCGGGCGCAGCAACGACGTCTTCAAACGTCGGCACGGGCTGACCGCCCGCCGGCTCGACGCCTACGTGATGCGGCTGTGAGCTACCGGCTACGCGTCCATTCGGGCATCGCCCCGCAGTGGGAGCGGTTGGCCGCCGACGGGCCGATGCTGACCACACCGGGCTGGCTGCGTGCGATGGCGGGCCGGCTCGGCGGGCGTACGCTCACCTTCGTTGTCGAACAGGGCGACGCGGCGTGCCTGGCCCTGCACGCCACCGTGCAGCCCGTCCCCCGGCCCGGTGAAGTGTTCGACCTGCACCATGTACTGGTCAGTGCGGCTCCCGCGCTGCCGCTGACCGACGCGTCACGTGCCGCGCGAGCCGAGTTGTCGAGGCGGGCCGCGCCCGAGCCGTCCCGCTGGACGCCGAACCTGCTGGTGATGCTGCCCGGCTACGAATGCCTCCCCGTCGGACCGGCGGCGAACAGCCCGGCCGCGCTCGCTGCAGCCGTCGACGGCATCCTGGACTGGGCCGCGGACGCCGGCATCGCGACGGTGGCGTTCCTCTACACCAGACCGGAGGCGACGGCGCTGACCGGTGCTCTGTCCGCAGCCGGGTTCGTGGCGATGCCACTGTCACTGACCTGGGAGCTTCCGGTGCGCGACGGCGGTTTCGACGCCTACCTGGCGTCGCTGCCCCGCAAACGGGCAGCGGAAGCAGGGCGCGAGCTGGCCCGGCTCACCGCCAACGGCGTACGGCTGCGTCATCTGCACGGCGATGCCATCCCCCCGGTCGTACCGGTGCTGGCCCGACTGCGCGGCCAGTTGGTCAGCAAGTACCGGGGCCGCTGCGACGAGGCGGCCGAGCGCGGCCGGCTGGAATCGCTGTTGCAGGATGTCGCCGGCGGCCGCGCCCAGGTGGTCCTCGCCGATGCCGGGGACGCCGTCGTCGGGTTCGCGCTGTTCGCACCGTTCGGTGACGAGTGGCAGTGCCTGGCCCTCGGCTACGACTACACCGATCGCCGGTCGAGGTTCGCGTACTTCGGCACGGCGTTCTACGGGGCGGTCCCGATCGCCTCGGCGCAGGGTGTCCGCCGGATCGGCTACGGACAGGGCGCGGCGCGGGCCAAACAGGACCGGGGATGCGTCGGTACGCCGCTGACGGCCTGGCTGCACTCGACCGATCCTGAGCTGATGGCCACGGCGCGGGCCGCCGCGTCGACGACCGTCCTCATCCCTGGACAGCGAACGTCCTGATCCCGGCGTCGGCGTCACCGGCGCGGCGCAAACCGGCGTGAGGTGGCAAGCACGAGGCGTTCCCACGGGTCGAGCCGGGCGCCGTGGACAGCGAGGAGGTCCTGCACCCGGGCCGGGTCGGGGCCGGGCTGGTCGGGGGTGAACTCGGCGGTCAGTATCGGCGCGAGGGGATGCCCGCTGGCCAGCAGCCCGGCGGCCTTCTCGCCGGCCCCGGCGGCGGCGAGACCGCTGAGGTCACCGGCCAGCAGGTCGGCCGCGCTGCGGCGGGCGGAGTCGGACAGCCCTGGCCAGGCCAGGGCAAGGACCCGGGCGCGCAGACCGGCCAGGACCTGCGGATATCCCCGGCGCTCGGCGGGAGCGCTCCGGCTGAGCAGATCGAGCAGGGTACGCAGGTCGGCCGGGTCGCCGCCGTCGTACCCGCCGCGCCCGCCGACGCCGGACCCGACGCCGAACTGGCTGTCGGTGAAGACCGCGCTCTCCCGTTGGGAGTCGGCAGGGGTGTCGGAGCTGTGCATCAGGGCCAGCATGACGTTTATGGAGCCGAGGTCGGCACGGATCGTGCCAGGGCTCGCGTCAGCAGGATCGCTCGCCCCTTTGGCCAGGCGCAGCCGGGCGTGGCTGGGGTGTCGCGGATCGGGCCGGACGTCGCGGACCAGAAGCGCCACCGTCGGGCCGAAGTCGAAGAGCTGGTCGACGAGACGGTAGAGGTACGCCTTCCACACCTGGGTGATGTTGCGTTCGTGGAACGCGTCCAGGTTGGCCGGCCGGTGCCACAGCACCCGCCACGCCATTGGCTGGAATCCCTGGTCGACCACCCGGTCCACGATCTGCCCGCCGAGGTGGCGGGCGAGGGCATCGGGGGCGAGCAGCATGAAGACCGTATGTTCCCAGTCGACTGCTTCACTCACGCGGAGGCTCCTTCGCGGCGGTATGGCGTCGGGTGTGGTCCTGGCCTGGTCCGGATGTGCTCCGGGCATGGTGCCGGGTGCGGCCCCGGACCCGCCGGCTGCCGCACCCGTCGTCTGTTTCAGGTCACCGCTTCTTCTTTTTCACGACCGGGCGCCGTGTGTGGACAGCTTGGCGGTTCATCCTGGCCTCCTTCCCGGGTCGAGCGCGGACAATCCGTCGGTCGGCGGATCAGCGAGCGGTTGCGCGGCCGGCAAGGAATGGTCACTTGCGGGTCGTTGTCGTCTTCTTCTTCACCCGCGGCCTGCGGCCGAACTTCATGTTCCGGTTCACCTTTACCTCCCTCCATTGGTAGTTGGTCTGCCGGGTGGGCCGCTGCGGGCTGTCACCCGCCGGTGGTGGCCACCACCAGTTGGTCCGCCATGGACACGGCGGCGTCGTGGACCTGCTGTGGGGAGGCCGCCGCGATCCGGTCGGCGTATTCGGCCACCGACCAGTCGACGCTGCCGCCCAGCAGAGCGTGCCGGCCCAACAGGAGAGTCTCGTCGAGGGAAGTCTCGGCATCGAGCCGGACCAGACCGGCAGCACGTCGGCGGGCCACCGCCACGCGGGCGTCGCTCCAGCCGTCCGCCACCGCCGACCGTGCGAGGTCGACGGCGAGCCGGGCCACCTCGTCACGGTGCTCGACAGCGGTGGTGATCGCGATCCGCCAGACGCCGGTGTCGTGGTAACCGCTGAGGTCGCCCCAGATGTCGTAGGACAGCCCCAGACTGGTACGCAACTGCTCGACGAGGACGGATGTGTTGCCCCCGGCGAACAGTTCCATCACCACCTCGGCGGCGGCGAGCCGCGGGTCAGCCAAGGAGAACGCGGGTCCGCCGAGCACCACGGCCGCGGTGTCGCCGGGCAGCGGATGATCCAGCCGCCGGGACCGTACGCCGGGAGCCATTGCCGGCAACGGGATGGGGAGCGCGGGCCGGTCGGCGCGGGCGCTCTGGTGTGTAACGGACAGGCCGGCGAGGGCGCTTCGCGCCGTCGCAGCGGTCACGGCGGCGGGGGTGACACCGCCGGTGACCACGACGGCGACTCGTCCGGCCCGCACGTGGCGGCGGGACCAGGCGGTGACCTCGGCGGCGGTGAGCCGGAGCGCGTCGGCGGGGCTGCCGCCGACCGGCCGGCCCATCGGGTGGTCGCCGTACACGGCGGCGAAGAACACGTCGTGGACGATGTCGGTGGGGTCGGCTTCAGCCAGGCGCAGCTCCTCGATGACCACCCGACGTTCGGCCTCGACGAGGACCGGGTCGAATTCGGTGGCCGTCGCGGCCTCGGCGAGCAGGTCCAGTACGGCCAGCGCGTCCACTGTCGGTACCCGCGCGTACAGGACGACGTAGTCGCGGGCGGTGGTCGCGTTGCCCTCGCCACCGTACGACTCGATCTCGTCGATGACCCGCATCTTCCGGCCGGGCGGCACCGCCTGCATGACCAGGTGTTCGAACAGGTGGGCGGTGCCAGGTGAGGTTTCGTCGCGGGATCCGGCGAGGATCCACACCGACACGGTGGTGATCTCGGCACCCGGCCGGTGACGGGTCAGCACCCGGATGTCGTCGTCCAACGCCCGCCCGACGATCTCGGCGGCGGCGGTCACGGGTTCGCTCCGGTGGTCGCCGGACTGGGCACCGGGCCGGACAGTTCCGCCACGGTGTCTTCGTCGACCTCGTCGCCGATCGTCAACAGGAACCTGCCGACCGGGCTGTCCACCCAGGCCAGCCGACCGCGCTCGTGCAGTGTGGCGGTGGGGGCGTCACCTCGCGGGGCGTCGTCCAGTGGCAGGCCGAAGGCCAGCACCCCGGCCCGGACGGACGCACCGGCGGAGAGCCGCTCGGCGGCCGCCGCCCAGGACCGCTGCTCGATCCGGGCGGAGGCACCTTTGATGTTGCGACGCTGCAGGTGGCGGGCCATGCCAGTGAGGGGACGGCGCAGCACGGCTGCACTGCGGATCGCCCGGCGGGCGCGGGTGTCCAGTTGGTTGCGCCGGGGCGGCGGTCGCAGTGGTGGCAGGCTCGTCCGCGCAACGAGCGCGGCGAGTTCGGCGTACTCCGGCCACAACCCGAGTGCGGTCAGCGCGCGGGTGAGTGTGATCAGCTCTTCCTCGGAGGCCGAGGCCACCAGCAGGCTGGCGTCGATCAGGTCCCGGGCCCGGAAGCGTTGCTCGAAGCGCTCGAACAGGAGCATCAGGGTGTTCTTCACCGCCGGTGCCCGCCACGGTTGCGGCATGGCGGTCAGCGGTGGCACACCGGCCAGGTCACCCAGCGACCACCAGGTGGCGATCTCCACCCCGTACGGCAGGACGAAGCGGGATTCGTGCGGGCGCCGCAGACTCACCATCATGTGCAGACGGTCGTTGAAACAGGCGAACGTGCCGGTGTGCAGGTCCCAGCCATCGTCGATGAGTAGACCTGCCGCTCGCCACAGAGCGGCCTCGGTGCCGGCGACGTAGTCGAGATCGTTCATGGTGCGACCAAGACCGGCCGGGTAGCGGTCGGCTACCTCCAGCCCTTTGATCGGGGTGAGGTCGCTGACGCGTGCGGCGAGCTCGGCCGCCACGGTGCGATAAAACGTGACCCGCGAGGTGGCCAACTCGAGATCGTTGGCAATCCCCGGGTCGAGGGTGACGCCGTCCGCAGCCCACGCGGAGTACAGGGTGGCGGTCAGGGACGGCTGTCCTTGGCGCAGTGCCGCGACCGCCTCGGCCGGATCCTCGAGCGGCTCACCGCAACAGACGCTCAACGCACTAAGGACATCGTCCGCCGACAATTGGAAGGTCACGGCACGGTGCTCCTCGCGGGCTCGGCGACGCCGGCGTTCGCACCGCACGGCGACGCCGAGCGCCCGACGGCGGTGCGCTAGTAGTTGGGCAGGCAGTCCGTGCAGGTCGTGCGGAACTTGACCACCTGGACCGCCTGGCGACGCGCGAGCATCTTCTCGACCCGGCTCGGAGTGAGCAGCGTGGGCGCGACAGCCGTGTCTTTCCTGACGCTAGTGGAATTCTTCACTTCATCCCCTTGCTAGGAAAAGTGGTGGCGTATTCAGCTGATCGTACGGATCTCGCCACACGCAGTCAATGCACAGATCTCAATCGCCAGCCAGGGATAGGGAATCGATCAGCACCAAACTAGTGAATGCCGGATAAAAGCTGGTAGTCACCCAAAACCGACCAATCACCGCCACCTAGGACGGGAGTCCTCAAGATCACTTGACGAAAATTCGGACGACACGCCGACGCCAGCCCGAATCCTCGTCAAGTGATCTTCACGCTACGCCCGGCGCGTCGAGCGGGGTGAGCCGGCCAAGGAAGTCGCCGAACGACCAGCCCATGCTGGTAGTGATCACCTGTCGCTCCCGCCAGGCGATTGCATCCGCCGTACCCGGGCCGGCCAGCAGGTCCTTCGGCAGGAAGCCGACGCTGCCCGGGCGGGGTTCCTTCAGCCGAAGCAGCAGCAGACCCTCCATCGGGACCGCGATGACAACGAAGTCCGTCGACAACTTCCCGACCCGCCACTCCCGCTCGGCGGTCAACAGGTCGAACGACGGATACTCCGGGTGCACACCCAGCAGCGGACGCCCCGGGAACAGCGTGAACGGCGCACCCGGCACCCACTGCGGCTCCACCGGCTGCATTCCGTTCGTCTGAGACAGCCAATCCCGGTAAGCCCAGGGCAGCGGGCGCCCCAACGCCTGCTCCAGTGCCTGCAACTGACCCTCATCGAGCGGGCCGAACGGCTGCCGCTGCGCCGGCCGCCAGCCGGTCACCGCCGTCGACTCGTCCACCACCGGCGGCGCCTCACCCGGTGCCAGCCGCCGCACCGTGACCCGCCACCGACCAGCGTTCTCGAAATGCGCCCCAGCGAAGTACCAGGTCTCGGCACCGATCGGGAACGTCTCCCCCAGCCGCAACAGGTACGTCGTTGAATCGGCAGACCCGGGAAAGGCCACCACCACCTGCGCGGTCACCGGCCGACGCGGATTCGCCCCGGCCGCACCGAGGCTGAACGTACCCATGTTCACCTGTGTGTTGTTCCGAACTACCAGCACATCAGGGTGCGACGGCACAATCCTGTCCTTCCCGTCGAGAACTCAGCCACCGAGCATTCCATGCAGCGTCGGCTCGTCCGGCAACTCGAAGCCCAACTCGCTGCGGGCCACCTGCTCCGCCTCCGCCCGGTTCACCGGCCACCGACCCCCTGCGTGGGCCGGTGCCGAAACCGTACCGGCGCCGGGCGTTGCAGAACCGTTGTCCCAGGCTATCGAGCGCGAACCGTCCGGTCCCACCTCGACGGCCAGCAACTGAGCCAGCTCACCGGCCGTGCCCCGGTCCGCGTAGTAGACAAAGTAGGCGCCGCTCCGCTCAGTCACCGTCCGGCCCGGCCCGGCAGCGGTCAGCGCATTGGTCGCCACGCCCGCCGACGCGCCGACGCCGGCTTCCGCCGTCGACCCGCCTGCCGAGCTGGCCTGCTTCGCGACGGGCGGCACCGGCGGGAGCGGCGGCACCACCGGCGCGCGATCCAGGTGGGCGTAGTCCCTACTCATCAGGTCGAGAAATGCCTGCACCGGGATCGGCTGCGGATGGCCATGATTCCAGGGATTGCGCAGCCAGATGTGCCCGTCCCGTGCCGCCACCACCTCGTACGCGTGTCCCGCGTGCAGTCCGTACGGCGGCGCTCCATTCGGCAGATGCTGATAGCGGTCCGTTGGCATGGTGCTGACGATCACCGGAATCCGCCGCGCCAACAACTGGGCCAGCGTCGCCTCGACCGTAGGCTCGCTGCCCGGGTGCGTGGGAAACCGGTCGGCGCGGGCCGGCTCGCCGGTGAGCTGGGTCAGCACCTCCGCCCACAGATCGGAAGTGCTGCCCGGGTTCATCCGGGCGTAACCGCGCGGCGCGGCCTGGTTTTGGTCTGACCAGCCCTGCCAGCTCTGCCACTGCTGCTGCCAGGCGACCTGCCGGGACTCGGTCCAGGTCCGGTCGACCGCCGCCAGCGCCTTCTCGAGCATGCTCGCCCATGCCGATCCGACCTGCGCCTGGTCGGCGTAGGCGGCCTGCCCCGGCATGATGGCGTGCACCGGGACGTCCGGAGTCACCGTGATCCGCAGTCGTCGGCCGGTCGGAGTGGTCCGGTCGCCAGGGAGGCTGCTTTCGTGCAGCAGGACGTCGACCGTGCCGTCCGGGTTGGGACGGAACAAATTACCGATCGTCTGCGGGCTGTGCCCGGCGATCGCGCCGATCGAGGCGAGCATGCCGCAGTCACCGAGAGCTCCCTGCGCGACCTGCTCCCGCCTGGGCAGCCCATTCCACAGGGGCGCTGCGGCACCCGAGTTCGGATCCACCGGACGGCCGTACTCCGGTGCCACCTCCCCGGGATCCGGCTCCGGCAGGGTGGGGTGGTCGGCGTACACGTGGATCTCGGTCGGGTCGACGGCGAGCGGTGCTGCTTCCGGCGCTTGCTCGACCGGCGCGCTCGGCGCCAGGTTGAGGATCGCCCGGGTCAGAGCGTCCGAGACCAGCACCATGGTGCGGGTCTGCGCCAGGTAGTGGAAGCTGTGGCTGCCGAGCAGCTGGGTGATCGCCGGGCTCGACCCGTACGTCGCGGTGATCGTCGCGTATGCCCGGCGGACGTCCTCGGCCAGCAGCGCCCGCCGGCCGGCGTCGGTCGCCAGGTCGAAACCCGGGTGTACGCCGCCAACGTCGACATGCGGCGCGTTCGCCAACACGTACGGGCCGATGTCGACCTGGCCGGTCAGGTCGACGTACACCCCGTCGCGGGCGATCCGCGCAGCCAGCTCCGGATCGACGGCCTGCAGTTGGGCGAGCTGATCGGCGCGCAGCCCGATCACCTGACCGGCGGAGGCCGGCAGCGTCGGCAGGCTCCGTTGGCCCTGCTCGGCGTCGACGGCGAGCCGGTGCAGCTGCTCGGTGAGCTGCGGCGCGTACGGAACGTACCCGTTGTGGACCAGCCGGGCCCGGTAGTCGCGCTGCTGGGCGCGTTGCGGCTCGGTCAGCGTCGCCGGGTCCGCGCCGAGCACAGCCAGGACGGTCTCCGGGGCGAGCGCCGGCGAGGTGAGCCGCAGCAGCAGGTTCGCCAGGTCCGGCGGCAGCTGCGCCCACCGCGCGTACGCCTGCGGGGTGCCGCCGGTCAGGCCGAGCTGGTCGACGAGTACGCCGATCTCGGCGCGCAGCGCCACCCGGGTCGGCGGGTCGGCGGCGGTGTAGCGGGCCGTCAGCGCCCGGATCCGGGTCAGCCGGGGATCGGCTGGTCCACCGTCGCGACTCGCGGCCAGATCTGGTGCCCGCTGATCCGGCCCTGCCGCCTCGCCGCCGCGTACTGCTTCATGACCACCGGTATCGGCAGGCTGCCGTGCACCGTCACCGTCCCCGACTGGTCGATGATGTAGCAGCCCATCCCGACGTGCGCCCCCGTCGCCCGCTGTTCGGTCGACGGTGTCTCCTTCGCCAGCCAGCCGAACTCGAACGGATGCAGCTCGATCGGATTCGCCGTCCCGACCAGCCGTTCGATCAGTTGCTGCGCGTCGTCCTCCGTCATCGCCCGGCACCTCACTGGTCGTCGTGGGTGGCGTCGATACGCTGCGGTCATGTCCGACGCCAGCGACGCCCGGCCCACCGTCAGCGACACCCTGTACGCCGCCATCCTCGCCAACCCCGACGACATGGACCTGCGGCTGCGCTACGCCGACGCCATCGAACCCACCGACCCCGACCACGCCGAGCTGATCCGCGCCGAGATCGCCTGCGACCTGGCCGTCGTCGCCGGCACCCCGGTCGATCCTGAATTGTCCGATCGGGCCGCCGCGCTCAGCCACCGGCTGACTCCCCGACTCGGCGCGCCCGTCGCCGGTCTGGTCACCAACTGGCTCGTCCGGCGCGGATTCGCCGAGTTCGTCAAGCTGCCGGGGGCCGATTTCCTCGACCGGGGCGCGGAGATCTACCGCCGGGTTCCGGTCCGCCACGTCTGGCTCACCCACGTCGATCCGGACCTGATCGGCCCGATCGCCGCGAGCCCGCTGCTGGCCCGACTCACCAGCCTCGGACTGAACAACAACCCGATCGGCGACGACGGACTGCGCACCCTGCTGGCCTCCCCGTACCTGCGCCAACTCCGCTGGTTGGGCCTGGTCAACTGCGGCATCACCCCGGTGGGTGCCGAACTGTTCGCCGAACTCGCCCCCCGGGTCCTGCCCGACCTGCGGTTCGTCTACTTCGCGCGCAACCGCGCCAAACTCGTCCCCTACGGTGCCGGCTTCGACGCCGTCGGTGGGCAGGACCCGATCGACGTCTACGTTCCGGAGATCGCCGAGCGGATCACCGCCGAGCACGGGCCGCTGCCCTGGCTCGACCCCGACATCGCCTGGCGGGGTGGGTACGTCGACTTCGGCCAGGTGTGACCGGGGTGGTGGCGAGCTCCGGTTCGCCTCGGCGATCCGCTGGGCGTGGAACCGGATACTTGGCGGGATGTTGCGTGAGTCGTCGGGCAGCGCTGCGGCCAGTTTGCCCAGCTCGGACTCCACCGATTGCCGGAACTCGCCGAGCGACAGAATGAGCGGGCGGGCCACCGCGGCGGCACCAAGGATCCGCAGCTGGCCGGAGGCGTCGGACAGGCCGAGAATGTCGTGGCTGCCGCCACGGGTGGTCGCCGGCCCGTGCAGCGGGCGCAACTCCAGTGTGCTGGCGAGGGCGGCGACCCCGCCCGGGTATTCGGGGGCCTGGCCGATGGAGAGGACCATCCGGTCGTACTCGTGGCGGGTGCCGTCAGTGAAGTCGACCAGGAACGTACCGTCCACAGTGTGCCGGGCGGAGACGATCTCGCGCAGCGACTGGCTGATCCGGCTATCGGTGGCGGCCACGTCGTACGCGCCGACCTCGGGCAACGTGTTGCGGCGGTTGTAGCCGCCGGAGAAGCTGCGCTGGAACCGCAACTCGGCGTCCCGGGCCGGGTCACCGGTGCGGTCGGCCGGCGGCAGCCCGACCGCGCGGGCCGACCAGTCGATGGTGGCCGCCGGTGACGCGGCGGCCTGCTCGATGTCCCAGGCCCCGGAGGCACCCGCGCCGAACACCAGCACCCGGTCACCTGGCTGGTACGCGTCGGCCAGGTTCTGCCCACCGAAGTCGACCCGGGGGCGCGCTGGCCGAGGGTCGGTAAACCGGCCATCGGCGTCGAAGCCGAGCCGCTGGGCGGCACCGGCCGGCAGCGCCGCCGGGTCGACCGGGGAGCCGTCCGGCCCGTACGGCGTGCCGGACGTCCGGTCGACGGCGTACCCGCTGTCCGGATCGACCACCAGCAGATCGGTGAGCCGGCCGGCGGTGTCAGCCAGCAGCGGCGGGTCATCCTGGCTGGTACCCGTGCCGGTCAGGATGTCGGTGTCGGTGCCGCCGAGGACCGTACGGACCGGGGCGGGCAGCGTCGCCGGGTCGACGGCCACGCCGGTCGGGTCCCGGAACACCGGCACCGGACCGGAGAGGTCGACCTGGTAGCCGGTCGCCGGGTCGACGTACCGGCCGGTTGTCGACGCCGGCGCGGCCGGCACCCGCGCCGGGCCCGGACCGGCGGCGATGTCCACGGTGGCGGCGTAGAAACCGCGCTCGCCGATCGTCACCCGGTAGTTCGCGCCATCCGGCCAACCGGCCGCAGCGTCGGCGCTGGTCGGGCGGGGGGTAATCGCGGTCGCGGTGCCCTGGTAGCTGGGCATCCCGGTGTACGCGCGGGCCGCGCCGACCGCCGCAGCGAAGTCACTGGAGAGGGCAAACTGGGTGCCTTCGTCGGCGAAGTCCGCCGGCTGGAACGGCAGGCCGGGGATCTCCAACTCGGTGGGGACCTGCCCCATCAGCAGCTGCTGCCGATCCGCCCACGGGTCGTGGCCCTGCGACACCGCCAGCACCGGCGGCAGGCCGTCCCCGGTGTCCGGCGGCGCGTCGAGGGTGGCGAAGTCGGCCGTGGCCGCCCAGCCGCCGCCGATGACCAGCCGGTCGAAGACGTGCTGCGGGTCGGCGTCGAGCGCGGCGTCGACCCGGTCGGTCAACGCCAGGTCCGCCCGGTCGCGGGCGGCGGTCGCCTGCGCGGCCCACTGGCGGGCCGCCGCCCGTACGTCGGCCTGGACGACCCGGATCTCGTCGGCCAGGCCGGGTCGGTCGCGGGCGGCCGTGAGCAGCCCGGCGAGGTCCGCGAAGGCCGGCCCCAACTGGGTACGGACGGCAGCGAACCGGGCGTCCGTGGCGGCCGTCCCGACCACCGGTACGTTCGGCACCAGGCTGTGCACCCGGTGCCCCGGGTACGGCTCCAACAGCCCACTGCTGATCAGCAGGCCGACCGCTTCGGCGTGCAGCTGGGCTACCTGGGCCGGGTCGGCGTGCCGGCCGGTGCCGGCCTGCGCCAACTGGTCGGCGACGGTACGCAGCTCGGCCAGCCGCCCGATGTCCCGCGCGGTCAGGTGCCGCTGCCCGTCACCCTCGGGCCGGGACCCTTCGGCGAGCGCCGTCGTCGCATCGGTACGCAACCCGTCGGCCCGCTCCTGGGCGATGGCGTCTACTTCGGCCAGTGCGGCGGCGACGGCCCGCCGGACATGGTCCGTGGAGGCCCGGTCGGATACCCGTACGGTCGCCCCGTCGGCGTGCGTCGCGATGGTGGCGACGGGGGCCACCGTCGTGTCGGGCGGCAGCGAGGTCACGGCGAGCGTGACGGTCACCGGCCCGGCTGAGGTGTCGAGGGTGACCGTGCCGGCGTCCGGGTCGGCGACCGCACCGGCCGGCAGCAGTCCGGTGTCGAGCGCGTCGCGTACCGCCGCGGTGACCGCGACCGGGTCGGCGTCGTGCAGCGCGCCCCCGAAGGTCGTCCCGGCGGCGGCGCTGACCAGTCCGTCCGGCGCGGCGCTGAGCGACCCGTCCGGCCCGGCGGCGGCTAGTGGTTCGGCTCCGGCTCGTCCGTCAGCGGCCACACCTGGCGGCCGGTCGTCCGGCCCGCCCGGCGGGCCGCCGCGTACTCCTGCATGATGATCGAAGGCGGCATGCTCCGGTGGGCCGTCACCGTCCCGTCGTGGTCGATCACCCAGTTCCCCTGGCCCAGACCCAGCCCCTGGGTGCGTTCCGTCTCCGAGAGGATCTCCCTCGCCACCCAGCCGAACTCGAACTCGTGGAGAGCCATCCGGTTCGGCGTCCCGACCAGCCGCTGGATCAGCTCCTGCGCGTCGTCCCGAGTCACTGTTGGTCCCTCCCCGTGCCGTCGGCGCGTCCATCGACCACAAGGTGTGCGTCGCCGCCAGGTACTCGGCGGGCGGCTGCGTCGCGGTTCCGCCGTACTGCGGATCCCACCACACCGGCCCGTCGGCCCCGTACGGGTAGACGATCAGGAACGCGTGCGAGCCGGCTGCCTGCGCGTTTCCGTCGGCGTCCAGGTGCAGCCGTCCGGTGTCCTGGTCGAAGCTCAGCCAATCGGCGACGACCAGGGCTGCACTACCTGGGCCGGCCGCCGCTACCCGCTGCTGCAGCTGCGCGTACTGCTCGGCGACCGCCGCCACCCGGTCCGCCGGTGCCCCCGGCAGGTCCGCCGGCGGACCGACCCACTCCCCGCCCAACCACTCCTCGGCCCGGCTGATCCCGTCGGCCTCACCCGTGACCCGGTCGATCGTCCCGTCGCCTGCCCGGTCCGGCCAGCGCGGTAGCGACACCATCGGCCGACCCAGAAACGTCGACAACCCCGCCAACGAACAATCCATACAATTGTTGCCACGACCCGACCGCCCCGGACCACCATCATTCACCAACCCACCAAACGGATGCGACGACGGATCCGCACCCACCACAAACCCACCACCCGACCACAACACCGCCTCAAGATCAGCCTGAAAAACCACATCCTCCAACGGCGCCAAATTCAACGGACCAACCGGACGCGGACCCGACAATTCATCGGTGTCGGCGACTACACCGGAGGTTCCGTCAGTTACTCCGGCGGCTCCGCCAGCTACTCCCTTTCCGGCGAGTCCGGCTCCGGCCACACCTGCCGACCCGAGATCCGCCCCTGCCGACGCTCCGCCACGTACCGGCTGATCGTCACCGGTACGGGCAGACTCCCGTGCACCGTCACCGTCCCGTCCCGGTCGATGATGTAGCTCCCCAGGCCGACCCGCATCCCCGTGCCGCGTTCCTGTGGACTCAGGATCTCCTGCGCCAGCCAGCCGAACTCGAACTCGTGCAGCGCCATCCGGTTCGGCGTCCCGACCAGCCGCTGGATCAGCTCCTGCGCGTCGTCCCGAGTCACTGTTGGTCCCTCCACCTGCTGCCGGCGCGTCCATCGACCACAACGTGTGAGTGGCGGCGACGACGTGCGTCGGCGGCACCGGCCACGTCTGGCCGTCCTGCGGATCCCACCACACCGGGCGATCGGCCCCATGCGGGTAGACGATCAGGAACGCGTGCGAGCCGTCAGCCAGGGCGTTGCCGTCAGCGTCGACCTGCACCTGCCCGGTACGCTCGTCCACACTGAGCCAGTCGGCGACAACCAGGGCGGCGCTGCCCGGCCCGGCCGCCGCCACCCGCTGCTGCAACTGCGCGTACTGACGGGCGACCGCCACCGCCCGCTTCTGCGGCACACCGGGCAGGTCAGCCGGCGGACCGACCCACTCCCCGCCCAACCACTCCTCGGCGCGGTCGACACCGGCCGCCTCGCCGGTCTGCCGGTCGACGGCGCCGTCCGGCAGGATGTCCGGCCAGCGTGGTAGCGACACCATCGGCCGACCCAGAAACGTCGACAACCCCGCCAACGAACAATCCATACAATTGTTGCCACGACCCGACCGCCCCGGACCACCATCATTCACCAACCCACCAAACGGATGCGACGACGGATCCGCACCCACCACAAACCCACCACCCGACCACAACACCGCCTCAAGATCAGCCTGAAAAACCACATCCTCCAACGGCGCCAAATTCAACGGACCAACCGGACGCGAGCCGGCCAGCGGCGCATCGCCGCCCGCCACGGGTACGGCCCGGTCGGCTACTCCGGTGGCGGGCCCGGCTCCGGCCACACCTGCCGACCCGAGATCGGGCCCTGCCGACGCTCTGCCGCGTACTCCTCGACCACCACCGTCGCCGGCAGGCTCGGCTGGGCGGTCACCACGCCCGTCAGGTCCACGATGAAGCTCCCCTGACCGATGTGCATCCCGGCTTGCCGTTCCTGGGTCGACAACTCCTCCCGGACCAGCCAGCCGAACTCGAACGGATACATCTCGATCGGGTTCCTGCTGCCCAGCAGTCTGCTGATCAGTGCTCTGGCCTCGTCCTCGGTCATCGACTACCCCTCCCTGCTCCGGCAATGTCGACGACTCACCTGCGGCATTCGCCGACGCCAGGCTTGTTGACGCGGTATCGCGGCCCTCACCGGACACCGGCCGGGTGCCGGTCAGGTCGGGCTGGCCTCCCGGCAGATCCGGGTCAACTCCGCCTCGCTCGGCAACGGCACCGCCGTGAAGTGATGCGTCACCGACTCCGCCATCACCCGATCGACGAGCCTGGTCTGCTCCAGGTCCGGCGTCGAATAGAGAAACGCCGCTGCTACGTCCGGACGGAAGTTCCACCTCTGCGTCGGGCGATCCCAGATCACGGCCTGCACCGGTCCGCGCCCCTGAGCCAGCGCGAGCACGTTCGCCGGAGTCCCATCCAGCTCCCCTGGCGGGTACATCAGATAGTAGATGAATGTCATAGTCAGCCGAAACCCTCCCTTGCGCTATCTGATCGGCAAGTCCCACGAAGTCCACCTGATCGAGACCGAGACGGCCAGCAAACTCCGAAAAGGTGATTCCTTGCTCATTCAACCATATCGCGAAATCACTGGCAACGTTGCGCCGCCTAGAATCACTTATCCATTTTGCAAATCCATTTTGGATCGAATTTCCGTAAGTTTCAGAAATCAGTTTCAGGCCGACCGGAAGTTGCGACGACAGCCCAGTCGATTTGTTCATTATTAAAATATTCAGAAACGCTTCAACCCTGCTCTCGGACGACCGAACAGGATCTCGGACGACCTCGTACCAACCGTGGGTCTGCTTACCAACTAGCCAGCTTCGCTTTGTCGGAAACTGGATCTCGAATACGCGACCACTGGGAGATACAAGAACGCTGTTCAGCCCATAGAACCTGTTCCCCGGATTCCAGTAGGACTTGACCTGTTGAACCTCGTATCCCCGGCCAACCAGGCCATCCAACGTCTCATTGACCGCCGAGCCATAATGTCGCTCTGGCGCCAGGAGCGAAAATCGAACTAGATCACCGACCTTGCCGAGCGCCCCTTGCAGATCAAGCCCGATAGGCTCAAATTCCACCTTGAACTTCCGCGCCAATGACTCAGCATGCTTCACCCGATGCTCGAGACCTACTGGCGTAAGCATCTCCGGCCCGACGAGTCCAATCTCCGCGCCGGCCTCGGCAGCCGCCTCAACCAGGTCTGCAAGTACAATATCGGCGTCTTGGCGAGCAGCAAGCAGAGCCGTGGCCAGGAGCTCCCGGTCGCTAGTCGAAAGGCTGTCCAGGTAGGGGATCGGCTCTAAACTCCCGGCTGAATCGGACGAAGGGTCGCTTGCGACGAGAGAAGCCGTCAGGTCCCGCTGGCCTCCTGACAGATCCGGGTCAACTCCGTTTCGCTCGGCAACGGGACCGTCGTGAAGTGATGCGTCACCGACTCCGCCGTCGCCCGGTCCACTCCTCGAAAGTTGTTGCGCTCCTGGTTCACGAACAGCACTGCTATCGCGACGTCCGGCTGGCAACTCCACTTGGCGGTCTGTCGATCCCAGGTCACCGCCATCGTCGGGCCCGGATGGTTCGCTAGGGCGATCACGTTCGCCGGGTGGTCCGACGGACGTGTCGGGTGGTACAGCAGGAAGTACTGGAACTCCAAGTCCGCCACCCACATCACCTCTCCGGTCCAGCCCGAATCCGGGCACGTCAGTGTAATCAAGTCCCCGAGCCGTAAGCACGTCGACGAGAGTCTGTTGAGTTGTAGTGAGCCACTCGCCATAGCCCTGCCGAACAGTGTTGTCCGGAGCCGTACCTGAGTCGAGCTTGCCTAGCCACGCCGCAAGTCCATTGAACTGCGCCGGCCCGAACCGGTCTGCCAGAACATCGAGGCCACCGGGTAGCCTGTCGGCCAGTCCGGCAGCCTTGTTCAGCGCGAGGATGTCGAGGAAAGCGTTGACGCGATCAGCCGAATGAGAGTCCCTGTCCCGCAGCACCTCATACAATCCGTGAGTCGCTTTTCCGACTCGCCAGCTCGCCTCGGTCGGAAACTGAATCTCGTACAGCTGACCCTCAGACGATCGAAGAGTGACGTTGAGGCCGTAGAATCTGTTGCCGAGATGCCAGAAGACCTTGCCGGTCACCACTTGATGATGAGCCGACTCAAGGCCGCTGAGGACACGGTCGACCGCGGTACCGTAGGCGGGCCCAGCGGGGCTCTGCACGGAGAAGCGGACGACGTCGTTGATCACGGCGAGCGCGGCTGGTATGTCATCGCCAACAGGGCGGTGCTCTGTCACGAATTTTTTGGCCAGCGACTCCGGATCCTTGACCCGATACTCGGTCCCGAGCAGCCTGAGTTCCTGCACACCGGTCAGGTCACCCATCATTTGTAGCCCGACGAGGACGTCGTCCAGCGTTGCCTGGATCGCCTGCGCGCTCTCCCCCGCAGCCGCCACGCCATGCTCCAGCTCCTGCCGCTCGGCTTCGGACAGCCGATCGAGATAGCTCGTCGTATCCGCAGCAGGGCCGCTAGTTATCGGCTGGCCTCCTGGCAAATCCGGGTCAGCTCCGGCTCGCTCGGCAACGGGACCGTCGTGAAGTGATGGGTCGCCGACTCCGCCGTCGCCCGGTCCACTGCCCGGACGCTGTGGCGCTCCGGGTCGGCGTACAGGATCGACGCCGCCACGTCCGGTCGGAAGCCCCACCTCGACGTCGGACGGTCCCAGATCACCGCCTGCGTCGGCCCGGTGCCGGCCGCCACCGCTATCAGGTTGACCGGCGGCTGGGTCTGGTCGTCCGTCCGATACAGCAGGTGGTAGCGAAAGGTCAGGGTCGGCATCTGTGCTTCCTATCGCATCGGGATCGAATCCGGGCAGGTCGGATGGGTCCAATCCTCGCGCAGCCAACTCCTGCCGGAAGCTGCGACTCGGGTCGGCGGCCAGCCAGTCGACGTAGTCCTGCCGCAGGCCGGCCTGGTCCTGTTTGCCGATCCACTTGGCGAAGCTGGTGTCCTTCGGGGGGCCGTACCGCTCGGTCAGCACCGGCATGCCACCCGGCATCCGGCCGGCGATGTCGTGCGCCTTGTTGACGGCGAGGATGTCGAGGAAGGCGTGCATCCGGTCGGCCGGGGTCCGCGCCGGGTCGCGCATCACTTCGTACGGGCCGTGTGTCTCCTTGCCGATCGCCCAGCTGGTGGCGGTGGGGAACTGCACCTCGAATGTTCGGCCGGTGGGCGTGACGAGGGTGCAGTTCAGCCCGAAGAACCGGTTACCGGTGTGCCAGAAGCTTTTGACGTCGGTCACCTGGTGGCCGCTGGCGGTCAACGCGTCGAGCACTCCCGCGACCGCCGGCCCGTACGCGTCGGTCTCCGGTGCCCGTACGGAGAACCGCACCACGTCGTTGATCTCGGCGAGCGCCTCCGGGAGGGAATAGCCCTTCGGCTCGAAGTCGGTGCTGAACTTGCGGGCCAGCGACTCGGCCCCTTTGACCCGGTACTCGCTGCCCAGCGGGGTCAGCGCGTCGGTGCCAGCCAGGCCAAGATCGGTGTTGAGCCGGTCGCCGATCGCCCCCAGTTCGGCAAGGATCGTGTCGGCATCGACCTGGGCGGCGGCCAGCTCGGCGAGCAGCGTGGCCCGGTCGGGCTCGGTCAACGCATCCAGGTACTCCGCTTCACTGGTCGCCCCGGTCGTCGACACCGCAGTCGTCTGCGGGCCGTCGGCCGGCACCGGATTGCCGTCGGCGTCGAGGACGATCGACCAGACCCCGTCGACCTCGCTGCCGTAGATCGGCGCGGTGTCGGAAACCTGCCGGCTCTGCGCATCGATCCAGATGATCTGCCCGTCGTGGTTGACGGCGTTCCAGGTGTGCGCTCCGCCGCCGGCCGCGGCGGTCCAGCTGGTGATGATCAGCGCGGCGGATCCGGGGCCGGCACGCCGCAGCTGGTCGGCGACCGCGTCCAAGCCGGCCGGCCCACGGCCGGCAGGCGCGAAGGACGCACCCAGCCACTGTTCCTGACGTCGGGTGCTGTCCGGCTCGGCGGTCACCGACGCACCGGTCGCCGCCGCGACCTGTGGGTCGCCGTACCAGGTGGCGAGGACGGACAGGCCGACGTCGGCGCAGTTGGTGCCGCGACCGGGGTTGGCCGGGCCGCCATCGTTGACCAGCTCCGGCCAGCGGCCGCCGCGCGGGTCGGGGTGCCGGGCCGGGTGGCCGTCCGGCCCGACCGGCACCTCGTCGGTCAACGCCTGCTGGTCGGCGGGGTCCGGCGGCACCAGACCCTGCCCGTCGCCGGTTGGTCTGGTTTCCGGCAGCGCCCGGCCGTCGCCCAACGCGCCGGAATCCGGCGGTACGGCCGGGCCGGGCATCCGTTCGGTGTCCACCACCGGGGTGACGCCGAGTATTTCCAACATCGGCCCGCACGACCGGCAGGGTGGTCGGTAGTCGCCGCGTTCGTACACCACGTCGACGTCCTGGGCGCGGCGGAACTGGTGGGTGACGATCCGCGCCCCGGCCAGCTCCGATCGGGCGTACGCGTCGAAATCGCCGATCCGGCCGGCATCCTGCCACTGCCGTTCCAACTGGTAGACCACATCGGACACCAGGGCGACCTCGGCGCACCGCCCGTGCCCGCTGCCGACCCGGCTGACCTGCTGAGCGACCTCGGCGAGCACTGTCTCGACCAGCGGGTGCGGCGTCGGCTGGGTGGCCGGGTCGGTGCTCTGGTCGGCGGTCATGCTGCTGTGTGTGTTGAGCTGCCCGCTGCGGGTCATCAACGCGCCGACCACGCCCGGCCGTTTACCCATCGAGATCTGTTCGCCGGGAGTGGCCTGCTGCTGGTGCCGGGTCACCGCACCCGTAACGGCGTCGGCCAGGGCCCGGGACGCGTCGATGAGCGCCTGGTCAGCGTCCGCGCTGTTCGGATCGCCGTCGAACTGGACCGGGTCCAGCTGCCAACTGTGCGTACCGGTGCCGGTAGGGCCGGCCGACCGCTGCAGGGTCTGCGGGTCGACGGTGGTGCCGGAGGATGGTTGCCGGGGCGCCGGGCCGGACGGCTGGTCCGGCCCGCCGGTGGTCGCGGCCGGCGGCGGCGCCGTGGTGGTGGTCCCGGGCGGGATGCCGACCGACTGGCCGGGCTGAGCCGGTACGGCCGGTGCGGCCGGTGCGGCCGGTGCGGCCGGTGCGGCGACAGCCGGCCCGAAGCTGACCGACCCGGCGGAGGGTCCGGCGGCAGGTCCGGCAACCGGTGCCGGTGGCCGGACCGGTGCCGAGGTGGTGCCGGTCAACGAGCTCTGGGGAGCAGCCGTGGTGTTGCCACCGGCCGTCGACGCCGCTGTTGCCTGGGCAGTCGTCTGGGCTCCGGTCTGGACCGGCCCGGGTGTCGACGTCGCAGCCGGTGTGGACGACGCAGCCGGTGTGGACGTCGCAGCCGGTGTGGACGTCGAACCCGGTGTGGACGGGGAGCTCTGCGGGCCGGCGGCGGTCACGGCCGGAGCCGCCGCCTGCGCCGACGTACCGACCCCGGCCGGAGCACCGGCGGCGACCTGTACCGGCGGCCCGTCGTCCGCCCGAGTCGGCCCTACGCCGTCCGACGCCGTGACGTCCGGCGAGGTGATGTCCGGCGACGTGATGTCCGGCGAGGTGATGTCCGGCGACGTGATGTCCGGCGACGTGATGTCCGGCGAGGCGGTGCTGGTCGACGGCGCGTCGGTCGACGGCGCGTTCGCCGGGCTGGCGGTGTCGCCCACGCCGACCACCGACGGCTGACCCGAGGTGACCACCGGTGGAGGCTCGGCACCAACAGTCGGCTGGATGCCGGGTTGGTCGACGACCGTCGGGGCCGCCTGGGTCGTCGGGGCGTCCTGCGTGGTCGGGGCCAGCGAGATGGAGCCGGCCCCGGAATCCGGTACGGTCTGCGGCGTCGGGTCAGCCGTGACCGGAGCCGGGACGGCGGTACCCGTACCGCTGGCCGGGTCGGACCCGAGCGCGCCAAGGTCGATCCCGGCGGCGTCCACGCTCGTCAACTGAGCAATGCCGGCCAGGTCGACGGTGCCGGGCACGCCGGTCGGCGGCGCGACACCGCCCAACCGGTTGGCCCAGCCGGCAGCCGTGCTGCCGGCTGACGCCGCCGCCATGGTTGCACCGCCCCGACCGGCACCGCTGGTGAATCCACCGAGCGCCCCCTGCCAGCCGGGGCTGGTCCACTGCTGGTTGACGGCGAGGTTCGCGGCAACGCTGGCCGCCGGGGAGATCACCGCGTTCTGCATGCCGGCGGTGACCGACCGGCCGCCCCAGCGGACGACGCCAGCGCCTCGGAAGTCCATTGCCGGCGGCCGGAACGACACCGGCACCCGGGGTGCGACCGTGTTACGCAGCAGCCGGTTGCCGCCGAAGCCGAGCATGCCACCGAACGCGCCGCCGACCCCGGCGGTGAGGGTCCGCCGGCCGTCCCAGTTGTCGCGGTTGCCCTGGGCGACCTGGAACGCCTGGGCACCGATGTCGATGATCAGCTCTTCGCCGATCTCCTGAGCCAACTCGATGCCCAACTGGGTGCCGAGCCGCTGGGCACCGGCGCGGGTGACGTGCGTGGTGGCGATCCGGGCCGAGCTCTGCAACGCGGCCCGCATCCCGGCCTGGGTGAGCATCTGCCGGCCGAGCTGGGCCAGCAATCGACGGAACGCGACGGTGACCGCCTGCCGGCCGGCGGCGAGGATGCCGGGGATGGCACCCGCGGAGACGCCGCCCAGCCAGGCCATCAGCAACGCCACGAACACCGCGATCACCGTGATGGCCACCGCGATGAGGATGGTCAGCTTGGCGTACTCGATCTCGGTGGCCGCGGTGTCACAGCCGTTCGCGAAGGCGGCGGCGGCCTTCTGCAGGACCGGCAGCCCGGTGTTGGGGCCGACCCCGACCTGCTGCCAGAAGTTGGCGAACTTGGCACCCGCGTCGCCGCCCCAGCTCTCGATGACCCGCAGCGCGGCCGGGTCAGCGTCGGCCAGTGCGACCCGTACCACCTCTTCGAGCTCGCGCCAGGCGGCGGCGAGCTCGCGCATCTGGTCCTCGTCGCCGGTCGGCCACGCCTCGCCGGCGCTCACCCAGGTGACGGCGTCCCAGACCCACCCGTACTCGCCGAACCACTCCCGCGGATTGATGATCGCCACGTCGTGGGCCCTCCGAGTGCGACCGGGCTACCTGCCGCCGCCGAAGCTGTCGCCGACCGCGCCATCGTCGTCGACCGTGCCGTCGACCGAGGAGACGATCCGGAGGCCGGTGTCCTCGAAGGCTGCGACGAGGTCGTCCCCGGCGTCCAGGGTCACCTTCGCCGGGGCCTCGTCACCACCGTCCAGATAGTGCTCGTTGAACGTCCGGCCGGCCTCGTCGTCGCCCCATGGCCTGGACTCGTTGAGCGCCCGGATGGTGCCGGTGACGCGGGCCCACTCGGCGGCCAGTGTCTCGGCCGCCGCGCCCAGCGCGTTGCCGGCCGGGCGGGCCAGATCCGGGTTGAGGAAGGTCTGCTGCGGCTCGGTCATTGCCGGTCACCCCCGGGCAGGTCGGTGTCGAGCTGGCGGAAGATGCCTTCGAGGTCGAAGTCCATGTGTGCCTGGAACTGTGCGTCGGGCACCATCGGCCGGCAGATCCGCTCGACTTCGGCCATCGCCTGGGCGGTGGCGGCCCGAATGGTCTCAGTGACCGTGGTGGACAGCTGCGCCGCGTCCGGCCGGCGGTAGATCCGGGGGTCGAGCTCCACCTTGGTCACCTGCCCTCTCGGCCCGACCGTCACAGTGACGAGCCCGTCGTCTGAGGTGACGGTGGCCGACACCGCCCGCAGTTGCTGTTGCAGGTCGGCGGCGCCGGACCGCATCCGGTCGAACTGTGCCATCAACTCGTCGGCACGGGCACGCAGGCCGTGCACGTCCATCGTGTCCCTCCCCGTCGCCGCGTCACACCGGGCGCTGCCGGGCACCGACGGTGAGCCGTCATGACGACGATACTGAATGTGTGCCAGCCGCACGAGCCCGCTGGTCGCCGCCGCTGGATAGGATGCCGGGCGGTACGGGAGGTCTGGAGGTCAGCTGATGCGGTCACCGACCCTGCTGCCGGCCGTCGCGCTGGGCGTACTGCTGACCGTCGCGCCGAGCGTGCTGCCGGTTGTCGCGGCGGCACCGGCGTCTGCCGCTCCGGGCAGTTGCCGCAGCCCGGCCGACCCCGGCCCGGTGATCCGTCAGATCTCCTGGCATCAGCGCTGGTTGGCGCCCGAGCGCAGCTGGCCGGTGACCGACGGGTCGGGGGTACGGGTCGCGGTGATCGACTCCGGTGTCGACGCCGACCATCCGCAACTGTCCGGTCAGGTGACTGCCGGCGCCGACCTGACCGGTGTCGAGGCCGACGGCACGGTGGACTGCGCCTCGCACGGCACCGCCGTGGCCAGCCTGATCGCCGCCACCAGGGTGGACGGCGTCGGCTTCCATGGCATCGCCCCAGGGGTGACGATCATGCCGATCCGGGTCACCGAGCGGATCCAGGCGCGGCAGGACGGCTCTGCCTCACCGGCGGACCGGTTGGCCGAGGCGATCGACCTCGCGGTGGCCAGCAGCGCGAAGGTGATCAACATGTCGCTGATCATGTACCGCGCGGACCCGGCGGTACGGGCCGCGGTCGAACGCGCCGTGCAGGCCGACGTGGTGCTGGTGGCCGCAGCCGGCAACAGCCACCAGCAGGGCGCGTCGCCGGATCCGACGCCGTACCCGGCGGCGTTCGACGGGGTGATCGGCGTCGGGGCCATCGACGAGAACGGCGTACGGCTGGCGGACTCCCAGGTCGGTGACTACGTGGACCTGGTGGCGCCGGGTGGGGCGGTGGTGGCGGCGAGCCGGGTGTCCGGACACGCGGTGGTCGCCGGCACCAGCTACGCCGCCCCGGTGGTGAGCGCGGCGGCGGCGCTGCTGCGGGCCGCCGAGCCGGAGCTGTCGGCGGCCGACGTGGCCCGGCGGCTGACGGCGACGGCGGATCCGGCACCCGGCGGCCGGTCGGCGGGCTACGGCCACGGGGTGGTGAACCCGTACCGGGCGGTGACCGAGCGGTTGACGGCGGGCGAGCCGGTCGCCGCGCCGGCGCTGCCGACGGTCGTGCCGGATGCCGTCGCGGCGCAGCGGGCGGCTCGCTGGCAGCGGCTGACCGAGATTGCCGTGGCGGTGGCCGCCGGTACGGCGTTGCTGATCCTGCTGGTCGCGGTGGCCGTGGCGGCGCTGCCGGGTGGCCGACGCCGCCGCTGGCAGCCGACCCGGCGGATGGTCGGCCGCAGCGGCGCGGCATCGCAAGCCGGTACGCGCACCGATCCGCAGGAGGCGTACTTCGTGGTGTCCGGACCGGCCGGTCGGTGACCGAGTCGGTCTACTCGAACTTGGCCCGGTTGGCTGCCTCGCGTGCCTGCATCCGTATGGCCGCTTCGCGCAGCGCCTTCTCGATCCGGTTGAGCAGGTCCTTGAGGTCGGTGGCGGCCGATTCCCACTCGGCCTGCCGGGTCAGGTACGCGGTCTGTGCGTCGCCCTCCCAGGTCGCCACCAGCGGCTGGATGCCGGTCTTGAGGCCGTCGAGCTCTTGGATCATGTTCTTGGCCGCGGTACCGCAATTGTCGGCGGCGTTGTTCAGCGCGGCGAAATCGTAGCGGATGTCCATCTCGATCCCTCCGGTCAGAGCTTCAGCGCCGCGGTGATCTGGCCGGCGGTCGCGCCCGCCGAATCCATCTCGGATTTGATCTCTTCGTCGCTGACTTCGTAGTCCTTACCGGCCGAACCGACCGCTTCGGCGATCGACCGCAACGCCAGGTTCAGCCGCGCCATGTCCTCGTCGAACGCCTGACGCACCTGCTGGAACGAGCCGGCACCGATACCCTTCCACTGGTCATAGAGCGGCATGAGCTGGTCCATCAACTGGTTCAGGTTGCCGGTCAGCCGGTTCGCGACGTCATCGACGTCCTTCTCAGTCTGAACCATCAGCCCGGTATTGGTGTTCATCCCGGTCATGGTGATCTTCACCCCGTCCTCTGGTGGGATGCCCCGCAATCCGAGGGGCGGTGCCGCATGGTGCGCCGACGCACCATCTGTCATCGGAAACGGTAGTTCCTTGTGTCCAGTGGCGCCAGACCGATACCGATCGACCGACGCCACCTGGCCGACTTTTGCCGATCCACAGTAGTCGTTCATGCTGGCCGTCGGGCTGCCGCCGGGTCCAGCGCCGGCCCGCCCGGCAGCCGTACCACCAGGCTGGCGGGTAGCCGCACCGGCTCCACCTCGGGGTAGCCGAGCATCGCGGCGACCGCCCGGTCCGCCAGCGGATAGCGGATGCCGAGGTCGGTCACCAGGGTCAGGGTGCCGGCCGGGGCGTCCGGGGCGGGCATCGACTCGACCAACGCGCCGTGGCCGGGCTCGATCACCACCCGGTCCGCCAGCGGTACGCCGTCGGCGGTGCGTGCCGGGGTGACGATCGCCTGCGTCGGCGGCTCGACCTGCGCGTCGACCAGCACCTGCGGCTGGTGACTGCCGGGCGGATAGCCGGCGCAGACGCTCTGCCGGCCATCGGTCAGCCGCAGGATGTCCGGTCGGCGCTGCGGCGACCGGGCGCCGGTCTCCCCGGACCCGGCCGCCCGGGGCGCGCCGACCACGGTGGCGGCGGCGACCGGCCGCGCGGTCGGCGGCTCGCCGCCGTAAGCGTCCCGGGTGCCGGGATCGGCGAGCAGCACCTCGGCCTGCAACTCGGTCAGCGGCGCCAGTCGGTCCCGTTCGGCAAGGTAGTACTGCCGGTCGCCGGTCTGGTTCTCGACCACGTGGATCGAGCCGGTGACCGCGTCCGGCAGTGCGGTCGACGGCTCGCCCCGGCCGGGCACCGGCCGGCTGCCGATCGGCTCCCCGGCCGGCAACGCGTTCAGCCAGGCCCCGCCGACCAGCACAACCGGCTCGGACCGCAGCGCCAAACCTTCCAGGACGATGTCCTCGTCGACCAGTTCGTGTCGCTGGTCCCGCCAGATCAACTGCAGGTGCCCGGTGTCGGCGTCGCGGACCAGCAGCGCGCCGTTGCCGGTGGGCCGGCCACCGACCGGCGGTTGGCCGACGGTCAGCACCGTGGTGGTCACCAGCTCACCGGACTCGTCCCGGACGGCCTGGGAGCACAGTGTCCACCCGCCGGTCAGGATCCGCTTCGCGTCGGGCAGCGCGTCCGGTGCATCCGGGATGCCGATCCGAGGGCCACGCGGCGTACCGGCCAGGGAGTTGCGTGACACGTCGGTCACCGGGGCGAAGGACTCCAGCGCCAGCAGCGCCGAGGCGTAGTTGACCACCGGGTGCAGGTGACCCTCGCGGTAGAGGTACCTGGTGCCGGTCTCTTTCTCCAGGATCACCGAGGCGCCGTCCTGCCAGCTGGTCGCTCCACCGGGGATGATGAAGCCGAACACCCCGACCGCGCCGAGGCACAGCACCGCCACCATGATCCCACCGAGGCCCGCGCCGCCGAGCCGCTGGAACGGGGCGACCGCCGGATCCGGGTCCCTGGCCACCAGCGCGGACGTCATCCGCTGCACGAAGAACTGGTACGACTGGACCTGGTCGCGCCGCGACGGCATGCCTGGCTTCCTTCCACCCGTCAGCGCTGCGCGGCTGCACCACCACGCGGCGTGCTGCCTACCATAGGGTCCGGTGACGACGGCGTACTTTGGGGTCTCGCCCGTAGCCCGGAAGGAAACATCGATGCTCGGTCGCGACGAGGCGCTGGACCTGGCCCGCCAATGGGCGACCGAGCACGGCGCCGGCACCGACGAACGGATCGGCCTGCACGAGTTCGAGCACGGATACGTCGCCTGGCTGATCCCCACCGACGACGCGGGTAGTCGCACGGCCGGGCCGCCGGCCGGCTCCGGGTCGCCGCGGATCGTGATCGACCGGGAGTCCGGCGAGGTCAGCCAGTGGCCGCCGGTCCCGGTGACGGTTGTCGCCGAGCGGTACACCGCCGCGCGGGCCGCCGACCGCCGGTTCCCGCCGGACGTCCGGCCGGTGCTGGAAGCCGCCGGCTGGTTCCCCGGCCGGGACGTCTCCGCGATGGTCGACCAGTGGGTCGGCCGATGGGCTGGTGAGCTCGACGGGCTGGTCATGACACCGGTCGCCCGCGCGGCGCTGACCGAGTTCGGCGGGCTGACCATCGCCCAGTTCGGCGCCGACGGCACCGCCGACGCCGGCTTCCCGACCTTCGTCCACCCGGTACGCAGCGGCCTGGTCACCGAGGAGGCCCGGGTCTTCGCCGGCGAGTACGACCATCCGGTGTTCCCGCTCGGCGGAAACTCGGACGGCCCCGCCGAGCTGGTCGTCGACGCCGCCGGTCGGGTCCTGCTGCTGCACTGGGCCGGCTACCAGTACGTCGCCGACGACGTCGACACGGCCCTGATCCGGCTGGTCCGGGGCGGCCCGTTCCCGCCGCTGCGCCCGGAGCAGATCGCCGGGCCGGCCGACTGACAGCCGGCTGACCAGCCGGAACCGTCAGCCGTTGATCGCCCGCATGAAGCCGTACAGGCCGAGCACGGCGCAGGCCACCGGCACCACCGCCAACTGCAGCACCACGTCCAGCCCGTCGCCGAGCCGGGCCAGCCGGGGCGTCGGCGGGCGCCGGCTGTAGACCATCCCGGCCGCCAGCACCAGCGCCACCACCAGCAGCACCACCGGCAGCAGGGCCAGCCGGGTACCCGCCGCCATCCCACCCGTACCGATCAGGGTCAGCAGGCCGACACCGACCAGGCCGCCGGCCAGCAGCGGCACCCGGTGCCGGACGGTCGAGACCAGCCGGGCCCGCAGCAGCTGACCGGCCGTCACCACCGCGACCAGCAGCACCGCGCCGGCCGTCGCCGAGAAGGTCAGCACCGCAGACCCGGCGGCGACCACCACGGCGGTACCGAACATCAGGCCGGTCAGCACCTCGTCGGCGCGGGCCGTCGCCCGGTAGATCTCCGCCCGGTCCGGCTGCGGATCGTCGCGGACCAGGTCCTCAGCGGTACGCGGCAGCGCCGGCATCGGCAGCTTGCCCGCCCGGACCGAGATCAGCGGCAGCGCCGGCAGCAGCAGGGTCACCGCGGCCACCAGGACCGCTGCGGCGCGCGGCCCGTCCAGCGGCCCGACGGCCAGCAGCGCCCCGGTCGTCCCGCTGACTCCGGTGAAGAGCGCCGCCACGAAGACCCGGCCGGCGTCGCCGACGCCGAGCATGCCGAGCACCCCGGTCAAGGTCAGCGCCGCCGAACCGACCAGCAGGTGCGGTGCCCCCAGCCCGGTGACCGGTTCGCCGCCGGCCAGCGACACCGCGCCGCCGGCGAAGGCGTACGGCAGGGCCAGGGCGGCGAGCGCCGCGCCGGCCAGCGAGTCGGCCATCGCCCGGGACAGCAGCACGCCGACCGCGACGAGGACGGCTGCGGTGCCGAGCAGGGCCGCCCCGGCGGCCACCCCGGTGCCGTCGGCGGTCACCACCGCGACCAGGGCGAGCAGCAGCAGAACGGCCCCGGCAAGCAGGCCGGTAAGCCGGGTGGCGGCCGGCGTCCAGGGCAGCCCGCGCCGGCGGGCACCGGCGGCGATCGCCTCCATCAGGTCGTCGTAGGCCAGCTCCGGCCACTCGGTGCGGCGGGGCAGCAGATGCAGCATCTCGCCGTCGCGGACCTGCTGCGCGGCGAGCGTACGGTTGAGGTCCAGGGTGGATCCGTTGGTACGGCGCAGCGCCCAGCCGCCGTCGGCCGTACCGTCGGAGGGGTTCTCGTCGGCCTGCCGCAGCACCGCCGGGAGCAGCCCGACCAGCGGCAGGTGTTCGGGCAGGGCGAGGTCGATGCGTCGGGTCGGCGCCACGACGGCGATCCGGGCGAGTCCGGTTCCGGCCTGGGTGACCACTGCTGACTCCTCATCAAGCCGCGCGGGCTGTCCTGACTCGAGAAGGCTACCTACCATGTGCCGGTGCCATCGGTGCCGGTAGCGACCCGGCTTCCGGGTGTGACGACGACGGGGAGGATCGATCCGTGGGTACGGTGGTGATACGGCGTCCGGCCCGCCGGCCCGAGCCGGAGTACCCGTCCGGCGAGGTCCTGCTCGACGCGCCGCCCGAGGTGCCGGCGCCGACCGGACGGTCCTGGGGGCAGCTGATGATGCTGCTGCCGATGCTGGCCGGCTCTGTCGCAATGGCGTTGATGTACGCCGGCCGGGGCGGTTCGACACTCAGCTACGTCGCCGGTGGCCTGTTCGGCCTCTCCGCGCTCGGCATGCTCGCCACCCAACTGTCCAATCAGGCTGGTGGGCCGAGCCGGCAGGAGATGGCGCAGCGGCGACGCGAGTACCTGGCGCATCTGTCGCGGCAGCGACGCCGGGTCCTACGGACCGTACGCCAGCAGCGGGAGGCCGCGTTCTACCGGCACCCCGACCCGCAGACGCTGTGGTCGGTGCCGGTCGGCCCCCGGCTGTGGGAGCGCCGACGCGGCGACCCCGACTTCGCCACCGTACGGGTCGGTCTCGGGCCGCAGGAGCTGGCGACGCCGCTGGTCCCACCGCCGCCGACCGCGCTGGAGAAACTGGAGCCGATGTGCGCGTTGGCGCTGCGACGGTTCCTGACCAGCTACGCGACCGTGCCGCAGCTGCCCGTGGACATGGCGCTGCGCGGCTTCGCCCGGGTGCATCTGCGCGGCGACCCCGACGCCGCCCGGGCCCTGGTCCGGGCGGTGATCGCCCAGGCCACCGCGTTCCACGCGCCGGACGACATACTGGTGGCGGTCTGTCCGGCCCCGGCCCGGCGGGAGCACTGGGAGTGGGTCAAGTGGCTGCCGCACGCCCTGCACCCGACCCGCACCGACGCGACCGGCGCGCTGCGACTGGTGTCGCCGACCGTGACCGGCCTGGAGGCGATGCTCGACGACGTGCTCACCAACCGGCCCCGGTTCAACCTCACCGGCGGCGGCTCCGCCACCACCTCCGGACCGCACCTGCTGGTGGTGCTCGACGGTGGGGACCCGGCCGGCTCCGATCATCTGATGACCGACGGCGGTGTGGAAGGGGTGACCATCGTCGACCTATCCGAGCCACCGCCCCGGGTGCTCGACCGGGCCCGGCTGGTGCTGGAGGTCGCCGCCGACGGGTCGATGACCAGCGTCACCCTGGACGGCCGGGCGCCGATCGGCACCGCCGACACCTGCACGATCGCGGAGGCGGAGGCGTTGGCGATGGAGCTGGCGCCGCTGCGGCTGTCCGCCGCGTCCCGTGGCGAGCAGCCGCTGCACCTGGAGCAGGACCTGGCCGACCTGCTCGACCTGGGGGATCCGTACGAGTTCGACGTGGACCGGGCGTGGACGCCCCGGCCGAACCGGGACCGGCTGCGGGTGCCGCTCGGGCTGACCCCGGACGGCACCCCGGTCGAGCTGGACCTCAAGGAGTCCGCGCAGGACGGCATGGGCCCGCACGGCCTGCTGATCGGCGCCACCGGCTCCGGCAAGTCGGAGCTGCTGCGCACCCTGGTGCTGGCGCTCGCCGCCACCCACTCGTCGGAGACGCTGAACTTCGTACTGATCGACTTCAAGGGCGGGGCGACGTTCACCCGGCTGGACAAGCTGCCGCACACCAGCGCGGTGATCACCAACCTCTCCGACGAGCTGCCGCTGGTCGACCGGATGACCGACGCGATCAACGGCGAGCTGGTCCGCCGGCAGGAGCTGCTCCGCTCGGCCGGCAACTACGCATCGCAGCGCGACTACGAGAAGGCCAGGGCGGCCGGGGCGCCGCTGGAACCCATGCCGGCGCTGCTGATCATCTGTGACGAGTTCTCCGAACTGCTGACCGCCAAGCCGGACTTCATCGACATGTTCGTGCAGATCGGACGGGTCGGCCGGTCGTTGAGCGTGCATCTGCTGCTCGCCTCGCAACGGCTGGAGGAGGGCCGGCTCCGTGGGCTGGACACCCACCTGTCGTACCGGATCGGCCTGCGGACCTTCTCCGCGATGGAGAGCCGGGTGGTGCTCGGCGCCACCGACGCGTACGAACTGCCCCGCTCCCCCGGCCACGGCTACCTGCGGTTCGGCACCGAACCGCTGGTACGGTTCCGGGCCGCGTACGTCTCCGGCACGTACCGCAGCAAGACCGCCGAGGCGGTGGCCGCCGGCGACGGTGACGACCGGGTCCAGGAGTACACCACCCAGTACGTCGCACCCCGGCTGCCGGCCGACGCCCGGCAGCCGGCACCCGAACCGGCCGACCCCACCGGCGAAAGCCTGCTCGACATCCTGGTCAGCCGGCTCACCGGCCGAGGTAGACCGGCCCACCAGGTGTGGCTGCCGCCGCTCGGCGACCCGATGACCCTCGACCAGCTGCTCTCCCCGCTGGTCGCCGACCCCGAACGCGGCATCACCGCCGCCAGCCCGACGCTGCAGGGCGAGCTGCGGGCCGCCGTCGGCCTCATCGACAAGCCGTTCGAGCAGCGCCGCGACGTGCTCTGGCTGGAACTCGGCGGCTCCGCCGGGCACACCGTCGTCGTCGGCGGGCCGCAGAGCGGCAAGAGCACCCTGCTGCGTACGGTCGTGTCGTCGCTCGCCCTCACCCACACCCCGCGTGAGGTGCAGGTCTACTGCCTCGACCTGGGCAGCGGGGCGCTCACCACGCTGCGTGACCTGCCGCAGGTCGGCGGGGTCGCCACCCGGCTGGACGCCGGCCAGGTCCGCCGGACCATCGCCGAGCTGCGGCTGCTGATGGCCCAACGGGAACGCCGGTTCGCCGAGAACCGGATCGACTCGATGGCCACCTACCGGCGGGAACGCCGGCACGGCGGGCACACCGACGACCCGTTCGGCGACGTGTTCCTGGTGATCGACGGCTGGGCGGCGGTACGCGCCGAGTTCGAGGACCTGGAGCCGGCGATCAACGACATCGCCAACCGGGGGCTGTCGTTCGGCGTACACCTGGTGGTCAGCGCCGGCCGGTGGATGGACCTGCGACCGGCGGTACGCGACGTCTTCGGCACCCGGCTGGAGCTGCGCCTCGCCGACGCCAGCGACTCCAACCTGGACCGGCGGGCGGCGATGAACGTGCCGGACAAGTCGCCCGGCCGGGGCATCACCCCGGACGGCATGCAGTTCCTCGCCGCGCTGCCCCGCACCGACGGCGACGCCGACGCCGGGACCCTCGCCGACGGTGCCCGGCGGTTCGTCACCGACGTCGCCGCCGCCTGGCAGGGCCCGGGTGCGCCACCGGTGCGGCTGCTGCCGGCGGTGGTGCCGTACGACTCGGTGCCGGACACCGGACGCCCCGGCGTGCCGATCGGCATCGCCGAGGTCGACCTGCAGCCGGTGCACCTGGACCTGGGCACCGATCCGCACTTCATCGTCTTCGGCGACGGCGAGTCCGGCAAGAGCAGCTTCCTGCGGGCACTGGCCCGGGGCATCACCGACCGCAACGACCTGACCCAGGCCCGGCTCATCGTCGTCGACTACCGGCGCAGCCTGCTCGGCGACATCAGCGAGAAACACCAGATCGGGTACGGCACCTCGGCGGACGTCACCGCCGGCATGCTGACCGAGGTGGTCAACGTGATGCGCGACCGGCTGCCCCCGGCGGACGTGACCCCGGAGCAGCTGCGTACCCGCAGTTGGTGGCGCGGCCCCGACCTGTACATCCTGGTCGACGACTACGACCTCGTCGCCGGTGGCGGCGGCAACCCGCTGCTGCCGCTGCTGGAGTTCCTGCCGCAGGCCCGCGACATCGGGCTGCACCTGGTGATCGCCCGGCGCAGTGGCGGCGCCAGCCGGGCACTGTACGAGCCGATCCTGATGCGACTGCGCGAGCTCAGCTCGCCGGGCCTGGTGATGTCCGGCAGCCGTGACGAGGGGGTGCTGCTCGGCAACGTCCGGCCCGGTCCGCTGCCGCCGGGACGGGGCTGGCTGGTCACCAGACGGGAAGGCACCCGGCTGGTCCAGTTGCTCCATTTACCGTCCACATCGTGACTCTCGGTCCACGGCAGGTGCGGTGACGCGATAGTTTTGTGGATACCGATGTACGCGTGCGGGGCCCGGGGGAGGGATCATGGCGGACGACAGCTGGCTGGTCAACGAGACGATCGACGTCGACATCGAGCAGCTCGACGACTTCGCCCAGTGTGTGATGGACGAGCTGCGGCTCAACTTCCAGCCGAGCCTGGCGAGCGGCATCAACCACATGCTCACCATCCCGGTGCCGTTCGGCGGGTCGGGGATGTCCGAGGGCCGGTTCTTCCAGGGCCGGCACGACGAGAACCGCGAGGCGGCCACCCTGCTGCTCGGCGAGGTGGCGAAGGGCCTCGCCTCGCTGGCGACCGCCGCCAAGTCGATCTCCGCCGAGTACCTCGACGGCGACGCCCTGGTCGCGGCCGACCAGATGACAATTTACACCGCGTTCTCCAATCTAGAAGGCGGCGAGACGCTCGACGATCTCTGGCAGGATCCGGAGAGCGGCATCGAGGATCCGAGTCTGGTG
Source organism: Solwaraspora sp. WMMA2059 (assembly GCF_027497315.1). GTDB lineage: Bacteria > Actinomycetota > Actinomycetes > Mycobacteriales > Micromonosporaceae > Micromonospora_E. The sequence goes on along the minus strand of NZ_CP114908.1, from coordinate 6,172,032 downwards.
GTCGATCCGGACGAGGAAACCTCCTCCTACGCCCCCGAGGCGGCCGACCGGGACCTGTCGCTGTACGAGGCCGAGACGATCGGTGAGGGCGACGGTGCCTACGACATCCGCGCCGACGACGAGGACATGCACGACGATGAGCTCGACAGCCCGTCGGCCGAGCACTGAGCAGCGCGCATAGCGACGTCGAGGAGCGGGGATGTCCGACGAGTACTTCGGCTGGCAGCCGGTGTCGATCCCGTACGTGAACGCCGTGAACGACTACGTCGTCCACGACTACTCGGATCCGAACCAGCGCTACGAACCCACCGTCTGGGCCAAGGAGACGACCAGCATCGAGACGATGTGGAGTTGGATCCAGAACGAGAGCGACGAGCGGGTGATCGCCGTCGCCGACATGTGGCACCGGATCGGCGTGCTGCTCGACAGCACCCGCACCAACCTGCAGCGGTACGCGACGGCGCTGGCCGCCAAATGGCAGTCACCGGCCGGTGAGTACTTCATGCAACGGGTGGGCGCCACCCTCTACTCGCTCGACGAGTGGAAGGAAGCCGCCGACAGTAACCGCCGTGGCCTGGAGCAGCTGGCCGGCAAGATCGAGTCGACCCAGCAGGAGTTCCGCAGCCTCTGGGAGCAGTACACCGTGGAGGCGGCCGACCCGGACAACGGCCTGCAGTGGTCCGACGCGTACGACTGGATCCCGGGCACCACCGGCCGGACCCGCAAAGACGTGATGGACGACTACTTCGAGCGTGCCCGGGACATCATCAAGCCGTTGGCCGACATGTACATCGACGTGTACCTGAGCCACATCACCCGGGGCAGCACCTTCCGGGGCCCGACCGACGCGGCGGTGGTCCACCCGTCGGTCGCTTTTCCCGGCGGCCCTGGGGCACCGCCGCCCGGCGCGCCGCCGGGTGGTGCGCCGGGCGCACCGTCACCCACGCCACCGCCGCCGGTGCCGGACGGGCTGCACCTGGCTGGGGGCACCGTCGCCCCGCCGACCGCGCCTCCCCCGGTGCCCAACCTGCCGCAGACCGGTGCCGGCCCGGCGCCGGGCCCGCCACCGGCGGTGGTGCCACCCGGCGTCACCCCCGGGCCACGACCGGGGGCACCGGGGGTCAGCCGACCCGGGCAACCGCTGCCGGGTGCGAATCGCCCGAATCCTCCGCTCCGGCCGCCCGGTCCGCCCCGGCCGGCGCTGCCCGGGGCCGGTGGTCCGCCGCCGAACAACCCGGCCAGCCGAGGTCCGGCACCGCAGCGCCCGTCGCTGCCCGGCAGCACCGGACCGACGCCGGGTGGCTCCCGGCCGCCGGGGCCGACCGGCCGCCCCCCGGTCCGACCCACCCCACCGACGACTCCACAGTTGCCCGGCAGCACCGGTGGCCGCCCGGCCGGCGGCGGCACTGGCCGGCCCGCCGCCCCACCCCCCAGCCTGGGCGGCCCACGCAGCCGCCCCGCCGCCCCGACTGCCGGCGCTGCCCGACTACCGCAGCCGCCCGCACCCGGCTCCGCCGGTCGGCCGGGCCCGGCTGCTCCCCGGCTGTCCGGCCGGGCCGGGCCGACGAAGCCCGGCGGTGCCAAGGGCCCGGGTCCGGTGCTGGGCGGGCAACGGGGTGCCGGCCCAGCCAGGGGCACCGGTCGCACCAGCCGCAAGGCCGACGACCGGCAGCAGACCTGGGGGTACGGCGACGGTGACGACGAGCTGTGGCAGACCGACCCGCCGGCTCCCGGCACCATCGACACCCCCGACGAGAAGCCGCCGCAGCAGCAGGGCCGGAGCCTGGGCCAGCGATGAGGCCGGCACACGGCCGAGCTGAGCCGGACGAAGCACCCGAAGCAGTATCATCCGGGCACAGCGCCGGGTCGCCCGGTGACTACCCGACGGAGAGGTGTGCTCCGCCCATGCGTGCTTCCCGGCGGTCGATCGGCCTGGTGGCAGCCGGGCTGCTCGGGCTGCTCGGCACGGTCCCGCTGCCCGCCGGGCCGGCGCAGGCCGACGAGACCCGGGACCAGTCCTGGCACGTCGAGGCGATGCGGCTGCCCGAGGCGCACCGGATCACCCAGGGCGAGGGGGTGACCGTCGCGGTGGTCGACACCGGCGTCGACGCCTCCCACCCCGACCTGCGGGACAACGTATTGCCCGGGGCCGACCTTCACGACCGCGACAGCAAGGGCCACGTCGACCGGCGCAACCACGGCACCGGGATGGCGTCGCTGATCGCCGGGCACGGGCACGGGCCCGGCGGCCGCGACGGAGTGCTCGGGGTGGCGCCGAAGGCCAAGATCCTGCCCATCACGCTCTCCAGCCCGAAGACTGAGATCATCCTCCCCGAGTCCATCGCGCTCGGGATCAACTGGGCGGTCAACAGCGGCGCCGACATCATCAACGTCTCGCTCACCGGGTCATCCGACCCGGCGCTGGAGCAGGCCGTCGAAAGCGCCTACCGGCGCGGCGTCATCGTCGTCGCCGGCATCGGCAACCGCCGCGACATCCTGATCGGGCAGCCGGCCCGCAGTGAGTGGACCATCGCGGTGACCAGCAGCGGACGTGACGGTGGGCTCAGCCCGGAGTCGATCCGCGCCGAGCAGACCCACATCGCCGCACCCGGCGAGGACATCGTGCAAGCTGCCGTCGGTGGCGGCTACTACACGATGGACGGCGCCAGCTCCGCCACCGCGTTGGTGTCGGGGGCGTTCGCGCTGCTCAAGGCACGGTATCCGGACGAGGACCAGGGCAGACTGTTCCAACGGCTGGTCGGTACGGCGTACGACGCCGGGCCGCCCGGCAAGGACCTCGACTTCGGCTGGGGCATCCTGGACATCCACGCGGCGCTCACCACCGAGCCGGACGACCGGGCTAGCCCACGGCCGTCGCCGACCGCCAGCGACCCCGTCGCCTACCTGCCGCCCGAGCCGGGCTACGAATTCGGGCTCGACGAACTGATCGGCATGCTGATCTTCTTCACCATCCTCGGCACGGTGGTCACCGGCATCGTACTGCTGATCCGGTGGCTGCGGCGCCGGGCGGGACGTCCGGCCGGCTCCCGGGATGGTCCACCGCCGATGGCCGACGTCGGTGCACCGGTACCAGCGCCGGCGGCCCAGGCCGGGCCCGATCAGCCGACCGGGGGCGAGCCACCGACCGCCGAGGACGATTCGGTATGGCGTCCACCGAGCCGGTGAACGTACCCGGGCCGGACGCCACCCCCGCCACCGGCCGGCGGCCAGCGGTCGTCGTCGCCGCCGTACTGCTGACCATCCCCACCGCTGCCCTCTGGCTGGTCGCGGGTCTCGCGTTCCTGGTCGTCACCTACCGCGCCGAGGGTGACGCGAAGTTCCTACTGTGGATCATCGCGTTCGCGATCCTCGGCCTCTGCCTGCTGCTGGTCTTCATGACCCTGGCCGGTATGCGGATCGTCTGGGTCGGCGGGCCGAACATGCTGCGGGCCCCGGCCGGGTTCACCGCCGGGCTGCTCCTCGTCGTGCTGGGCGGCCTGCTGCTGTTCGGCAAGATCGAATACCACCCGACGATGCTGCTGCCGATGGTCGTCGGAGCGCTGGCCGGACTGGCGGTGATCCTGCTCGCCACCCCGCCCGCGCGGCGCTGGCTGGCTAAGCAGTAGTCGCCGCTCAGCCGATGCTCGCGGCCGGCGGCGGCTCCACCGGCAGCCAACGTCGGCCGCCCCGGTCGAACCGGGCCAGCAGCTCGTCCCTGCCGTCCTGGTGCAGCACGTGCAGCTCGGCTCCGTCCGGCACGGCCAGTGCCCGCTGCTGCGGCCGCTCGTCGAGCCAGGTCACCGGGGTGTCCGGGCCGGGTTCCCACCGTACGACCGGCACCCACTCGTCGGCGGCGGTGAACGGCGATTCCGGCCCGAGCAGGCCCAACCGGGCGTACAGCCGATCGGGGGTGTCCCGGCCGGGGCCGTGCCAGCGGTGCACCGGGCCGGCCATCCGGTCGTAGCCGTCCGCCACGAACGCGTGCAGGTGGCGGTGCGGGACGACCAGCTGCATCCGGACCGGAACGTCCGGGTCCGCCCCGGCCCGATCCGCGTCGGCACGGTCCGCGTCGGCACCCTCGGTCACGGTCCGGCGCAGTTCGTCGAGCCACCGGCTGACCTGCCGGACCGCCTCTCCGGGCAGGCTCACCGCCGACGCGGTGCCCGGGTTGACGGCGAGCTGCCAGCGCGGGTCCGGCCAGTTCGCGAAGAGTCGCACGCTGGAGGCGACGACCGACGGCGGCGGCACGTCGAACACCTCAGCCAGCATCGCCGGGGAGGTGAAGACCGGCACCGACGGTTGTCCCGCCTCGTCGGGCAGACACCACCAGGGGAACCGGGGGTCGGCCAGGTCGGTCGCGGCGGCGTCGGGGTCGGCGTCCGGCGGCATCGGTACGGTGAACTCGACCCGTAGCAGGGCGGCCATCACCGCGTCCGGGTCCTCGGCCGCGACGGCGGCGCGCAGCGCCCGAGCGATGTCGCCGGCATCGGGTGACGGTGCCAGCTCCCGCAGCTGCCCGGCGGTGATCCGGTGGGCGATCGGCAGTCCCGGGTCGACCGCCAGCCACCAGCTGTCGTCGGGGATCGTGGCGACCACCTCGGCCAGGGTGACCGTCACGTACCGTACCGACTCGCCCGGTAGTCCGGCGGCGATGGCCTGCGGCGAGGTGAAGGCCAGTACGTGTGGAGCGCCGTCGTGCTCGACGGTGGGCCAGGCGAACGGTGCCTGACCGGCGGCGGTCTCGGCCGACACCGGCAGCAGCAGCGGCCCGGTGCCGAGCGCCGCCAGGTAGCCCGCCAGGTCGGCGGCGGCGGCCATGCCCGCCTCGGCAGCGGTGGCCGGCCGCCACCCTGCGGAGGCCGACTCGGACAGTGGCTGCGGCCCTGGCTCCGGGTCGGCGGTCACCAGCTGCCGTCCTCGGCGAGCCGGTGCGGCCGTTGACCGAGGATCAGTGCGGTGACGGCCTGCTCCACCGACCGGCCGAGAAACCAGTCGCCGCCGTGGTCCAGCACGAACACCCGCTGTCGGGCGTCGATGGCCAGGATGCCGGTGCCGTCCGCTTCGACGCCGAGCGGGCTGACCGGTACGCCCAGCGTGTCGGCGAGTACGGCGAGGGTGGCGACGGTGTGCACGGCGCGCAGCGGATCGAGGTGGACGGTGCTCGGCGCGACCGCCTCGCCGGGGCCGTCCGGTTCGACGTACAGGCCGCCGAACTCGGCGTACGCCTCGATCGCGGGACCGACCACGGTGTGCTGCCGCCCGTCGGGGCCGACGTGCGCGGCGACCCGCAGGGCCCAGTCGCGGCCCCGCTGCTCGTCGCGCCGGCAGGGCTGCCAGCCGGCTAAGGTCAGGGCGGCCAGCACCTCCGTCGGGAACCGGTCGTCGCCGGGCATCAAAAGCGTCTCCATCCCGAACCAGTCGAGCAGTTGGCGGCAGGACCGGCACGGGGCGACCGCCGTGCCGTGGGCCGGATCGTCGGGCTCGCGGATCAGGGTGACCCGGATCCTGGCCGCCCACAGCGCCGCGCGGGCCGCAGCTGGGGACAGTTCGGGGCCGGGCTGGCGCTGCTGTACGGCGTACAGCCGGTCGGAGATCAGCACCGGCTCGGCGCACCGGCCGACGGAGCGTTCCCGCTGGCTGACCGGAAGTTCGTCCAGGATCCGCCGGACCAGCGGGTGCAGCTGTGGGAGATGGTCGCCGCGCACCGAGGTGTGGGTGTGGACCTCGCCGTCGACCAGCAGAGCGGCTGCCGTCAACGGCAGCGTGCGTACCGCCATCACGCTCTCCTTTCCGCCGGTCTTCCGGGTCCGGCCGGAGGCCCCGGGATCCCGCCGTAGAGCGTAGACAACCGGTGCCGGTCGTTGCTGCCTGCTGCGGCCCGGCGGCGACGCGGTCGTTCAGACGCGGTCGTTCACCGGACACCAGGTCTGGTGGCGCTGCGATATCGTCTGAATCCCTTGTCCCACCGTGTACGAAGCCCGGAGCGATGACGCGCACCCTCTTGGTCAGTCCGGACCAGCCAGGCGCCTATCCGTCGATCGGTGACGCGCTCGCGGCGGCGTCCGACGGGTCGGTGGTGGCCGTCGACCCCGGCACCTACTACGAGGCGGTGTTCGTCAACGATCGACAGATCACTGTGGTCGCCGCGCAGGGTGCCGGTTCGGTGACCGTCGACGCCTCCGCCGGCAACTATCCGACCGTGTCCGCCAACGGCGGCACCCTCGAACTGCGTGACCTGGTGCTGCTGGCCGGCGACGCGCCGACGGTGGCGGTCGACCGGGCACGGCTGACGATGACCGGCTGCCAACTGCGGGCCGGGTTCGGCGCCAGCGTCGTGATCGGCAACCGGTCGAGTTTCACGCTGACCCGGTGCACGGTCACCGGGGCGCGGCACGGCCTGGTGGTCGAGGACTCGGACGGCACCGTCGACGGTTGCGAGTTCACCGACCTCGCCGAGGACGGCGTGATCGTGCGGATCGGGGCCGCGCCGACCATCCGGGCGTCGACGATCAGCGGCTGCGGCAACCGGGGCGTCTACATCTACCAGCACGGCCGTCCGGTGCTGGAGACGTGCGAGATCTTTCGGACCGGCGGTGCCGGGGTGGCGGTCGCCCACCAGAGCGCGCCGACGCTGCGGCGCTGCCGGATCCGCGACACCCGTGGGCCGGCGGTCTCTTTCGGTCGGGGCTGTGCGGGCAGTGTCGAGGAGTGCAGCACCGAGAACACGGCGATGCCGGCGTTCGACATCGCCGAGGGGGCCGAGCCGACCATCGTCACCGGTACGGCGAGCCGACGTGCGGTGTTCGGCGCGGCCGCCGCCGCGTCGGCCGGCGGGCCGGACACCGCACGTACCGAGGAGTTGCTGGCCGAGCTCGACGCGATGGTCGGCCTGGAGTCGGTCAAGGACGAGGTACGCGGGCTGATCGACGAGATCCAGGTGAACGAGTGGCGGCGTGGCGCCGGGCTGCCGGTCAGCGCGGTCAGCCACCATCTGATCTTCGCGGGCGCGCCGGGCACCGGTAAGACGACGGTGGCCCGGATCTACGGTGAGCTGCTGGCCGCCCTGGGGGTGCTGTCCGGCGGGCCGTTCCGCGAGGTGTCCCGGCGCGACCTGGTCGGGCAGTACCTGGGCCACACGGCGGAGAAGACGGCCGCCGTCTTCGAGCAGGCTCTGGGCGGTGTGCTCTTCGTCGACGAGGCGTACACCCTGTCCCGGTCGTTCGGCAGTGGTGGGGACTTCGGTCAGGAGGCGATCGACACCCTGGTCAAGCTGATGGAGGATCACCGCGACGAGATCGCGGTGATCGCCGCCGGCTACACCGGGGAGATGCGGCAGTTCCTCGACGCCAACCCCGGCCTGGCGTCCCGGTTCGCCAGGACGATCGAGTTCGGCAACTACACCCCGGAGCAGTTGGTGGTGATCGTCGAGCGGATGGCGGCGAACGACGAGTACCTGCTCGCCGCCGCGGTGCCGGAGGTCCTGCTCGGACACTTCTCGGCGGTGCGGCGGGACGAGAGCTTCGGCAACGCCCGCGAGGCGCGCAAGCTCTTCGAGGGGGTACGCAAGGCGCAGGCGCAGCGGCTGCGCCAGTCCGGCCAGCGGCCCAGCCTGGACGAGCTGCGTTCGGTGACCGAGGCCGACGTCCGTACGGCGACCGGACGCTGAGCGATGACGACCGACCCCGGCCCTCCCGCCGACCAGTCGTCGGGCGCACCGGCCGGCTGGCAGCAGTGGGCACCGCCCCGACAGCGCGACGCCGCGCCGATGCCCGCAGCGGCACCGCCACCTGCAGCCGCACCACCGACGCTGGGTGTGGCCGGCTCGGCCCCCACCTCGGAGCTGCCGATGGTCCACGCTGCCGGACTGTCGACCGGGCAGGTCGCGGGCCGCTCGGCGGCGGCGGCGCGGGCCGCCGTGCCGGTGCCGCCGGCCGGATCAGGATCGGGCCAGCCGACCTCGGACATGATCCCCGGCATCGCCGGGTCGGCAGCTGCGGCGTCGACCCCGGCAGCGACGTCGGGCAGCCGGATCCGGCCCCGGCGGGTCCGCCCCGGCACCGGCCCGTTCGCCATCGGGCAGCTGATCTACTGGCAGCTGGCGGCGACGGTTTTGCTCGCCGCGTACCAGCGGGGGCCGGTCGTGGCGCTGGTGACGGCGGCGGCGCTGGCCGTGCTGCTGGCACCGACGGTGGTCCGACTGCGCGGGCGGTGGCTCTACCAGTGGCTGGCGGTGTGGTTGCGGTACCGGCTGCGGCCCCGGCGGTTGCCGGCCGGTGGCGGCAACCGGGCGGCGGGCCTGCTGCGGTTCGTGGAGCCGACCGCGATAGTGGACGATGTCACGGTCAGCGGCCGGACGATGGCGACGATCAGTCACCGGGGTGGCGTCTGCGCCGTCGTAGAGCTCGACCCTGCCGACGGCTCGCTGTTCGTCGGCTCCGCGCTGAGTCTGCCGTCCCCGGCGGCGCTGCTGCCGGCGGCGGATCCGGCTGCCCCGCCGATCTCGGTGCAGTTGCTCGTTCAGGTCGCGGCGGCACCGCGCGCGCACACCGGCCGAGGGCTGGTGGAGCGCTCCTACCGCGAACTGACCGGCGGTGACGTGCCGGCCCGTCGGCGGGCCTGGCTGGTGCTCCAGGTGATGCGTACGCCGGACAGCTACACCGATCGGGAGCTGGCACCGGCGCTGGTGTCGTCGGTCCGGCGGGTCCAGCGCCAGCTGAAGCAGGACCGGGTGCCGGCCCGGCTGCTGGGCGGCGACGATCTGCTGACCGCTGTCGGCTACCTGGCGCAGCTGCCCAGCCGGCTGGACAGCGGCAACGTCTATGGCACCGCCAGCAACCGGGTCGCCGGCGAGGAGACCTGGCAGGCGTGGTGGAGCGGTGAGGTCCCGCAGGTCTGCCGCCGGCTGCTGCGCTGGCCGGAGCTGCCGTGGCAGCTGGACGACGTGTTGCGGCAGCTGCCGATGGTCGACACGGTGGTGTCGGTCGCCGTCGCCCGGGAGCCGGGGCATCCGACCGAGGCGGCCGCCGGGGACGTGACGGTGTCGGCCGCGGTCCGGCTCACCGCCGCCGATGTGACGACGCTGGCCGTCGGCGACCAGGCCCTGACCGAGGCGGTACGCGAACGCGGCGGGCTGACCGAGCGGATCGACGGTGAGCATGTCCGTGGGCTGGCCGCCACCCTGCCGCTCGGGGGGTTCCTGCCGTGACGGGTCCGTTGTCGATCATCCCGCCGACCGGCCTGCACACCACCGGTCCGGAGGCACTCGGCGACGTACGGTTGCGGGCCGGCGGCGACGGCATGGTCGTCGGGCGCAACCGGCAGGGCGGGCCGGTCGCGGTGCGGCTGTTCCGCCCGGAACCGACCCGGTTGCTGCTGGTCGGCGGGCTGCGCTGCGCGCAGCTGCTCACGCTGCGGGCGATGGCGCTCGGCGCGCACCTGTTCATCCAGACCGCCCGCGAGCCGGACTGGCAGGGGATTCTGCACCAGTGCGGTCTGGGTCGGGAGTCGGCGTCGTTTCTGCCGCCCGGTGCCCAGCCGCCACCACCGCCGTCACCGGCGCATCCCCAGCTGCTGGCGGTGGACGTCGGCCCGGCGATGGGCGGTACGCCGGAGGTGGGGGCGCCGTGGCGAACGACGATGGTGGTCCGCAACGACGTCGGCAGTTGGGATCTCGATCCGCTGGTCCGCAGTGACCTGGTGGTGCTGCAGCGGTTGACCGCCGCCGAAGCGGCACTGGTGGCGTCGGCGTTAGGGTTCACCGAGGCGCAGAGCTGGTTGACCCGGATCCATCCGGAGATGGTCGGCCTGGTCAGTCAGGGCCGGCTGCAGTGGGTGATGCTGCATCCGACGTCGATGGAGTCGGCACTGCTCGGCCCGGTCGGCCGGCCCTGACCGGGCCAGGTCATCTGCCGGTAGCCGATCAGGTCTGCCGGAGTTCCGTCAGGTCGGTGGCGCCGCGCAGGAACAGCAGTCCGACGCCGACCGTGGCCAGGGCGGCCACCATCGCACCGACGCCGAGCAGCGCCAAGTCGTCGAGGGGTACCTGCACCGGCACGGTGATGCCCGGGTGTTCGATCGTCCGGCCGTACTCCGTCCAGTCCTCGGGGGTGCGACAGGCATCCGCCGGATCGCAGAACGTGGTCGTACGCGGGCCGGAGGAGACCTCCGTTCCGAGCGCCCTGGCCATCATCGTGCCGGCGGTCAGCGCCACCAGGGTCGCCGGTAGCAGCGGGGTGAGGGTCTGGACCAGGACCGAGCGGGCCAGCACCCCGCGTGGTACGCCGGTGGCGACGAGTGCCGCGTTGGCACGGCGGCGCTCCACGATGCCTTCGACGACTGCGACGGCCAGACCGGCGGCTGCGATCGCCAGGCCTACCAGGACCGCGATGTGCACCAGGGTGACCGCGTTGAAGTAGAAACTGTTGTCACTCGGACTGTACGGCTGGCCGCTCTGTTCGGCGAGGATCCGGCGGACCCGGTCCCAGCTGCCGAACTCGGCCGCCATGTAGGCGCTGAACCCGGCGGTGCCGGCGCCGAACAGGACGCAGACCAGCAGCCCGGCGAAGGTCCGTGCGCCGTGCCACGGGTCGGCGGTCAGCCGTCGGGCGGCGAGCAGGGTCGCGGGGCGGCGGGCCCACTCGCCGCAGGATCCGCCCGCATGCGTACGAGATCCAGCCCGTACCGGTGGCGACGCCGATCGCGATGGTCAGCGCCCCGGTGAACGCGATGGCCGCGACGCCCCACAGTGGGGCTTCCCGGCCGGCAGCCCAGTCGACGAGCGGCCGGAACAGGAAGGTCACCACCAGGCCGCCGAGGATGAGCAGGCCGGGCCACCACCCGGGCCGCCCTTGCCTGCGCCGGCGCTGTACGCCGAGCGGGGACACGACGACCGTACGCAGCAGGGCGGCGGCGACTGCGGTTGCGAGCAGCGGGATGCCGGCCACGATCAGGATCAGCGACCAGACCGGGGGCAGTACGTCGGTGGGCAGTGGCAGCAGGCCGTGCTCGTCCGGGCGGTGCAGCAGTCGCCGGCCGGCCAGGTACACGGCCAGCCCGGTGACGGAGCCGAGCGCACCGGCCAGCCCGGTTTCGGTGGCGGCCAGCGCCCGGACCTGGCCGGGGGTGCCGCCGGCCAGCCGGATGGCGGCGAGCCGCTGGTCACGGGCGGGCGCACCGAGTCGGGCGCACTGCCCGGCGAGGGCGAGGACCGGGATCGCCAGGAGGAACAGGGCGATGGTGACTCCGGTCCGCAGCTCCGCCTCGGCGATCAGCGCCGGGCCGTACTGCGGGGACCGGTTGGATCTTCCGTCCGGGACGGTCGGCACGGCGATGACCGTGGCGGCGGCCAGGAAGGTGACGGTGGTGAGCAGCGCGGCGGCGGCGGTGAGGACGATCCGTACCGTGTCGGTGCGGGTGCCGACGAGGCCGAGCCGCAGCAGGGTGGCCGGACGGATCACGACCGGGCCGTCCGGGCGACGACTGGGCCGAGCCCGGCCGGGTCGATCTCGCCGTCGCGCAGCATGATCTCCCGGTCGGCGTACCCGGCGACCCGGGGGTCGTGGGTGACGAGCACGACGGAGGTCCGTTGCTCGCGGGCGAGCCGGACCAGCTGGCCGAGGACCTGCTCGCCGGTGAGGCTGTCCAACGCGCCGGTGGGTTCGTCGGCGAACAGCACCCGAGGTTCAGTGATCATCGCGCGGGCCAGCGCGCACCGCTGCTGCTGGCCGCCGGACATCTCGCCGGGCACGGTGTCGGCCTGGTCAGCGACGCCGAGCCGGTCCAGCCAGGTGAGCGCCGCGGTCCGTGCTGCTCGCCGCCCCGTGCCGGCGAGCAGCAGCGGAAGCGCGGCGTTCTCCGCTGCGGTCAGCTCGGGGACGAGCTGACCGAACTGGAACAGCACCCCGAGTTCGGTACGCCGCAGCACGGCGCGGGCCGACTCGGAGAGCAGGTCGATGCGCTGGTCGCGGTAGTGGATCTCACCGGCGTCCGGGCGCAGGATGCCGGCGAGGCAGTGCAGCAGGGTGGACTTGCCGCACCCGCTGGGCCCGGTGACGGCGACGATCTCGCCTTCGGCGACGTCGAGGCTGACGCCACGTAGCGCCGGGGTGGCGCCGTACGAGCGGACGACTCCTCGGCCGGCGAGCAAGGGACTGTTCACTGACGTACCTCCCGGTGCAGGTCGGTCGGCGCGGTGCTGCTGCTGGTCGGCGTGGTGACGCTGCTGCCGTGGCTGGTCGAGGCCGCCGTACGGCGGATGCGCGGCGGGCCGGTCGCCTGGCAGTTGGCGATCCGCCGGCTGCAGGTCGATGGCGGCGGCAACGCCCGGCAGGTGTGCGGGGTCGCGGTCGCGGTGGCCGGCACGATCGCGTTGCAGGCACTGTTCACCGGGATCGACGACGACTTCGTCCGACAGACCGGTGCCGACCCGGACCGGGCCAGCCACCTCGCCCATCTCGGCGTACCGGACCGGTCGACCGGCGACGCGCTGTTGACCCGGCTGCGCGCGGTGCCGGGGGTCGACTCGGTCGCCGGATACCGGTCCACCTCGGTGTTCGCCGGCTCCGGCGACGGCGAGAGTGCCGGCGGCGTCGCACACCGCACCGATGAGCTGGTCATCGCCGACTGCCGGGTGCTCGCCGAGCTGATCGTCGCGACCGACTGTGCCGACGGTGCCGTCTTCCGGGTCGCACCGCCTCCCGAACACCTGCGATCCGTGACCGTCGACGAGCAGGGTCGGCTGGTGGAGACACCGGTCGAGCAGATCCGGGCTGGCGAGCGGGTGCAGGTCGCGCCCGGTGGGTACGAGTGGACGATTCCCGTCGACGCCCGACCGGCGCAGTCGCGCGTCGATCCGTACGGGATCGGTCGGTTCGGGATCTTCGCCACGCCGGCCGCGATCGACGTCGACGCGGTCGGCCGGCTGCCGACAACGGCGTACCTGCAGATCGACCCCGGCCAGCCGGACGCGGTCGAGCACGTCCGCAACCTGCTCGCCACCGCCGGACCGATGGACCTGCTGTCCACCCTGTCCGCGACGACCGAGGCGCGGCGGTTCACCAGCGTCCGTCGTGGACTCGTCGTCGGCATCGTCGTCACGCTGCTGCTGATCGCCGCCAGCATGCTGGTCACCATGCTGGAACAGCTGCGCGAACGGCGCCGGCTGCTGGCCATGCTGGACGCGTTCGGCGCACCCCGGCGGGCGCTCGGCTGGGCGGTCGTCTGGCAGCATCTGGTGCCCGTGCTGCTCGGGCTGGTCCTGGCGGTGGCCGCCGGGGTCGGGCTCGGTGCGGTGCTGCTCGGCATGGTCGGCCGCGACCTCGTGGTCAGCTGGTGGACGGTGGCCGGGGCCAGCGCGGCGGGTGCCGGTGTCGTGCTGCTGGTCGCCGCCGCCGGCCTGCCGGCGCTGTGGCGGCTGATGCGCGCCGACGGGCTGCGGACCGAGTGATGCTGGACGGGCTGCGTGCCGGGTGACGCTCAGACGCCGGACGGGAAGGTCTCCGGTTCACGCAGCTCGACATGCGGGGTCCGCAGCGGGCGCACCCCTCGGCTGCGGTCGAACCAGAGGAACGCGTCGTAGCGGTCGCCGAGCACGGTCGGCACGTAGTTGCCGCGCCGTTCCATGTTCGGCTGGTAGACCACCCCGATCGCCCGGTGGTCCAGCTCGTCGGTGAGCAGATCCGGTCTGCCGTCGGTGGGGAAGACGAACAGCGACTCGGCCGGGGCCGCGACGGAAAGGATCGCTTCCAGCGACCCCGGCCGGGCCGGCGGTACGGGCATCAGCCGCATCGGTGCGCCCCAGGTGTCACCGGCCACCACCGTTCCCCGGTAGGTGCCGAAGCCGACCAGGACCACCCGGTCCCGGCCGTACCGCTCACGTGCCAGCTGCCCGATGTTGACCTCGCCGAGCTCGGCCATGTCGGTGGCCCGGGCGTCGCCGACGTGCGTGTTGTGCGCCCACACCACCGCGCGGGCGTCCGGACCGTACCGGTCGAGCAGCCGGGCGAGGGTGTCGTCCATGTGCCGGTCCCGGACGTTCCAGGCCAGCCGGCCACCGGACACCAGTGCCCGGTAGTAGCGTTCGCCCCCGGCCACCACCTCGGCGTTCTGCCAGGCACCGAAGCTGCATGCCCCGTCGGCGGCGGCGTCGCGCCGCAGCCGGACCAGCAGGTCGATCACCTCCGCCTCGCAGCCGGCGGGCACCAGCCGCAGGGCGGTCGCGTACTCCTGCGGGTCCTCGCCGTACGGTTCGAAGCAGCGGTACGCGTCGAGCGCCGCCGGCACCTGGTCCGGTCGATGTTCCCGCAGGTAGACGAGGATCTCGCGGAGCGACTCCCACAGCGAGTAGACGTCGAGCCCGTGGAAGCCGACCCGGGCGGATTCGCTGACCGAGTCGTTGTGCCGGCGCAGCCAGCGGCAGAAGTCGACCACCTCGTCGTTGGCCCACATCCAGGTGGGCCAACGTTCGAAGGTGGTCAGCGCGTCGCGCGGGTCGCGGGGGGCGTCGAGCCGGCCCCGGACGCTGCGGTCGACCCGGTCGCAGTCCGGCCAGTCCCCTTCGACGGCGATGAAGGAGAAGCCGTGCTCGGTGACCAGTCGGCGGGTGACGGCCGCCCGCCAGCCGTAGAACTCGTGTGTACCGTGGCTCGCCTCGCCGAGCATCACCACCCGCGCGTCGGCGGCCCGTTCGATCAGCGGGTCGAGGTCGTCGGCGTCGACCAGCGGTCGCGCCAGCGCGGTGATGTCCGCGGCATATCTGGCCACCGGGCCCGGGTACCCGGGCGTTACCGGCACAAACCCCGTCAGCCGGGGTCACTGGAACCGGCGAGGCGGGTGTTGCGGGCGGGTTCGGGCTAGGCTGCCTGAGCATGGAGGAGCAATCGCCCGACGCTGAGCCGAGGCGGTCCCGCGCCCCACGGGCCAGGACACCGACGGCCGGCGTCACGCCGCCCGCCGCCATCGCTCCCGTGTTGTTCCAGCCACCGTCGAGCGCAGCCGGCAGCGCCGAGAGCCCCGCCAAGAAGGCCACGCCGGCGAAGAAGACCGCCGCGAAGAAAGCCGCCGCGAAAAAGGCGACTCCGGCAGCGGAGCCCACGGCGGCGGAGAAGCCTGCGGCGAGGAAGACCACGCCAAGAAAGACCGCCGCCAAGAAGACCGCGCCGACGAAGAAGACCGCGCCGACGAAGAAAGCCGCGCCGGCGCCGGATCCGGCCGGCACTCCCCCGCCAGGTCCGGTCCCCGGCGGTACGCTGCGACAGCTGTTGGCGCGTCCGGCGTACGCGCCGGAACTGCTCGCCCTGGCCGCGGTGGAACGGATCGGGCCGGCGGCGCGGGACTGGGCGGCCCGGCTACGCGACGACTACCCGGCGGCCAGCGACGATGCACTGGCCCGGCTGGCGGCGCGCCGGTTCACCCGGCTCGCCGGGGCCGGCGCGGCGGTCGCCACCGCCGGCGGGCTGCTCGGCCCGGCCTTGGAGCTGGTGACCCTCGGCTGGACGCAGGCTGCTGTCACGCTGCACGTGGCGGCCGCGTACCGGCATGATCCGACCGACCGGGACCGGGCTGCGGAGCTGCTGGCCCTGATCGGCATGCAGCCGGACGTCGCGGCGGCCCACGCCGCGCTGGACGCGGCGGGCCGGCCGACGACCGACGACGCCGAGGATCCGGCGTTGCGGCTGCTCGGCGGTGCGCAGCGGTTCACCGAGGCGGTGAGCCGGTTGACCGGCGGCGGTTGGGCGCTGCTGCGGTTGCCGGCCCGGTTGCTGCCCGGTGGGCGGGCGCTGGTCGCCTGGTCGGGTGACACGCTGCTGCTGGAGCGGCTGGCCGCGCGGGCCAGCGCGCGCTATCGGCCGGTCACGCCGGCTGCGCCGGTCACAGCCAGCTGAACCAGTCACGGGGCAGCAGCGCGTAGCCGACGAACGCGAAGACGTCCAGCAGGGTGTGCGCGATGATCAACGGCATCACCCGGCGGGTACGCAGGAAGAACAGCGACAGCACCACACCCATGATCACGTTGCCGAGGAACGCTCCGAAGCCCTGGTAGAGGTGGTAGGTGCCGCGCAGCAGGCAGCTGGTGGCGATGACCGCGCCGATCCGCCAGCCGAGTTGCCGTAGCCGGGTCATCAGGTAGCCGACCACGATCACCTCTTCCAGGATGGCGTTCTGCGCGGCGGCAAGGATCAGCACCGGGACCGTCCACCACAGTTGCGGTAGCGCGGCCGGGACCAGGCTGGCGTTGAGCCCGAGCAGCGCGGCGATCCAGAACAGCCCGAGTCCGGGCAGCCCGATCGCGGCGGCCAGGGCGGCTCCCCAGGCCAGGTCGCGCAGCGGTGACCGGGCGTCGAGCCCGAGCCGGGCGCGGGCGTCGGCCCGGTCCCGGCTGAGCAGGTGGACCGCCAGCAGGACCGGCACGAGGGCGAAGAAGATCCCGAGCAGTTGGTAGGTCAGGTCCAGCCAGGGGCGGGCCGACTGGGAGGCGTTCATGGTGGCGGTCTGCTGCCCCAGCGGCCGGTCGGCGGTGAGTCGCGCGGTGATGGTGACCAGGGCGTAGATGGCGGACTGGCCGAGCGACACGCCCAGGACCAGGAGCACCTCGGCGCGCAGCAGGCGCGGTGGCAGCGGGGCCGCCGGGTGGGCGTCCGGGTTGCTGCTGGCCGGTGGTGGCGTACCGGCGAGGTCGACCGTCACCGGACCACTGTGCCCGAGCGGGTACGGCACGGCAATGTCGCACATCGGGTACGTCGACTCGCTACGAAGAGTGCTCACCCTGGAACTCAGTGATACGGAGTCAGTGGCGGCACGGTGACGGGAAGGCCTCGATGAGCGATCTCGCGCAACTGTTGAAGGAGAGCTGGGTGCTCGTCGAGGAGGAGCGCGACCAGGTGGCGGGCTACTTCTACGCCCGACTGTTCCTGGACCGGCCGGATCTTCGCCAGCTCTTCCCGGTGCAGATGGACACCCAGCGGCGCTGCCTGATCGAGGCTATCGTCTCTGCCGTCGGCTCGATCGACGACCCGGAGCAGTTCACCGACTACCTGCAGTCACTCGGGCGGGCCCACCGCAAGTTCCAGGTGCAAGCTGCGGACTACGCCGCGTTCGGCGGCATGCTGTTGGAGGCGCTGCGCACCGTCGCCGGTGACCGGTGGAGCGTCGAGTACGACGAGGCCTGGGGTGCCGCACTGGAACTGCTCATCACCAACCTGGTCATCGGCGCCGAAAGCGACCCGAACCCGGCATTCTGGCACGCCGAGGTGCTCGACCACGAACGCCGGGGCACCGACGTCGCCGTGCTGACCTGCCGGCCGCTGCAGCACCGACTGGAGTACCAGCCGGGGCAGTACGTCAGCGTCGAGGTGCCGCGCTACCAGCCAAGGCTGTGGCGCAGCTACTCGATCGCGAACGCGCCCCGGGCGGACAACACTCTGGAGTTCCATGTCCGGGCGGCCGCTGCCGGCTGGGTGTCCAGCGCGCTGGTCCGCCGGGTCCGCCCCGGCGATCTGCTGCGGGTGGCCGCCCCGATGGGCTCCATGGTGCTGGACCGGGACTCGCCGCGCGACATCGTCTGCCTGGCCGGCGGGGTCGGTTTCGCCCCGGTCAAGGCCCTGATCGACGAGCTGACCCGGTACAACCGCAGCCGCTGGGTGCACGTCTACCTGGGCGGGCGGACCCGCGACGACCTGTACGACCTGGCCGAGCTGAGCCAGCTCTGCGCCGCCTACCCCTGGCTGAACGTGGTGCCCTGCTGCTCGGACGACCCGGGCTGGACCGGGGAGCACGGCGAGGTCGCCGACGTGCTGGCCCGCTACGGCCCGTGGTACGAGCACGACTTCTTCGTCGCCGGGTCGGCCGGCATGGTCCGGTCCAGTCTGCGTCGGCTCGCCGAGCTCGACGTCCCGGCCGAGCACATCCACTACGACAGCTTCGGCGAGGTGTGATCGCTTTGCCCGGTCAGTACACCCAGGGCCGGCCGCTGTCCCGGTACTCCTCGACCGGCACCAGGCTGGTCCCCGGTGCCATCCGATCGACGTACAGCCGGCCCTCCAGGTGGTCGATCTCGTGCGCGACCAGCCGGGCCATCGCCCGGTCGAAGGACGTGATCACCCGGCCGCCGTCGAACCGGGAGTGTTCGACGTCGATCCGCAGCGGACGCGGCACCAGCCCACGCACGTCGAAGTAGGACAGGCAGCCCTCGTACTGGTCATCGGTCTCCACCGCAACGTCGACAACCCGCGGGTTGAGCAGCGTCAGCGGCTCGGCTCCCGGCTCCGGGGGCCGGACCAGGGCCGCCGCCCAGGGCAACCCGATCTGCGGCGCGGCCAGGCCCACCCCCTTGCCGAACGGGTGCAGCTCGTCGAGTCGGGCCAGCATGGCCCGCAGCCGGGCGACGGTGTCCAACGCCACCGCCTCGTCGGCCGGTAGTTCGAACGGCTGCACCTGCTGTCGGAGCATTTCGGCGCCGCGCTGCACGATCCCGATGGCCCGCATCCGTTCGCTGGCCCGCTGCTCCGGCCGCGTCTCGGTCCCGGCCGGTGACCCGGCCTGACCGCCCGTGTGGGTCGGCGGCACGGACCGGAACCGCCACTCCAGCCGGTACCGGGCGTTGAGCAGCGGCGCGTCGGTCGACCACTCCAGCACCGACCGGCCGTTCACCCGCTGCCGGCGCACCGGCGTTCGCAGCGGGGCGTCCTCCGCAGACAGGGACGTCTCGACCCCCCAGACCTGGGGGTCGAGCGCTTCCGGGAAATCCAGTCGTACGGTGAGCTGCCGGGTGGGCAGCCGGACGGCACGTTGGAACCACTGTCCCCACTTCTCCTGGCCGACCCGGTAGGTGTACTCGATGCTGGTGCGCTGCCCCGGGTACAGCGGGAACCGGCCGTCGGAGTTCTCGAAGAGCAGCCAGACCTCTTTGAAGGCGTCCCGGTCGTGCTTCTTGCGCCACTGCATCGGCTCCTGGTGCCCGGGGGTGCCGCAGAAGGCGTGCAGGTCCAGCTCGACGAAGGTGAGCGGGTGTTCCCGGTGGTGCCGGTTGGACCGGTCCGGATCGTCGGGGTACCGGTCGACGGCGACCCGGACCAGGTAGCGGGTGACCGGTTCGGTGCCGGCGTTGTAGAGGGCCCGCCGGATCGTGCAGTGGTAGTAGCCGTCCCGGTAGGCGAGGGTGGCCACCTCCTGCTCGACGATGAGGCCGGTGCCGGGTGGCATCCACTGTTCGGGCACCGGCGGGTCGCGCGGCGGGGTGCTGGTACGGCTGTGCCGCAGTTCGTCGTACTCCTGGTAGCGCTGCCAGATCGCACCGCCGGCGCCGAGCACCGCTTCGGCCCGGCGGGCGAAGTCCTCGGTGGGGCGGTGCCGGCGGCCTTCGACGTGGCTGATGTACGACGGATCGAAGCCCATCCGGGCGGCCAACTGCTTCTTGGTCATTGCCCGGTCCAGGCGCCACTGGGCGAGCTCGGCCGCGAACGTGTCGGCGGCGCGGTCGATGGGCGAGCTGGTCATCGCAAGGCGTCCCCTCAGGCCGGATCCACAGTCTGCTTTCCGACTCGGACACCCGGTCGGATTTGGCGCGTTGCCGACAGAGCACTTGACAGCACGGATCAGAGCACTCTGCGAAATTCGCCCATCACCCACCGCCACGGAGTGTCATCACCCCGGCTGGAAGTTTCGCCGATACTCTGGTTAGCCTAGCCTTAGCAAGCTAGGGTGAACCATCGGCAGCTGGCGGAAGGATCGAAAGGTGAGAACGTTGAGGCGAGGCACGTGCGACCCGGTTGATCACGGGAACGCCACCTCCTTCTCGGTTGCCACCGTTACCTGCCCGGTTGCCACCGCGCCGACCGATGGTTGCTCATCGTGACCGCCGTCATCGACCCCCGGGCCCGCGCCGCCGCTCCGCTGGCCCCGATCACCGCCACGCTGCGCACCGCGTTCGGCACCGACGACCTGCCCGGCCTGCACGCCGGTCTGCTCGTCGACGACCAGACCGGCTGGCTGCCCGCCACCGAGCTGATCCACGGCGGCCACCTGCCCCGGCTGCTCGACTCGGCCGCCCGGCGCTGGCAGGCGAAGCGGCACGCCGCCGCCGCCCTCGCCTGGAAGGCGTACAGCTACTGGGTGGCGCTGCCGGTCGCGCTCGGCTGGGCGTCGGCCCGCCGGGTGCCGCTGATGCGCGCCGACGACGTACTGCTGCGGATGGACGACGACGGACCGCTGGTCGACGTCGGCCTGCGCCCCGGGATCCCGGTGGCGGTGCTGCCGCACGACCCGATCGCGGCGGCCGGGCTGCCCGAGGTGCTGGTCGTGGCCGACGAGGCCGAGCTGCTCCGCGTACTGCGGATCTCCCTGCTCGACCAGCACATGAGCCCGCTGCTGGACGAGATCCACAGCCGGGTGAAGCTCGGCCCGCGGACGCTGCTCGGCTCCCTCTCCTCCGGCATCGCCTACGCGGTGCTGCAGGCGGCCGACGCGCTGCCCGGCTCGTCCGCCGAGACGATCGGCACGCTGCTCGACGCGCTCGACATCGGCGACCTGATCGAGCTGGTGCCCGGCGAGGACGGGGCGGTCACCGTGCAGCGACGGACCTGCTGCCTGGCGTTCACCCTGCCCGACCCGAAAATCTGCCCCGGCTGCTGCATCCGCCCGTGACCGCGCGCCGCGCGGCCGGTCGGCCCGGCCACGCGGATAGCGGCCAACTGCTGGGTGGTCAGGCCGGCTGCTGGTAGGTGGCCGTCAGCCTCGCCCGGGCGAGGGTGTGGAAGGCCAGGTTGAAGCCGACGTACGCCGGGGTCGCCGTCGGGCCGAGGTCGAGCCGTTCGACGTCGAGGGCGTGCACCGCGAAGATGTACCGGTGCGGCCGGTCACCGGCCGGCGGTGCGGCGCCGTCGTACCCGGCGTTACCGAAGTCGTTTCGTACGCCGAACGCGCCCGGCGCCGCCTTCTCCGGGTCACCGCCGGCACCCTGCGCCAGCTCGGTCACCGACGCCGGCAGGTTGACCAGCAGCCAGTGCCAGAACCCGCAACCGGTCGGCGCGTCCGGGTCGAAGCAGGTCACCACGAACCCCTTGGTCGATGCCGGAAAGCCCGACCAGGACAGTTGCGGGGAGAGGTTCGCACCGCCGGCTCCGGTGAAGACGTGCGCCGTCGGCAGCGGCCCGCCCTCGGAGAGGTCGGTGCTGGTCAACGCGAACGAGTCGACCGGCGGAAGCAGGTCGTACGGATCAGGTGCGATCGGTCGGTCCAGGTTCATGCCTGGCATCCTGCCGCACCCGGCACCGGTACGCAGCCCAGCGCACCGATGCCGGGTGAAATCGGGTCAGGACAGGTCGGCTCCACTGCCGACCAGCTCGGCGCCGCGCTGCGCGGCCAGCCTGGCCCGCAGCTGCTCGCCTTCGATGTCCACGTTGGGCATGATCCGGCTGAGGAAGCCCGGCAGCCACCAGGCGGCGCGGCCGAGCAGCGACATCACCGCCGGGACGATGGTCATCCGCACCACGAACGCGTCGATCAGCACGCCGATCGCCAGCGCGAAGCCCATCGATTTGATCACCGGGTCGTCGACCAGGATGAAGCCGCCGAAGACCGCGCTCATGATCAGTGCGGCAGCGGTGACCACCCGGGCACCGTGCCCCATCCCGTTGATGGTGGCCTGCACGGCGGTGTCACCGTGGACGAAGTCCTCCCGCATCCGGGACACCAGGAACACCTCGTAGTCCATGGCCAGGCCGAACAGGATGCCGATCAGCAGGATCGGCAGGAAGCTGACCAGCGGGCCCGGGGTGTCCAGGCCGACCAGATCGGCGAGCCAGCCCCACTGGAAGACCGCGACGGTGATGCCGAACGTCGCGCCGACAGTCAGCAGGAACCCGGCGGCGGCCTTCACCGGCACCAGGATCGACCGGAACACCAGCATCAGCAGCAGGATCGACAGCCCGACGACCAGCAGCAGGTAGACGGGCAGTGCGTCGGCGAGCTTGTCGGAGACGTCGATGCCGACGGCGGTGACACCGGTCAACGCCACCGCTGCGGTGCCGTCGTCGTCCGGGGCCAACCCGAGTTCGGCAATCTCCACACGGATCCGCTCGACGAGCTCCTCGGTCGCGGCCTCGGTGGGGCCGGTCGCCGGGATGACCGCCAGGATCGCGGTCTGCCCGTCCTGGCTGGGCTGCGGCGGTGCGACCACCAGTACGCCGTCGAGGGCCTGCACCGTACCGGTGATCTGACCGGCGGCGGTGGTGGTGGCCTCCGCCGAGTCACCGGAGACCACCATGATCAGCCGGCCGTTGAAGCCGGGCCCGAATCCTTCGGTGGTCAGGTCGTACGCGGTTCGTGCGCTGCTGCCCAGCGGCGCGGTGCTGGCGTCGGGCAGGGCGATCCGCATGTCGGCGGCGGGGATCGCCAGGGCACCGAGCCCGGCCACGCCGAGCACGATCACCGGGATCCGCAGCTTCACCATCAGTCGGGCCCAGCGGAATCCGAAGGAGTCCTGGTTCTCCTGGCTGGTCGGTGCCTCGGCCGGGCCGACTGCCCGCTTGCCGCGCGGCAGCACCCGGCGGCCGGCGTAGCCGAGCAGCGCCGGCTGCAGGGTGATCGCGACCAGGACGGCGACGCTGACCGTGCCGGCGGCGGCCAGACCCATCACGGTGAGGAACGGGATGCCGACGACGGAGAGCCCGGCGAGGGCGATGACCACGGTGGCGCCGGCGAACACCACCGCGGAGCCGGCGGTGGCGACGGCGCGGGCGGCCGCCTCCTCCGGTTCCAGGCCTTCGAGCAGGTGCTGCCGGTGCCGGGAGGTGATGAACAGCGAGTAGTCGATGCCGACGGCCAAACCGAGCATCAGCGCCAGCACCGGGGCGGTGGAGGTGAGGTTGATGACGCCGCTCAGCACGAACAGGCCGGCCATGCCGGCGCCGACGCCGATCAGCGCGTTCAGCATCGTCATCCCGGCGGCGACCAGCGAACCGAAGGTGATGATCAGGACGACCAGGGCGATCGCCACGCCGATCGCCTCCTGGGAGCCGACGTGCGGCTCGGTGCTCATCACCTCGCCGCCGTGGGCCACCTGGAAGCCGGCGTCGCGGGCCGGGCCACCGACCGCTTCGTACGCTTGGCGCGATTCGTCGCTGACCTCGTCGTTCGGCACGGCGAACTGGATGTTGACCAGGGCGAACCGGCCGTCGGGTGACACGCTGCCGGTCTGGAACGGGTCGAGCGCGGCGATCACACCGGGGATCTGGTTGGCTTCCCCGACCACCTGCAGGACGGCGGCCTGGCCTTCGGGGGTGGTGAGCTGCTCGCCCTCCGGCGCGGCGATCACGATCGTGCCGCCGGCCCCGCTGGCCTCCGGGAACTGCTCCTGCAGCAGCTCCAGCGCCTCCTGGGATTCGGTGCCGGGGATGTTGAAGTCGCTGGCGGTCGGCCCGCGAAAGGCGAGCGCGGCGGCGCCGAGACCGACCAGGGCGATCAACCAGATCGAAACGACCAGGTGTCGTTTACGAAAGGCGGTCCGGCCGAGCCGGTATAGCAGGGTGGCCATGCGGCATCCTCTGTCGTGTCGGTCGTTACGGAACTTCGGGTTTCAGCTGGCGCCGGGCTTCGGGCCCTCAGCTGGCGTCAGGTCTCGGTTACGCGCCGGGCCCGGTTCGCCGAGGGTCCGGTCGATCACCTGGCCCAGCAGCGGGCGGAGCCGGTCGGCGTCGAGGTCAAGATGCTTGGAGCTGGCGGCGGCGACCCCGGCCAGCACCACCAGGGCGGCGAACCGGTCCTCCAGGCGCCCGGACCGACCGGTGAGGGCGTCGAGCAGCCGGTCGATCATCTGTTCCAGGTCGCAGAAGGCGGGCTGGTGCAGCATCTGCGGGATCTCGGCGTAGAGCACCGCGATCTGCCGCTGGTAGCGCAGGCACAGCTCGATGAAGCCGTCGATCGCCGTACGGCGGGCGGTCTCGTCGTCGAGTCCGGCCAGTTGCTGGTCGAGTTCGGCCAGGCTGGCGACCGCCGGGTTCATCAGGGCGGCGAGGATCGCGTCCTTGCTGTCGAAGTGGTAGAGCAGGGACGCCTTGGCGCAGCCCACCTCGGCGGCGATGTCCTGAAGGGAGGCTCCCCGGAAGCCGACCACCGCGAAGCGCTGGGCGGCCACGTCGAGGATCTGTTCGCGTAGCTCGGGCCGCGCTGCGCCGCCCCGGCCGGTCTGTGTCACTTTGCCCACCTCCTCTCCTCAGGTCACCTGCCGCGACCAAGGATGCCGGAGCGAACCCAGAAACCCTGACCGATCGGTCAGAAGGTGAAGCAGCTCACAGAGACGACCTGCTCAGCTTCGATCTCGACCGACAAATCTCACCCCAGGCGGGTGGAAGCCTGACGAGAACTTGATGAGAGTTCGTTAAGAGTCACCGGAGCAAGGACAACGGGAGATGGTCACTGGGCCGGCAGGACCGCGTGTTTCAACTGGGTCGACCGACTCATTCAGGCGGCAGCCGTCGCCGGCTCGATCGCCGGTGTCGCGTCCTTCTTCACCGAGCATCCCACCGCTGGGCTGCGGCTCATCGCGGGCAGCCTGCTCGTCGGCGGGGTCGCGCTCGCCTTCAGATGGCGTACGGCCGGCGGCCCTCGCCTTGGTTTCACCGGTGCGTTGGCGTTGGCGCTGGTCGGGGCCGGCGTCTTCGGTTGGTCGGTACGGCCGGGCGCGGCACCGGGTGCCGGCGCGCCGGCACCCGACTCGACCGGAAGCAGTTCGTCGGGTTCGTCGCCAACCACTGCCGGGCCGGATTCCGCGCCCGGCGGCACATCGGTGACAGTGCACCGGGCAGAAACCGTCGTCCCCCTCTCGGCGACATCAGAGATCGACCTCGACTCGCTTGCTCCCGACTGGGATGTCACGGGCTCTGACGAGACGGGCCGGGCCGATCTCCAGTTCAGCATCAGCGGCCTCGAAGCGATCAACAACGCCGAGCTACGGGAGGCCGCAGGTGACGGCCCGGAGCTCTGCCAGCAGGCGACGGCGCAGTACCAACTGACACTCGACGAGGACCTGTCCGAGACCAGGTACACCTGCGCGATCACCAACGAGGACCGCTTCGCCTCGGTGCGGTTCAACCGCGAAGACGTCCGAATGGGATACACCGTCTTCAGCTCGATCAACCTGACGATCACGGTCTACAACCGCGCCGCCTGACCACCGTCCGACTCGGCCGCCGGGCAGGGTTACGACCCGTCGTGCCGGGGCAGACGATAAAGTCCGTCACGTTGCACGAATATCTCCCGCCGCTCGGCGGCTTCGCCGGATTTGTCAATTACGTAACCCGTGACCCAGAGCCAGCCCTCGTACGTCGGCTTGGGGTCCACCGAGATGACCCGGAACCGCAGTCTGCGCTCACCAGCGAACTGCACGCTGGCCTCACCACCGACGACCAGCACGTCACCCGGCCTCGGCTCGGGCGCACGGAGCAGCCGACTACCCGCCACGCCGATCCGCCAACGGGTACGTCGTACGCCCGCAGTCCGGACACCACCGCGACTTCACCTTGAACGACCACAGCCCGGCGCAGAAGCCCAGCAGCGCCGCACTCAACAGTGCCCCGATGTCCCACATCGTTCCGTCCCTTTCAAAAGATGATGATTCCAAGCAGTCACGCGTCGTCGAGTGACACGGGCTCGCCGCCGTTGGCCTGCCACCGGGCAAGGATCTCGGCGACGATCCGGCGGGCACCGGCCTCACCGTGCTCGGCCTTCAGGTCCTCGAAGCTCCACCGCAGCGTGAGAGCCACCTCGGCCGCTTCATCGGTTTCGCACTCTCGGGTGACACCGGCGTCGTCGGCGTCGGCGTTCGGACCCGACTCGCCAGCACCGTCGTCCACCAGGATCACAACCCTGCCGGTACGCGGTAGCCGACCATCTGGCCGTAGGTCATCAGCGGACGCAGCGTCGGAGTGAGCATCGTCGGCTCGGACGACCAGCGGTGCCCACGGTTGCCGTCCAACCGTCGCTGCCTGGCCGCCGCACGCTCCCGGTCGAGCCGGGCCAGGCGCTTCGACGCCGCCGACCGCCCGTCCCGCCACTCCTGCCACCGCACCACCAGTTCACGAATCATCTCGACGATCACTGCTCTCTCCTTCTCAAGATCGTTTTCGTGTTACCTAATCGATCAAGCCCACGGCGCTACACCGCTAATGACTCGCCCGGACAGCATCCATGACCGTCCACAGGCAACCTTGCAACTGTCAAGGTTCACGGGGTGCTGGTGCTTACGTTCAGCTCGTGAGAGTCGTCGCGCTATCCGATGTCGCCGAGATGCTCGGCGGCGTATCGCGCACCCGCGCCACCGAGATCACCAACCGGGCGAGCTTCCCGGCACCAGTCGCACTCGTCGCCTCCGGCCGGATGCGGATCTGGGACCGCGACGAGGTCGCCGAGTGGATCCGCACCCACCGCCCGACCCAGCAGGAAGACTGACCGGCATCACCAGGTCATCAACCATCTCGACAATCACCGCCCGCCCGATCCGCTCTCGCGCTGTCCTGACTAGATACTCATCCACCGACTACACGCAGTGAACGCATCAGGCGTACGTCTTTGCTGATGGGTCGGACGGCAACTGGTACGCGGCGTACGACTTCGCTCGCTGCCCACAGCGGCGCAGGCACAATTTGTGAAAGACGCTCAGGAACCTGCGCCCAGCAGGTCAGCAAGCGCGGCCAGTTCCTGACTTACCGGCCGACGGCGACGGGTAAGGATCGTGGTGACGATGTCCCGGGCGTACCGCTGATGCCGCAACCAGGTCGGTGACTCCGCTCGGAGCCCGGAGAGGATGCGCGCCGCTTCGGCCAAGTCGCCGCGCTCAGCGTTGGCCCAGGCCCGGTCGAGCTGGTGACGATTCCGGTTGTCCGACGTGGCCCGGCCGTTCCCCGGCGGTACGCGTTCCGCCAACGCGAGCGCCGTGACCGGGTCGCCCGCTACGACCGACATCTCTACCCGCTTCATCTCCACGGTCACCGGGCAGAAGGCCCCCATGGTCACCGGCATGCGGAGAGCCACGTCTGCTGGAAGATGCTCGCCGATCCGGACCGCCGCCGCACCGGCGGCGTCGAGCATTTCTCCGGCGTCGTCGGCGCGACCATCGCGGATCGCGGCAGCCGACCCGCGCAACATGAGCCAGCCCCAGACCGCCAACCGGGTCGGGTTCGTACGGGAGAAGCGTGGCTCCACCGCGTCCGCCGTGGCGACAGCCAACCGCCCTGCCTCGTCGAACCGCCCCTGCCGGAGCAACAGCCAGCACATCGTGGTGACAACAGACGCGGCGACCAGTTCGTTGCCGGACTCGTCCGCGACGTCGAGCGCGAGACTCAGCGCATGGTAGGCAAGATCGAAACGCCGGAGCTGGATCAAGGTCGTCCCGGCGATCTGGTACGCCTGAGCGAGCTGACCCGCACCAGCGGTCCGCTGGTCGCCGCCACTCGCGTCGACAAGGCTGCGGGCTGCACCGATCAGCACCGGCAACCGGGCGAGCGCGGTGGCGTAATCGTCACCATGGTAGATCCGGTCGATCTCGGCAATTGACGTCTGCAGTTCTCGCACGGTCGGCGGATCTGTCGAGACATCACCGACAGTCGTGCCGCTCAAGCCACGGGCCGGAGTCAGCGCCCGCCGTAGCAGGTCAACCGCGATCTCGTCGCCATCGGTCCCGGCCCCGGCCGTCGGGTCAGCGACGGCCGGCCCGACGAGTACGGATGTCGGCACGGCAAGCGCAGCGGCGATCGCCCGCAAGGTCGACATCCGTGGTGATCCCGGCTTGTTCTGCTCCAGCTTCTGGATCGTCTCGACCGCGAGCCCGGCGGCCTCCGCCAACTGCTCCTGAGTGAGTCCCCTGAGTCGACGTAGCCGCCCTACGTTGTCGCCCACCGTCGAACTCATCGCGCCGCCTCCCGAAACCGCGCCCCCGGCCGTACGGAATCCGGCACCGCCGCATCGACCGCCGCCGCAACCGTACCGCGAGGTGATGATCAACTGTTGCTCTGATTCAGTAAGTCGGGTGGGCGCTAACCTCAGACCATGAGCGACTATCTACAGGTGTCGACCGCAGTCGAGACGCGAGAGGCGGCTGTGGCCCTCGCCCGATCGGCAGTTGGTGCTCGCCTGGCCGGGAACGCACAGGTGATCGGCCCCTTGATCAGCGTCTTTTGGCACCTGGGCAGTCAAGGTGAGAGCGAAGAGTGGCAGGTGTTACTCAATACCACGGCAGCCCGCTACGAAGCCCTGGAGCGCCACCTACTCGCACACCATCCCTGGCAAAACCCGCAGATCACCGCTACCGCGATCGTGGCAGGATCAGCAGCGTGCCTTGAGTGGCTTCGATCGTCGACAGGCGACGCTCCGTCAGGCAGTTGAGGTAAAGGTTCAGGTGACCGGCCCGGTACCGGTGCATGAGACCGTGGTCCGCCTCCCGGCGCGGCTGCTTCCGTGACATCTGGGATCGCGCTACCCCGCACGCGGAGTACGTGATCTAGCACAGCGCATGGCTACTCCATACTCCGCCGCGCAGGATGCCCGCGCAGCGCTCGCTTGCGCAGAACGACCAACGCCGAATTCCGGTGGCGGGTCGGCACCGGGATCGGCAGGATCAGGGGAATGACCACCGAACCGAACCGGCAGGCGGTCGGCTCACTGCGGGCCGTGGCGATCGACGCGCCGGACATCGACCGCCTGGCCACCTTCTACGAACAGCTCGCCGGCTGGCGACGCCGCCCCACCGGTGACGATGACGACGACTGGATCACCCTCGTCACCGACGACGGTTGGCGGATCGGGCTGCAACAGGCCGTCGACCACGTACCGCCGGACTGGCCCGGCCAGGACCGGCCGCAGCAGGCCCACCTCGACTTCCAGGTGTCGGACATCGACGCGGCGGCGGAACGCGCCCAGCAGCTCGGTGCCAGCCTGCTGCGCCGCGACGAACGGTGGCACACCCTCGCCGACCCGGCCGGCCACCCGTTCTGCCTGTGTCTGAAAGCCGACGAGCCGCAGACCACTCTGGCGGGCGTCATGCTCGACTGCCCCGACGCCAAGGAGTTGAGCCACTTCTACGCGGGACTGCTCGGCAAACCGGTGACCTACGAGGGGGACGGTATCGCCATGATCGGCGAACAGGGTGCGCAGCCCGTCCTGTTTCAGCAGGTCGAGCAGTACGCCGCGCCCCGCTGGCCGGACCCGGCGTACCCGCAGCAGATCCACCTCGACGTGCAGGTCCAGGGCGTAGATGCCGCCGAACATGCCGCCCTCGCCACCGGCGCCACCCGACTCGACGGTGCCGGCCCCGGCTGGCGCGTCTACGCCGACCCCGCCGGCCACCCCTTCTGTCTCGTCTGGGCGGCCTGACCAGGAAGAATGATCACGACAGACTGGCGTACCGCTGTCACCATCGGGCCATGGGTTCGGCATCGCCGACGCCAACACCCTTCGATCAGCGAGGAAGCCATGGCCGACATGTCCGGCGACCGCAGCGACGCTGCCGGTCCGCGTACCGACGAGGTAGGTCAGCCCCGGCGTGGCCGGCAGCCGGTCACCCTGCCAGCTTGGATCCGTGATCCGGAGCCGGTCCGGGTCACCTGGCGGCGGCGGGCGGCACTGGCCGCGCTGCGCCTGCCCGGCGGACCTGTGGTCCGCCGGGCCTGGTGGCGCTGGCAGCAGCGGCAACGGCTGCACCGCCGGTTCCCGATCCTGACCGCGTTGATCGCGGTGCCGCTGGCCTTCGTCGCGATCATGGCGCTGGTGTCGTTGGTCTACTGGCTGTGGGCCCGGATCTGGGTGATCCCGTAGGCCGTCCGCCCGGCATCACTCGCAGGCGACGCCGTCGCCGTCGCGGTCCAGGCCGTAGACGTCGGATCCGACGACCCGCACCGGCCCGCTGACGTACGCCGGACCGTTGCCGCTGCCGCCGGCACAGTCGACATCGCTGGCGAACGGTACGCAGGCGCCGGTGTAGCTGGGGTGGCACTGCTGGGTGATCTTGGTGCCGACCAGCACCACCTTGGTGACCGGCTGCTTCGTCACCTTCTCACTGATCAGTTCCTTGGCGGTCTGCACCCCGTCGGTGTAGGTCACCCGGTAGGTCAGCGTCTTCACGCCGGTGACACCCGCGGTCTTCACCTTCGTCTTGCCCTTGGCGAGATTGGGGTCGTCGACACGCTTCTCCTTGAAGGGAATCTCCCGCGTCTCGGTCACCGTCTTCGTCTCCACCTTCGGCTGCGCAACGCTCGGGACGGAGGCCGTCGGGGACGGGCTCGGGCTCGGGGTCGGGGAGGCGGTCGGCGAAGCGGTCGGGCTGGCCGAGGTCGAACCGCCCGCCACGGCGGAGGTCGCCGGTGCCGACCGGTCGCCGTCAGCGCCACTTCCGCTGAGCGCGGTGAGCTTGTCACCGGTGGCCTGCGGCTCCGAGGAGACCAGGCTGGCCAGGAACGAGCTGCCGCCGCAGAGCAGGACGAAGACCGCCAGACCGACGCCGAGGTAGGCGGCTGCCTTCTGGCCGGGGCCGAGCCGCCCGGCACCGGTGGTGGGCAACGGACGCTGGTTGATGTCGCGCGCTGGATAGGTCACCGGCGAAGTGTGCCGGTCGGCATCGATGGCTCACAGCAGTCGAAGAGGGACAGTTTCCGGCGACCAGGACCATCGGAGGTATCCGATCATCCTTCTTCGTCAGACCTCCGGCTCGGTCCAGCTCGGACCCAACGGCGGCGGCGAATGTCCGAAGCGGCAAGGTGCCTGTTGGACAATCAGCCATCCTTCATGTTCAGGCCGGGACGGGCAGCGCGCCCAGGGCACGACCGGCCTCCCGGGCGGCCTGCAGCGCTCCGGCGTGCAACTGCGCCGCTTCGTCTGTAAAGGAGTCCAGCGCGGGGTTGACCCCGACCAGGGTGAACTCACGTTCCACCACGGTGAGCTCAGCACCCCAGCAGTCGGCGATGACCCGCCGCAGGTACGGCGTGGAGTGGTCCCAGCCCTCCCGTGGGGTGCCCGGTCCGTACGCGCCGCCACGGACCGTGGCGAGCACGACCGGCTTTCCGGCGAGGAACGGGACCCCGGTCGCCCGTGGATCGGCCAGGACCACATCGAGGTACGTCTTGAAGTGCTGGGAGACGCCGTAGTTGTAGAGCGGTACGGCGAACAGGATCGCGTCGGCGGTGATCAGTTCGTCCACGAGTGTCGCGGCGAGAACGACGGCGTCGCGCTGCTCGGCGGTCTGCTCCTCGGCCGGTGTCATGCCGGCGGTCACCGCAGCCGCCCAGACGGTCGAGGGCAGAGTGTCGACACCGACATGGCGGGCCACCACCGGGTCGCCGGGGTGGGCGGCGCGCCACTCCTGCTCGACGATGTCGGCGATCTCGCGGCTTGCGGAACCGTGCGTACGGATGCTGGCGTCCAGCCGGAACAGGGTCACCACTACTCCAGATGCTCGTAGGTTCAAGCTTGAAGCTCGACGGTAGCTGGCTTTGGTTCAAGCTTGAACTGGTTGAGACATCCGTCACTTCAACGGTGAACCGCAGACGTACGCTTGGGCTTGTGCCAGACGAACCCCAGTGGCTGACCGACCGCGAGCGCGAAGCATGGTTGGCCCTGGCTAAGCTCATGTTCAAGCTGCCCAGCGCGCTCGATGCTCAGCTGCTGCGGGACAACGACCTCACGCTGTTCGACTACTTCGCGCTCAGCGTCCTGTCCATGACACCCGGCCGCACCCTGCGCCTGAGCGACCTGGCCGGTCAGCTCTCCAGCTCGCTGTCCCGGCTGTCGAACGTCGTCAAACGCCTGGAACGACGCGGTCTGCTGCGGCGCGAGCCCGACGCCGACAACCCCCGCTACACGACTGCCGTACTCACCGACGCCGGCTGGGAGTTGGTCGTTGCCGCCGCCCCCGGGCACGTCGCCGCCGTCCGCCGGTACGTCATCGACGGCCTCACCGACCACCAGATCGACGTACTCCGCGAGATCGCCTGCCACGTCGCCCGCAACCTCGCGCACGGAGACTCGGCGAGTCATACACCAGATACCTCATGAGCGCCGGATGAGGTTCCTGGTGTATGACTCGTCGCGATGTTCACGCATCACGAAGACGCCCCCTGACCGGAGTTGGCTCTGTCAGAGGGCGTTCTTGCTTGTCGGAGCGGAGGGCGTGGGATTCGAACCCACGAAGACATTGCTGCCTTACCGGTTTTCAAGACCAGCGCCATCGGCCACTAGGCGAGCCCTCCCGGTGCGGCGGGCCGGGGACGGTCGGCCACCGCGTCACTGTGCCCTAGTGTGCCACGGACGTCCGACGGCACTCCGCGCCGCAGGTTAACGCGGCGGTAGCCGAGGGCGCCATCAGGATTCACCAGCCGGGTTCGCCAGGCGGCACACGGGCCGACCCGGTAAGACTTATCCCATGTACGCGATCACCGTGCCGCAGCCCGGCGGACCCGACGCCCTGGTCCGGGCCGAGGTGCCCGACCCCTCCCCGTGCCCGGACGAGGTGATCGTCGACGTCGCCGCAACCGCCGTCAACCGGGCCGACCTGCTGCAACGGCAGGGACACTACCCACCGCCGCCGGGCGCGTCGCCGTACCTCGGGTTGGAATGCTCCGGGGTGATCAGCGCGGTCGGCGCGGACGTCTCCCACCACAAGGTCGGCGACCAGGTGTGCGCGCTGCTGGCCGGCGGCGGGTACGCCGAGCGGGTCGCCGTGCCCGCCGGGCAGCTGCTGCCGGTGCCGGCCGGGCTGAGCCTGGTCGACGCCGCCGCGCTGCCCGAGGTGGCCTGCACCGTCTGGTCGAACGTGGTCAAGCTGGCCGGGCTGCGGGCCGGCGAGTCGCTGCTGGTGCACGGCGGCGGCAGCGGGATCGGCACCTTCGCCATCCAGCTCGGTGCGGCGCTCGGCGCGACCGTGCTGACCACCGCCCGCGCGGCCAAGCATGAACAGCTGCGGGCGCTCGGCGCCCACCACACGATCGACTACACCACGGAGGATTTCGTCGCCCGCGCCCGCGAGTTGACCGGCGACGGTGACGGCGGGGTGGACGTGATCCTCGACATCATCGGCGGTGCCTACCTGGAACGCAACGTACGGACGCTGGCCACCGGCGGCCGGTTGACGATCATCGGGTTGCAGGGCGGCCGCACCGCCGAGCTGAACCTGGGTGCGCTGCTGACCAAGCGGGCCACGATCTTCGCGACCACGCTGCGGTCCCGGCCACTCGCCGAAAAGGCGGAGATCGTCCGCCGGGTGCACGACCAGGTCTGGCCGCTGGTCGCCTCGGGTGCGATCCGCCCGGTCATCGACCGCCGGATGCCGATGGCGCAGGCGGCGCAGGCGCACCGGATCGTCGAGAGCAGCGACCACCTGGGCAAGGTGCTGCTGGTGACGGAGCAACGCTAGCCGCCCTCGAGCGGCAAGTGCTAGCCGCCATCGAGCAGGATGCGCGGACCGGGTCCGGTGGCGGCCAGCCGGTCGGCCGGGTTGTACAGCGTGCACGACCGCAGCGACAGGCAGCCGCAGCCGATGCACCCGGTCAGGTCGTCGCGCAGCCGGGTCAGCAGCGCGATCCGTTCGTCGAGCCGGGCCTGCCAGCGCTGGGACAGCCGCGCCCAGTCAGCCTTCGTCGGGGTACGCGACTCGGGCAGCTCGTCCAGCGCCTGGCGGATCTCGTCCAGCGGCACCCCGATCTGCTGGGCGATCCGGATGAACGCGACCCGGCGCAGCTCGGTGCGGTCGTACCGGCGTTGGTTTCCGCCGGTACGACCGGCTCGGATCAGCCCGATCCGCTCGTAGTACCGCAGCGCCGACGGTGCCACCCCGGACCGGGCGGCCAGATCGCCGATGGTCAGTGTCCGCTGCATCACACCACCCTTGAGTTGAAGTCAACTTCAACTTGCAGGGTAGGGGCATGCCAGCCTTCGTAGCCAGCCCGGTCGCGCCGCCGCATCAGCCGCCGACCGACACCGGGTACGCGGCCCTTCCGCCGCTGCTGCGCCGGATCACCGGCGACGAGAAGCATGAGCCCAGCGCCAACTCGACGTTGGACGTCCTCTGGGTCCTCTACGACCGGATTCTGCGGATCAGTCCGCAGACCGTCGACGCCGCCGACCGCGACCGGTTCCTGCTCTCCAAGGGGCACGGTCCGGCCGCCTACTACGCCGTACTCGCCGCTAAGGGGTTCATCCCCGACGCCTGGCTCGACGACCTGGCCGGGCCGGACAGCCCGCTCGGTCACCACCCGGACCGGCTGCTGGTGCCCGGGGTGGAGATCGGCTCCGGCTCCCTCGGGCACGGGCTCGGCCTCGGCGTCGGCATGCTGCTCGGTCTGCGCGCCCAGGGCCTGACCGACCAGGCCAGCGGGGTCAATCGGGCCGGCGGGGCTGGCGGGGTCGGTCGGGCCGGTCGGGTCGGCGGAGCCCGGGTCTACGTCCTGGTCGGCGACGCCGAGCTCGACGAGGGGTCGAACCACGAGGCGATCGCGTACGCCGGCAGCCGGCAGCTCGCCGAGCTGACCGCGATCGTCGTCGACAACGACTCGGCCACCCACGGCTGGCCCGGCGGGCTGGCCAGCCGGTTCAGCGTCAACGGCTGGACCACGACGATCGTCGACGGCCGCGACCACGAGGCGCTGACCGCAGCGCTGACCGGCCGCGACGGGGTACACCCGCACCTGGTGGTCGCCCGGACTCCGGCCAAGTACGCCGCGTCGGAGCCGGGCGAGTACACCACCTCGGGTAGCAAGGAGAACGGCCATGCGTGACGCCTTCACCCGCGCCACCACCGGCCTGCTGGACGACGATCCGCGTACCGCGTTGGTGCTGGCCGACATCTCGGCCGAGGCGTTCGCCCCGGCCGCCCGCCGGCACCCCGACCGGGTGCTCAACGTCGGCATCCGCGAGCAGTTGATGATCGGCGTGGCCGGCGGGCTGGCGTTGACCGGGCTGCGCGCCATCGCCCACTCCTACGCGCCGTTCCTGGTCGACCGGGCGTACGAGCAGATCAAGCTCGACCTCGACCACCAGGGCGTCGGCGCGGTGCTGGTCAGCATCGGCGGGTCGTACGACGCGGCGGCGGAGGGCCGCACCCACATGTCCCCTGGTGACGTGGCGCTGCTGGACACGGCCGGGTCGTGGACGGTGCACGTACCGGGCCACCCGGACGAGGTCGGGCCGTTGCTGCGGGCGGCGGCCGGTCACGACGACGCCGTTTACCTGCGGCTGGCCGCTCGGGGCAACGGCAGCCCGCACGGTGACGGGGTGTCGGGTCGACTGGTGACGGTGCGTCGGGGCAGCGGGGGAGCCCCGGTGGTCGTCGCGGTCGGCCCGATGCTCGATGCGACGCTGGACGCGGTCACCGGGTTGGACGTGACGGTGGCGTACACGAACACGCCGCGCCCGTTCGACGTCACCGGCCTACGGATGCTCGTCGACTATGTCGACCCGGTGGTGGTGCTGGTCGAGCCGTACCTGGCCGGGACGTCGAGTCACCTGGTCGGCGCGGCGCTGGCGGGCCGGCCGCACCGGCTGCTGTCGTTGGGCGTCGGGCGGGAGGATCTGCATCGGTACGGCAGTGCGGCGGACCACGACCGCTGGCACGGGCTGGATCCGGCCGGGCTGCGGCGCTCGGTCACCCGGTTCGTCAACGGCTGACCGGGACCCGTCAACGGCTGACCGGATTCGTTGGCAGCCGGGCGGGAGACGGCGGGGCTCAGGCGCCGGGGACGGCACGCCCCTGGCGCCTGGTCCGCTCCCGACCCAGGATCCACATTGCCTCGACCCCGTCCTTCCAGGTGATCTTCTTGCCTTCTTCCCGGCCCCGGGCCCGGTAGGAGATCGGTACCTCGTACGGGCGGATCCGGCGACGCAGCAGCTTGCCGGTGACCTCCGCCTCCATGCCGAACCCGCGCGAGCGCACGTCGAGTGAGCGGTACAACGACAGCGGCAGCAGCTTGAAGCAGGTCTCCAGGTCGCCGATGTAGGAGTTGAACATCACGTTCGCCGCCGTGGTCACGGCCTTGTTGCCCATCACGTACCAGAAGCTGTAGGCGCTGTGACTGCCAAAGGTCCGGTTGCCGTAGACCACCGTGGCCCGACCGTCCAGCACCGGCTCGAGCAGCTTCGGGATGTCCTGCGGGTCGTACTCCAGGTCTGCGTCGAGGATCACCATGTAGTCACCCTCGGCGGAATCCACCGCGGTCTTGATCGCCGCGCCCTTGCCGGCGTTACGGGGATGGGTGATCACCCGCAGCCGTGCGTCGTCGACGCTCTCCAGGATCGCACCGGTGCCGTCGCGGCTGCCGTCGTCGACGACCAGGAACTCGATCTCGCACGGATAGTCGACAGCGAGCGCCTGTTTGAGGGCATCGCCGACCCGCGCCTCCTCGTTGTAGACCGGCATGAGGATCGAGAGCTTCACGGTGGTCTCCGAATGCGTACGGTGGCAGTGGACCCAGACTAGCCCAACCCGTCGGGCGGACGGGCCCGGCGAGCCGCAGGTGCGCCTCCAGGTCGCCCGGGAGATTTTCGGCGGCGGTCGACCTCCACTCGGAGTAATGGTGGGCGGTAATCTCGCCCCATGGGCGAGAGAGATGATCTGCCGGGGCCAAGGCGACGGCGGCCGCCGATCTGCCCGAAATGCCTCGGTGCCGGCAAGGCCTTCACCTTCGCCCTGATCAGTGGCCGCACCCGCGAGGTGTGGTTGAAGTGCTCGGCTTGTTCCGGGTCGATCCAGTCACCGATCGCCGGTCCGTGACCGACTGGCCACCAGCCGCTACGACTACGCCGCTTTCAGCCGGCCGGTTCCTGCCAGTCAGGCGGCGGCACCACTGCGGGCGTCCAACGGGCGGGCCAGGAACGCGTAGCCGAACAGGGCTTCGATGTGGCTGGCTCGCGCCGGGTCGCCGGCCTTGATGAGGAACCGTTCCCGGATGCCGTCGACGGCAGTGACCGCCAGTTCAACGATGCCGGCCCGCGGATCGGTGGTCCAGGTGACGTGGTCGAGGTGACGCAGTTCGCTGTTGAGGTGCAGCCGTAGCCGGCGCCACAGCAGCGTCTCCTGGGTCACCACCAGCCGCCGCCGGGTCAACAGGAGCAGGTAGTCACCCTGCATCGGCTGGTCGGGGCGTTGGCACCGGGTGACGAGCACGGTGCGTTCGTTGGGCGAGACACAGCGGCGGAACACCGGCATGTGCCGACTGGTGGTCGAGATCGGGACGGCGGTCTCAGCCGCCGCCGGCAGGAACGTGCGGGAGAAGACGTCCATGTCGTGTTAACGACACGTCAATGTGCAATGACTCGGGGTAACGGTGAAATTTCAGCTACAGAATTTCCACGATGGTCGCGTTGGCCATCCCGCCGCCCTCGCACATCGTCTGCAGTCCGTACCGGATGCCGTTGGAGCGCATGTGGTGCAGCATCGTGGTCATGATCCGGGCACCGCTGGCCCCGAGCGGATGGCCCAGCGCGATCGCACCGCCGTGCGGATTCAGCCGGGCCGGGTCCGCACCGGTCTCGGCCAGCCAGGCGAGCGGAACCGGAGCGAACGCCTCGTTGACCTCGTACACCCCGATGTCGGTCAGGTCGAGCCCGGACCGGCGCAACGCCTTCGCCGTCGCCGGAATCGGGGCGGTCAGCATCATCACCGGGTCGTCACCGGCCACCACCGCGGTGTGCACCCGCGCCAACGGCCGTACGCCGTGCGCCCGGGCCCACTCCGACGTGGTCACCGCGAGCGCCGCCGCGCCGTCGGAGATCTGTGACGCGGAGCCTGCGGTCACCACCCCGTCGGCCCGGAACGGCGTGGCCAGCTCACCGAGCTTCGCCAGCGAGGTGTCCCGACGGATGCCCTCGTCGGCACCGAACTTGTCGGCGCCGGTGACCGGCACCGGCGCGATCTCAGCGTCGAACTCGCCGGCGTCCTGGGCGGCCGCCGCCCGCTGGTGGCTGGTCAGCGCGAACTCGTCCAACGCGGTACGCGACAACCCCCAGCGCCGCGCGATCAGCTCGGCGCCGACCCCCTGGTTGAACGGGACGGGATCATCCGCGACGACGCCGTCGACCCCTCGGTACCGGTCCCGCACCTGGTCGCCGAACGGCCGCCCGGCACCGGTGCTGGCCCCCATCGGTACCCGGGTCATCGACTCGACGCCGCCGGCCACCACCAGGTCGGCCTGCCCGGAGATCACCGTGGCGGCCGCGAAGTGCAGCGCCTGCTGGCTGGACCCGCACTGCCGGTCGACGGTGGTGCCGGGCACCGATTCCGGCCAGCCCGCCGCGAGTACGGCGTTGCGCCCGATGTTCCAGCTCTGGTCGCCCGCCTGGAACACGCAGCCCCAGACGACGTCGTCGACGTCGGCCGGTTCCAGACCGGTCCGCTCGGCGAGCGCCCGCAGCACGTGGCTGGACAGTTCGACCGGATGCACCGACGCCAGGGCACCCTTGCGTCGCCCGATCGGGGTCCGGACCGCTCCGATGATGACCGCGTCCCTCATGCCTACCTACTCCCGGGTAACCTCGTTTTCCGAATCGTACGCCGCGACCAGCGCGACCGGCATCCTCGCCCCGCGCGACCGGCATCCTCGCCCCGCGCGACCGGCATCCTCGCCCCGCGCGACTGGCATGCTCCGCCGGTGCACAGCCATCCTTGACCGATGCACAGCGAACCCACGGAGCTGACCTGGCGGGTCGCCGGCAAGGTCCCGGCTGGCAAGATCGCGGTCGCCGTACTGATCGGTGCCGCCGGCCTGCTCCTCGGCGACGGCGATCCGGTCCGGCTGGTCCTCGCGCTGCTTGCCGCCACCGGCCTGGTCGGCTGGGCGGTCCGCGACCTGGTGGTGCCGGTACGGCTGGCCGCCGGGCCGGACGGGGTCAGCGTCATCACCGGTTTTTCCCGCCGGCACACCATCGCCTGGGACCGGATCGAGTCGATCAGCGTGGACCGTCGCGGCCACCGGGGCATCCGCAGCGAGTTGTTGGAGATCGACGCGGGCGACTCGCTCCACCTGATCAGCGGCAACGAACTGGGCGGTACCTCGCCGGACGAGGTCGCGGCGGCACTGCAGCGGGCTGCGCTGCAGAGCGTGTGCCCGGCCGCGCCCGGACCGTCAACCGGCGTGCACCAGGGCTATCCGGGCCACCGTGACCAGGATCAGGAACAGCAGAACGGCACCGGCACCGACCGCCTGCACGACGGTACGGTTGGTACGCGGAGCGTAGGCCAGGATCACCCCGATCAACCCGCCGGTGATCAGACCGCCGAGGTGACCGGCGATCGACAGGCTGGACACGGTGAAGGTCAGGATCAAGTTGATCACCAGGATGCCGACCACCGCTGAGGTGTCCCGCTTCAGCCGGCGCAGCACGATGAAGAACGCGGCGAACAGGCCGAAGACCGCAGTGGACGCACCGGCGGACAGCGCACCCGGGTCGACCAGGTAGGCCGCGACGTTGCCGCCGAGCCCGGCGATCAGATACAGCGCCAGGAACCGGGCCGGTCCGAGCACCGCCTCCAGGTTGCGGCCGAGCACCCACAGCGCCCACATGTTGAACAGCAGGTGCAACAGCCCGTAGTGGATGAACATCGCGGTGATCAGCCGGTAGACGCCGCCGCCGTCGATGCCGACGAAGACGTCGCCGTACCCGGGCAGCGCGCCGGCGAGGACGGCGCCGTTGGCCCGGACGGTGACGTCCGGGCCGATGACCCCGCCGAACGCGTGCAGCCGCCCGGCGGCCGAGAAGAGCCCGGCACCGAGCAGCGAGCCGCCGCCGGAGATCGCCACCCCGATCAGGGCGACGACCGCGTTGATGCCGATCAGGACCTTGGTGACGGTGCCCTGCTGGCCGGCGGCACTGCCACCGAAGGCAGTGCGCGCCGACCGTTGGGTCCGTCGCCCTTCGGCGACGCACTCCGGGCACTGGTGCCCGACCGCGGCGTCCCGCATGCAGTCGGGGCAGATCGGCCGCTCACACCGGGCGCACCTGACCCAGGTCTCCCGGGACGTGTGCCGGTAGCAGACCGGCACCGTCGGGGCCGGATCACTCATCACGCCACCTCACTGCACGCCACCTCACCGCGCCGGGGACGACGACCCGCGCCGGAGCCGGCGGCCCGTGCCGAGAGCCGGCAACCCGGTGCTCGTTCATGAGCGCCAAGGTTACCCGGCGAGTTTCGCGGCGGCCGCCTCGTGACCGG
Source organism: Solwaraspora sp. WMMA2059 (assembly GCF_027497315.1). Taxonomy (GTDB): domain Bacteria; phylum Actinomycetota; class Actinomycetes; order Mycobacteriales; family Micromonosporaceae; genus Micromonospora_E. Next base: position 6,131,855 of record NZ_CP114908.1, on the reverse strand, counting down.
TCGGCTTCAGCCGACCCGCTCGATCTCCACGCGGTTGATCACCACGTCGCTGAGCGGACGGTCCGCCGGGTTGGTCGGCGTGTTCGCGATCGAGTCGACGACCTTCGCCGAGTCCTGGTCCGCCACCTGACCGAAGATCGTGTGCCGGTTGTTCAGGTGGGTGGTCGCGCTGACCGTGATGAAGAACTGCGAACCGTTGGTGCCCGGTCCGGCGTTCGCCATCGCCAGCAGGTACGGCCGGTCGAAGCGCAGCTCCGGGTGGAACTCGTCGGCGAACGTGTAGCCCGGACCGCCCCGACCGGTGCCGGTCGGGTCGCCCATCTGGACCATGAACCCGCTGATCACGCGGTGCGAGATGGTGCCGTCGAAGTACGGACCGCTGCCCGGCTGACCGGTACGCGGGTCGGTGTACTCACGGGTGCCCTCGGCGAGCTCGACGAAGTTGCGGACCGTCTTCGGTGCGTGGTTGGCGAACAGCTCCAACCGGATCGGTCCATGGTTGGTGTGCAAGGTGGCGTAGACAGCCTCAGCCACGGGTACTCCTCAGTTGTTGGTCAGTTCCATGCGGATCCTCCCATGTGCCCGATCCGGTCACACGGAGGCACCCGAAGGTGGAGGATGACGGCGTAACGACGGCACAGGAGGTAGGCAGCGGTGTTGAGGATCTCCAGGCGCGCCAGGCGGCGGGATCTCGTCCGAGCAGAGCTCGGCGAGAGCCTTGATCATTTCATGCAGGCGGCGACGCACGCGGCCGGGGGCGTGGGGGCCACCGTGGGACCCCGGATCCACGCCGCCCGGGACGCGGTGGCACCCACCGCTGACCGGGTACGCGGCTCCGCGTCCCAGGGCATGACCGCGACCATGGCCACGCTGGCTCCGCTGGCGGTGGCCGCCGCCGACGGGGCCCGCAGGGCAACCAGGAAGGCGAAGACGAAGAACATGAAGAACATGAAGAACATGAAGAACATGAAGGCAGCGAAACGGACCGCGATGCCGGCGATGAAGGCGAAGCTCACCCCGTCGAAGCGTGCCAGGCACAGCCGCCGCCGCTGGCCGATGATCGTCGGCGTACTCGCGGCGGGAGCCGCGATCGGCACCATCGCGGTACGGCGTCGCCAGGCCACGCAGTGGGAGGAGTACGACCCGGGTCAGGCGCTGGACACGATGCGGGCGGCCGGCGGTGCCACCCACGAGTCGGTCACGCCGATGCCGGCCGACGGCGGCAAGCCGCACGGCGACCCAATCTCCGCGATGGACAGCGACCCGACGACGACCGCCCGTAACGGGCGCGCCTGAGTACCGGCGGTCGGACCGTGCCGCTGCGGGCGTCGGCGGACGCCCGCAGCGGCACGACACCGCAGCGGCACGACGGCGTTCAGAGCCAGCCGTTGCGCCGGAACGACCGGTACAGCACCAGTGAGATGCCCAGCATCAGGGCGAGCACGACCGGGTAGCCGAACTCCCAACCGGTCTCCGGCATGAACTCGAAGTTCATCCCGTAGATGCCGGCCAACGCGGTCCACACCGCGGCGATACCGGCCCAGGCGGCGATCTTGCGCATGTCGTTGTTCTGCGCCACGGTCACCTGCGCCAGCCGGGCCTGCAGGATCGAGTTCAGCAGGTCGTCGTACGCGTTGACCTGCTCCACCACCCGGCTGAGGTGGTCCTGCACGTCCCGGAAGTAACGGCGGATTTCGGCCGGCACGTCATCGTTGATCTCGGCGGTCAGGGTCATCATCGGCCGCTGCAGCGGGGCGACGGTGCGCTTGAACTCCACCAGCTCCCGCTTCAGCTGGTAGATCTCGTGCACCTTGTCACTGGCCTCGGGCGAGAAGACGTCCGCCTCGACGGTGTCCAGGTCGGTCTCGATCCGGTCCACCACCTCCAGGTAGAGGTCCACCACCCGGTCGGTGATCGCGTACGCCACCGCCCACGGCCCCTGCACCATCAGGTCCCGGTTGCGTTCCAGGTCGGCCCGCACCGGCGCCAGCCGGCAGGCGTCGCCGTGCCGCACGCTGATCACGAAACCCTGCCCGATGAACAGCATCACCTGGCCGGTCTCCACCACCTCCGAGTCGCCGGTCAGCTTCTCGTGGTCGACGTACCGGGCGGTTCGCAGCACCAGGAAGTTGACCTCGCCGAACTGCTCCAGCTTGGGCCGCTGCTCGGCCTTGACCGCGTCCTCCACGGCCAGCTCGTGCAGCCCGTAGGTGTCGGCGATGCCGGCCATCTCGGCCAGGCTCGGCTCGTGCAGCCCCAGCCAGACGAACGCGTTGCGCTCCCGGCGGGCGGTCGCCAGCGCCTCGGGATGCTGCCACGAGCCCGGCTGGCGGATGCCGTCGATGTAGAGCGCGCAGTCGACCACCCCACTGCGTTCCTCAACCGACGACGGGTCCGGCGCGAGCGGGGTCTCGGTCGAGGTGAGCATCCGGCTGACCGCCCGGACCGGGGCCGTCCAGGCCCGCGACAACGCGCGGCTGCTCCCGCCGTCCGGCCACCGCTGCTGCCCACGGTCCTGGTCCGCCATCCGCCCGTCTCCTTCCCGGCACCCCGGCACCCGCCCGGCCGAAGCCGGCAGAGACGCCGGCCGGCTACCCCGCGCGTACCTCGTCGATCGCGGCCGCCAACCGGCGTACGCCTTCGTCGATCTGGTCGACGGTGACCGCCGAGTAGGCCAGCCGCAGCGCGTGTTCGCCGCCGTCGAGCAGGAAGTCACTGCCCTTGACCACCGCGACACCGCGCTGCGCGGCCGCCGGCACCAGCGCGTCCACCGCCACGTCGTCAGGCAGGTCGACCCAGAGGAAGTACCCGCCGTCCGGCTCGGTGAACCGTACCCCCGGGATGTGCTTGCGCAACGACTCGGCCAGCACCCGGGCGCGCTCGGCCAGCGCGGTACGCACCGTGGTGATCGACCGGTCCAGGTCGCCGGAGACGCAGAACTGGTGCACGATCGCCTGGGCCACCATGCCCGGTGAGATGTACAGGTTGGTGGCGCGCGCCGCGATCTCCTTGATCAGCCCGGCGGCGCCGACCAGGTAACCGACCCGCACACCCGGGCAGACCGTCTTGGTGAAGCTGGAGGCGTGCACCACCACGCCGGCGGTGTCCAGCGACAGCATCGACGGCAGCGCCTCGCCGCGGAACCGGATGTCGGCGTACGGGTCGTCCTCGAAGATGGTGAACCCGAACTCGACCGCAAGCTCCAGCAACGCCCGCCGCTTCGGCAGCGACAGCGTCACCCCGGCCGGGTTCTGGTAGTTCGGGATGACGTGCGCCAGCCGCGGCCGCACCCCGGACTCCAGGAGCTTGCGCAGCTCGTCGGTGTCCAGCCCGTCCGGCTGCAGCGTCACCGGGTGCACCTCGGCACCGAGCTGACGCAGGTTGAGCAGCGTCCGGTCGTACGTCGGCCGCTCCACCACCACCGCGTCGCCCGGCTTCACCAGGTGGTCGAAGAGAAACGCGTCGGCCTGCAGCGACCCGTTGGTCACCAGCACCTGCTCCGGCGCGACCCGGTGCTTGTCGGCGATCCAGCGGCGCAACGGAACGTAGCCGACGGAAGTGCCGTAGGCGGTCACCCCGGCCGGGTCGGCGTCGAAGGCCCGGCCGGCGGCGGCCTTCAGCCCGTCGACGTCGACGATGTCCAGCGAGGGCGCCCCACGGGCGAACGAGATCAGCTGCTCGGCGCTCATGGGTGCCAGCGTACGACCTGCCCGGCCGATCACCGTCGGCTGGTGCGGCAGCACACATGCTGGTCCTGGTTCTTCCCCCGGGGTGCTCGCTAGGGTCACAGGCGTGTCCGCCCCACCCCCCGACCGTGCGGCAGCCAGCGAACCGCTGCGCTGCGTCGCGGCGTTGATCGTCGACGACGACGGCCGGATCTTCTTCCAGCGCCGCTCGCCGCAGCGTCGACTGTTCCCCGACACCTGGGACATCGCCGGCGGCCACCTCGAAGCCGGCGAGACGCCGATCGAAGCCCTGCACCGGGAGGTACGCGAGGAGACCGGGTGGACCGTCTCCCACATCCTCGCCGAGGTCGGTGAGTACGCCTACGTCGGCAACGACGGCATCGCCCGGGTCGAGCTCGACTATCTGGTACGGGTCGACGGTGACCTGGCCAATCCGCAGCTCGAAGCCGGCAAGCACACCGAGTTCCGCTGGCTCGCCGCCGACGCGCTCGACGTGCTCGACGAATCGGCTCACGTCAACGACGGGCTGATCCGGCGGATCGCCGAGAACGGCTTCGCCGTACTGCGCTCCCTGAGCCTGTGAGCGCCGGCGACCAGCTGTGGCTGCCCGGTCACCAGTGCGCGGCGCTCACCGCCCCCGTCGTCGACCGGGTGCACCGGGCCGCGATGGCCGCCGCCGACACCGCCGGGGCCGAGCTGCGTCAGCGGTACGGCGGTCCGGCCGCCGTCGGCTACCTGGTCGACCTGCGGACCCGGCTGGCCGCGCCGGCCGGCCTGGTCGACGCCGCCGGGTTCGCCGCCGTCACCCGCTACCAGGACGCGGCGAGCTGTCAGCGGGTGCTGGACAAGCAGGTCGCGTACGGGATGCTGGTGCGCCATCCGGACGGGGCGTTGCGGGCCACCGAACGTGGCGGCGCCTTCCTAACCGACCTGTACGGGCTGCACGCCACGGTCACCGGACAGATCTGGGGTGCCGAGCACGCGGCCCGGCTGGCCCGGCTGGTCGAACTGACCGGCCGACTGCTGGCCGCCGCGCTGGCCGGCACCGGCGACGCCGGCCCGGACACCGACACCGGCGGGCAGGACGCGTTCCGCGCGGTCGCCCCGCCGTACGAGCCGGAGGGCACCCCGGCCGGGGTGCTGCTACTCAACCGGCTCACCGTGCTGCGCTACCACCGGGCCGACGCGCACGCCGCCGCCTGGACCGCCGCCGGGCACACCGCCCGCAGCATCGTCGACCTGCCGCCCGGCCCGGCCCGGCTGGCCATCGAGCAGGAGACCGACCGCCGGGCCGCCGGCCCGTACCAGTCGCTGGAGCCAGAGCAGCGGTTGATGCTGCTCGCCGACCTCGCCGCGCTTCCCGGCTGATGCCGCTATCCTCCACCGGTACCCCACCCACCCCTCACCAGGAGGACCGTCTGATGATCGGTCTCGTGCTCGCTGCCGGAGCGGGACGGCGGCTGCGGCCGTACACCGACACTCTGCCGAAAGCGCTGGTACCGGTCGACGGGGAGACCACGATCCTGGACATCGGGCTGCGCAACCTCGCCGCCGCCGGGCTCACCGACGTGGTCGTCGTCGTCGGCTACGCCGCGGACGCGGTCCGGACCCGGCAGGCCGACCTGCAGGACCGCCACGGAGTGAAACTGACCCTGGTCGACAACGACCGCGCCGAGGAATGGAACAACGCGTACTCGCTGTGGCTGGCGCGGGAGCACTTCGCCGCCGGTGCCCTGCTGGTCAACGGCGACACCGTGCACCCGGCCAGCGTCGAGCAGACGCTGCTGGCCGGGCGCGGGCCGGGCATCCTGCTCGCCGTCGACACGGTCAAGAAGCTCGCCGACGAGGAGATGAAGGTCGTCTTCGACGACGCCGGGCAGCTGACCCGGATCACCAAGCTGATGGATCCGGCGCAGGCGCACGGCGAGTACATCGGCGCGACGCTGATCGAGGCGTCGGCCGCCGCCGGGCTCGCCGAGGCGCTGGAGGCGACCTGGCGGCGCGACCCCAACCTCTACTACGAGGACGGCTACCAGGAGTACGCCGACCGTGGCGGTGAGGTGCGGGCAGCGCCGATCGGCAACGTCGACTGGGTCGAGGTGGACAACCACGACGACCTGATCAAGGCGCGGGACATCGCATGCCGCTACTAGCCCGTACCGTGCACACCCCGCTCGCCATCGACGTGCGCCGGGGTGCCGTCGCCGGCCTGGGCGCGCTGCTCGCCGACCGCCGGATCTCCGCCGGCGGCGAGGTCGCCGTGGTGGTCGGCCCCGGCCAGGGCGAGCGGATCGCCGAGCTGATCGCTCCCGGGCTCGGCCGGGCCGACGTCTTCACCGTCGCCGGTGGCACCCTGGAGGCCGCCCACGAGCTGGGCGAGAAGCTGCGGCAACGCTCCTACGACGCGGTCGTCGGCATTGGCGGCGGCAAGACCATCGACACCGCCAAGTACGCCGCCTCCCGGTACGCCGTACCGATGGTGAGCGTGGCGACCAGCCTGGCCAACGACGGGATCGCCTCCCCGGTGGCGTCGCTGGACCACGACGGCGGACGTGGGTCGTACGGCGTGCACATCCCGCTGGCGATCGTGGTCGATCTGGACTTCGTCTCCGACGGCCCGGACCGGCAGACCCGGGCCGGCGTCGGGGACGCGCTGAGCAACCTCAGCGCGGTCGCCGACTGGGAGTTGGCGCACGCGGTCCGCGACGAGCCGATCGACGGTCTCGCCGTGACGCTGGCCCGCACCGGGGCGGAGGCGCTGATCAGCCATCCGGGCGGGCTCGGCGACGACGCGTTTCTGACCACCCTCGCCGAGGCGTTGATCCTGGGCGGGATCGCGATGGCGGTGTGCGGGTCGAGCCGGCCGGCCAGCGGCGGCTGTCACGAGATCTCGCACGCCCTCGACCTGCTGCATCCCGGGGCCGGTTCGCACGGCGAGCAGGTCGGGCTGGGTGCGCTGTTCTGTACCTTCCTGCGCGGGGACCGGCTGCGGTTCGGGCAGTTGGCGGCGGCGCTGCGCCGGCACGGGCTGCCGGTGCGCCCCGCTGACCTGGGGCTGACCGACGACGACTTCGTCGCCGCCGTGCTGCACGCCCCGCACACCCGGCCGGACCGGTACACCATCCTGGAACACCTGCACCTCGGTGCGGATGCCGTCCGGGGGCGGCTGGCAGAATACCTCGATGCCCTCAGCATGCCTTCAAGGTGAACAAACAGTGTCTACCCCGTTCCTGAAAGCCTTCTTTCAGGCAAACAGAGGGGGTGGGCTGTTCAGCGAGGCGGTCAGCCAGCGGCTGGGGGCGGTGTTCGCGTACGCCGCCGCCCGGCTGCGGTTGGCACCGACCGTGCTGACGGTGGCGAACCTGCTGCTCGGGCTGGCCGCGTCGGTAACGGTGATCGCGACCGCCGACGCGGTGGCCGACGGCTCCGTCCCGGCCTGGCTGATCGGGCTGGTCGCGCTGGTCGGCTGGCAGATCGCGTACGCGCTGGACTGCGCCGACGGGCAGTTGGCCCGGGTGACCGGGCAGACCAGCGCGGCCGGGGCCCGGGTCGACGTGCTCTGCGACGTGGCCGCGCAGATCGCGCTGGTCACGGCGCTGTCCGCGGTGGCGGTGGCGCAACTGCCGGAGACCCCGGTGTGGCTGCTCGCGGCGTTCGCCGGCACCTGGATGGTGAACCTGGTGACCTCGGTGATGCAGGCCGGCCCGAACGCGGCCAGCATGGTCACCTCGACCTCGCTGCCCGTACGGCTGGTGAAGCTGATCCGCGACTACGGCGCGGTGATCTTCGTCGCCGGGTTGGTGCTGACCGTCGCTCCGGTGCTGACGGTCTGGCTGATCGCCGCGTTCACTCTGGTCAACGGCGGTTTCCTGCTGGCCAGCATCACCTTCTCGGCCCGCGCCGCCCTACGCTGACCGACCCTCACGGGCCGGAAGATCGATCTTGGTGGCGGGTCAAGTGATCCTGGTGGTGACCGCCTCGTAGATCGCGAGGTGCCGCTTCATCACCACGTCGGGGTGGAAGGTCGTCTCGTAGCGGGTGCGGGCGACGCCGGCCAGCGCGGCGGCGCTGGCGCGGGCGACCGGCAGGGCGGCGGCAAGTGCGGCAGTCTCCGGCGGCACCACCCAGCCGGCAGCGGCGCCGGTGCCAGCATGGCCAGCCGTGCCGGTGCCAGCATGGCCAGCCGCGTCGGCGCCGATCAGGTAGGGGATGCCGCCGAGGGCGGTGCCGAGCACCGGCCGGCCGCTGGCCAACGCCTCGATCACCACGGTCGGCAGGACGTCGTGCCAGGTGGAGACGGCCAGCACCACGGCGCTGGCGCGCAGCGCGTCGCGTACCGCTGATCTGTCCAGCGGGCCGAGGAAGTCTATGTCGGCGCGGCCGGCGGCGGCCGAGGTGACGAGCGGCCGCAGCTCGCCGTCGCCGCCGATGCGCAGTGTGCCGAGCGACCCGTCCGGGTGCCGCTGCCAGGCGTCGAGCAGCAGGCCGATGCCCTTCTCCGGGGTGAGCCGACCGAGAAAGAGGAAGCCGTCGCCGAGCGGGGCGGGCGGCCCGGGATCGGCGATCGCGTTCGGCTTGACCACGACCCGCTCGTCGGGGACGCCGTAGTCGCGCAGGTGCCCGGCGACCGCCGAGGTGAGCGCGATGAACCGGTCGACCGACCGCCAGGTGGGCCGGTGCAGCGCCAGGGTCGCCGCCATCACCGCGCTCTGCGCCCGGGAACCCCGGTAGCAGCGGTGCACCACCCCGGGCAGGCCGATCGCCCGGCCCCGGCACTCGGTGCAGATCCGGCCGTCGCGGAAGTACAGCCCGGCCGAGCAGACCTGCCGGTAGTTGTGCACGGTGTGCACCACCGGCACCCGATGCCGGTGCGCGGTGCGGATCGCCCAGGGCGAGATCAGCGGGTACGGGTTGTGCAGGTGCAGCACGTCCGGCCGGTGCTCGGCGAGCAGCCGGTCCAGGTCGCGTTGGGCGGCCGGGGCGTAGCTGGGCGAGATCGGCAGCAGCGCCTTTCCGGTGGCCGGCAGCGCCGGAATGTCGTCGGAGCTGCGCAGGAACGGGATCACCTCGACGCCGGCGGCGGTGAGCTGGTCGATCTCGCTGTCGACGATGACGTTCTCGCCGGACGGCTGGGCCTGCCGGTATCGGTTGTGCGCCACGACGACTCTCACCGGTCAACCCTCCTGCTCGACGTCGTCAGACGCTACCGTCTAGGACGTGCCCGAGTTGCCGGAGGTACAGGCGCTCGCGGCCTACCTGCGCCAGCGCGCGGTCGGCCGTCGGGTCGAGCGTGTCGAGGTGTCGGCGATCAACGCGCTCAAGACGTACGATCCGCCGCCGTCGGCGGTCGCCGGCGCGGCGGTGACCGACGCCGGCCGGCACGGCAAGTTCCTCAACGTCACGTTCGGCGCGACGGCCGGCGGGGCGGAGCTGCACCTGCTGGTACATCTGGCGCGGGCCGGCTGGCTGCACTACCGGGAGTCGTTTCCCTCGGCCGCGCCGTTGAAGCCGGGCAAGGGGCCGATCGCCGTACGGGTCCGCCTCGACGACGGCTCGGGCTTCGACCTGACCGAGGCCGGTACGCAGAAGAAGCTGGCCGCGTACCTGGTGACCGATCCGGCGCAGGTGCCCGGGGTGGCCCGGCTGGGTCCGGACGCGCTCGCGGTGGACCCGGGCACCTTCGCGCAGCGGCTACGCAGTCGGCGGGGTCAGGTCAAGGGGGTGCTGACCGAGCAGGAGGTGCTGGCCGGCATCGGCAACGCGTACTCGGACGAGATCCTGCACACCGCGCGGTTGTCGCCGTTCGCGTTGACCAACCGGCTCACCGACGATCAGCTGGCGGGGTTGTACGAGGCGGCGCGGCGGGTGCTGACCGACGCGGTGGACCGGTCGGTGGGTCAGCGGGCGGCCGAGCTGAAGGGCGAGAAGCGCTCGGGGATGCGGGTGCACGGTCGAACCGGCCTTCCCTGCCCTGTTTGCGGCGACCAGGTGAGAGATGTCTCTTTTGCAGATTCGAGCCTGCAGTACTGCCCCACCTGCCAGACCGGCGGCCGCCCACTCGCTGACCGACGGTTGTCCCGTCTTGTGCGTTAGGTGACGAAATGGGGCGCAGAAGTCTGTACGCCCCGCGCCACGGCGATCTGCACCACAAAGGAGACTTCCTCGGGGACGATCCATCGGTATAGTGGCCCGGTCCCAATGCTCAACACCACCGGAACCGCCGGTCCCCACCGTTCGGCCCGGGGGGCGTAAAGTCACTCGGGTTACCGTCCGTGTACGGGCACCGTGAGAGACTGAGCTGGTGGGCGAGCCAAGCCTTCACGGAGAGTAGGCGGCACGTGTCACGCGGGAGGACGTGGGTGAGGTGACAACAAGCCTCCAGCGCCCGGTAACCAACACCAGCCGGAGCAACAGGGTGCGCCACGTCGACAGCTTCGAGATCCAACCGCCGACGCCGACACCGACCAACGGCGTACCCCGGTCCGCCTGGGCCCGGGCACGGCGTCGCGCGTCGCGCTGGCACCGTCCGTACACCGCGGCCCTGCTCGCGCTGGACTTCGCGGCGGCGGTGCTGGCCAGCTACCTGTCGATCTCGCTGTTCGAGAAGGCCACCTCCGGGTTCTCCGACGCCGACGTGGACGCCACCTGGTTCCACACGGTCACCTACCTGCTGCTGCCGCTCGGCTGGGTGGTGGTGCTCTGGGGCACCGGCTCCTACGACCGGCGCTACCTCGGGCTCGGCACCGACGAGTTCAAGCGGGTGCTGCGCGGTGGGGTGACGGTCGCCGCCAGCGTCTCGTTCCTCGCCTTCGCCACCAAGACCGACCTGTCCCGGCTCTCGGTGGCCACCGCGCTGCTCGGCGCGCTGGCGTTCATCCTGATGGTCCGCTTCCTCGCCCGGTACGCCCTGCACGTACTGCGTCGGCGGATCGGGCAGGCCACGCACCGGATGGTGCTGGTCGGCACCCTGCCGGAGACCCTGGAGGTCTTCACGGCGGTGACCCGTAGTCCCGCCGCCGGGCTGATGCCGGTCGCGATCCACCTCACCGACGGCTACGCGGCGGCCCGGGGTCTCGAGACCCCGGTGCCGGTGTACGCCGGCCGCAACGTCCTCGCGCTGGTCCGGGAGGTCGGCGCGGACACCATCGCGGTCTGCGGCTCGGCCAGCTCCGAGCCGGGCGAGCTGCGCCGGCTCGCCTGGCAGCTGGAGGGCAGCGGGATCGACCTGGTGGTCGCACCGCAGCTGACCGACATCGCCGGTCCACGGGTGCACATCCGGCCGATCGAAGGTCTGCCGCTGCTGCACGTCGAGGAGCCCACCCTGTCCGGGCTGGGCTGGCTGGCCAAGAACCTGCTGGACCGGGTGGCCGCCGGGCTGGGTCTGATCATGCTGGCGCCACTGTTCCTGGCCGTGGCGATCGCGATCCGGTTCTCCGACCGGGGCCCGGTCTTCTTCCGGCAGCCCCGGGTCGGCCACGAGGGCCGGGTGTTCCGCGTCTGGAAGTTCCGGACCATGTACGTCGACGCCGAGGAGCGGCTCGCCTCGCTGGTCGACCAGAACGAGACCGACGGCATGCTGTTCAAGATTCGCAACGATCCGCGGGTCTTCCCGATCGGCCGCTTCCTGCGGGCCAGCTCGATCGACGAGCTGCCCCAGCTGATCAACGTGCTCAAGGGCGAGATGTCGCTGGTCGGGCCGCGGCCGCTGCCCGCCGACGACGGTGACTTCCTCGGCGACGTCCGGCGGCGGCTGCTGGTCCGGCCCGGGATGACCGGGCTGTGGCAGGTCTCCGGCCGGTCCGACCTGTCCTGGGACGAAGCGGTCCGGCTGGACCTCTACTACGTCGACAACTGGTCGCTGACCTACGACCTGAGCATCCTGTGGCGCACCATCGGCGTCGTGCTGGCCCGCAAGGGTGCCTACTGACCGATCCCGGATGCCGACGGATGACAGAAAGTCCGTCGAAAGCGGGCAGCCGACCGCTGACCGACCGATCGTCGCCTTCCGCTTGGCAGCACCGCCGGTAGCGGACAAGATCTGTCCGTGGCGGCAAACCTATCCGCACCACTGGCGGTCCTGGCTCTGGTGACCGCGCTGGCCGCCGCGGTGTACGCGGTCGTCCGGCTGCGCGCCCGGCGCGGGATCGCCACCGCGACGCAGCGGGCGACGTACCAGGTCCTGCACACCGCCGGCCTGGCCGCCGAACCGCTGCGCAACGGACTGGGCGCAGCCGACGCGGCCAAGGCGGTCCGGCACCTGCGGGCACTGGTCGGCGCCCCGGGCGCGGCGCTGACCGGCAGCGAGGCGGTGCTCGCGTTCGACGGCCGCGGCCAGCACCACGCCGACCAGTTCACCGCCGCCGCCCAGCGGGCGTTCGACGCCGGCCGATCCCTCGTGCTGACCGCCCGGGACCTGCCCTGTGACCGGCCCGACTGTCTGGTGCGTGGGGCCGTCGTCGCCCCGCTCACCGGGCCGGACGACGGCGCCACCGTCGCGCTGGTCGCGGTGGTCGACGACGATCCGGCACCAGGGCTGGTGCAGGCGACCCTGGAGACCGCCCGGTGGGCCGGCAGCCAACTGGCGCTGGCCGAGCTGGACTCGTCGCGGGAACGGCTGGCCAGGGCCGAGGTGCGGGCACTGCGGGCGCAGATCAGCCCGCACTTCATCTACAACGCGCTGACCGCGATCGCGTCGTTCGTCCGCACCGACCCGGAACGGGCCCGGGATCTGATCCTGGAGTTCGCCGAGTTCACCCGCTACTCGTTCCGGGCGCACGGCGAGTTCACCACGCTGGCCGAGGAGCTGCGGTCGATCGACCGCTATCTGACCATCGAACGGGCCCGGTTCGGCGAACGGCTCCAGGTCCGGCTGCAGATCGCCCCGGAGGTGCTGCCGGTCCATCTGCCCTTCCTCTGCCTGCAGCCACTGGTGGAGAATGCGGTACGGCACGGGCTGTCCCGCAAACCTGGGCTCGGCACGGTCAGCATCGAGGCGCGCGACGCCGGGACCGAGTGCCACATCACCGTCGAGGACGACGGGGTGGGGATGGACCCGGCGGTGCTGACCGCCGGCGCCGACCCGGTACGTCGCGGCGCCGACCCGGCCGACGACGCCGGCCAGCACGTCGGCCTGTCGAACGTCGACGAACGGCTGCGCTCGGTCTTCGGCGACGAGTTCGGGCTGGTGGTGGAGACGGCGGTGGGAGCGGGTACGAAGGTGAGCATGCGGGTGCCGAAGTTCCACCCCGACGTACGACCTGGGGCGGGCGCGACCGGCCGGTGGGAGGTGCTGTCGTGACCCCGTTCCTCCGGGTGCTCGCGGTGGACGACGAACCCCCCGCCCTCGACGAACTGGCGTACCTGCTGCGGGCCGACCCCCGGGTGGCCCGGCTGCACACCGCCGCCGACGCCACCGAGGCGCTGCGGGTGCTGCGCGACACCGACGTCGACGCCGTCTTCCTCGACATCCGGATGCCCGGGCTGGACGGTATGGAGCTGGCCCGGGTGCTGCGCCGGTTCGCCCGGCCACCGGCGATCGTCTTCGTCACCGCGTACGACGACGCCGCGGTCGACGCCTTCGACCTCGGTGTCACCGACTACGTCCGCAAGCCGGTACGCGCGGAGCGGCTGGCCGAGTCGGTCCGCCGGGTGCTGACCGCCCGGGTGGTGCCGACCCATCCGGCGGCAATCGCCCGCAACGAGGAGGACCCGGCGATCCCGGTGGAGCTGGCCGGGACCACCCGGATGCTGCCCCGGTCGGCGGTGCGCTGGGTGGAGGCGCAGGGCGACTACGCCCGGCTGCACACGGCCGACGGCTCGCACCTGGTCCGGGTGCCGCTGGCCACCCTCGGCGAACGCTGGGCCGACGCCGGCTTCGTCCGCATCCACCGGTCGTTCCTGGTCCAGCTCCGGCTGATCACCGAGCTGCGGCTGGCCAACTCCGGGTACGTGGTGGTGATCGACGGCACCGAGCTGCCGGTCTCCCGACGACACACCCGGGAACTGAAGGACAAGCTGGTCCGGGCGGCCAAACACGACTGGAGCAGGTGACCGACGGCCAACCGGGCTCCCGTTAGGCGGCCCGGCGGCGGCGCAGTGTGGCGACCGCCGACCCGGCCAGTGTGAGCAGGCACTCAGGCAGCTGCCCGTCGGCCAGCGCGGCACCGAACAGCGCCTCCCCGGTCGAGTCGTCCGAGTTGGCGTACGCGCTGATGAACCTGGCCACCCACCGCGCGTCATAGCCCGCCTCGTCGATGCCGGGAAAGTCGAGGGCCCAGCCGCCGGCCGGTACGTCGTCGCCGACCATCGTCGCGGCCAGGCACCACGCGACGTCGTACGCCCCGGTGACCCCGCTGCGGTCCACCACCGCGTCGAAGACATCCGCTACGCCGTCGCTGTCACCGGCCAGGGCGGAGCGCAGGATCTCAGCAGCGTCGGTGAACGCCTCGTCGGCCCCATCGCGTCGGTCGGTCATGAGCCGAAGGGTAGGCGGCGAGGTCAAGGCGCCGGCCGGGTCGCCGTCACCGGCAGGACGGCCGACATCGCGTTCCAGCCGAGGAGGCGCTAAGGTGCCCTGCGGACCTTCGGCCGATGGAGGACGTCCCCATGCTCGTGTCACGCGGCTCCCGCACCGCCGCCCTGGCGTTCTGCGCAATCCTGCTGGTCGGCGCGGCGGGCTGCGCCGAACCGGCGGCCACCGAGGAGTCCCAGGTCAACTCGGTGCGGCTGTACGGCACCGACGGCAACATGAGCAACTCTTTCCGTGATGGCTTCGAAGGACAGACCGCGCTGCTGTCCGGGATGAAGGGCACCAGCCCGCTCACCCCGCTGTCGGACGACTTCATCAGCAGGCTGCGCACGGTCGACCGGCAACTCACCGACTTCCTGTACGCCGGCGAGGCGTACGACGCGGTGGTGATCAGCGCGCTCGCCACCCAGTTGGCCGGCAGCACCGACCCGACCGACATCGCCGCCCAGATCAACGGGGTGACCACCGGCGGTGAGCAGTGCGACGTCGTCGCAGTGTGCCTGGAGCTGGCCCGGGACGGGACGGACATCGCCTACCGGGGGGTCTCCCTGAAACGGGGTGGCTTCACCGACGTCGGTGAGCCGTCCACCGCCAGCTACGCCACCCTGCACTTCGACGGCGACGGCCAGATCAACGACGGCAAGACCGAGTTCGTCGGCGCCGGTGACGAGTCGACGACCACAACGGCCGCGCCGCCACCGGCCGAGCCGGAGACCTTCGCCACCCGCGCCGAGGCACCGCTGAAGCTGGGCGGCCTGCTGCCGCGCACCGGCGACCTGGCGTTGGCGTACCCGCCGTTGGCGGCCGGCGCGGCGCTCGCGGTCCGGGAGATCAACGAGTCCGGCGGGGTGCTCGGTGAGCCGGTCGAGTGGTTCGACGGCGACGACGGGACCAACCCGGATGTGGCCCGCCGGACAGTTGCCGGGCACGTCGACGAAGGGGTACACGTCATCATCGGCGCCGGTGCGTCCGGCGTCTCTCGCGAGGTGCTACCGGACGTGGCAGCCGCCGGGCTGATCCTGTTCTCGCCCAGCAACACCGACGCCGGGCTGAGCGAGGTCGACGACCAGGGGCTGTACTTTCGTACCGCGCCGTCGGACCTGCTGCAGGGGCGGGCGCTCGCCGACGTGATCCTGCGGGACGGGTCGCAGCGGATCGCGCTGGTGGCCCGCAAGGACTCGTACGGTGAGGGCCTGCAGGAGAACGTCCGGGCGGAGCTGGACCGGGCCGGGGTCGGACCGGACCGGCTCAAGCTGCTCAGCTACGAGCCGCCGGCCGGGGCGGACGCGCCGCCGGTGAACTTCGACAGCGAAGCCCAGGAGATCAAGGCGTTCGGCGCGGACGCGGTCCTGATCATCGGTTTCGCCGAGTCGGCCGAGGTGATCAAGTCGCTGGCTGCGGCCGGGCTGCCGATCGCCGAGTAGGACCCGCCCGGTAGCAGATCAGGCCGGCGGTCGCCAGGCCCCCGCCGGCCGGTCCGCCCAGCTGGCACTTTCTCGGGATCACAGGCAGGTTGCCGCTGCGTACGGTTCCTTTGTCAGCAGCCAGGACGATCTGCGGAAGAGGCGGCAGGATGAGTGAGTGGGTCGATCCGGCCCTCGGTGACGGGGCGGTCGAAGCGGAACAGGGACTGGGCCCGAGCGGCGACCCGGGCCACGACGATGCCGGCTACGAGCCGTACGGCGACGGTCCTTACAGCAGCGGGTCGTACACGATAGTCCAGCACAATCTTGACGGCTCCACCGACGTGCTGGTCGACCGGGACGGGGACGGCCTCGCCGACGTGGTCCTGCACGACAGCGACGGCGACGGGCTGGCGGAGCTCGCGTACGTCGACGGAGACGGGGACGGTCGGTTGGAGAGCATGCTGCGCGACTTCGACGGCGACGGGCGGGTCGACGAGGTCGGCACGGACACCAACGGCGACGGCTGGATCGACGCCGTCGCCACCGACACCGACGGGGACGGTCTGATCGACCAGGTGGCGGCCGACACCGATCACGACGGCCGGACGGACACCTGGGTCCAGGACACTGACTTCGACGGCCGGGCGGACCAGACGCTGCGCGACGCCGACCAGGACGGCGTGCCGGAGACGGTGACCTACCTGCACCCGACGGTCAACCCCTACGCGGCGAGGTGAGGCCGGGTCGCGACCGGCCGGATGGCACCCTACTGTCGACATCCGCAGCTGTTGTGACTGAGTGATGGAGGGACCTGGGATGACCGAGGCACAGGAGTCGGTGGAGACGCGCGGTGATGATCGCGTCGATCTACTCAAGGCCGACACCAACAACGACGGACAGACCGACGTCTGGGTGGTCGACACCGACGGCGACGGCAAGGCCGACATGTACCAGTTCGACACCGACGGGGACGGCAAGGTCGACATCACCATGGTCGATCTGGACGAGGACGGCACCCCGGACGAGGTGGTCGACGGCGACGGCGGACACCCGCCGGCGAGCTGAGTGCGGTACGCGTCGTGACGACAGCGGCCCGGCGGATCTCCGCCGGGCCGCTGTCGACGTTGTGCACGTCGACGTTCGTGAAACAAGGGGCGGTGACCCCGGACGAGCCGGGGTCACCGCCCCTTGGCGTAGCCGATGTCAGCCACTTGGAGAGGCCAGTCAATCACCCTGCCGCTGCTGGGGAATCTGCCCCTGCAGCAGGGCACGTACTTCCGACTCCCGGTATCGGCGGTGGCCGCCCAACGTCCGTATGGCGCTGAGCTTGCCGGCCTTCGCCCACCGGGTGACGGTTTTCGGGTCGACTCGGAACATCGACGCCACCTCGGCCGGCGTGAGCAACGGCTCTGGTTCGTGCGTACGCGATGCCATCAGTCACTCCTCCACAGTGCTATAGACATCGGCCGGGGTCCCGCCGGCCGACGCGTCTCCCATGGTCCGGCTAGTCCCCGATGTCCGACATGGGCCGAACGGCCGAACGTCCTTGGATGGACGGATGAGCAATGACCGATTTTTATCCTTTTCTTATGACAGAACATACCATAATCGGACTCTTGATCACCGGTCGTGAACGGGTGATTACGAAACTTATTCAGGATTCGCGGAAAAATCTGCGCCTAGTACCCGGTGATTGAATCTGATTCGCCCCTTTTGGCGACTACTAGTTGCAGCGCTCCAGTAGCTGAACGGCACGCCACCGGGCAACCAGCTTCTCGTACGCCTCGCCGGCCGCCTCGGCATCGCCCCGACCGAGCGCCGCCAACCCGGCGCTCACCAGACCCGGCGAATCGTCGGCCTCCAGCGTCTCGTCCGGCAGCAGACGCACCAACCCACCGTAGTCAAGCTCCACCACCGACCGCGGATGGAACTCCTCGAGCCAGCGGGCACTCTCCTCCACCGCCTCGGTGATCGGCGCATCCCCCACCGACTTGCGCAACACCGACAGTCCGCGCGACGCCCGACGACGGGCCTTGGAGATCTCGGTCCGGTAGCGCAGCGCCCGGCGCGCCCCGGCGACGATCAGGTCACGCTCGGCCAGGTCCACGAAGACGAACCACCGCAACGGCACCCCCCAGGTGGCGGCCTGCTCGTGCACCCGCGGTACCCCGTGCTCCAGCACCCGGGCACCGCTGCGCCAGTCGTCGATCACCGCCCTGGCCTGACCGGCCAGTACCGGCGGGACGAACGCGTCGGCCAGCACCGACGGGACACCGTCGCGCGCGCTCAACGCTGCCTCCGCCACCCGCACCCGCAGATTCCACGGGCAGACCAGCAGCGTGTCGTCCGACTCCAGCACGTACGCCTCGTCCGGCAGGTCGGGCAGCCGGGTCCAGCCCGCGCCGAGCGCCTCAATCACCGCCGTCCGCTGCCGGCCCGGCCCTTCCAGCGGGCCGACCGCGCGACCCTCCCGCACGTATCGGCGCCAGTAGACCTGTCGCTCGCGGTCGAACGCGGCCAGCGGCTCGTACACCCGCAGGTATGAGGCGAAGGAAGCGAAGAGGGACGGCACGGCGCGATCCTCCCACGAAACCGCACGACACCGCCCCCGCCGGGGGCAAACACCCCCGCAGCGGGCTGGTCCGTCGCGCTGCGGCCGATACTAGGCTCAAGCCAGCAGGGCTCACCGGCCCGGCGCACCGGACGCACCTCACGAGGGTGCCGACACCGTCTCAGGAGCAGACATGGGCGTCTTCACCACCACTGCCGGCCCCGGCACCGCCACCGGGCACGAACAGGTCGTCTTCTGCCAGGACCAGCCGACCGGGCTGCGAGCGATCATCGCCATCTACTCGACCGCGCTCGGGCCGGCGCTCGGCGGCACCCGTTTCTACCCGTACGCCTCCGAAGCCGACGCCCTGCACGACGTGCTGGACCTGTCCCGGGGGATGGCCTACAAGAACGCGATGGCCGGACTCGACCTGGGTGGTGGCAAAGCGGTCATCTGGGGCGATCCGGAGCAGCTCAAGACCGAGGCACTGCTGCGCGCGTACGGCCGGTTCGTCGAATCGCTCGGCGGGCGCTACTACACCGCCTGCGACGTCGGCACCTTCGTGCCGGACATGGACGTCGTGGCCCGGGAGACCCGGTTCGCCACCGGGCGCAGCCGTGCGCAGGGCGGGGCCGGTGACTCCTCCGAGCTCACCGCCTGGGGGGTGTTCCAGGGCATGCGCGCCGCCGCCGAGCACCGGTGGGGTTCGGCCAGTCTCGCCGGCCGGCGGGTCGGCATCGCCGGGCTCGGCAAGGTGGGCCGGCAGTTGACCGGGCATCTACTCGACGACGGTGCCGCGGTGATGGCCACCGACGTCAGCGAACAGGCCCTGGACTGGGCCCGGCGCACCCACCCGCAGGTGGACCTGGTGGACGACACCGACGTGCTGATCCGCCAGGAGATCGACGTCTACGCGCCCTGCGCGCTCGGCGGGGCGCTCGACGACGACACTGTGCCGGCGCTGCGGGCCGCAATCGTCGCCGGGGCTGCCAACAACCAGTTGGCCCACCCCGGCGTCGAGAAGCTGCTCGCCGAGCGAGGCATCCTCTACGCCCCGGACTACGTCGTCAACGCCGGCGGGGTGATCCAGGTGGCCGACGAGGTGACCGGGGCCACGACACCGTCGGCCAACGGCCGGTACGGGTTCGACTTCGACCGGGCCAAGGCGCGGGCGACGCGCATCTACCAGACCACTCGGGAGATCCTGCGCAGCGCCGACCGGGAGGGCGTGCCGCCGGCGGTGGCGGCCGACCGGCTCGCTGAACGCCGGATGGCCGAGGTTGGTCGGCTGCGCGCGATCCATCTCCGGTGAGCCGCCACCCCTGAGCAGCGCCGTCCTGGGAGCAGACCCGCCGGTCCGGTCGGGTGGCCGTCACCGCGCGTGTGGAGAATCACCCGTACGGGTCACGAGCGGCGGGGATCGGGCTCCTTACCTCCCAGCTGCCCGTGACGGACCCCGCTGCTGCCCGTGACGACGTCGGCCGCCGATGACGCGCGGGAGCGACCCGATGCAACCCGAGGTGCCGAACCTGGGTTCGCCCATGTACCGTAAGAGCCACGAGAGATGCCTGACGTCATCGGGGCCCGCCTTCGGGCTGCCCCGAATTCTGTGCGAGGGGGTCGAGCCATGGGGCGCGGCCGTGCTAAGGCCAAGCAGACAAAGGTGGCCAGGGAGCTGAAATACCACTCCCCGAACACCGACCTCGCCGCCTTGCAGCGAGAGCTCGCCGGCAGCGGCAAGTCGGACCGTGATTTCGACGACGAGTACGATCCGTACCTCGACGACGATGACGAGGACGACCCAGCCGACGACGACCGGGGTAACTGGACACCCTCTTCGTCCCGCTGAGGGTCCGACTGATCAGAGCACGCGGTCAGTGTCCGCGTGCTGATTCGTGTCGACGAGGACTCCGGCCCGGCTGGTCGCCGTACGTGTGTCGGAATGCCACCATCCGGTGGTGCGTACCCCAAGACGGGGTAGGCACCACCGGATGTCCATCGGCACGCGGGGCGGCTGGTGCGTCCGCCATGTCCGCGTACGGGGGCCGGTCAGGGCGGTCGACGAAACCGGTTGAAGCGGTCAACGGGGGCGGTTGTTCCAGTTGTAGAAGGTCGGAATGTTCTCGAAGTGGTTCCAGGCGCAGACCGCGCCGTCGGCACCGTCCGCCTCGGCGCGCCGCCGCCGGGCCTGATCCGCTTCGGCGAGCAGCAGTGCCAGACCGTCCCGGACGGCGTACACCCGGTCCGCCACCTGATCGTCGCCACCTGCTTCGGCGACGGTGGCGCCCGGGGCTGCACCGACCGGTTCAGGCCGCTGCCGGCTGGTCTCTGGCATGGGCCAACACTCCCTCCAGTAGATGGATCTTGCTGTTACGGCAGTGGTTGGTCTCCGTACCATCAAAACGCCCGTGTTCGAAGTAACGGTTGGCAGCGTGACCACCTCCGCAGAACCGGAAGTACGGACAGGTGGTCCGGCATGCCTCGACGCCCGCCACGAACTCGGTGACCCAGGGTGTCCGTTCCGGCGTGGCGAGGATCTCGGCCAGCCCACTGGTCAGCACGTTTCCGCTGGTGAAGTCCCCGTACCGGGGGTCGGAAAAGCCGGCCAGCTCCGGCGAGAGCAGCACCACCGACCCGTCGTACCCGATGGTGGGGATCGGGTCGAGCTGGCGGGGCAGCACCTCGTCGGCCGTGCCGTCGAGCACGGCCGCCGCGTACCGCAGTGACCATTCCACCTCGCGCAGATGGATCCGCGGTGCCCGCCGCCAGGCTCCGACCAGTTCCGCCCAGAAGCCGGCGACGGCCCGGTCCGGCCAGCGGTTCGGCCGGACGTTCACGCCCTCCGTCTCCTCGATGTTGATGCCCAGCACGTCGCAGCCGAGGCCGAGGAAGAAGCGGTACAGCTCGGTGGCCAGGCCAGGGCTCGGGTCGCTGACCACGCAGAGCGCCGAGAATTCGATCCCATGCCGGCGTAGCGCTTCGACACCGCTCCGGATCTGGTCGTAAGCGGGCCGACCACCCCGGGTGTGCCGGCTGTCGTTACGCGCCCGCGGACCGTCGACGCTGACGCTGACCCTCACCCGGTACTCGCGGAAGAACTCACACCAGGGGTCGTCGATCAAGGTCGCGTTGGTCTGCACGTGGTGCTCCACGTCGGCGCTGAACGGGCGGATCAGCGCCGCCAGATGGTCCGGCCCGGCGGCCAGCGGCTCACCACCGTGCCAGACCACCGAGAACCGGCGTCCCCGCTGCGCCGCCCAGACGTTCACCGGCCGGGCGACAGCCTCGGCCACGGCGACCGGCATCCGCCGGTTGGCCGCCCGCAACGGCAGGTAGCAGTAGCTGCAGTCCAGGTTGCACAGCGTGGTGGGCTGCATGACGACGTAGCTCGGGACGGTCGCCACGCCGCGCATGCCGGTGGGGGCCGGCCGCTCCCCACCGGCCGGGTCCTGCCGGGTTTCGGCCCTGCTCATCCCCATCCTCCTGCCTGTGACGGATGCCGTTTCAGGCTAGGTGTCGGGGTCTGCCGAGGTGAATCGGCGGTACGGCCCGCCGGGACGCGGCGGCGACGGCCCGCCCGGATGACGCGGCAGCGGCCCGCCGTCAGCCCCGGGTGTGGTGGCCGACCATCTGTACGGTGCCGCTGCCCTCGATGATGTCGCCGGCCTGCCAGGCCTCGATGCCGCTGCCGGTCAGGCAGGCGAGCGCCCGGTCGGCGTCCTGGGCTGAGACGATGGCGAACATGCCGACGCCCATGTTGAACGTCGACTCCATCTCGTTGTCCTCGATCCGCCCCTTCGCCTGCACCAGATCGAAGATCGGCTGCGGCCTCCAGGTGGCGCGGTTGACCAGCGCGTCGACGTGCTCAGGGAGGATCCGCACCAGGTTTCCGGGGATGCCACCGCCGGTCACGTGGGCCAGGGCCCGGACCTCGCACTCCTCGATCAGCTTCAGGCAGTCCCGGGCGTAGATCTTGGTCGGGGTGAGCAGCTCCTCACCCAGGGTCCGCTGCCGGCCGAAGTCGTCGACCACCGTGTCCAGCCGCATCCGACCGGCACCGAGCAGCACGTGGCGGACCAGCGAGTAGCCGTTGGAGTGCAGGCCCGAGGAGCGCATCGCGATCACCACGTCGCCCACCTCGACGCGGTCCCGGCCGAGGATCTCGCTCTCCTCGACCACGCCGACGCCGGTCGCGGAGACGTCGTACTCGTCCGGCCGCAGCACCCCGGGGTGTTCGGCGGTCTCGCCGCCGAGCAGTGCGCAACCGGCGTACCGGCAGCCGTCGGAGATGCCGGCGCCGATCTCGGCGACCTTGTCCGGCACGACCTCGCCGCAGGCGATGTAGTCGAGCAGGAACAGCGGCTCCGCCCCACAGGCGACCAGGTCGTCGACCACCATCGCGACCAGGTCGATGCCGACCGTGTCGTGGATGTTCATCTGTTGGGCGATGACCAGCTTGGTGCCCACCCCGTCCGTCGACGAGGCCAGGATCGGGTGCCGGTACTTCTGCACGTCGAGCCGGAAGAGCCCGGCGAAGCCGCCGATGTCGCCCATCACCTCGGGCCGGGTCGTCTTGTGCACCTTCGACTTGAGCAGCTCGACGGCGCGCTCACCGGCGTGGATGGAGACGCCGGCGTCCGCGTACGTCACCGTGCGTTTGCGGCCGGACCGGCCGGCGCTGGCCGTCCACGGCTGGCGGTTGACCGTCCGGGCGCCGGAGTCGTCGGCGGGCGGGCCGACGTCCGCGCTGCCGCGCTCAGTCACGTGCGTCACGGTTCTCCCCTTTGTGCTTCTCGCGGCGAAGCCGCGTCGGGTAGCTGTCGAGGATCGCTCGACTCGGGCTGCCGGTCGGACGGCCGAGGCCGGTCCGGCCGGTGCTACGGGCGGTGCAGGGCCTCGGGGCCGCCAGTGCTGACAGCGAACCGTTGAGCGCCCGGGCCGGTCCGGTCGCCGCCGGCCTGATAGTCCTGCTCGGTGATGTCCCCCGGATGGCCGACCCCGCCAGCGACCCGGCGGTCCACACCTTCGAGCACGTGCTTGCCGATCAGATTGCCAGCTGGCAACTCGATCGGGTACTCCCCATCGAAACATGCCCGACACAATCGTGTCTTCGGCTGCTCGGTTGCCGCTATCAGACCGGCAAGCGATACATAACCGAGAGTATCCGCACCGATGGACCGGCGTATACCCTCAGTGTCCAGCCCGTTGGCCAGCAGCTCAGCCCGGGTGGCGAAGTCGATGCCGTAGAAGCACGGCCAGCTCACCGGCGGCGACGAGATGCGTACGTGCACCTCCAGGGCACCCGCCTCGCGCAGCATCCGCACAATCGCCCGCTGGGTGTTGCCCCGCACGATCGAATCGTCGACCACCACCAGGCGCTTGCCGCGGACGTTCTCGCGCAGCGGGTTGAGTTTCAACCGGATGCCGAGCTGGCGCAGCGTCTGGGAGGGCTGGATGAACGTACGGCCGACGTACGAGTTCTTCATCAGGCCGGCGCCGTAGGTGATGCCGGACTGCTCGGCGTAGCCGATCGCGGCCGGCGTGCCCGACTCCGGCACCGGGATCACCAGGTCCGCCTCGACCGGGTGCTCCCGGGCCAGGCGGCGGCCGATCTGCACCCGGGCGGCGTGCACGTTGCGCCCGGCGATGGTGGTGTCCGGGCGGGCGATGTACACGTACTCGAACAGGCAGCCCTTCGGCTCCGGCGGGGCGAACCGGGCCGACCGGAGCCCGTGTTCGTCGATGGCGATCAGCTCGCCTGGCTCCACCTCGCGGACCACGGTGGCGCCGACGATGTCCAGCGCGGCGGTCTCACTGGCGACCACCCAGCCCCGCTCCAGCCGGCCGAGCACCAGGGGCCGGACGCCGTGCGGGTCACGCGCCGCGTACAGCGTGGTTTCGTCCATGAAGACGAAGCTGAACGCGCCCCGCAGGGTCGGCAGCACCTCCAGCGCCGCGGCCTCGACCGACAGGTCCGGGCGGCTGGCCAGCAGGCTGGTGACCAGGGCGGTGTCCGAGGTCGAGCCGTCGCCGGACAGCCCTCGGTCGACCACCTCGCGGGCGAGCTCCGCGGTGTTGACCAGGTTGCCGTTGTGCGCCAGGGCGATCGTCGTGCCGGCGCTGGTCGCCTTGATCGTCGGCTGGGCATTCTCCCACGTCGAGCCACCGGTGGTGGAGTAGCGCGCATGCCCGATGGCGAGGTGGCCGCGCAGGCTGGCCAGGGTCGGCTCGTCGAAGACCTGGGCCACCAGGCCGAGATCCTTGTAGACCACCACGCCGGAGCCGTCACTCACCGCGATCCCAGCGGCTTCCTGGCCCCGGTGCTGCAGGGCGTAGAGACCGAAGTAGCTGAGCTTCGCGACCTCTTCCCCCGGTGCCCACACACCGAACACGCCACATGCATCCTGCGGACCGGGTCGTTGGGGATCAAGATCGTGACTCAACCGGCCGTCGCCTCGAGGCACCTGCCGCTCCCTCGTACTGGTCCGCACTGACGCCTGGCCTGCACGTGGCCTGCACGCCTCAGCGCGGGGTGTCACCGGAATACCGTCGCCGAACAGTGTACGCGAGGTTCCGGTTGGCCCAGAGTGCTCCATTTGGCCCCACACCTGCCGGGTGACCGTCGCAGCCGGCCGCCAGATCGCCGGCCTGCCTCACAGCGGCAGGTACGGCGATATATCGGCCCTCGGACCACTCGCGGAGATTTGTCCGTTCGCCATGGCCGAGGCCCAGTCGAGGTCGCCGCTCGCCAGGAGCACCCAGGTCACCGGGTCGATCTCCACCACGTTCGCGGGCGTGCCGCGGGTGTGTCGCGGCCCGGCTACACACTGAATTGCACCGTAAGGTGGGACACGGACCTCCACCGATCGGCCCGGCGCTCGCTCGGCCAGCGCCGCCAACAGCAAGCGGACCGCGTCGCGCAGCTGCACACGGGCAGGGACGGCACCGGACGCAAGGGCGTCCCGCACGGCGGCGACCGTAGTGGACTTACTGTACGGAGAGGACACATCGGGACGATACGACTAGCTCCGGTACCAGTTGCTCCCGCCCCTGGGTCGCGCACATCCGTCCCGGCAAGGCATAGTTGCCGACGGTGTACTCGTCACGGGTGACCCCTGCCCGAATCCTGGTGCGGGGGAAGGATCAAACCGGAAGGCGGTGGACGTGACAACACACCTACGAGCCTGGCTTTCGCGGGCCGGTGTTGTCGCAGCGCTGGCTGCCGTCGCACTAGTCGGCCTGCCCGCCGCGCCAGCGGCCGCCGAGGCACCCACAGTCACCATCCGCAGCCTCTCCAACGCCAACCTCACCTCCGGCGGCCGCGCCACCCTCGAATTCGAGGTCCGCAACAACAACCCGGCCGACGAAGAGGTGGAGGGCGGGACGTCCTTCAACATCCGGGTCGCCACGAACATCAACGAGCTGCGGTGCGAAGGTCAGTGCGACTTCACCGACACGATCGACCGGGGCGCGAGCAAGACCTACACGGTCGAGCTGATCGCCGGCAACGTCGGGACCAACCAGAACCGCACCGGCCGGGTGGAGATCGTCGCCGTGGTCGACGGAGAGAACGGCCGGGTCCAGCGCGACGTCTCGGTCCGCGGGCCGCAGGAGGCGCCCCGGGTCAAGGAGGTCGCCGGCAAGGTCACCGACGTCTCCACCGGTGTACCGATCGAAGGCGCCGTGGTCGTGATGAGCGACTCGCAGAGCAACAGCTACGACACCACCACCAACGGCAACGGCAACTACCGGTTCACCTCCAGCAACGACCGACCCATCGTCCCCGGCGACATCCGGATCGCGGCGACCGCCGACGAGTACGACGACAGCGATGTGAAGGTCGTCACCGCCGCCGCCGGGCAGTCGATCACCGTCGACCGGATCACCCTGAAGTCGAACGTGGAGCCGACCCCGTCGGCCACCCCGGAGGCGACCCCGTCGGCGACCGCCGAGGCGACGCCGAGCGGCGCGGCCACCGACGCCCCACCGGTCGACACCGAGAACCTGGCGAACGAGAGCAGCGGCGGGGGGATGGGCTCCTGGCTGCTGATCATCATGGGCGGCCTGCTGGTCGCGCTCGGTGTCGGGGCCATCGTGCTGCTGTTGGTGCGGCGCAAGGACGGCGACGTCGACGACGACCCGGAGCCGGCCGACGACGACCCAGCTGGCGGTCGGGCCGCCGCGCCGGGAAGTCGAGGCGTCTACCACGGTGCCGACGACGCGACCCGGGTGGCGATGCCGCCGATGCCGCCCGGCCCGGTCTCCGACGCCACCATGGTGACCCGGCCGTCGTTGTCGGACGCGCCGACGATGCTGCACCAGATGCCACCGATCAAGGACGAGTTTCCCGACCCGTACGGTGCTCCGCCGCCGCCCGGTCCGACCCCGCCGGGCGGGCCCGAACCACGGTACGGCGCGGACCAGCGCCCCGGTTGGGGTGGACCACCGACCCAGCCCGGCTACGGCTCCGACCCCGCCGGTGCTACCAGCGTTTACGGCGCGGTTCCCGGCGCCGACCAGCCGGGTAGTGGATCCGGCTACGGCGGACCGGGCGGTGCTGCCCGCTCCGGCGGCACCTACGGCGGCAGTCAGTACGGCGGCAACGCCCCGTCGTCCGGGGCACCCGGCACCTACGGCGTCCCGCCCTCGTCCGGCGGCCCGTACGGCGGTGCCCCGTCGTCCGGCGGCCCGTACGGCGGCAACGCCCCGTCGTCCGGGGCACCCGGCACCTACGGCACCCCGCCGGCACCCGGTCAGTACGGCGAGCCGGCCGGTCGGCCGCCAGCCGACGAGGCCGGCGGCTACCGCAGTAGCCGGAGCTTCGGCGACGCCGGCGGCGCGGGCTACTCCGGCGGCAGCTACGGAGCGGACTCCCCCGCCGGCGGGTACGGCGCCGATCGTTACGACGAGCCGACCGGGCGCTACGAGCCGGGCGGCTACGGGCAGTCCGGCCCACCGTACGAATCCGCCGGTTACCCCGGCCCGGATCAGGGGCGCGGCGACGTGCCGCCACCACCGCGTGGTCCGGAGCCGCCGCAGCCCGGCTACCGGGGCGGCAGCCCCGGTTACGGGCCGGAGGGCGGTGGTTACGGCACAAGTGCCGGCTACGGCGGAAGCTACGGGGAAAGTCAGCCCCAGGCCGGTGGCTACCCGGACGCGGGCTACCCGGCCGGTGGCTACGGTGGCGACCGGGGCAGCGGCTACGGCTCCGACCAGGGCTACGGGTCGGCGGGCTACGAGTCCGGCCGGGAACCAGGCGGGTACGGTGCCCCAACCGGTGGCGGCTACGACCAGGGCGGCGGCTACGACGACCGCCGCGTCCCGGACCAACGGGGTGGCTACGACCAGCAGATGCCGTACGGACAGCAGCCCTACGACCAGCAGCCGTACGGCGGTGAGCAGCCGCCCGGGGACCAGCCGCGGCATGGTGCCACGCCGCAGGCAGGCAACCGGGGTGAGCGACGTTCCCTCGACTGGCTCGACGACTGACGGCCGATCGACGCGACATCAATGAGATGGGCCGGACCCTAGCGGGGTCCGGCCCATCATCGCTCGGTCAGCTTGTCGTCCGCCCGGTCAGCTCTGGTTCTTCGGCTTGCTGGCGGACGGATCGGGGCGGTCCACCGGCTGAGCCGCGTCGCCGTCGGCCGCCTCGTCGTCGGCCGCATCGTCGTCGGCCACCGTGTCGCTGTCGGTGACTGCTTCCGTTTCCCGCTCGGTCACCGCAGCAGGCTCGCTCACCGCGTCAGCCTCGTCGCTGTCCGGGTCGACGTCCACGGTCGCCGGGATGTGCTCCGGCGTACCGGCCGGGGCGTCGACCGCAACCGCGTCACTGGCCAGGATCCCGACTGCGTCCGGATCCTGCGGGTCCGCCGGCACGTTGCGCGGCCCTACCGCGCTGAACAGCGCCGGCAGGGTGCCGGTGTGCGCGCCACGCAGCTCGTCCAGACCGACGCTGAACTGATCGCGGACCTCCAACAGGCGGGCCGCCGGATCGGTCACCCCGATCATGGTCCAGGGCAGTCCGTGCTCCACGCAGAGCGCGGTGAACGCCTTCTCGTGCCCGCGCGGCACGGCCACCATGGCCCGCCCCGCCGACTCGCTGAACAGGAACACGAACGGCATAGAGCCGTCACTGAACTCCGGCGGCAACGCGATCCGCGCCCCGATCGACCGGCGCAGGCACGCCTCGACCAGTGCCTGGGCGAGCCCTCCGTCGGAGAGGTCGTGGGCCGAGGTGATGTGCCCCACCCGGGCCGCCTCAGCGATCACGGTGGCCAGCACCCGCTCCCGGTCCAGGTCGACCTTGGGCGGCGTACCGCCGAGGTGCCGGTGGGTGACCCAGGCCCATTCCGATCCGGAGAGTTCCAGCTCGGTCTCGCCGAGCAGCATGATCAGGTCACCGTCGCTGTGTGACGGCGGCACGAAGCCCATCGGGACGCGCTGCGCCACGTCGTCGAGCACCCCGAGCACACCGACCACCGGGGTGGGGTGGATCGCGGCGGCACCGGTCTGGTTGTAGAAGCTGACATTGCCGCCGGTCACCGGGATACCTAGCTCGGCGCAGCCGTCGGCGAGGCCGCGAACCGCCTCGGCGAACTGCCACATCACGCTCGGGTCCTCGGGGGAGCCGAAGTTGAGGCAGTTCGTGACCGCCACCGGGCGGGCACCGGTCACCGCCACATTGCGGTACGACTCGGCAAGCGCGAGCTTCGCCCCCTGGTACGGGTCAAGCCGGGCGTACCGTCCGTTGCCGTCGACCGACAGGGCGACGCCGAGCCCGCTCTGCTCGTCGATCCGGATGACCCCGGCGTCCTCGGGCTGGGCCAGCACGGTGTTGCCCAGCACGTACCGGTCGTACTGCTCGGTCACCCAGCTGCGGTCGCACAGGTTCGGCGAGGCGATCATCCGCAGCAGGGTTTCCCGCAGCTCGTCCGGGGAGCCGGGGCGGGGCAGCGTCTCCGCCCGGTCGGCCTGCAGCAGGATCAGGTCCGCCGGCTCGCGCATCGGCCGGGCGTAGACCGGGCCGTCGTCGGCCAGCGACCCCGGTGGAACGTCGACCACCACGTGGTCACGCCAGGTGATCACCAGCCGTCCGGGCCGACCGTCCGGCTCGGTCGGGGTGACCTCACCGATCGCGGTGGCCAGCACGCCCCACTTCTCGGCGGTGGCGAGCACCGCGTCGAGCTGCGCCGGCTCGACGATCAGCAGCATCCGTTCCTGCGACTCGCTGGCCAGGATCTCGTGCGGCTCCATCGACGGCTCACGCAGCGGGACCCGCTCCAGCCAGACCCGCATGCCAGTGCCGGCAGCGGCGGCGGTCTCGGTGAGCGCGCAGGTCAAACCGGCGCCGCCGAGGTCCTGGATGCCGACGACCAGCCCGGCGTCGTACAGCTCCAGGCACGACTCGATCAGCAGCTTCTCCATGAACGGGTCGCCGACCTGTACCGACGGGCGACGCTGCTGGCTGGCGTCGTCGAAGGTGGCGCTGGCCAGCACCGACACCCCGCCGATGCCGTCCCGGCCGGTCTTGGCACCCATCAGCACCACGACGTTGCCGGCTCCGGCGGCGGCCTTGTTCTGCAGCCGGTCGACCGGCAGTACGCCGAGGCAGAGCGCGTTGACCAGCGGGTTTCCCTGGTAGCAGGGGTCGAACACGACCTCGCCGCCGATGTTGGGCAGGCCCAGGCAGTTGCCGTAGCCGCCGACCCCGGCGACGACGCCGGGCAGCACCCGGGCCGTGTCGGGGTGGTCGGCGGCGCCGAACCGCAGCGGGTCCATCACGGCGACCGGGCGGGCGCCCATGGCGAGGATGTCGCGGACGATGCCGCCGACGCCGGTGGCCGCCCCCTGGTACGGCTCGACGAAGCTGGGGTGGTTGTGCGACTCGACCTTGAAGGTGACGGCGAGGGTGTCGGAGACCCGGATGACGCCGGCGTTCTCCCCGATGCCGGCGAGCATCAGGTCACTGGCCGGAGCCTTCTCGCTGAACTGCCGCAGATGCACCTTGCTCGACTTGTAGGAGCAGTGTTCGCTCCACATGATCGAGTACATGGCGAGCTCGGACTGGGTCGGCCGGCGGCCGAGGATCTGTTGGATCCGCTCGTACTCGTCGTCACGCAGCCCCAGCTCGGTGTACGGCTGCAGCTCACCAGGGGTGTCGGTGGCGCGTTCGACGGTGTCCGGGCCACCGGCGTACCGGTCGACCGGTACGCCGAGGTCGGTCTCTGCCGGGCCGGCGGCGGCCGCCGCCTCCGACTGGGTGGTCATGCCGGCACTCCCGCGAGGTGCTTGAGGATGGAGGTGAAGAAGCCCAGCCCGTCCCGGGACGGACCGGTCAGGTCCTCGACGGCGTGTTCCGGGTGGGGCATCAGCCCGACGACGTTGCCGGTGGGGTTGGTGATGCCAGCGATGTCCCGCAGCGAACCGTTGGGGTTGCCGCCGACGTAGCGGGCCACCACCCGGCCGGTCGACTCCAACTCGTCAAGGGTCTGTTCGTCGGCCACGTAGCAGCCTTCGCCGCTCTTGAGCGGGACGAGGATCTCCTGCTTCGGAGAGAACGCGTTGGTGAACGCGGTCCCGGCGGTCTCGACGCGGAGCATCTGGTCCCGGTTGCGGAAGTGCAGGTGCTGGTTGCGGGTGAGCGCGCCGGGCAGCAGGTGGGCCTCGCAGAGGATCTGGAAGCCGTTGCAGATGCCGAGCACCGGTAGGCCGTCACCGGCAGCAGCGACGATCGACTGCATGACCGGGGCGAACCGGGCGATGGCTCCGCAGCGCAGATAGTCGCCGTACGAGAAGCCACCGGGTAGCACCACCGCCTCGACGCCGCGCAGATCGGCGTCGCCGTGCCACAGTCGGACCGGCTCCCCACCGGCGAGCCGCACCGCGCGGGCGGCGTCGCCGTCGTCGAGCGAGCCCGGGAAGGTGACCACCCCGATCCGGGCACTCATGATGGATCACCGGCTGTCTCAGGCTGCTCGGCCACCCGGACCTGGTAGTCCTCGATGACCGGGTTGGCCAGCAACTTGTCCGCGATCTCACGGGCCCGATCCAGGTCGGGCTCGCCGGCGAACTCGATCTCGATCCGTCGGCCGATCCGCACCGCCGAGACGTCGCTGACACCGAGTCTCGGCAGCGCGTTCGCGACAGCCTGGCCCTGGGGATCGAGAATTTCCGGCTTGAGCATGACGTCGACGACGACGCGAGCCACGTGGCACTCCTGACCGTGTACGCGTTGGGGGTGCCGGCCTCGAACGGGCCGCGCACCGCTCAGCCTACCTGGTGGCACCGGGTGCGACGCACCGGCGGTCGAAGAGCCGAATCGGTGATCGGGCCACAAATCAGCCACGAACCGATAACGACGACATCGGCCACCGCCGACGGACCGGCTCACTGGGCAGACCGAACGCCCACGAACGGCCTGCCGCACCCCCGTTGGCGACCGCCACCGGACGCAGCGCGGGATCGAGAGCGCGGGACGCCACTGCGGGGCATCAACGCATCGTATGACTTCGATTTGATTCTTGTAGATGACCGCCGTAGGGCTTAACGTCATTCGTCAAACGCCCGATGACGACCGTCGGACGGACGCTGTAACACTCTGCCGCCGGATAACAGGTCCGGCGGCGTGGCTCACCACCCGTACCCCGGGTCGCCCCCTCGGAAGGAGCCCACCCATGCGTGTTCGCCTGGCTGCGGCAGCAGTAGCCACCACCCTGATCGGCCTGCTGGCCACGCCGACCGCGGCGACGGCCGCACCGGAAGAGATCATCGGCGGCGGGACGGTGTCGTCTGCCCCGTGGGCCGCCGCGGTCTTCAGCAACGGCTCGTTCACCTGTTCCGGCACGATCATCGCCGCCAACTGGGTGCTCACCGCGCGGCACTGTGTCAGCGGCTCCATGTCGGTCCGGATCGGCAGCGTCTACCGCTCCTCCGGCGGCGTCACCCGTACGATCAGCTCCGCGTACGGCCGCTACGACCTGGCGCTGCTCTACTTCTCCAGCCCGGTCAGCACCAGCTATGTGACGCTGTCCAGCAGCTACCCGCCGGTCGGCTCGACCAACAGCATCTACGGCTGGGGCATGACCTGCTACAGCGGCTGCGGCGCGTCGACCCAGCTGAAGACCGCCTCGGTCCAGGTGACCAGCACCAGCGTCAGCGACGCGTACGGCGGCCGGGCGATCCGCAGCACCCGGATCAACGGCAACGCCTGGCGGGGCGACTCCGGCGGCCCGCAGTTCTACAACGGCCAGCAGGTCGGGGTGGCGTCGACCGCCAACGGCGTCAACATCCAGAACTATGGCAGTGTCGCGTACAACCGGTCCTGGATCCGGTCGGTGACCGGCGTCTGACCCCGAGCTGAACCTGGTCTGGGACCGACTGGTTCTGGCGCGCGACGGCGCGGACCCCGTGGACTGATCACGGAGTCCGCGCCGCCCTGCTCTCACCGGCTGTGCGGCATCCGGTCGCTACCGACGGGTGCCGGCGAGCGCCGCCACCAGCGCTCGGGCGCTCTTGACCAGCTCGCTCGACCCACGACGCGCCGCCACGGTGGTCACCTGCGGAATCTCGCCGCTCGCCCCGCACCGCAGCACGCACTCCACCGCAAGGGTCAGCAACTTCCCTACCCCCCGCGCCACCGGTTCGCCTTCGAGCAGGCCGGGGAGCGCGCCTCGACACACCGACCACACCGTGGCGTACGCACCGGTAGCGGCCATCTCCCCCAGAGTCTCGATTGCCCGGCTGAGGGTCACAAACGAATACCCCTCGGGACCAAGCTTCACGATCTGCCGGCCGAGCAGTTCGCCGTTGAGGTCACCACGGGCAGCCAGGACCAGGGTCGCGTCGATCGCCGCCGCGCGTTCCCGAGGACGGTCGGCGTCCATGGCCAGCGCGAGTCTGAGATGCAGGGCGAAATCGGCCGGGCCGCCCGACTCGGCCAATTGCGGAAGCAGACGCATCCAGGCCCGCCTGTCCCGCTCCGTGTAGGGCTCACGAGCGCTGTAGTCGTAGTAGCAGTTCGCCACCCTGTCCCGGTGGTGCGGCAACGTGGCCACCCAGGCCGCCAACTGGTTGCGGCACTGCCGATCCCACCTCGTGCCGGTACGGAAGAGCCGCTCGGCGTCGGCCGGCAGTTGTAGATCGGTCACGGCCCCGGGCAGGTCGATCAACTTGTGCACGATGTCGAAGGCACCGATTTTGTCCCAGTCGTCCGGTGTCGACGGCTGATGCGGGTAGCCGCCGGCCCGTAGCCAGCTGGACAGCTGGCGACCGGCGTCGCCCGGCAGCCTGTCGGCCGCATCGATGATCCGCTCATCGGTGGTGGGAATGACCCGCAGCAGGGCCTGACCAAGATCGGCCGATCGCGCGGCGATGCCACGCTCGGCATACCCCGTCAGGCGCTCCACGAGTACCGCCGCGTCGAGGGCTCCGGTGGCGTCGGTCGGGACCGCCAGCAGGTACGGAAGGTCGCCGGCGCGTACCGCCACGGCGGCCTCCCGAATACGTGTGGCGAGCAGCTGACCTGGGGGCGAGAACTCGCCGCGGCAACAGCAGCAGCGCGCAACGAGCCAGTCGTCGTCCGGCACCGCTCCGGTCA
The DNA here is from genome assembly GCF_027497315.1 of Solwaraspora sp. WMMA2059. Taxonomy (GTDB): domain Bacteria; phylum Actinomycetota; class Actinomycetes; order Mycobacteriales; family Micromonosporaceae; genus Micromonospora_E. The sequence goes on along the minus strand of NZ_CP114908.1, from coordinate 6,098,086 downwards.
CCGCCTGGACGACGACCCACAGGTGTACGGGTGTGCAGTCACTGGGCCGTCCCGGTACCCGCCGCACGACGGGAACCAGCGCCGCGGCGAGTCCGGCCCGGTCGTGCACCGAATGACGGACGAGTCCGTCGAGCGCCTGCTCGAACAGCACGATGTCCTGGCTGCCGGCCAGCACAGCGGCCACCTGCTCGGCGACCTCGGCGGGCGTGCCGAGCGGTTCCGGCACCGCGGCGGGCGCGCGGACCAGCGGCAGCGTCTCGACGTACGGCTCGTCGCGCCGCGCCACCGGTCCGAACAGGTCAGCGGCCTGCGCCGACAGTGCAGGTGTCAGCCGGTCCGCCGCCGCCTGCAGGACAGCCCTGATGGGTTCGTCGGCACCAACCTGCTCCGCCGCCGAGGCAGCATCCAGATGCCGGGCGATCATCTTGAGCGCCTGCTCCTGCACGGCGATGTCCGGATGTCCGAACGCCAGAGCTGCCGATCGCACCAGCTGGCCGGCTCGTGCCGGGTCTCGTCGCGCTGTCCGGTCGAGCCACGTCAGGTGCGCCCGGATGAGCTTCTTGTCCGCTCGACGAAGGAGTCGTCGGGTCGTTTCGGTGACCAGCTCCGGCTCGATCAGGCCGGCCTCGTCAAGCTCGGCGAGGCGGACCCGGGCGTACTCGGCCACCGGCACCCACAGGTCCAACAACATGAGATAGTCACGGCCGACGGCCGCATGTTGCGCCAAGGCGGGGGGTAGGTCGTTGATCATCTCGAGGCAGCTCCGCAGCTCCCTGCGTTCGCTCGTCTGCCGGACCCGCTCCAGCCACCCCTGCAGCCTCGTCGACCAGTACTCCGCCGCCAGGGCACGCCACCGCGGATCATCAGCGATCAACCGCACCAGCGCCTTGTCCCCTCGCGGCGAGCAGAGATGGCCCCAGTCCACTCGGCGGAAGACGAGGTCGACGACGTGGTCGCCGCTGATCAGGCCAGCCTCGATCAGTTCGGCCTGTGCAGAGTCCGACATGTATTTGTCTGGGTTCGTTCGGGCGATAGGCAACAGGATCGGGGCGAGCGGGTCGTTTCGCACCCGCTCTCCGAACGTCATGCCGGGCGGGTTGGGGACCAGATCCGGGTCCCCGCCGTACCACCGGGCTGAGAGCCAGTTGAGGAGGAACGAGCGGGAGGTCGGCGGGGGGCAGCCGGTGCGCCGGATCAGGTAGTCGGCAAGCGGGAAGAGTTTCCTTGCACTGTCGATCGCGGCGACCAGCTCGGCCTGCTGCTCGGCCGTCCAGTGGTCGACCACCTCGACCACCCACCGGTGCGGCCCAGCGGTCTTGTTCTTGTCGTCCTCCCAACTGATGTCAGCCTTCTGGCAGTAGTGGTTCTCCATCCGGGTGAGCCATTTTCCGGCTGTGCCGGGGTCGGGTTGCGCGGCGAATTCGGCGGCGAGGCGCCCGAACCGCTCCGGCTGAGGCAACTTCTTCCACTTGCCACACAGCAGTGCCGTCCGGAACTCGGCGAGCGTCTCGGCGTGTCCGGCGCGCCGTGCCGGGGTTAGCTTGCTCATCGCCCGGCCCACCCCGGCCACGTCACCAGCGACGATCCGGTCCATCATGTCCACTGTAGCCTCACATCGAGTTCGTGGTGATACGGGCGGCGAGCACGTGCTTGCACGGCCCTCGTCCGCCCTGGTACTTCGCCCACCAGAGGCAGGTGCAGCTCACCCAGCCGGCGGCACCGAACCGTACGGTGTGGATCTCCTTGCCCGTACCGACGGTCGCCAACCCGTCGGCGATCGTGACGGCACCGGCTGCGACCAGCTTGCGCGCTGCCCGCAGCCGCGGATTGAACCTTTCGACCTGCTGCGGCCGGTACGGCAGGTCGCGGTGGAAGTGCGACTGCTCGGCGAGGTCATAGCCGACCTGACCTGCCGTGCCCAGGGTGGTCAGGGCTGCCCGGACCCGGTGTGACGGCAGGTCCGCCATCCGGGCCAGCTGGTCGACATCGATCGTCGGGTCCCAGGCCAGCAGCGCGGACACCAGGGCGGCGTCCTCGGTCGCCGTCGAAGTGGCCAGATCGTCGAGCACCCCGCCCTCGCCGGAGAAGCCCCGTGCCGCCGCCGGCGAGAGCATCAAGGTCAGCCGCATCCCCGGCAGCCGTGCCTCCCACGCGACGGGCCCGAGGGTCCCGTCGGCTGGGGCGTAGATCCGGACGGCGTCCGCGTACGGCAGGACCGGCCACAGCGTGGTCAGCCGCTCGACGCCGGGCAGGCCGATCGTGCCCGGTCCGGGGCGGGTGGCCGGGCGCAGGCCGCGGCCGGTCACGCTCACCCAGTGCGTGGTGCCGATGACTGACCGGGTGGTAGGGCGTGGCGCTGCCCGCAGGACCGCCTCCGCGTCCGCCGGCGACACCTCCGCCCGCAGGCTCAGCCCGGTGGCCAGCACCTGCGCCTCGGCGAAGCCGCGCACCCACCGCGACGGCAGGGGTACCTGCTTCTCCACGTACCGCCCGTCGAGCGTCGTGACGGCAACCTCGTCCGCCCCGACGAGCAGGTGCAGCGGCGTGGCAGCACCGACCCGGTTGAGCGCTCGGCGGAAATCCGAGTTGACGTCGACGTTGGTGGTGCCGTGCCGGATCACCTCGCCGTCCAGGCCGTCGTCGAGGATGTCGAGGCGGGCGTAGACCCCGCAGCATCCGGAGAAGGACTCGATCCGCAGCCGGTCGCCGTTGGCCGTGACCACCGGGTCCAGCGAGGCGGCGAGCTGTGGCCGGTAGTAACGCGTCGCCGCCACGTCGGCGACGACGAGGAACGCGGTCGCGGCAGCGACGGGGGCGGTAAGGAAACCTGTGAACAGCTGCGGATGCGTCACCGGGCCCTCGGGGGTCACCCCGCCGGATGTCTCCAGCAGCATGGTCAGCCGGCCTGCATCTCCCTGGAGGCGGGAGAGCCCGCGGTACGCGTAGTCGTAGTCGGACACGGCGGCAATCCTGGCAGGAGTGCCCAAGAACCGCCCAGTAGCCCCAACCAGCCAAGAAACGGATGAACTGCCGTTTCGTTGGCGAGGAGGGCCGTCGCTCCGCGGCCGTGGATCCTCTATTCCCGGCAGTTGACTAGTGCCTGCCCAGCGGGTGTCCGCTGACCGTTAGCTGGCGCGGGCTCCGCTGAGGTACCAAGTGGCCGCGCTGTGCCGTTTGACGGATGGCGCAGGCCCCACCAATGCCCGCGAGCAGGGCACACCATCACTCATAGCATCGGTTCCGTGCTGATCGTGACGACGAACGATCTACCGGGATACGAGATCCGGATCGTGCTGGGTGAGGTGGTCACCTCCGTGGTCCGCTCGATCAACCCCTTCAAGGAAGGCGTCAAGGCGCTGCGGGGCGGCAAGTCCGACCCGGGCGGACCGGCCAGCCTCACCAAGTACCGGACCGAGATCATCGGCAAGCTGGGCGATGCCGCCAAGAAGAAGGGCGCGAACGCCGTCATCGGAATGCGGTTCGACACCCGGCAGGTGGGCAGCACCCACATGGAGCTCTGCGCGTACGGGACGGCCGCCGTGGTGCTGCAGCTCCGGCCCGACGCCGGCGACGACTCGAAGCAGTTCAAGGTCGACGCGAGTCACTCCGACGCCAGCGCCGGCAACGACACCAGCGGCTCGGCCGGCTCCGGCGGCAGATAGGTCCACCGAATCGGGGCCGGCAGCAGCTAGCTCTACAGGATCGGGGCCGGTTGGTAGGCGGCGGCCACCGGGTGGTCGGCGACCACCGCGGCCACCCGGTCCGCCACCGCCCGCACCTGCGACGGCGCGGCGCCGACGAAGCCAGCCCGGTCGGCGACCACCAGGGCGATCTCGTCCCGGCTCAACCCGAGCCGCCCGTCGGCGGCGAGCCGGTCGAACAGGTCGTTGTCGGCGGCACCCTGCTCCCGCATGGCCAGCGCCACCGCGACCGCGTGCTCCTTGATCACCTCGTGCGCTGTCTCCCGGCCGACGCCGCCACGCACCGCCGCGACGAGAATCCGGGTGGTGGCCAGGAAGGGCAGATAGCGGTCGAGTTCCCGGGCGACCACCGCCGGGTACGCGCCGAACTCGTCAAGCACGGTGAGGAAGGTCTGGAACAGCCCGTCGGCGGCGAAGAACGCGTCCGGCAGCGCCACCCGACGTACCACCGAGCACGAGACGTCGCCCTCGTTCCACTGGTCGCCAGCGAGCTCGCCCACCATCGACAGGTAGCCCCGGATCACCACGGCCAGCCCGTTCACCCGCTCGCTGGAGCGGGTGTTCATCTTGTGCGGCATGGCGCTGGAGCCGACCTGCCCGGGCCGAAAGCCCTCGGTGACCAGCTCGTGGCCGACCATCAGCCGGATGGTGGTGGCCAGCGAGGACGGGGCGGCGGCGACCTGGGCCAGGGCGGAGAGCACGTCCAGGTCGAGGGATCGGGGGTAGACCTGGCCGACGCTGTCCAGCACCCGCCGGAAGCCGAGGTGACCGGCGACCCGGCGCTCCAGCTCGGCGACCTTGGCGGCGTCACCGTCGAAGAGGTCCAGCTGGTCGGCGGCGGTGCCGACCGGCCCCTTGACGCCGCGCAGCGGGTAGCGGTCGATCAGGTCGGTCAACCGTTCGTACGCGATGAGCAGCTCCTCGGCCGCCGACGCGAACCGCTTGCCCAGCGTGGTGGCCTGGGCGGCGACGTTGTGCGAGCGGCCGGCGAGGACCAGCTCGGTGTGCTCGACGGCGAGCCGGGCCAGCCTGGCCAGGGTGCTGACGACCCGGTCGCGGATCAGCTCCAGCGATGCCCGGATCTGCAGCTGTTCGACGTTTTCGGTCAGGTCCCGGGAAGTCATCCCCTTGTGGATGTGCTCGTGGCCGGCGAGCGCGCTGAACTCCTCGATCCGGGCCTTGACATCGTGTCGGGTGATCCGCTCGCGCTCGGCGATGGCGGCCAGGTCGACCTGGTCGACGACCCGCTCGTACGCGTCGATCACCCCGTCCGGCACCGCGATGCCGAGGTCGCGCTGGGCGCGCAGGACGGCGAGCCAGAGTTTGCGCTCCAGCCGGATCTTCTCCTGCGGGGACCAGAGAGCGGCAAGCTCGACGGAGGCGTACCGGGCGGCGAGCACGTTGGGAATCTGCGGACGCGATGTCACGTACGGCAGTCTGACACGCCGACCTGCCGGCACCGCCGGGCAGCCGGCGAGCACCGGCGGACCGCTGACCCTCTCGGCGTTCCTCGTGCTCCGTAGCTGCACCAGCACCCTGGCAGTCGGTCGCGATCTGACCGATCTGGCCAATCTAGCGATAATTGCGTAACTGGTCGCATTTTCTCTCGTTCAGCCTGTCGTTGCCGAATTCTTCCGGCCACACCACTCCTGCTCCTGCCCGCCAGTGCGAGTCGTATCCCCACCTGGCGCGGTGTGATGCCGAAGTCCGAGACGAGGAACTGTGCGTACCACCACACGCCGCAATACATCCATGCTCACCGTCGCAGCCCTGGCCGGAGCGCTCGCCAGCCTGTCCGTGTCCGGGCCCGTCACGGCAACGGAAGGTGACGGGCACGCCGTCGGCGTCCGATTCGACCTCGCCGCAGACATTCTCGGCACCACCGTGATCGACGCGGACGCCATCGTCGGCAGCGCCACCGCCCCGCCGAAGCCCGGCACCGACAGCGGACCCGCGATCGAGGTCGTCCTGCCGACGGCCGTCGGTGTGTCGGCCAGCGGGACGGTCGAGGAGGTGTCCGTCACCAGATGGCCGTACCACAGCACCGGGTCCGGCACGGTCAGCGACCTGGCCGTCAGTGTTCTCGGCGTACCCGCGCTGACGGTGACCGCGGCTTCCGCCTCGGTGAGCTGTGGAGCGGACCGGCGGGCGGCGGTGGAGACGGCGCTCGACGGGCTGACCGTGTTCGGTGCAGCCGTCAGCCTGCCTGTCGAAGGGTCACCGATCACGTCGAGCCGGCCGCTGCCGGTTACCGGGCTGACCGGCGCGCGGCTGACCGCGAGCGTCACCGGAACCGAGATCCGCGAGCTCGGCACCCGCGTCACCGCCGCCACCGCCGCCACGGCGACCTTCGAGATCACCGGCGACACGGCCGATGGCTCGGTCACGGTTCCGGCCGGCACGGTGACCGTCGCCGAGGCAGCGTGCGTGCGGCCGACACCGCCGACCGATCCGACATCACCAGGACCTGCGGGTATCGACACGCTCACCGACTCCACGTATCACAGCGCTGCCACTCCCTGGATCGACTCGGTCAACCCCGGTGAAGGAACCGCCGCCGGCGGCACCACGGCGACGGTCAGCGGCACTGGCTTCGTTCCCGGGCAGACCCGGGTGACAATCTGCGGCCAGACGCTCGGGCCGGAGGTCGTCACGGTCAGTGGCGCATTCAACGTGTTGACCTTCCCGACTCCCGCCTGTGAGGCCGGCACGACGACGATTTCCGTACGCACCCCGGTCGGCACCTCCAACGAGATCGCATTCCGGTATGTCGGGGAAGGACCGCCGGTGAGCGAGGAACCGGGCGACGGCACATCGGATGACGGCCTTCCGGTCACTGGGCGCACGCTGGGTCCGCTCGTTGTCAGCGGCCTTTTGGCGATCCTGGTTGGCGCCGCACTGCGGTTCGCCGCCGGCGGAAAACTCGAAGCAGAGACGAGACGGATCGGCGACGCTCACCCGCAGCAGGCAATTCCGTATCAGCCGCCGACCGAGTAGATGCTCCACGGCCAATGGTCGCCCTTGTGTTGACCGACCAGAGTGAATCCGGCTTCTTTGACAAGATCGTCGTAGTCCGGCGAGTAGTAGATGACCGTGACCTCCTTCTGGTTCTTCCGTGCCGCCGAAACCAGGTTGTTCATCACTGTCGTGAAGACCGGTGGACCGAACGGCGAGAACAGGTACACGATCAGATTATCGGCGGGGGCGACGAAGTCGGCGGCATCGATAGCCAGCAACTCGACCTCGGCGGCCGTCAGCGGCCCGGTGTAGCTGCGCAGGTTGTCCTCAGCCTGCCGGATGAAGGTAGGCGAGAAGTCGACACCGATGACCTTCTTGTACGGCTCACCGGCCGCCAGCAGCACGATCCGGCCCTTGCCGCAGCCAAAATCGATGAACACGTGATCCCGATGCTCGATGCCTCCGACGCTCGCCATCATACGCTCGAACTCGCGTCTGCGGGTCGGCAGGTAGTGGGACGCCTCTTCCATGTGCGGCCCGACGCCGTCGATATCAGCGAGACCCACGATCCCATTGGTCTCGGTGCCAAATGTCTCGTCGAAGCGCTCTCGCCTTTCGTGGGATCGGATCCGGATGTATTCAATACTGTCGACAACAGATTCTCGGAACGTCGAGGTACGCAGTGTTTGTCGGAAAATCTTCCAGTCGGTACGCAGATCGGCGAAGATCGGCACGTCTCACCTGCACATCAGGGTGATGGAGTCGGTTGAGCCCGGCTGCCATCTGACGACCGGAACGCTAGTCCATGATCGGACCAGAAGGAAATGCTGTCCAGCAGGATTCACCGTACGGCCGGCCAGGAAAATGCCACCGGACAGTGGTAGCGTACGAGCCCCCGCACGTGCATATCCGAGAAGGACACGTGCCGGTCCGGCAAGGAACAGCCCGGTCGAGACCTACGTCAAGACCTACCAGCCGGCCGCCCGTCCAGCCAGTCAGCCGCCCGTCCAAGGCGGCGGCCGAGATGGCGTCCGGCGGGTCGCGTATCGTGGGGAAGCCGTCTGCCGCCGTCGAGGAGCTGCGACCTGATGATCTCCGCAGACCCTGCCGCTCCCGCTGGGCATCGACTGCAGGCCGGGCACCGACTGGAGACCCTTCACGGTTCGGTCGTTCTGCCGACCTTCCTGCCCGATGGCACGCGGGCCTCGGTCCGCGCGGTCGACAGCCGTGACCTGGCAACAGTGGGGATCCAGGCGGTGATGGTGAACGCCATGCACCTGGCCCAGCGCCCCGGGCTCCAGGCCGTCCGACGGGCCGGCGGGCTACACCACTTCATGGCCTGGGACGGTGTGATCGTCTCCGATTCCGGCGGGTTTCAGATCCTCTCCCTCATCCGCAAGCGGGGACAGACCGGATCAATCCGATCAAACGGGGTGACTTTTCAAGAGTCGCCGGACACGAAGAAGATCGTGCTCACCCCCGAGAAGGTAATCGAATGGCAGTTCGGCCTCCGATCCGACGTGGTGATCGCCCTCGATGACTGCACCGGCCCGGAGGACTCCCCGGCTCAGCAGCTCGCTTCCACCGAGCGCACGATCCGCTGGTTCCGGCAGGCCCGACAGGCGTACGACCTCCAGTGTCGGCAGCGCCGGGCGGCGGAGCCGCCCCTGTTGGTCGGGGTGGTCCAGGGCGGCACCGATCCGACGCTGCGCCAACGCTGCGTCGACGCCCTCGTCGAGTCGGGGGCGCAGGGGTTCGGATTCGGCGGCTGGCCGCTGAACTCCGCTGGCGAGTTGGAGCGCGACATGTTCGCCCTGCTCGCCCGGATCACGCCGCCCGACGCGCCGCTGTTCGCCCTCGGAGTCGGCCGGCCCGAGCATCTGGTCTCGCTCTGCGAACTCGACACCCGATGGATCTTCGACTGCACGATCCCGACCCGGGATGCCCGGCACGGCCGCCTTTACGCGTTCAAGCCTGATATCGCCAGCCGGCAGCTCACTCCGGATCGGAGCTTCTACCAGAACATCTACATCCTTGACGAGGAAAATTCCCGCAAGGACCAGCCAATCTGCCCGACCTGCGACTGTCCGACCTGCCAGCGGTACAGCCGCAGCTATCTGCACCACCTGTTCCGGGTGAAGGACGGACTGGCGGACCGGCTCGCCACCCTGCACAACCTTCGCTTCTACACCCGCCTGCTGGAGATGATCCGGTCCGGCCAACTGGCCGGACCCGCCACACCCGAGCCGGGCGGGCGGGGATGACCGGCCGGTGACCACACCTCCACCGGGCCAGGTGCCGGACGACGGTCAGCCACTGGCCAGCCTGCGACCAGCAGGTACCCGCCCGCCGGACGTCGCCGCGTCCGCAGCACGAACGGCCGGACCTCCCGCCGTTCACAAGGTGATCACCCGGCTCACCTCGGCCGCCAAGTACCGCGACATCCACCCGGAGACCATTGTCGACCTGGTACGGCGCGAAGGGCGGGGCACTGGCGACGCGGCCGAGCTGGAACGGCGGGTCCGGGCCCGGTTGCACAAGGTGGCCGCGTTGCATCTGCTCACCGCCCGGCCACCGGCGCTGCGACGGGCGATCGACCGAGCCGATCTCGACGATCCGCAGGTCCGGCGGGACTGGTGCCGGCAGATGCTGGGCGGCCACTTCTCCACCGCCGAACGTCTGCCCGACCTCGACGACTTCTACCCGGTCCTGTTCGGACTGGTACCGCCACCCCGGACGGTGGCGGACATCGCGTGCGCGCTGAACCCGTTCACGCTGCCCTGGCTGAGGCAGGTCAGCGATGCCCGGTACGTCGGCTACGACTTCAACGCGCTGTTCGTCGCGTTGGGTAACGCGTTTCTCGGGCGGGCATACCCCGAATGCGAGATCCGGCACGAGGATGTGCTCGCCGACGGCCAGCCGGTGAGCGCCGACCTGGCGCTGCTGCTCAAGACGTACCACTGCATGGAGGGACGCCGTACGGGTGCCGGGCAGGCGCTGGTCGACCGGCTGGACTGCCGCGACGTGGTGGTTTCGTTCCCCACCCGGGCCATGAACGGTCGAGCCGCGGTCTTCGTGTCGCGACATGTCGAGGAGCTCTCCGAGCTGGCCCGTGATCGGGGTTGGCGCTTTTCACGAGCCAGCCTGGCGTCGGAGGAGCTGGTAGCGATCCACAAGGGGTGAGCCCGGTGGCCTCAGTCCGTCCAGAGCCGCTCGACGATCGCGACGGTCTGCTGCCGGGTACGAGGCCGGTCAGCTAGACCATCCATGGCACCCCATGCGCTCGCGTACCAGGAATCCTCGGTGATTCCGCGGTCGGTGAAGCGGCCGGTGAGCGCACGGCACACCCGGTCGATCCGCCCACACGCGTCTTCGACGACCGCGCCGGCGAACGCCGCCGAGGGGGTCTGGTTGTCGCCCTCGAAGAAGAGCAGCCCTTCGGCCGCCGCCGCGGCGTGGAAGGCGTCCTGCACCTCCCCGTCGGCACAGACGAACTGGAAGAGGTTGCCGTTGCCCGCGATGTCGATCGGCACGCCGGTGCTGGCAAACGCCGACCGCGCGTGGGCGATGAACGACTCGCCGGCGGCGCGGATGGACCGTTGCGGTCCGCCGGTCGCCATCCGGCGCAACGTGGTGGTCGCGGCCGCCAACGTGGTCGGTTCGAAGTACGAGGTGAACGAGACGTCCTGCAACGGGGTGAGCAGGTCTGCGTCGCCGCCTACCGCCGCAACCGGTGAACCGTTGGCCAGGCACTTCGCCACGATCCAGACCGCCGGGTCGAGCAGCTGGGTGGACAGACCGGCCCGGTACCGCAGGCCGACCTTGACCTCGTCGGCGATGACCGGGACGTCCGCTGCCCTGGTCAGCCGGCTGAACTCGGCATACCAACGCTCACCCAGGTGCATGTGGTCGGGGGAGATGACCACCGCGGCCACCTGTGCTGGGCGGCTGAGCCATTCAGCGAGCACGTCGAGATCAAAGAGGAACTCGACGATCCCGTGCCGGTTGGGGGTGAACGGCTCCTCGCAGTGCCACATCGGGTCGTACCCGTGGTATCCGGCGCTGAGGACGATCGGCCGGTCCCGAATCTCTCGAACAGCGCAGGTCACCGAGCGGAGCGCGGCGGTGCCGGTCCGGTAGAGTCCGACGACGTCGCCGCCGAACACCTGCCGCAGCTGGCCGGTCAGGTCGTCCAGCGTCGGGCTCCAGGCGGTGCCCACCCCGCTGCGGCCCCGGGCCGCCTGGGCGATCGCCTCGGCGACCTCCTCGTCACCGTGACCGAGGACGACTGAGCCTCGGGCGTTGTCGAAATCGATCCACTGCCGACCGTCCGGGTCCGTCAGGTACGCCCCCGACCCTTCGACGAAGACCCGGGGGCGTCCGTCGGCGTCCCGGGGGCAGGTGGGCTCCTGCGCCAGTAGGTTGCGCGCGCCGATGTCGATGGTCATTGACTCCGCTCGTTTCGCTCCGTGCCGACAGGTGAGTAGGACAGGTCAGGTTCGATCCCGAACTCCCGGCGCAGCAGCCGGTGCGCCATCCGCAGGGCAAGGGCCTGGATGGTGAGTGTCGGATTGACACCGCCCGGGTAGGGCATCACGCCGCCGTCGACCACCATCAGATTGGTCAGTCCGTGCACCCGCCCGTCCGGGTCGGTGACCGACGTACGCGGGTCGGTGCCCGCGCGACACGTCCCGTGCAGATGGGTGCTGCCCATCCAGAAGTACGATGACTCGCGCCAGGTCAGCTCACAGCCGGCGGCCCGTAGAATCCCCTCGGCTCGCCGTTGGAGGTACTCCAGACGGGCACGGTCGCGAGGGTGGGGCGAGTAGTCCATCACGATGTCCGGTAGGCCGAACCGGTCGACCCCGCGACTGAGGGACACCCGGTTGTCGAGACCGGGCTGGTCGGGTACGAGGCACTCGAGTCGCAGAATCTGCTCGTCGGGGCGCATCCGAACAGCTTGCTCCGGACCGGACTCGATGATCAGACCGCCGAATCCACCAGGTGCGTCATCGGCGGTGTAGTAGTCGGTGATCGCAGCGGAGGAGAACGGTCCCGGGCCGGCGGCAGGTCGGTCGTCGGACGGAGTTGCCGGCGGGTCGGCCCGCCGGTAGCCGAGCACGTACCCGCTCATCTTGAGGCACAGGCCACGGCCGACCATGTCGTGATCGTTGCCGAGACCATGCGGGCTCAGCTTGTCGATGGAGCGCAGCAGCAGCGCTGCGCTCTGGACGGCGTTGCCGGCGACCACCACGTGGCGGGCACGTAGCACATGCCGGTTGCCGCTGTCCATCCGGATGCACTCGACACCGTCCACGCTGGTGGCGTCCCGGCGCCGGATCCGCACGGCCTTCAGCCCGGCGAAGAGACGCAGACCGGCCTTGCGGGCCGGGTCGAGGAACACCGTGACCGCGTCGCCCTTCGCACCCCGGTCGCACTGGTTCGAGATACATGGACGTTCCCCACCGCATGGCGGCCGACCCTGGTAGGGCGTGGTGGTGATGGCCAGCGGGGTCGGGAAGGGATGCAGGCCGAGAGAGCGGGCCGCAGCGTTGATCACCGCGCCCTCCGCGGTGGTCTCGACAGGCGGCATCGGGTAGGTAGGGTCGCTCGGCAGGCTCGGGTCGTGCCCGCCCCCGGCGATGCCGAGCGCCGACTCCACCAACGCGTAGTAGGGCTCGATCTCCGCCACGGTCCACGGCCAGCGCAATGGCAGGTCTCCGGGACCCAACCGGGTCTCCGGGTCGAAGTCCACTGGACGATGACGAAACGCCGCGCCACCGAAGAAGACGGTCCCACCGCCGACGTTGCAGGTGGACCAGGGATTGCCGGTCTTCTCCCACAGACCGCTGTCCTGCCGGATCCAGGCGGTCTCGGCATTCATCTCGATGTCGTCGTAGCTCACCCAGGGATCGACGAAGGGGCCCTGTTCGACGACCACGACGTCGAGACCGGCACGTTGCAGGGCCCACGCGGTGATCGCGCCGGAGGCGCCGCTGCCGATCACACAGACGTCGGCGACCCGGGCGATGTCGTCCGCGGTCGGCTCGGGGCCGTACCGCAGCCGGGTCGTAGCATCATCGTGACCGGTACCGAGGTCGACTGAAACGCTGATGAGAACCTCCCGGGTTTGATCTACGTGCTGCCCGCTGTGGTCATGTCCACCGCACCGGCTGCCAACTCTTCGAGCGTCTGCCGGACGGTGAACACCTGCCCGGTGTGCCCCCGTCGGCGGGCAGCCGTGGCAGCCCAGGCCACCAGCCTGGCGGCGGCTGTCGTGTCGTCGGGTGCGTCCGGGCCGCCCATGTCGGTGGGGATCCAGCCCGGGTCGACCGCGTTGACGACGACGTCCTGGCCGCGCAGGGCGACCGCCAGGTTGACGGTCATGACGTTCAACGCGGCCTTGGACATCCGGTAGCCGGTAGCCTCGCCGTCGGCAGTACCCGGGTCGGCGTCGTCGGCGGTCACGTTGACCACGGCGGCCCCGCCTGCTGCCCGCAGCAACGGCAGCAGCGCGCAGGTCACCAGCAGCGGACCGACCGCGTTGACGGCGAGCAGTTCGTGGACCGCCTCGGCGGTGATGCTCTCCGGCCCGGCATCGCGTCCGTCGAGGAAGACCCCCGCGTTGTTGACCAGGCCGGCGAGGGAGCCGCCGGTGTGGGCGGCGACCAGTTCGGCGGCCGACGCGATACTCGCCGGGGAGGTGACGTCCAGCGGTACGTGGGTGACCCGGCCACCGCTGCGGCGTAGCGCCTCGGCCGCGGCGGCTCCGCGCTGATCGTCGCGGCAGCCGAGCAGGACCGACCAGCCGGCGTCGGCCAGCAGGGCAGCAGCGGCAAACCCGAGGCCACGGTTACTGCCGGTAACCAGAATATGACTCCGGTCAACTTCGCCGGCTGAACTCGCCGGAGCGGCACTCGGTCCCCGTTGCCCGGTCACGTTCCGCTCGCCGTCCCGGCTCCGACGAGGGCGGCGCGGTAGCAGTCCAGAATCCGGTCCCGGGTGGCGGCGAGATCGAACGTGCTCGCCGTGGCGGGCTGGGCGGCGCGGAGCTGGGCGACGACCGAGTCGCGGTTGGCGAGTACCCGCCGAACGACTTCGGCGAGCCCGTGCACGTCACCGGGATCGCTGAGCAGATCGGGGCAGGCCGAACCGATGGTGCTGCGCAGACCGCCGACAGCGTACGCCGCCACCGGGGTAGCCGTCATGATCGCTTCGATCGCGCTGCCGCCGAGTTCCTCGTGGATGGAGGGCATGACCAGGGTGTCCACCAGGGCAAGCGCGGCCGGCACCTGGTCGTGCGGGAGAAAGCCGGTGACCACGAACTGATCCGTACGGCCGGCGTCGGCGATCTCCCGTTGCATGCGCTCCCGTTGCGGGCCGTCACCGACCACGAGGAAAGTCGGAGCGAGGTCATCGAGAAGCTCGGCCAGCCGCAGCAGGTCCGGCCAACCCTTCTCATGCGCGACCCGGCCGACGTACCCGATGAGCGGCCGGCGACCGGTCAGTCCGTGCCGCTCGGCGAACGACGCCGCCTCGGTCGCGGTTGCCGGGGTGATGTCGACTGCGTCCGGGTTGACCACGATGCTGGACCGGTCCAGGCCGGTCGCGGCGCTCACCACGTCAGCGGTCCGGGCGGTCAGCGTGCTGACCCTCGCCGCGCAACGCAGAGCCTGCCGTTCGGCCCGGGTGACCATGCGGTGCGCCATGGCGTCGACCGCCGACATCGGCTGATAGACCGACAGTCGGGAACAGTGCAGGGTGAGTACGTAGGGCACGCCCAGGATCCGAGCCGCGACCCGGCCCGCGATCAACGGCCAGATCTGACCGTCCGCGTGAACATGGACGACGTCGGGGCGCCAGGTTCCGCGCCGCAGCCGCAGACACTCACGGATGGTGGCGATCAGCCAGGCCTGTCCGAGACCCACCAGTCCGGTGATCTCGGAGCGGACCTGCGGCAGCGAGACTCGGGCTATCCGGACGGTCAGCCCTGGCTCGATCTGCTTCGTCGGCGGCAGCCCGGGGAAACCCAGGGTCAGCACCAACTGATCGACACCTGCCCTGGCCAGGCTGCGGGACAGCGCCAGGATCTGGACCTGCATACCGCCCACCGGATCGAACTCCGCCGGCCAGTGGTCGACGTAGTCGTGATGGAAAAATGGGGTCAGCCGAAGCACACGCACGACGCTATCCAGTTCTCCTGAAAGAGCGGCGGAAGCTACCTTTGAATGACGTAGACCAGCTCGTTGCCGATCTCCAGCCGCCGAAAGCCGTATGACCGCTCCCGGGCCTGCGACTCAAAGCCCTGCGAATAGTTCTGGAACATCCCTTTCGATCGCTGACCGAGAGATCTGGTCGGAAAGGTTACCACGATAATCGGCGAGTTGACAAGATCGATCGCTTCCCATCCCGATCCTCGGCGCTGAGTTTCCAGGCAGGGCAACGTCTTAAGCAGTAGCGTGACATCGGTCGGCTCGTCAACCCGATCCTCAAGGATGTCAGCCACCCCCACCCGGTGGTCCACACCCAATCTCGTCAGGACGGACCCCACGAAGCCGATCAGGCGGGCGTCGATGTCAGATGCGACGTACACGGCCTGCTCGGGTAGCCCCATCCACGGCACAGCCAGCGGGTTGAGCCCGCAGGCCAAGTCACGCACCGTGTTCGGCTCGGGCAGCTCGCGGAAGACTTCTCGGTAGAACTCCGCCAGGTGTGGCAGTCGCTCACGGGTGGAGAGATGCACCGACATCGCACGTCGGAGGGCCGCGTGGACCGCTTCGTCGTCTCCGGCGTCGACGGCGGAGTCGATCTGCCGCAGCAACGCTGCGTAGTTGGGCGGCTTGGGCGGCAGAAACGCACCGTAAATCTCATGCAGCCCGCGCTTGGTACGTTTCACCGCATCGGGAACATCGCCGCGGGCCGCGACGAGCGCGGCCCTGGCCAGCCGCCGCACGGTAGCTGGAGCCACCGTCTGGTACCTCCGACTCTTCACGATGGCCTGCTCGATCTCGTCGACTCGGTCATCGGCCGCAGATTGCGTCATTGATCGATCCCTTTCGAATCGCTGGACCGGCAACAATCAGAGATATTCCCCGACCGATCACCGCATCGCCCCGCTAGCCATTCACTATGTACTATAAACCTATAATGCGGACATTGCGCAATATTTCGGAGCGCCGATATTAGGGCCACAGGATCACGCCCGTAATGATCAGACTGTCCAACAAGCCCGTCTTGGGGGTTTTCTTCAAGTCGACACTGGTAATTGCGTCTGGCACACTAGGCCCAGCCGATGATCCATTGGTTGCCGCAGTCCCGGCTCGGGGAGGAAGTGACGTGACCCATCTTGCCGCCAATGGCGGCCCCCCTATACGTTTGCAGCAGTGGCCGCCGTGGCCCGCTCCCGCACCCAGTGCCCTCAATGCGCTCAATGAGGTTCTCCATTCCGGCCGCTGGGCAATCAGCGGACCATATCAGGGAAAGCAGAGCTTCGAACGGCGCTTCGCGGAGGCATTCGCCGCGTACCATGAGATCGCACACTGCGTGCCGACAGCCAGCGGAACGGCCAGTCTCATGGTCGCGCTCGAGGCATGTGGGGTCGGGGCTGGCGACGAGGTTATCATCCCTGGCCTCACCTGGGTCGCCAACGCCTCCACTGTGGCAGGGGTCAACGCGGTTCCCGTACCGGTCGACGTCGATCCCTTGACTCTATGCCTCGACCCGGCGGCCGTCGAACGGGCGATCACCCCGCGAACCGCAGCCATCGTCGTGGTGCATCTCTACTCGGCCGTGGCGGACCTGGACGCGCTGACCGCGATCGCGAAACGGCACGACGTCGCACTGATCGAGGATTGCGCGCAGGCCCACGGCGCCCGCTTCCGTGGCCGTCGGGTCGGCACGTTCGGCGCCTTCGGCACCTTCAGCATGCAACACAGCAAGGTGCTCACCAGTGGCGAAGGTGGCGCCGTCATCACCGGCGACGACGCGCTCTCCCGGCGTGCCGAGCATCTACGGGCCGACGGTCGCACGTACACGGCGCACGAGCCCGCCGTGGGCGAGATGGAGCTGGACCAGACCGCAGAGCTGATGGGCAGCAATCGGTGCCTGTCCGAGTTCCAGGCGGCGGTCCTTCTCGGCCAACTCGAGCTGCTCGACGAGCAGAACGAGAGGCGACGGGCCAACGCCGCGCTCCTCGACGACGGCCTCGGGGCGCTCGGCATCCGGCCGCAGGTCTCCTCACCCGGCACGACCGAGCGGACCTACTACGAGTGGGCGGGGCGGATCGAGGACGACGAGATCGGGCAGCTCGGCGTCGGTCCGATCGCCTCGGCGGTCGCGGCCGAACTCTCCGGCGCCGGCATCTACACCAGCTACCCGCCCATGAACCACAACCGGCTCTACCGTCCCGCCACCCGGAGCCGGTTCAAGGCTGTCGCCGGGCTCGACCTGACCGGCTACTCACTTCCTGTCGCCGAGGACGCCGGCCGGCGGGTGGTCACGGTCCATCACTCGGCACTGCTCGGCGACGAGTCGGACGCAAAAGACATCGTTCGGGCGTTCGAGAAGGTGTTCACGCATCATCGGGAACTACGCGGCTGACCCGGCGGAATGGACGGGTCAGCCCGCCCACCCACCGTTCAGCCGTGACGAGGAGGTACCGGCTTCGGCCTCCGCTGGAAAGGGCCCCATCCAAGGGTTGCAAGGACCCGTGACGAAGGGTTTGCGTATGAAGGTCGAGATACGTTTGGGTACGGTTCGGTATCCGTTCCGGCTCGGCACCGATTGTCTCGGCACCATCGTTGAGGACCTGGTCGACATGTCGGCCAGCCGGCTTCTGATCGTCTGCGACAGCAACACCGGCCCGCTCTTCGGTGCGGAGCTGGTCGAACGACTCTCCCCCCGAGTCCCGGCCAACCTGCTCATTCACCGCGCCGGGGAACCGTACAAGGACCTCCAGGCCGTCGGCACGCTCGCCGAATCGGCACTGCGGCTCGGCGCGGATCGCGCCTGCGTGGTGGTCGCCGTAGGTGGCGGCGTGATCGGCAACATCGCAGGGCTGATGGCCGCTCTCCTCTTCCGTGGAATCCGCCTCGTGCACATTCCGACGTCGCTGATTGCGATGTCCGACTCGGTCCTCTCCCTGAAGCAGGCCGTCAACGCGAGCGCCGGGAAGAACCTTATCGGCACCTTCTACCCACCGGAGTGTGTTCTCGCCGACACCGCGATGTTGCGGAGCCTGCCGTTGCGGGAGACAGTCTCCGGCCTCTGCGAGGTCGTCAAGAATTCGCTGGCAGTCCGTCCCAGCATGGTTGAAATGCTACGGGCCTCGCTACGCCGGGACGGGAACTACGACAACGAGACGATGTACCGGATCATCTCCGAGAGCATCCTGGCGAAAGCCTCGGTGAGCATTGACGACATGCACGAGTGCCGGGCCGGGCTGGTACTCGAGTACGGCCATACGGTCGGCCATGCCATCGAGTACACCGCGGCCGGTGAAATCTCCCACGGACAGGCGATCGGGCTCGGCATGCTGGTCGCCGCCGAGGTGTCCCGGCGGCTGGGCCACCTCGACGACGAAACGGTCGCGCTGCACCGGGAACTGCTGGCCAGAGCCGGAGCGGCGGTGACCGTTCCCGCCCAGGTCGACCTCGACGAGGTGATGCACCGGCTCCGCTTCGACAACAAGCGCGGTTACCTCAGTGACCTGGCCGAGAGTAGTGCCATGGTCCTGCTGCGCGGGCTCGGCGAGCCACTGTGGCACGACGGGCGTCCGCTGGTCCCGGTCCCGATGAAACTCATCGGCGAGGTGATCGGCGAGCTCGCCCGCCCTGAGCTGCCGGGCTTCGGACTGAGCATGTCGACCGGTGCGGAGAAGGTACCGGACGCGGTGGGGGCTACCGATGGTTGAGCGGGTTGGTGTCGCCATCGTCGGCGGCGGATTCATGGGCGGTGTGCACGCCGACATACTGACCGCCGACCCCCGGGCCGAGCTGCGGTGGGTGGTGGACCGGGACGAACGCGTCGCGGCGGACCTGGCCACCCGTACCAGCGCACGCGTCAGCACGAGCCTCGACGACGCGCTACTCGACGACGCGGTCCGCCTGGTGGTGGTGGCCACGCCGGCGGCCACCCACCAGCCGATCGCGGCGCAGGCGATCTCCGCAGGTCGGCACGTCCTGGTGGAGAAACCGCTGGTGCTCTCCGCCGAGCACGCACGGAAGCTGGCCGCCGAAGCCCGCAACCACGGCGTGACACTCGCCCATGGTGGCAACTTCGGCTACGCCCCGAAGTTCGTCCGGGCACATGAACTTGCCGCGGACCGGGATGCGCTGGGCACCGTCCACTCGGTCCGGGTCGTCTTCCGCACCTCCGGCCCGGACGCCGACTGGTTCCGCTCGAAGGCGACCGCTGGCGGCGGCGCCCTCACCGACCTCGGGTGGCATGCGGTGGAGCTGTGCCGCTGGATGCTCGGCAAACCGACCATCCGAGCGGTCACCGCCTGCACCCGGCAACTCAGCGCGACCGGCGACGTCGAGGACCAGGGTGTCGTACTGATCGAGTTCGCCGACGGCGCGATCGGACAGTGCGACGTCTCATGGGTCTGCCCCGGCGGCGAGCAACTCACGGTCGAGGTGATCGGCACCGAAGGCCTGGTCCGGGCCGATTTCTGGCAGGGCATGGGCGTCGAGGCCTACACCAACACCAAGTTCGGCGCGGTGTGGGAGCCCAACCAGGGGTGGTTGCGGCCCGAATGGGAGTGGATCCGCAACAGCGGGTACGTACACCAGGACCGTCAGGTGCTGGACGCGATACTCGCGGGCCGGCCGATGACACATACCCCTGACGACGCGATCGCAGTCGTCGAAGCGCTCGAAGCCGCATACCGCAGCGCGGAGGACGGACGGAAAGTGGAGTTGAATGACTGAAGGCAGCGCCCCACGAGGCGTCCTCTCGATGACACCGTTCTACCTGTACGCCGACCACCAGAAGCTGTGGCAGCCCCGGTTCGACCCGATGGGCGGCATGCACGTGCTGGGCCATGCGATCGTGACGGAGATGGCCCGACGGGGGTTCCCACAGCGGGTTCTCACCATGGCTCCACCCGGCGTCCCGAAGGACCTCCAGACCGCACCGAACATCAGCGTGCACGCCCGCCGGCTGCCCGTACTGCCGATCCCGTCCAAGCTCGAGGGCTACTTCGGGCTGGTCGGAGCGTGGGCCAAGGCGAGCCTCCTCTACGTGGTACGCAACCGGGAGCAGCTCCGGCGCGAGATCGGCATCGTGCACGCGCACTGTGACGGGTCCGGGTCAGCGCCGACGTACGCGTACGCCGCCGCGAAGGTGCTCGACGTGCCGATCGTGTCGCACATCTATTCCTGCCGATCGTTGACCCAGCACCCGACCACGGTGTTCGAACGAGTAGTCGACCCGCTGGCGAAGTCGGCCGAGAAGTACGTCATCCAGCGCTCCGGAGCGGTTCTGACCCTCAGCGACAAGGTGCGTGAGCAGATCCGGGACGAGTTGCACGTACCGGACGACCGTGTGCATCGGCTCGCCCACCTGGTGACCGACAAGTTCGTCGGTCACGATACGCCCGAACGCCGAGAGGAACTGCGTCGCAAGTTCGGACTCACCGACGACAAACCGACGATTCTCTACGTCGGGCGAATATCCTCGGAGAAGGGCGTCGACTGGTTCGTCAGGACCGCGGCAGAGGTAGCCAAGCGACGTGACTGCCGATTCCTCATCGCCGGCGACGGTCCGCAGCGCGCGGACATCGAGGCGTTGGCCCGCCAGCTCGGGGTCGCCGACAACCTGATCATCACCGGTTTCCTGCTCCCCGAGTACATCCCGTCGATCATCTCGCTCTCGACGCTGGCCGTCCTGCCCTCGCAGTACGAGGAGCTGGGCGTCGTGGTACTCGAGTACATGTTGATGAGGCGACCCGTCGTAGCGCACGACGTCAGCGGGGTACACAAGCTGGTCGAGCACATGAAGACCGGTGTGCTGGTACCGCCGTTCGACCCACCGAAGCTCGCCGACGCCGTCGAGATGGTTCTCGACGACCCGGAGTTGGCCCGGCGCCTTACGGAGAACGCCGAACCGATACCTGCGCGGGAGTACTCACTCGCGTCCGCAGGTGCTCGCCTTGAGGCGATCTATCTATCCCTAATGGAGGAGTCCTGAGATGACCGTCCCTGACAAGATCGTCACCGGTGTCGCCTTCCCGCCATCGTTGCTGGCAGAGACCCCGCCGATCTCCGTGGCGACCTTGACGGCGTACCTTCGCGGCAAGGGCATGCCGGCCCGAGGTCTGGACCTCAACGCGGACTTCAATGAGTACCTGCTGAGCCGAGTCGAGATCGAACAGGTTCAGGGCACGGAGAACATCCATGAGTTCACCAAGCCCTTCATCAAGCAGTTCTTCCTGAATCACATCACCGGCAACTACTTCACCGAGACCGACTTCGAACAATGGGAACTGCAGCAGCAGTGCCGGGTGGCGCCGGAAAGTCTTTCAATCTGGGACCCGCCGTTCCCGTTCTCGTACTGCGAGTTCCTGTCGATCCTGCGAGACGAACCGGAACGTGTCGCGAAGCTGGTCCGGGACCCGGATGCGAACATCTACCACGCGTTCTACCGGGAGAAGGTCGCCGGCCGGGCCGCCGAACTCGGCCTCATGGGCTTCTCGATCATGGGCTACAACCAGGTCATCCCCGCGCTGACCCTGGGCTACCTGATGAAGCAGGAGAACCCGGATCTCTACATCTGCTGGGGTGGGCCCTGGGTGACCTCCTTTGCCGACATGCTCATCCCCCGCCTGGAGTCCTGTCCCGAGCTGGGCGACCTGATCGACGCGTTGGTCGTTCGCGAAGGCGAGGAGCCTCTGCTGAAGATGGCCGAGGCGCTGTCGCGGGGTGAACGGCCGGTGGGTATCCCGGGCGGCTGCAAGCCGATGTCCGAGCAGAGCGTGCTTGACACGAAGCCGGTCGGCCGCAAGCTGCTCCTGGAGATGTCGAAGCCTCGGGAGAATGTCCCCAACACCCACTGGCGCACCGAGAACGGCAGCTACGAGCGCAGCGGCGACATCTCCTGGGTCGCCGACATGAACCAGATCCCGACTCCCGACTACAGTGACTTCGACCTGTCGCTCTACACCACGTTCCGCGAGGGTCAGGGCAGCCTGGTGCTGCAGGGTTCACGCTCCTGCTACTACATGAAGTGTTCGTTCTGCAACGCGATCACCAACTTTGCACCCTGGAGCTACCGGGAACGCAGCACCGAGAACATCGAAAAGGACATCGACACTTTTCTTGAACTGTATCCTGGTGTCGTACACTTCGACTTCGCGGATGCGGTCTTCCCTGCGAAGCGGCTGGTGGAGATCGCCGACTTCTTCATCGCGAAAAAGCGGCCGGAGTTGTTCTGGGAGGTCGACGTCCGCTTCGAGGGCAACATCGACAAGGCCGTGCTGACCAAGATGCGTGACTCGCAGGGCACGCTCCGCTTCGGCCTGGAGACGGCAAACGAACGACTGCTCGATCTGGTCCGCAAGGGCAACCGGATGGACGTCGTCCACCGCTTGCTCCAGGACAGCCGGGAGTTGGGCTACAAGCCGTTCCTGATGACCATCGTCGGCCTGCCCACCGAGAATCGGGACGAGGCTGAGGAGCTCTACGAGTTCCTCAGTAACTACCACGACACCGTGACCTACCAGATCGCCGACTTCATCGTTGAACGAAACTCCCCCATCCAGCTACGGCCAGACGAGTACGGCATTCACATCGACGAAGACGAGCAGCAGAGCTTTCATCACAATCTGCACTTCTCCCGTCGCTCCGGGTACAGCGACGAAGAGGCCCAGGAGGTCTACCGCGACATCCTCGTCCGGACAATGCAGCGGTTCAAGGGTGCCCAAGAAGTCGATGTGGAGCAGGAACGTTCCCGGGTCGCACCAGACGACTCCGTGTACCGGCTGAGCCTGCGCGCCGGATCGTTCGCGCTCGAAAACTACTGGGTGAAGCACAACAACATGCCGTTCGACGGACTGGTTCCCATCGGTTACAAGGTCCAGCAGCAGTGGACCGACATGACAGACAAGGGCACGGTCTTCGAGATCGACCCGGACATCGCCCTCGGGGCCCTCGCCGGGGCAGGTAGCCACGGATGAACCAGAATCTGGCGATCCTCGGTGGCGATCCGGTCCGGACCCGGCCATGGCCCGAGTGGCCGCACGTCGGTCCGCAGGACGTGGAGCGGCTCCGCGGTGTGATCGAATCCCGCAACCTCGGCGGCATCCCCTTTCCGAACACCCTGCACCAGCAGTTCGCCGAGCAGTTCACCGGCAGGCTGGGTGCCAGGTACGGGGTGCTGATGGCCAACGGCACCGTGAGTCTCTCGGTGGCGCTGCGGGCGCTCGGGGTGCACGCTGGCGACGAGGTCATCACGACCGGCTTCACCTGGATCGGGACGGTCGCCGGCATCGTGCACGTCAACGCGGTACCGGTGCTGGCCGACATCTCCGACGACAACTGGTGTCTCGACCCGGCCAAGGTCGAGGAGTCCATCACCGACCGGACCCGGGCAGTCATGGTCGTTCACCTGGGGAACCAGGTCGCGGACATGGATGCCCTGCTGGACATCTGCCGCCGGCACGACCTGCTACTCATCGAGGACTGCGCACACGCGCATTTCGCTCAGTGGCGCGGACAGTGTGTCGGCACCATCGGTGACGCCGGCAGCTACAGCTTCGAGACCAGCAAGATCATGACCTCGGGCGAGGGTGGCTTCCTGGTCACCGGCAGCGAGGAGGCCTTCCACCGCGCCATGTCCCTGGTGCACGTCGGCCGCAAGGAGGCACCGCACGACAGGTTCCCGGGGCGGGTCTTCGGCTGGAACCATCGGGCCACCGAGATGCAGGCGGCCGTGCTGCTCGGCCAGCTCGATCAGTACGACGCCCTCGACGAACAACGCACGGCGATGGCGGAGCTGCTCACCAAGGGGCTTACCGAGATCGGCGGGTTCCTCCCGCTGCCGGAGGACCCGCGGGTCACCCGGCGGCAGCGGTATGAGCTTCTCTTCCGTTTCGACACCGACGCGTGGGAAGGGCTGCACCGGGACAAGGTCCTGGAGGCGATCCTCGCCGAAGGTGTGGAGTTCGAGGGAAACACCTTCTACCCGCCGCTGCACCGTGACCCGTTGTTCCACATCACCGCCGACGACTGGCCGGCGATCCGGGACCGGTACGGCGACAAGATCTCCCCGGACGCGTTCCACCTGCCGGTGGCCGAGCGGGTCGCCTTCGACGAAGCGGTGTGGATTCACCACTCTCTGCTGTCGGTCGGACCGGAGGACGTACAGGACATGCTAGACGCGGTCGTGAAAGTCAGGAACAATCTGGGCGCATTACGGCAGAGCCTATGATCGGTTCATGGCGCTGACGAAGCTCGGGCAGGCGGAGGCCAAGCCTGACCGGACACTCGATACCTTTCCGATCGCGGACAGCTCGCAGGAGATCACGATCGACTGCCGGGAGTTCACCTGCCGCTGCCCCATCACGGGGCAGCCGGACTGGGCGACCATCCGGATCGACTACCGTCCGGGTGACCGGGGTGTGGAGACCAAGAGCCTCAAGCTGTACCTGGAGACCTTCCGGGACGAAGGCATCTTCCACGAGCACCTGGCCACGAAGATGCGTGACGATCTGGTAGCCGCCCTCGATCCCGTCTTTCTCAAGATCACTGTCGACTTCAACGTCCGTGGCGGCATCGCGCTGGCAGCGTCGAGCACGTACCAGCGCTGACTGTCAGCGCACCGAGCGGGGCGACGAGACGGCGATGGCTCGACAGTTCCTCAGCGGAACGTCGACCACCGCCGTCTCGCACTGTCCGGGTCAGTCCTGGGCCGGAACGAGGACCGGCTTGACCCGGCGATCCCGGTTCACCACCTGCTCGATAGTCGCCTCGATCAACATGTTCGTCCGCTCGTCATCCCGCAACAGACCCCCGAACGCCTCCTCAGCGAAGTCCAACTTCCGCTCCTGCGTCAACTCCCCACCCGACCGCGACACCAGATCCGGCCGATCCACGACCACCTGACGCACAGCCTTCCGGAACGCCGACAACGCATGATCCACCGCAGCCTCGTCAAAAGCCATCGTCACCAACTGCGTACCAGAATCCTCGAAATACACACCGTACTCATGCGCCGTCCGATAAATCTCCCAACCCAGATCATCATTCGGCAGAACCACATCAAACATCAAATCCGGCCCACCAACCCAATTCGGAATACCCTCCCCAACCAGAACATCCCGCATACCATCCGCCAACCGCCGCCCCATCGCCTCAGCGTTCCCATAAACACCCGGCGTGTCCAAAACATCCAACACCGCCAACGCAGCCGCCATCGGCGGAACCTCACGCGTATACGTCCCCTGAATCCCCGACACATCGTACGCGTCAATGATGTCCCGCCGACCCATCACCGCAGCCAATGAATGACCATTCGCCAACCCCTTACTCACCACCACCACATCCGCCGGCACCCCCAACCCGTGCACACCCTTCGGACCCGCCCGGAACCCCGTATACACCTCATCCATCATGAACGGCACACCATAGCGCCCACACAACGCCGACATCCGGCGATAGAACTCAACATCGAAATACAACAACTCAGGCGAGACAAGAACCCCCGCCACCTCATCACCAAAGGCCTCCAACATCCTCCCCAAGGCCTTCTCGTTGTACCCGAAACCCACCACACCAGTCGTCTGCTGATAACCAAAAAGCTCCGACGCCAACTGCCACTCATGCCACCCGTGATACCCACAAGACAAAACCAGCTCCCGACCCGTCGCAGCCCGAGCCAACCGAACCGCCATCGCGGTCCCCTCGGAACCAGTCTTGTGGAACACCACCTTCTCCGCACACGCATACCGCTCGCACAACCGCTCCGCCAACTCCACCCGCGGCACCGACAACGTCGAAGCAAACGCCGTACCAGAATCCCGAATCTGCCGCACGATAGCCTCAACCACCGCCGGATGACGGAAACCGAGGATCACTGCCGCATCGGCGCCCGTAAGATCGACATATCGCTTCCCGGACAAGTCCGTCATCCAGGCACCCTCAGCATGTGCGATGACCGATGGATACCTGCCCGATATATCGTACTCTTCCGCAGCCGTCGTCCGACGTGCCCGCGCTATCAGTTCACCGTAGTTCATCTGCCCATCACGTCATTTCACATCGTGGTCGGCGGGCGTCCGGCCAACTCCGGTCCGCCCCGATCGAATCAGAGGAACTCGTCCAACAGCTGGAAGTAGGTCAGTTTGTCCTGGTCGACGGTCGTGCAGCCGTACCGTCGGAGGAAATGCTCGGCATGCGCCTTCCCGTAACCCCAGACGTCGTCCTGGCCGATGTTGTACAGCGCCAGTGCGAGGTCCGTCCACCGGTCGGCGACCCCGGCCCGATCGACATCGAGAATCCCGGCCAAGGTCAACGTCTCCGGGTCCACCAGCACATTGTCGAGGCAGAGGTCACCGTGGCAGACGACAAGGTCGTCCTCAGGTGGCGGCGTCAGCCGGCTCAACTCGTCCCAGAGTTGCTGGGCCGTCCATCCTTCGTGCGACTGATCCATGTCGTCGAGGTCCAGGGCGCCGAGCGACATCGAAACCCGCGCCTGGTGGATCAGCTGGGCCAACCGTCGCTCGAACGGGCACTGCTCGACTGGAAGCCCGTGCAGCATGCTGGCGACTTCGGCGACGACATCGATCACCCGCCACCGCTCGTCCGGACTCCAGTGGCGGGCTGCCGGCCGCCCCGGCAACCTACGGGTGACGACCCATTCCAGTTCGTCGTTGCGGCCGAGGGCCACCACCTCCGGGACGGGTAGTCCCTGGTCGGACATCCAACGGAGACGTTCGGCCTCTCTGGTCGGGCTGAACCTGTGGTCGTCAGGATGTCTGGGTGGTGTCGTCTTCACATAGAAGCAGGGCTCCGCACCAACACTGTAGACGGTTGCGCCTGACGAGCGCTCGCCCAGACAGACCCATGGATCGCTCTTTTTACCCCAATCAGCCACTGGAATCGGTGCTGCTACAACCATCTTGGTGGCCCGCATCGAACTACGGTCCGGGTCAGTCCTGGGCCGGAACGAGGACCGGCTTGACCCGGCGATCCCGGTTCACCACCTGCTCGATAGTCGCCTCGATCAACATGTTCGTCCGCTCGTCATCCCGCAACAGACCCCCGAACGCCTCCTCAGCGAAGTCCAACTTCCGCTCCTGCGTCAACTCCCCACCCGACCGCGACACCAGATCCGGCCGATCCACGACCACCTGACGCACAGCCTTCCGGAACGCCGACAACGCATGATCCACCGCAGCCTCGTCAAAAGCCATCGTCACCAACTGCGTACCAGAATCCTCGAAATACACACCGTACTCATGCGCCGTCCGATAAATCTCCCAACCCAGATCATCATTCGGCAGAACCACATCAAACATCAAATCCGGCCCACCAACCCAATTCGGAATACCCTCCCCAACCAGAACATCCCGCATACCATCCGCCAACCGCCGCCCCATCGCCTCAGCGTTCCCATAAACACCCGGCGTGTCCAAAACATCCAACACCGCCAACGCAGCCGCCATCGGCGGAACCTCACGCGTATACGTCCCCTGAATCCCCGACACATCGTACGCGTCAATGATGTCCCGCCGACCCATCACCGCAGCCAATGAATGACCATTCGCCAACCCCTTACTCACCACCACCACATCCGCCGGCACCCCCAACCCGTGCACACCCTTCGGACCCGCCCGGAACCCCGTATACACCTCATCCATCATGAACGGCACACCATAGCGCCCACACAACGCCGACATCCGGCGATAGAACTCAACATCGAAATACAACAACTCAGGCGAGACAAGAACCCCCGCCACCTCATCACCAAAGGCCTCCAACATCCTCCCCAAGGCCTTCTCGTTGTACCCGAAACCCACCACACCAGTCGTCTGCTGATAACCAAAAAGCTCCGACGCCAACTGCCACTCATGCCACCCGTGATACCCACAAGACAAAACCAGCTCCCGACCCGTCGCAGCCCGAGCCAACCGAACCGCCATCGCGGTCCCCTCGGAACCAGTCTTGTGGAACACCACCTTCTCCGCACACGCATACCGCTCGCACAACCGCTCCGCCAACTCCACCCGCGGCACCGACAACGTCGAAGCAAACGCCGTACCAGAATCCCGAATCTGCCGCACGATAGCCTCAACCACCGCCGGATGACGGTGTCCGAGAATGATTGTCCCGCTGGAGGCGGTGAGGTCGACCATCCGGTTTCCCTCCAGATCGGTCAACCACGCGCCCTCGCCCGACCGAATCATGGCCGAGAAGCGTGTCTCGATATCGTACTTCTCCGCCGCGGTGACTCGGCGGGCACGCTCCACCAGCTCTTGGTTCGTCAAGTTGGCAGACTTCATGAATTGTATACCTTCTCTCGCCGATTCGACTCGAGTCCAGGAGATCGCCATGATCGATGCCGGCATGTGCGGGTCGGTTGTCAGACAGACCTGTCCGACAGTCGGCGATCATCAGCCACCCTAGGAACACCGTTGGCATGAGTATAGATCACGGCAACCGCACAGGGAACAATTTTTTCGCGTTCGAGATGAGCACTGCGGGCGACTCCGCGCACATGCAGGTCCGACCATCCCCAATAATCTACGGGTCAGGAAGCAGCGACCTCGGCCGGGACTGGGTCGGCTTCCTTACGTCCCTGGTCGAGCAGTTCGACGAAGCGACGCTGAATTCGACCAATCCGCTCATTATCGGTTGACCGAATCACGAACGAGCATCCTTCCGCGTCGCCAGCTGTCTGCGCTCCCACCTGGCTACTGACCTGCGCCTCACCGGTGTACAAAGCGATGGCGGCAGCGATCATGTCACCCGCGAATCGGCAGAACTGGTCGGCACCCGCGCCCTTGTCGGAGTCCGCCACGTGCTGCATCACGCAGACACATCCCAGGGGGTGACTCAGCGCCAGCAGCCCGTCGACCCGCTCCTGGACCGCCCGCACGGTGGCCGGCAACTCCTCCGGGCTTTCGGGATCCAGCTGGGCCATGCTGTGTTCGACCAGCCGCTCGCCGGCCTCCGCAACGCTGACCGGTCCCTGTTCACGGCGCTCCGCCCCTTCGACGACGTACTTCGGCCAAAGCGCCATGGCCAGAGTTCCGACCCACACGGTGTACAGTTCATCTGCTGCTAGGACGCCGTTGGCGAAGGCGAAATTGAACTGATCGAACAAGGCTGGATCAGTCAGTGGGTCGACGATGCCCCGCGACAGGCATGTCTGGTAGTCCGGGGATCCGTAGATCGGATAGAACGGGTTGGTCCAGAATTCGACCCCAGCCAGCACCAGGTTCACGGCATCCTGAATGATTGCGTCGAGAGTCTGGTCGGGCAGCCCGACAATAATCGCTGCGCTCGCGCTCAATCCGAACTTCTCAAACAACGCAACCCCGGCGGAGACCTTGTCCAGCGAGGTGAAGCCCTTGCGCATCTTACGCAATCGCGCTGCGTCGGTGGTTTCCAACCCGAGAAAGAGGTCGTCGAAGCCCGCCGAGACCATGCTTTCCACCAGGTCCTCGGTGAGTTTCACGACCGTCATGCCGTTCGGCAAGCTAAGTCGGATGTCGAGGCCGCGCCGGACGATCTCCCGGCAAATGGCGTGGACCCGCCCGATGTCGAAGGTGAAGTTGTCGTCCTCGACCAGGAACCGACGGATCCCGTACACGTTGACGTAGTGCTCAATCTCGTCAACGACGCGCTCGGGGTCTCGGGCCCGGAACTGCTTGCCGACCGTTGCGTGCACCGTGCAGAACGAGCAGGAAAACGGGCATCCTCGGCTGGTGATCAAGGTGACCGCAGCACCGTACCGGTCGAAGTCCAACTGGTCGGCGGCTGGTGGCGCAAGCGAGTCGAGATCCGCGACGAACGGTGCCCGCGGACGGACGTGCGGCGGGCCGGTCGTCGCGCACCCGCAGAGCGCCTCGCCACAGCGAAACGCCACCCCGAGCATTTCGGTCAAGGGCCGCCCGGTGGTCAACGCGTCCAGCAGCTCGACCGTTGTCACCTCGGCTTCGCCGAGCATCACCACGTCGATCTCAGGAACTTCCAGGACGTGCGGGAAGGCAACGGTGCCGTGCTGCCCACCAAGTATGACCTTCGCGTGCGGC
This sequence comes from Solwaraspora sp. WMMA2059, assembly GCF_027497315.1. Classification (GTDB taxonomy): domain Bacteria; phylum Actinomycetota; class Actinomycetes; order Mycobacteriales; family Micromonosporaceae; genus Micromonospora_E. The sequence goes on along the minus strand of NZ_CP114908.1, from coordinate 6,068,173 downwards.
AGGACACGCTTTGCCATTCTGGCCAGCTCGTAGGCGCTCTCGTAGTAAGGGGTAAACATGCATGAAATGCCGACAACGTCAGCGTTGCTGGCGGCGAGGGCCGCCTCGATACGCTCCGGCCGGGCGCCCCAGTGCATAATGTGCTGCCACCGCGGATGGCGGTCCAGCTTCGCCTGCTCGATAGCGGTCAGCTCGTCAGGCGGAACGACGTGGTTGTCCTCGGTATAAGCCAAAGAGTCGAAGATCTCCGTGTCGTGGCCCGCCGCGCGCAGCGCGCCCGACACGTAGGCTAGACCGATAGGGACGTGACGTCCGATTTCTACCATGCATCCACGGATCGGCGGCTTAACGAGGAATACTTTCATTTGGTCACCTTCCGTAATAGAAGGCGCTGGCCACCAGCGCGTTTGCCAGATCGCTCCGCGCCCCCGCTACATGATAATCGACACTGCGACCGAGGCAAATGCCCAAGTGGATCTGGCTCTGGGTATAGCTACATAGTGGACAAGCTGGGAGGACAATAGCGGACAGTCACCAGATGCCGCCCCTAGGATGCCACTCCCCAGCAAGCTCTCGCGGTTCGCCAATTTGGCCCCTATGATTTCCAGGTGTCGCCCACAACCGGCCGAGGGGCGCAGGACGAGCCGGAGGTCTTCCTGATGAGAATAGCCAATGCTGATGGTTGCACGCCGTACGAAGTGGCACGGGACCTCACCCTCGTCAGAGGCGAGGGAGCGTACGTGTACGACGCCGCAGGTCGTGGCCTCGTCGACCTCTCCAACTCCTTCGGCAGCGTGTTGCTCGGGCACCAGGACCCGGTGGTCACCTCCGCCGTTCTCGCGGCGGTACGCACCGGTCTGCCAGCGGCCGCCTCACTGGAGCTGCAGAACCGGCTAGCCGAGCAGATCGCCGGAGACCTCCCCGGTGAGCAGCGCGTGGCGTTCTTCAAGACCGGCACGGCGGCGACCCGGGCAGCCGCTTCGGCCGCGCGTCAGGTCACCGGCCGACGACTGATCGCCAGCTGCGGCTATCACGGCTACGACCTGATGTGGGAGTTCACCCCGCCGGGCCAGCCGAACTCGGAAGGCGTGCTGCACTGCTACCACCTGCCCGAACTGCTCGACAGGGTGCTCGACGAGCACGCCGACGAACTCGCCGCGGTCATCATCGCACCGGACTACATCCATGTCTCGCCGCAGTACATCGCCGATCTGTTCCACCGGTGCCAGCGGGCCGGGGTGGTGACCATCGCCGACGAGGTGAAGCACGGTTACCGCATGCTCCGGGGCGCCTCGGTCAACGGAGCCGGGGTCCAGGCCGACATCTACACCTACGCCAAGGGCATCAGCAACGGCTGGCCGTTGTCCTGCGTGGCCGGGGATGAACGGTTCATGGACCCGCTCGCCGAGTTCGTCTCGACCCTCACCTTCGAGGCACCCAGCTTCGCGGCCGCCGCGGCAACCCTCGACCGGCTGACCGAGCTGGACGTCCAGGCCCGGCTTGGCGCCGATGGCGGACGGTTCGTGTCCGAAGCCACCAAGCTGATCGATGCCCACGACCTGCCGATCGAGATGGCCGGGACCGGTGCCGCGTTCCAGTTCGTCTGCGCTCCAGAGGTAGAGGAGATCCTCCTGCCGCACGCCTTGGCCGAAGGACTCATCCTCGAACCGTCCGACCAGCAGTATCCCTCGGCGTGCTTCCGGGACGAGGTGGTCGACGACGCGCTCGACAGACTCGGCCGCGCGCTCACCGCGATGGCGGCCTCCCGGCCCGACCTCGTCGGGCGGGAGGTCACCCAGCTCGACCGGGTGCAGTCGGCCTTCTGCCAGATGGACGGGCTCCCAGGGCGGCCGAACGGTTGGAGCTTGGCGGAGTGTGTGGACTACGTGACCGGCCAGCTTTGAGTGAACCTGGCGGCCCACCGGTGACGCGCCACGGCTGGTCAGTCGCCCTTCGCGCCGTCGATGCTCTGCCTGATGAGGTCCGCGTGGCCGTTGTGCCGGGCGTACTCCTCAAGGATGTGCACCACCGTGGCCCGCAGGTTCCGTACCACGCCCTCGTCCTCGTACGTGTCATCCAGGTCGCGCAGCAGGAAAGCTTTGCGGGTCAGCTCCACTTCCTGTAGGTAGAGCTCGAAGTTGGCCTGCACATCCGCCGTCGCGACGTCGTCGAAGGCAGCGTCCGGACGCTCCTCCGTCGAGTACGGATCATCGATCGTCTCCCCGGAGAGGAGGCTACGCAACCACCGCTCCAGCTCGGTCATGTGACGCAGCAGACCGAGCAGGGTCAGATTGGTCACCGGGACGCTGTTGGTCGTCAACTGCTCCGCGGTCAGGCCCGAGCACTTCAGCAGCAGAGTGTCCCGGTGGTAGTCGAGCCAACCCGCCAGTACGGTGGCTTCGTCGCCCGATGCGGGATCCGGCTTCCGGTCGACAGTAGGGGCGGTCCAGGCCATGTGGTGGTCCTTCCGTTGTCTGGTCAGGAGATGAGGGCTGACCAGCGGCTATTTTGCTCTTATGAAAATGTCGGAAACGGCAGGATCCGTGCGGTACCGTCCTGGCTGGCCGTGACGATGCGTGCGCCAGTCCGGTCGAAGGCAAAGTTCCACACCGGCATGGTGTGTCCAGTCGCCAACTGCCCGATCTCTCGCCCGCTCCCGACGTCCCAGACCCGTACGGTGCAGTCCTCGGCTGCGCTGACGAGCAAACGACCATCCGGATGGAACGCCACCCCGTCCACCGCGTCGGTGTGCCCGACCAGCGGGTCGGCCGCCGACCCGTCCACCGCGTAGTCCCAGATCCGAACGGTTCGGTCGTCGGATCCGCTGGCCAGAAGCCTTCCGTCCGGGCTGAAGGCGACGCTGACCGTGCCCTTCGAGTGGCCGACCAGCGGTTTGCCGACCAAACAGCCGGTGGCGGTGTCGTACAAACGAAGCGCGTCGCCAGTCGATGCGATCAGGTGACCGTCCGGGTGAAAGGCCACCCCGTCGATCTCGTCCTGGCTCGCGGTCAGCGGACTCCCCACTGGGTCGCCACCAGGCACCCTCCAGAGCCGGACGGTGTGGTCGGCGCTGCCGGTGGCCAGGAGTTCTCCGGTGGGATGGAACGCCAAGCCGTAGACGCTGGCGGTGTGGCCGGACAAGGGTCGGCCGACCTGCCGACCGGTGGTGAGGTCCCAGAGCCGAGCGGTCCGGTCCTCGCTCGCGCTGGCCAGCAACCTGCCATCAGGGTGAAAGGCCACCAGCCAGACCGTATCGGTGTGTCCGGCCAGCGGGTGACCGACCGGCTCACCGGTACCTGCGTCCCAGAGCCTTACGGTGCCGTCCTCGCCGCTGGTGGCGACCAGATGATCCGCAGGGTGAAAAGCCGCGCTGATCACGCCCCGCTCATGCCCGACAAGCACCAGGGGCGCCCCGGTCGGGTGTGCTGCTGCCAACTCCACCTGTCTACTCCGTCTTGACCTGAGGGCAGGGCCCAATCGAGACTCGAACCAGGCGGTACTACTCCTCCCGGAGGTCGAAGACGACCCGGATCGTGCTACCGGTTCGGTTGATCGCCCGGTCGATGGCCGGGGAATACTCGTCGAGCGGGACAATATCGGTGAGAATCCGCCGAGTATCGATCGCGCCGTCCGCGATGAGCTCCACGGCCTCCCGATACTTGCCGCCCGGTCCCATCACGCCGACCATACTGGCGTACGACAACGGCAGCCGTGCGGTCTCCAGTGGGTGTTCGGCACCCACCTGGTAGCCCACCAGACAGACCCGGCCCCCGGGGCGGACCAGGTCGAGCGCGCGGACCACCGACTCCGGATCACCGGACGCCTCGAACACGACGTCCACCTTGTCCGCGTAGTTGGTGAGTTCCGGTAGCTCGCTGGGATGGACCGAAACGACGGCTCCGCTCTCCTCGGCGACTTTGCGGCGCTCGGCAACCAGGTCGGTGACAAGCGTTACCGTTGCCCCGGTCGCGCGAGCCGCCTGGATGAGCAGCTGGCCGATACCGCCGGCGCCCAGTACGGCCACCCGCTCGGCAGGGCGGAGGCTGATCCGGTCCACCGCGTGCAGGGCGACGGCGAGTGGTTCGGCCTGGCTCGCCGCGGCCAGGTCCATCCCGTCCGGTAGGGGATAGAGGTTGGCGAGCGGAGCCGCGACGTAGCCCGCGCAGCCGCCGTCCACGGTAAAGCCGATCTCGACGAGGTTCTCGCACATCACCGGCAACCCGTCGCGGCATGGCCCGCAGACCTGGCAGCCGACGATCAGATCACCCGTGACCGCGCGGCCAACCCAGGACTCATGACCGTCCGGCGCGGAATCCACCACACCGGCCCACTCATGGCCGGGCACGATCGGGTACCGGTTACCGTGCCACTTGCCACGGAACAGCCATAGGTCGCTGCCACAGAGACAGCAGTAGTGCACCTTCACGACTGCCCAACCAGGAGGAGCCTTCGGCTGAGGAAGGTCTACAATCTGGGCTTTGTGTCCACCATGGAACTGCAGCGCCCGCATCCGTCCCCCCACACGGTCGTGAGTCGATCTCTGGATCACTTTAGATGCCGAGAGATCAAGGCTCAACAGTTTGACAGCACAAACTGGAGCTTGACAGATGATCGAGACTCACCTAGGATTTGTCGCCAGTCAAATTCGACAGCTCTGCGTCGAGCATGGTGACTGATCCGAACGCTGGCGTCATCGCAGTTCCGGAGCGCATTCGGTTGATGCCGCACCAATGATCGAATACGTCCATTTTGAGGCACGACGGTCGGCATTGCGGCGGTTCTTGACGCAGTGAATTCCTGCCTGAATTCCAGCACCCAAAGGTCCCGGCACGCTGCTTCGCTGGACAGTTGCGGCAGGGCGCGCCCGGTCCACCGGATCACGGCGAGTCGGCCGGCGTGGTCCCCCGCCCGGGGCGCTGGCCCTGATCGGGGCTCTGGCGGCACGCTGGGTATGCTTGCCAGCCGGGTAGACCTGTGCTGATAGACGAGGGCGGAAGGTGGCGGAGTACGTGCCGACGGGGACGCGTAATGCCGTGGTGCTGCTCAGCGGCGGCCTCGACTCCACGACGGCGCTCGCGATCGCGATACACGAGGGCTACCGGGCCCACACGCTCAGTTTCCGGTACGGGCAGCGCCACACCGTCGAACTTGACGCCGCCGCCCGCGTGACGAAGGCGCTCGGCGCGGCCCGGCACATCGTCGCCGACATCGACCTGCGGGCCTTCGGTGGGTCGGCACTGACCGACGACGCGCTCGCGGTACCGCACCGTACGAACGCCGACGAGATGGGCGACACCATCCCGGTCACGTACGTACCGGCACGCAACACGATCTTCCTCTCGTTCGCACTGGCCTGGGCTGAGACCCTGGACGCCTCCGACATTTTCATCGGAGTGAACGCGCTGGACTACAGCGGCTACCCGGACTGCCGCCCGGAGTACATCGCCGCGTACGAGGCAATGGCCAACCTCGCCACCAAGGCCGGCGTCGAGGGGCAGCAGCGGCTGCGCATCCACACCCCGCTGATCCGGCTGACCAAGGCCGCGATCATCCAGCGGGGTCTGGAGCTGGGTGTCGACTTCGCCTGGACACACAGCTGCTACGACCCGGTCGACGACCGGGCCTGCGGCAGCTGCGACTCCTGCCTGCTCCGGCGACGCGGTTTCGCTGAACTCGGCATGATCGACCCTGCCCTGTCCGGCAACGGATGATCGGCGTGTACCGGGTCAAAGAGATCTTCTACACCCTCCAAGGCGAGGGTACGCATGCCGGTCGCCCCGCCGTCTTTTGCCGCTTCACCAGTTGCAACCTCTGGACCGGGCGAGAACGCGATCGGCATCGTGCGATCTGCCGCTTTTGTGATACCGACTTCGTCGGCACCGACGGCACCGGGGGCGGGCGATTCTCGTCCGCCGCCGATCTGGCCGCCGCCGTCGCAGAGGCTTGGCAAGGGCGGGCACACCCCCGCAGCCGACGGTATGTGGTGTGCACCGGCGGCGAACCACTGCTGCAGCTGGACGAGGCGGCCGTGACCGCCCTGCACGAAGCAGGCTTTGAGGTCGCGGTCGAGACCAACGGCACTTTGCCCGCGCCTGCAGGCATCGACTGGATATGTGTCAGCCCCAAGGCCGGCGCGGAGGTGGTACTCACCCGGGGTGACGACTTGAAGCTCGTCTTTCCCCAGCCGGAGGCCGACCCGGCTCGCTTCGAGCACCTCGACTTCGGCCATTTTCTGCTGCAGCCGATGGACGGCCCGGACCGGGTCGCCAATACCTCGGCCGCAGTGCGGTACTGCCTGGATCATCCACAGTGGTCTCTGAGTTTGCAGACTCACAAGTACATAGGGATTGCCTGATGGAGATCTTCCGGGAGTTCACCTTCGAAGCCGCGCACCGGCTGCCGTACGTGCCCGAGGGACACAAGTGCGCCCGCCTGCACGGACACTCGTACCGGATCACCGTGCACGTCAGTGGCCAGGTCGGAGCGCAGACCGGTTGGGTGATCGACTTCGGCGACCTCAAGCAGGCGTTCGCACCGGTCCGCGAGCAACTCGACCACCGCTACCTCAACGAGATCGCAGGACTGGAGAACCCGACGAGCGAAGTGCTGGCCCGATGGATCTGGCAGCGACTTGTCGGTCAGTTGCCGTTGTCGGCCGTGACGGTTCGGGAGACCTGCACGTCCGGCTGCGTCTACCGAGGCGAGGACTGAGCGGGTCGGGGCTCTACGAGTGGTCGGGTCGCCGCAGAGGCCGACCCGACCACCTCCATGTTCAAACCCGGGACTCGCTCGTCCGGTCCCCTTGATCGGCGGCCATTCCGGCCTGTTCCTCAGTTGCCGTCACGGGATCTCCCGGCCGGCCGTCGCGGCTCGCCGTAGCAGCCGTTGCCATCTCTGCCTGCTCGTCCGTCTGCTTGTTGCGTGCTTCGGGCGGCATCGGATGCAGCGGACGCAGGCCGAGAATCTGCAGCCGGCCAGGAAAGACGTTCAGTCGACCGAAGTCGTCCAGCCGGTTGCTGGTCCTGACGATGGACCGGCGGTGCCGTCTGGTCTCCTCGAGAATCCGTTCCCGAGCCAGCGGATCGAGCCGCGTGCCGGTCCGCGGATCGGTGCCCGCTCGGGCATGCCCCGGCTGGGCGAAGTCCGCCTCGCTGGCTCGCAGCCAGGCAGCGGTGTCCTCGCGGATGCCGTCGGCGAGTCGACGCACGGCAGTACCGTGGCTGGCTCCCTCGTCCTGGTCCTGCCAGTAGCGCAGAACCCGGGATGCGTGACCGATCATGCCCGTTGCGGAGCCCTCACTGAGCAGGAAACTGCCGTTTCCGAACGAGTCTCCGGCGACCACGCAGTTCGGGGCGACCAACGCGTCCCGCCCGATCCGCTCGACATTGCTGACCAGCTTTGGCGTGGCGAGGCTGAGGGTACGAACAAGCTCCTGGCGGGGGATTTCGGTAAGCAGCGGCACCTGGTCCAGGAAGTAGTCCCGGATCAGGTAGCGGTGCGCTCCGAAGTACTCAGCGGAGTCCTGACGGGTGATGGCCGGCACCATGCCCGCCTGGATCGGATCGAAAGTCCGGTAGTCCGGTACCTCCAGGATCGTCCAGCCGGTTTCGCTGAAGCCGTCGTGCCCGAGCGTGATCTGCCGCACCCAGTACTCGTTGCCCTGCTTGTCGAAGGTCGAGGCTATCCGCTGACGGGAGTTCGCCCCGACGTTTACCGCGATCAGTCCGACGATGTAGTCGGCTTGAGCCACGACCGGACCGCGTCCGTCCTGATGGTCGATCGTCACGATCTCCTGGGTGAACCCGAGTCGACTGGCGTCGGCACTCTCCACCCCCTCAGCGATCATGATCAGACCGGGGCTGCCGAGATCGACAGGTTCGGTGCCTCGGGCCCGGATCCGTCGGTAGCTGCCCTTCTCGTCGATCTCCCGGATGGCCTCGATCTGAACCCTCAGCCGACCGTCCGAGCCTCGGACGAACCCATGGTCCTGGGCCGGTTCCCGGCGGAGCCAGCGCCGCCATCCGCTCGGCCGGCTCGGCTCTGCCACCCGGTGGTAGGTGAAGAGGCGGCACCTCGGCTCCCGACCGGCAGCCAGGTCCATCCGTTCTATCTCCTCCAGGTACCGACGTAGCATGATCAGCAGATCTTCCGCGTTGACCTGGAAGGCGGGGGACTCCGCGAAGACCTCGTCCATCTCGCGTCCGACGGTTTCCGGATTCAGGTCCGGGTCCAGGGACGGCGCTGCCGGGTGCGTGACGGTGACGGCCCGATGCGGCTTTTCGTCCACCCACCTGTCGTCGACGAACTCCGCTGTGCCGACGTGTCCCCCGACGCACGAGTCAGCCCATCCGTACAGGATCTCGTCGGCCCGGGCCTCGGCGCCGTCCTCGGCATCGGGCCGGTAGAAGACCTCGTGGAGGATGAACGGATTCCCGTCGATCCGGCGTGGAATGCCCTCCGGGCCGTAGCGCTCACGCATCATCCGGTCGATGACCGCCAGATGGTGGTAGAGGTCGGCCCGGACTTTCCACTGCATCAGCGTCAGGTACGGGTCACCCCGCAGCTCGACACCGACCGCCCGTCGGCCGCTTGCGATCGTCCAGAGCATCGACATCATGTTGGTGCCGCCCAGGCCCACCGCGAGGAAGTCCGGATCGGCAGCGCCGGTCGGGTCGACCTGCCGGGTCGGCGGCGTCGATGCCGTCTCGTCCAGCGAGTCGGGCGCAGTCCTGGGTACCTCGCTCTCCACCGCGAAGGCGGCGAGCAGCATGGCTACGGCCATGGTGCCGAAGCCGACCAGAAACGCCATCTGGAAACCGTCGGTCAATGCGGCGGCCGTCGACTCACCTCGGGCTATGGCTGACTGCGTGATGTTGGCCGCTACTGGGGCCAGCACCGCCAGTCCGATCGCAGACCCCAGCTGCTGGGTGGTGTTGAGCAGGCCGGACCGAACCCCACTGTCCTTGAGCGTGGCGTCAGCCAGGGCGATCCGCAACACGGGGGGTGTCGCAAGGCCGGAACCGGTACCAATCAGCAGCAATGCCGGGAGTACGTCGATCCAGTAGTTGCCCTCCGTCGGGATTCGGGCCAGCAGCAGCAGGCCGACGGCCATCAGACCCATCGCGGGAAGAAGCAACGTCTTGGCGTCCCGCTTACGGGCGAGCCGGGGAGCGATCTTCAACGAGCCGACCCCGATCGCGATGGCGGCCGGCACGAACGCGAAGCCCAGTTCCATCACCGTGAAGCCGAGAACGTTCTGCAGGTAGAGGGCGCAGAGGAAGAACATCGCAGTCGGCCCGGCGACCATCAGGGCCAGGACGATGTTCGACCAGGCGACGTTGCGGGCGCGAAGTATCGCGCCGGGCATCAACGGATTTCGGGCCCGTCGCTGCCAGCGGACGAACACAGCCATCAGCAGCAGCGCCGCACCGGCGAGCAGCGTCGTCCGGAGCTCACTGAAATCGGCCTGCACGATGGCGGAGACCGCCAGCATCAACGAGCCGACCAGGGCCAACGCGCCGATCCAGTCGATCCCGTCACCGGCCGTCACGTCACGGACGTTGTCCAGCAGCCGGACCGCCGAAAGAATCGTGACAAGCCCGATCGGGACGTTGACGAAGAAGATCCAGTGCCAGCTCAACGACGCAGTCAGGGCTGCGCCTGCCAATTGGCCGAGCGCGGCTCCGGACGCAGCCACAAAGGCGTAGAAGCCGAGTGCCCGGGCCTGTTCCCTGGGTTTCGGGAACATGGTCACGATCATGCTGAGCACGACGGCGGTGGTGAACGCGCCACCCACCCCCTGCATGAACCGTGCTCCGATCAGCACGGCCTGGTCATTCGCCAGACCGCAAACGACCGACGCGGCGGTGAACAGGCCGAGGCCGCTGAGGAAGACCCGCTTCGTTCCGATCAGGTCACCGAGCCGGCCGGCGAAGAGCAACAGCCCGCCGAAGGGAATGAGGTACGCGTTCACCACCCAGGCCAGGTCGGCCTGGGAGAATCCCAGGCCGACCTGGATGGACGGGAGGGCGACATATACCGCAGAGCCGTCGACAACGGAAATCAGCACGCCTACGCAGAGCACGACCAGCGCGAGCTGCCGCTCCCGCAGGCTCCGCAGCGGCCGTGCTGTTTCACGCACGACGACCGTCTCGCCCGAACCGCCATAGGAGTCGCCGCGGGGTTGGCTGAGCAGGCTCACGATTCCGAACCGGCCCCGACCGCGACGGTCTCCCGAATGTCGCCACCCGTTGATGCGTCATCTTCGGTTGCGGGCATGACCCGCCGCTGTTCAGGATGGGTCGTCATCAGCGGCGGTAGTTCGCTGCTGTGCAGGCGACCGCTACGTACCGAGAGGCGTCGCCAGTCTGACGGGTCGAGCGGCACGAGCGAATGCCGGTGCCGACGGGTCGCGTCGATCGTGTTCGCCCGTTCGCTGGAGGCACGTCCGCTTTGTTTCTCGATCTCCTTGATCCGCTCCTCGCCGAAGTTGATCGGCACGGCCTGGCTGAACTCCTGGGCGCTGGCCTGGAGCCAACCGAGGGTGTCGGCCTTGATCTGGTCCGCCAAGGCCCGGATCGCCGCTGACCGGTCCATCCCGGCGTCACGTGCCTGCCAGTACCGCAGCACCCGGGAGCCGTGCCCCACCATGCCGGTGATCGCACCACCGCTGGTCATGAAGTGGCCGTTGCCGAAGGAGTCGCCGGCCACGACGCCGTTGGCGGCTACCAGTGCATCGGCGCCGATCCTCTCCACCAGGCTGAACAGCTTCGGACCGTAAGGAGCCTGGACCTTGTCGAGCTCCGCCACCGGGATCTCGGTGATCAGCGAGACCTGCTCCAGGTAGAACTCGCGCAACAACTGCTGATACGCGTTGAGGTACTCCTTGGCCCGTTTCGGTGTGCCGGCAGGGACCAGACCGGCCAGGATCGGGTCGAAAGTCTTGAAGTCCGGCACCTGGACCAGAATCCAGCCCACCTCGGGGTCGTCCTCGTGGCCTACCGCGATCTGGCGAACCCAGTACTCGTTCCCCTCGCGGTCGAACTCGGACGCGATCCGCCGCCGCAACCGGCCGCCGACGTGCAACTCGAGGTAGCCCGCGAGGTAGTCGGCCTGGGCGACGACCGGCCCTCGCCCGTCGTGGTGGTCGACCGCGACATCCTCCTGACGGAAGCCGAGGCGGTCGGCGTCACTGCTGTCGAAGCCTTGCGCGATCATGAACAACTCGGGGACGCCCAGGTCGATCAGCGGGGTGCCTGGCTTGCGGATCCGGCGGTACCGGCCGCGGTAGTCAAGCTCCTGGACCTCCTCGATGACCAGTCGTTTGCGCCCGTCCGGCAGGCTGACGAACCCGTCCTCCTGCCGCATCCATTTGAGGAAGCCGTCGCCGTCCCCCTCGTCGCCGATCGCGACCCGGTGGGAGAGGAAGAGGCGCACCCGCGGCGGGACGCCTGCGGCGATGTCCATCTCCTCGATCAACTCGAGGTAACGGCGCAGCATGATCAGCACCTCGGAGGCACCGGCCTGGAAGGTGGACGGACCGTCGAGGACCTCGAGGACATCCCGCCCGACCTTGCTCGGGTCGTGCTCGGCCGGTGGTTTGGCGGGCTGCAGAACGGTCAGCACCCGTTCCGGTTTGCCTGCCGACCACCGGTCGTCGATGAACTCGGTGTGGTGAATGAGCCCCGATACGTGCGAATCCTCACCGCCGGCGATGATCTCGTCGGCGTACACGTCGCCGGGATCGGTGACCGCACTGTAGAACGTCTCCCGGAGCTTGAAGAGCCGGCCGTCGCCCTTGCGGGGAATGCGCTCCTCGCCGTACCGAGCCAGCATCAGCTGGTCGATCAGGCCGAGATGATGCCAGAAGTCTTCCCGGATGTTCCAGTGGACACCGAGGGAAGGGTCGCCGCGCAGCTCGACGCCGACGCACCGGCGACCGTTGGCGACCGACCACAACATCGCCATCATGTTGGTTCCACCGAGCCCGAGTGCGACGAAGTCCGGATTGTGAATCCCGGTCCAGTCGATCTCGGTCTTCGTCCCACGCGACATCCGGGAACGCTCCGTCGGGTCGAGCGCGGTCGGCGGCCCTCCGCGCGACATACGTTCGACCAGGGAAGCTAATCGGAAATTCTTCATGGCCATTTCCCTCGACTCTCGAAATCAGATGTGACCTAAACAGTCAAGAGGGCTTTCGTTGGCCAGGGCGGCGATGGCACATTCCCAAATACACCGATCGACTACCCTCGGTCTACGTGCGCCCTCCGGTCCACGCACGGCACTGTGAGGCGAGCATGAATGACGCACTCAACGTCATGCACATGCACATCGGCGGCCAGGCAGCTCGGCACCGGCCAGCGGCATCGCCATCGGTCGATCGCATCGCCACCCAACGTTACGAGGCGTACACCCGGCCCTGACTTTAACAGCGGGATTGGGAAACGTCCACATGAGCAGTTTAGCCGGCCGACTCAACCCGGAATCGGCGGTCTGCCCGCACCCACGTGGACGCGTCCGATACTTAACGTATTCCCGACTGCTCCGGCATTCCACCGCCACCGCCATGGCCCTCGCCAGCCAGGTGGTCGGCGCACCTACCAGGCGCGCTGCCGCGCAACCTCGATCGCAGGCGCCGCCCATCGGGCCGACAACCGGCGCTGCGGACGGGTGCACCGGACGACTGCTGCCCGAAACGGCGCCCTGGCACCAGGCGTGGTGACCGGCAGGTACAGGAGTCGGGCGGTGGCGGCGGGACCACTCACTGGCTGCGCAGTCCAGGCAGTTGACGGCATCCGGGCCCGGATCGGCGCGGTCGGACCGAGGCGTACGGCCACCAGTGCAGATTCCACTTCGTACCGAGAGATCCGCACCAATTGAAATCGTACGGACATACTGGCAGATATGCGTGAACCGCCCATATCGGGCACCGACAAAGCCGCCATCGGATTGCTTGACGCTCATTCGGCTCCATCTTAGTATCAAACCCCGCCGGACTTTCGCCGCCACCCGACAAAGTCGACCTCGCTTGGGGATATCCGCTGCCACAATCGCTTCAAACGGTCCGACCCGGCCTCCGCCCACCATCCCTCGAAAAGGCGCTGAATGCCCGATCAGGACTACTCGGCGATAACGGACATCGTTGTCTCGCCGCATTTCGACGATGGCGTGCTCTCGGCAACCTCGGCACTGCATGCCGGGCGCTCCACACTCCTAGTCACCGTGTGTGGCGGCGCGCCGACCGAGGCCCATGAGGAAAGTCATGAGGAGTGGGACCGTCTGTGTGGCTTCGAGTCGGGTCCCGCCGCCGCCAAAGGACGGGCCGCCGAGGATCGTGCCGCCGCGGCGGTCGCAGGTAACCCGGTGATGCACCTTCCGGTCCCGGATGCGCCGTACCGCAGCGGCTTCCCGTCGGAAATGGTGGTGTCGGCACTCACCTGCCTGATCCGGCGGGACGTGCGGTTGTGGATCCCGGTCGGTATCGGTGACCACCCAGACCATGTCGGCACCCGGGACGCTGTTCTGGCCGCTGTCGCCGGAGCCGACGCCGACTGCCCGCTGATCTTCTACGCCGACTGCCCGTACGCGTTCGGCTCCGGCTGGGACGCACCCGATTCCGAGCGCCCTACCACCGACCGGTGGGAGCCGCAGCTGGCCACCCTCGCCCACCTCGTGGACGTGGCAAGCCCACGGATCGCCCGCCTCGACGACCCCACCATGCGGCTGAAGATCGCCATGCTCCGCTGCCACGCCTCGCAGCTGGCAGGTCTTGCCGTGGACCATCCCCACTTCCTGGCATGGGAGGGGCCGCTACGCCAGGAGGTCTTCTGGTCGACCTCCGCCTCCGTCCCAGCTCTGGAACCAACTCCCGGGAGTAGCGCATGATCGTCGGTGGTTCAGCCATTCACCCGGAACGTGCCGACACTGCGGCACTTCAGCAACTCGGCGACGCCATGCGGAAGGTGATCGGCGGCGGGCGGGAGACGCCCCTGGCCGATCTGCTCTGCGGCACCGCCGTCGACCCCGACGAACTGGCCGCCGAGATCGGCGCGGACTGCCGGCGAGTGCTGCTGGACAGTGGCATCGCACTCGACGACGGTCGGCAGCTGTCGTCCCCGCTGCGCGGCCACCAGTTGCACGGCGTCGTGGTGCTGACTGACCCGGACGTCGATGAGGACGTACAACACCGCTGGTACATCGACCCGCTCTGGGAAGCGGACCTGCTGATCCGGCTGATGCTCGGCCGCGGCGGCAGCCGTGCGCTGGACATGGGTTGCGGCTCCGGGGTGCTCTCCCTGGTTCTCGCCGACCGGTACGACGCAGTTCTCGGGCTGGACGTCAACCCGCGTGCCGTCGCCCTGTCCCGGCTCAACGCCGCACTCAACGGGCTGACGAATGCCACCTTCGACGAGGGGGACCTGTTCGAGCCAGCCGAGGGAAGGTTCTCCCGGATCGTCTTCAACTCACCGACGAACGAGGAGGGCAACGAGTTCGTTGACCTCCTCGAGGCCGGTGAACCGATCCTGCAGAAATTCTTCCGGGAAGTGCCCCGGAAGCTGGAGTCCGGCGGCGTTGTCGAGGTCAACCTCGCGATGAACGACTATCCGGGCGATCCCTTTCGTGAGCGGCTCGCCGACTGGCTCGGGTTGATCGAGCACGGGCTGCGCGTTCAGATTTTCGTCTCCCAGCGGCGGGCGACCGGCAACGGCGGCGAATGGAAGCGGGGATGGCTGGTGATCGCGCCGGGCCCGGTAGGCCTCGTCGAGACCGAGTGGCCGTACCACGACCGCTACGAGGAGGACCCGGGATCGCTGACCGGCGCGACGGACCAGCTGCTGGCGGGCTGACCTGCCCGATCTACGTCAAGCCCACCGGCCAAACCTACCGACGCGTAACATTACGCTAAGGTAGGCCCGACGTTCCGATCTGGAGGGGTATGCGATGACCGAGTTCGACCCGGCCAACTTCGCGTCCATCGACGCCAAGGAGTTCAGCAAGCTGGTCAAGACCACCCCGGATTCCAAGATCGCCGAGGTGATGCAGGGCGACCTGCGCGGCAAGGTCCTCGACGAGGTGTTCAACCGGATGCCCACCCTGTTCCGTCCGGAGAAGGCCGGCGCCACCAGCGCGGTGATCCACTGGAACATCACCGGCCGGCCGGACGGCGGCACCGACACCTACGAGATCGTCGTCGACAACGGCACCTGCGTGGTCTCCCCGACCGCCGAGCGCGAACCGCGACTGAGCCTGACCCTCGGACCGGTCGACTTCCTCAAGGTCGTCGCCGGCACCGCGAACCCGATGATGATGTTCATGACCGGCAAACTCAAGGCAAAGGGCGATCTCGGACTCGCCGCCCAGATCCCCAACCTGTTCGACATCCCCAAGAGCTGACCGCCGATCCGTAGCCCCGCCTGATACGTGTCCTGTATCAGCGGGGTCGACCATCCCTCCGACCGGTCACGCCCGCAGCTGGGGGTGTGTGCCGGTGGACCTGCCGTTCCTGATTTCCACGCTGACCCGACGCGGGGTGCTCACCCCCGGCTCGCCGGTGCGGACCGTCGCCCAACTCGCCGCACTGCGTCGCTGGGGGTTCACCCTCGTCGGCGAACTGCGCCAGGCCGCCGCCCGCGATCCGCACCGGGTCGCGCTGATCGACGACGGCGGACAACAGCTGACCTACCGAGAGCTGCTCGACCGCGCCGAGCGGCTGGCCGGAGCGCTACGTACCGCACTGGATGTTTCCGCCGGGGACCGGATCGGCCTGCTCTGCCGCAACCACCCCGACATGGTGGCCGCGATGGTCGCCGCCGGGCTACTCGGCGCGGACACCGTACTGCTGCACACCGGGCTGGCCGGGCCGCAGCTCGCCGCCGTCGCCGACGAGCAACGGCTGCGGGTGCTGCTGCACGACCGCGAGTTCGGCGAGCAGGTGGTCGAGGTCGACACCGGGGTGGTCCGGGTCGACGAGACCCGGGTGGCGCAGCTGTTGCGCGACGCTCCGACGGACACCCGGCTGGAGCCGCCGCGCCGCGACGGCCGCACCATCGTGCTCACCTCGGGCACCACCGGCACTCCGAAGGGTGCCCGGCGACGCACCCCGACCGGGTTCGGACCGCTGGCGTCGATCATCGACCGGATCCCGCTGCGGGTCCACGACCGGATCATGATCGCCACACCGGTCTTCCACACCTGGGGGTACGCCGCCCTGCAGATCGCGTTCGCGCTGCGGGCCACCGTGGTGCTGCACCGGCGCTTCGAGCCGGCCGCCGCGCTGGCCGCCGTCGACCGGCACGACTGCACCGCGCTGTTCGCCGTACCGGTGATGCTGCAACGGCTGCTGCACGACGTACCGGCGCCGCGGCAGCGGCCCACCGGGCAGCGGCCCACCGGGCTGCGGGTGGTCGCGGTCAGCGGTTCGGCGCTCGGCGGCGGCATCGCCACCCGGTTCATGGACCGCTACGGCGACGTGCTCTACAACCTGTACGGGTCGACCGAGGTCTCCTGGGCGGCCATCGCCACCCCGGCCGACCTGCGCCGGGCACCGAACACCGCCGGCCGTCCGCCGTACGGCACCCGGCTGGCGGTGCTCGGGCCGGACGGCGAACCGGTGCCGACCGGACAGGTCGGGCAGATCTTCGTCGGCAACGAACTGCTCTTCGACGGCTACACCACCAGCGACGACGGCGCGGCCGAGCGCCGGCACGGGCTGCTCGGCACCGGCGACCTCGGCCACGTCGACGCCGACGGGCTGCTCTTCGTCGGCGGCCGGGCCGACGACATGATCGTCTCCGGCGGGGAGAACGTCTTCCCGTCCGACGTCGCCGACCTGCTGGCCCAGCTACCGCAGGTACGCGAGGCCGCGGTGGTCGGCCTGCCCGACCCGGAGTACGGCCAGCGGCTCGCCGCGTACCTGGTGCTGCATCCGCAGGAGACGCTCGACGCCGAGGCGGTCCAGGAGTACGTGCGCCGCTACCGCGCCCGGTTCGCCGTCCCCCGGCACGTGATCTTCCTGTCGGCGCTGCCGCGCAACGCCGCCGGCAAGGTTGTCACCCGGGACCTGCCCCGGCCCTCGGGCAGCTGACCCCCCCGGCCCGGACTTGGTGAACCCCGGCACTTACGGCTGGCGCAGATGCTGGGCCACCCGCTGGTGGTCCCGGAACCGCGCCCGCGCCGCCCGCTGGGCCGGGTCCTGCTCCGGCGCGGCGTCGATGTGCGCCGAGCGGGCCGCCTCCGCCCGGTTGGCGTACTCGACCGGCGGCAGGCCGCGCAACGCGCGTACCACGCCAGGGCTGGCGCCGACCCGCCGCGCCTCCGCGACGATCTGTTCCTTGTCGGCGGGAAAGTCCAGCTCGTTCAGGCTGTCCAGTACGTCCTGGTAGCTCGTCCCCATGCGCCGGGGCGTACCCGCCAGGCGGGCCGCTATCCGGCCGGCACGGGGTGATCCGGCACCCGGGTCAGGGCAGGGTGATCCGGCCTTCGGCGGCGGCCAGGGCGATGTCCGCCCGGAAGTGCCCACCGGGCAGGTCGACCCCGGCCAGCAGCCGGTACGCGGCGTCCCGCGCGCCGACCAGGTCGGCGCCGACTCCGGTGGCGCTGAGCACCCGACCACCGGCCGAGACGAGCTGCCCCGTGGCGTCGCGGGCGGTGCCGGCGTGGCTGATCCCGGCCTGCCCGGCACCGGTGATCACATCGCCGGTGATCACGTCGCCGGTGCGGGCCGCCGCCGGGTAGCCGGCCGACGCGAGCACCACGGTCACCGCTGCCCCGTCCCGCCAGCGCAGCGGCGGGTGGTCGGCGAGCGTACCGGTCGCCGCCGCGTGCAGCAGGCCGGCCAGCGGGGTCTCCAGCAGCGCCAGCACCACCTGGGTCTCCGGGTCGCCGAACCGGGCGTTGAACTCGATCACCCGGGGGCCGGCGGCGGTGACCGCCAGCCCGACGTAGAGCAGCCCGGCGAACGGGGTGCCCCGGTGGCGCATCTCGGCCAGCGTCGGGTGCACCACCTCGGTCATCACCTGGTTGACCAGGTCCGGCGGTGCCCACGGCAACGGCGCGTACGCACCCATGCCACCGGTGTTCGGGCCGGTGTCGCCGACACCGACCCGCTTGAAGTCCTGGGCCGGCAGCAGCGGCACCGCCGCCGTGCCGTCGGTGACGACGAACAGCGACACCTCCGGCCCGGCCAGGTACTCCTCGACCACCACCTGCCCGCAGGAGTCGGCGTGGGCGAGGGCGGCGGCGCGGTCGTCGGTCACCACCACCCCCTTGCCGGCGGCCAGCCCGTTGTTCTTCACCACGTACGGGGTGCCGAAGGCGTCCAGCGCGGCGGCCACCTCGTCGGCGTTCCGGCAGGTCACGGCGCGGGCGGTCGGCACCCCGGCGGCGGCCATCACGTCCTTGGCGAAGCTCTTGGAGCCTTCCAGTACGGCGGCCGCGCCGGACGGCCCGAAGCAGGCGATGCCCTTGGCGCGTACCGCGTCGGCGACCCCGGCGACCAGCGGTGCCTCCGGACCGACCACGACCAGGTCGGCCGCCACCTCGACGGCGAGGGCGGCGACCGCCTGCGGGTCGGTGGCGGTGACCGGGCGCAGCTCGGCCACCGCCGCTATGCCCGGATTGCCCGGAGCGGCGATCAACTGGTCGACGGCGGGGTCGGCGGCCAGGCTGGACGCGAGCGCGTGCTCGCGTCCGCCGCTACCGATGAGAAGTACGCGCACGACGCCCGATCCTAGACGCCGGCCTGCGCCATCCGGGAACCCCGCCGCAGATAGGCGAACCAGGTGACGGCCAGCATCACCACGAACAGCACGACGTAGAAGCGCAGCGCCGGCTCGATGTTGCCGTACGTCGACTTGGCCCAGGCGTAGCAGATCGGCACCAGGAAGCCGCCGAACGCGCCGACCGACGAGATGATGCCGAGCGCGCCGGCCGCCTCCCGGCGCATCCGCAGCATCGTCTCCGCAGAGCCGCCGCGGTCCTCACCCTTCACCCGGAAGATCTTCGAGATCATCCGGTACGTCGACCCGTTGCCGATGCCGGTGGCGACGAACAGCACCATGAAGCTGACGAAGAAGACGCCGAGGTTCTGCTGCTGCACCGCCCACAGCGCGGCGTAGGCGCCGGCCGCAAGGACGACGAAGCTGGCCGCGGTCACCCGGGCGCCGCCCATCCGGTCGGAGAGCCGACCGCCGAGCGGCCGGGCGACCGAGCCGATCCCGGCGCCGAGGAACGCCCAGCCGAGCGCGATGTCCGGCCGGTTGAACACCGCGTTCAGCAGGGTCGGGAAGGCCGCCGAGTAGCCGATGAACGAGCCGAACGTGCCGATGTAGAGCAGCGACATGATCCAGGTGTCAGGGTGGCGCAACGACGACCAGACCGGTTCGACGTCCGCTTTCGCCTCGGCCAGGTTGTCCATGTAGAGGTAGGCGCAGACCGCCGCGATGACCGCCAGCGGGATGTACATCAGGCCGGCCCGGGACAGCGCCAGCCCGCCGCCGAGCACGATCACCTTCGGCACCAGGAACTGCACCACCGCGACGCCGATGTTGCCACCGGCGGCGTTCAGGCCGAGCGCCCAGCCCTTTTCCCGTTCCGGGTAGAAGAACGAGATGTTGGCCATGCTGGATGCGAAGTTTCCGCCGCCGAATCCGGCTGTCGCGGCGATCATCAGAAGGGTGCCGTACCCGATTTCCGGATTGTTGACCGCCCAGGCGAGACCGGCGCACGGGATGATCAGCAGCAGGGCGGAGACGACCGTCCAGTTGCGGCCGCCGAAGATCGGCACCGCGAAGGTGTACGGCAGCCGCAGGAACGCCCCGACACCGCTCGGTACGGCGGTCAGCCAGAGCGTCTGGCTGACGCTGAGGTCCCACCCGGCGCTGCTCAGCCGCACCACCACGATGCTCCAGAGCAGCCACACCGAGAAGCCGATGTGTTCGGCGAAGATGGAGAAGATGAGGTTGCGCCGGGCCACCGGCCGGCCCACCGTACGCCAGAAGGTGGGGTCCTCCGGCTCCCAGTGCGCAATCCACCGTTTCCGGTTCTCCTGCGGGCGGGTCTCGATGGTCTCCGCGTTGACTGTCTCGTTGGCCATCAGGTTGGCTCCTTAGCCATCGGGTGCCGTAGGGTGGCGATCGAGATGCTGCCGAGCGACGTTTCCGGATCGGCGATGATCGGACGTCTACCGGGGTGGCATTGGGGAGTCAGGTTATGAACCGAATGTTTCCTGGCGTGGAAAACGGTGATGTCGGAGCGTGGTCATGGTTCGCACCGGGCCGGCCCCGACGTTGTGAGATCTACCGGCCGGCGCCACCGGCAGGCGGTACCGGAACCCGTGCCGCCGGCACCGACACCCACACCGTGCCGGCTGGGTCCTGCCGGACCGGGTAGCTGCGCAGTGCCGGCTGCCCGGTGCGCGAGCACCCGGTCGCCAGCTCGAAGACGTGCTGGTGCAGCGGGCAGATCACCACCTCGGCGTCGATCAGCCCGTCGGCGAGCGGGCCGCCGGCATGCGGGCAGACCGCCGCCACCGCCCGCAACTGCCCCGACGTCAGCCGGAACACCGCCACCAGGTCACCTGCGACCGGGTAGGCCCGGCCCTCGCCGGGTGGGATGTCGTCGCCGGGTCCGATCCGGTGCTCGATCAGCCGGCTGTCCTCGACCGCGGTCACGACCGGCTGCTCTCGGCGCGGACCGGTACCGCCGGCAGCGGCACCAGCGGCAACGCGGTCCGGAACTGGCCCGGGGTCGCCGGGGCGTCCCGTTCCCGCCACGGATCCCGGTAGCCGGCCACCGCCGCCGCCATCCGTTCGTCGAGTCCGGGGCCGAGCCCGTCGACGTCGTCGACGATCAGCTCCCGCAGCCGGTCGACGCCGACCCTGGGCACGAACGCGTAGGTGCGTTCCAGCCAGTTCGCGTTCTCCCGGTAGTACTGCAGGAACCGGCCGGTCAGCGTCATCACCTCATCCGGCGCGTCGACGGTGGCCAGCAGGTCGCCCTTGCGTACGTGGGCACCGGCCGCGCCGCCGACGTAGATCTCCCAACGGCCGCCCTCGATCGCGACCACCCCGAGGTCCTTGACGTACGCCTCGGCGCAGTTGCGCGGGCACCCGGTGACCGCCAGCTTGAGTTTGCCCGGCGCCTCCAGCCCCTGGAACCGTTCCTCGATCGCGATGCCGAGCGCGGTCGAGTCACCCAGGCCGAACCGGCAGAATTCGCTGCCCACGCAGGTCTTCACGGTCCGGAAACTCTTGCCGTACGCGTACCCGGACGGCATGTCCAGGTCGGCCCACACCTGCGGCAGGTCCTCCTTGCGGATGCCGAGCAGGTCGATGCGCTGCCCGCCGGTCAGTTTGACCAACGGCACCTGGTGCTTCTCGGCCACGTCGGCGATCCGGCGCAGCTGGGCCGGGGTGGTGCAGCCGCCCTTCATCTGCGGCACCACCGAGAAGGTGCCGTCGCGTTGGATGTTGGCGTGCACCCGGTCGTTGATGAACCGGGCGCCGCGCTCGTCGACGTACTCGTCGCCCCACATCATCCGCAGCAGCGACACCAGCCCCATCTTGCTCCTGGCGTCCTCGCGGCCGTCGGCGAGCGCCTCGAAGACCGCCGACACGCTGCGCAGCCCACGGGCGCGGATCTCGGCCATCAGGGTCGGCTTGTCCATCGGCACCCCGGGCACGTACCAGTTGGCCGCCGGGTCCTCCCCGACCTCGCCGCCGGCCGCCCACTCGACGATCTGGCCGACCAGGCTCTTGCACGAGCCGCAGCCCTTGCCGGCCCGGGTGGCGTCCATCACCCCGGTCACCGTGCGAACCCCGCCGGCGACGGTGGCGACCAGCGTGCCCTTGCTGACCCCGTTGCAGTTGCACACCTGGGCGTCGTCGTCGAGTTCGGCGGCGGACACCTCGGCCGACGGCCCGCCGAGGTCGAACAGCAGCCGGACCCGCTCCTCCGGTAGCGGCGAACCCCGGTCGAACGCCTGCATCAGGAAGCCGACCTTGCCGACGTCGCCGACCAGGGTGGCACCGATCAGCCGGTCGTCGCGGACCACCACGCTCTTGTAGACGCCGCGCCGGGGTTCGGCGAAGACCACGAACTCGTCGTCGTCGCGTTCCGGCGCGGTCACCCCCATGGCGGCCACGTCGACCCCGGCGACCTTCAGCTTGGTCGCGGTCCGCGAGCCGTGGTACGCCGCCGTCGGGTCGGTGCCGGTGAGCTGCCCGGCGAGCACCTTCGCCTGGTCCCACAGCGGCGCAACCAGGCCGTACGTCTGCCCTCGGTGCTGCACGCATTCACCGACCGCGTAGATGTCCGGCTCGTCGAGCACCCGCAGGTGGTCGTCGACGACGATGCCCCGCTCCACCGGCAGGCCGCTGACCTGCGCGAGCGTGGTGTTGGGTCGGATTCCGGCGGCGATCACCACCATGTCGGCGGCGAACGTGCGCCCGTCGGCGAGCCGGACCCCATCGACGGCGTCCCGGCCGAGGATCCGCTCGGTGCGGGCCTTGGTGACCACGTCGATACCGAGCCGTTCGACGCTGCGCCGCAGGATGTCTCCGCCGGTGGCGTCGAGCTGGGCGTTCATCAGGTGCCCGGCGGCGTGCAGCAGGGTCACCGACACGCCGTACTGCTGCAGGCCGCGGGCGGCTTCCAGGCCGAGCAGGCCGCCGCCGATCACCACCGCCCGCTCGTGGTCGCGGGCGTAGCGGATCATCGCCCGGGTGTCGTCGAGCGTGCGGAAGGTGAACACTCCCTGGTGGAAGCCGCGTCGTGGGTGGTGGGCGCCGTCGATCGGCGGCACGAACGGCACGCTGCCGGTGGCGATCACCAACTTGTCGTACGGGGTGACGGTGCCGTCGACGGCGTGAACAACCCTGGCGAACCGGTCGATCCGGGTCACCTCCACCCCGGCCCGCAGGGCGATGCCGTTCTCCTGGTACCAGGGCAGGCTGTTGAGGAAGATGCCGTCCTCTTCCTCGGCGCCGGAGAGCACGTTGGACAGCAGGATCCGGTTGTAGTTGCCGTACGGTTCGGCGCCGAACATGGTGATGTCGTACCGATCCGGGCCGACCCGGTCGATGATCTCCTCGACGGTACGGGCACCGGCCATGCCGTTGCCGACCACCACCAGTCGCGGTCGTCGCTGCGTCACCTCACACCTCCACCAGGCCGAGATCGAGCACGACGGTGCCGGTGACGCCTTCCGGCGCGGCGAGTTGCAGCTCCACCACGGTGCCGGCGACCAGGTCCTCGACGACCCGCAACGGCACGTGCACCGCGTCGCGGGCGCCGATCGGGAAGTAGCGCATCGGGTCGCCGTCGCGCAGCAGCAGGACGTAGACCAGCTCGCCGCTGCTGTTGCCGCCCCGGAAGTAGACGGTCTGCGTGACCAGCCCGTCCGGCACCGTGTAGCGCAGGCTGCCATCCAACGGCAGCGGCGTGTCCAACCCTTTGCCGTCGAACGCGAACACTCCTTGCAGGAAACGTGGGGTCGACTGCATCGTGGGTCCCTTCGTCAGGTGGCGGAATCGTCGGGGGCGGCGCTGCTCGGGCCGGCTCCGACCGGGCCGGTGGTGGCCCGGCCGGCTCCGTCGGGTCCGGCGAAGCGGCGGACCGCCACCGCGCAGACCTTGAACGCCGGCATCCGGGAGTGCCGGTCCAACGTCGGATCGGTCAGGGCGTTGGCGCTGGCCGTGCCGCCCCAGTGGAACGGCACGAAGACGGTGTCCGGCCGGATGTGCTCGGTCAGGTACGCCCGGAACACCGCCCGGCCCCGGCGGGTGGTCAACTCGACCAGGTCTGCGGTGCCGATGCCGAGCCGGCGGGCCAGGTCCGGGTGGATCTCGGCCTTCGGGTCGCTGGCGGTGCTGGCCAGCGACGGCGAGCGGCGGGTCTGGTTGCCGCTCTGGTACTGGCCCATTATTCGGCCGGTGGTGAGCAGGTACGGGTAGCTGCGGTCGGGCAGTTCGGCCGGATCCCGGTGCTCCACGCGGATGAACCGGGCGCGCCCGTCGGGGGTGGCGAACCGTTCGGTGAACAGTCGCGGCGTACCCGGATGGCCGCCGGCCGGGCACGGCCAGAACACCCCGTCCTCGGCCTCGATCCGCTGGTAGCTGATGCCGGCGTAGTCGGCGATCCCGCCGGCGCTGGCCCGGCGCAGCTCGTCGTAGACGGTCTGCGGGTCGGTGGAGAAGTGTTTGCCCCGGCCGAGCCGGTCGGCGAGCGCGGCCAGCACGCTCAGGTCGTCGCGTACCCCGTCCGGTGGTGGCAGCACCCGGCGGCGGCGCAGCACCCGACCCTCCAGGTTGGTCATGGTGCCGTCCTCCTCCGCCCACTGGGCGGTGGGCAGCACCACATCGGCGACGGCGGCCGTCTCGGACCGGAAGATGTCCGACACGGCGAGGAAGTCCAGCGCGGCCAGCCGGTCGGCGACCCGGTCCCGGTCCGGCGCGGAGACCAGGATGTTCGAGGCGAACACCAGCATCGTGCGCACCCCGTCGGGGGTGCCGATCCGGTCGATCATCTCGGTGGCGGAGACCCCGGGGCCGGGCAGGTCGGCCGGGTCGACGCCCCACACGGCGGCGACGTGGGCGCGGGCGGCCGGGTCGTCGAGGCGCCGGTAGCCGGGCAGCTGGTCGGCCTTCTGGCCGTGTTCCCGGCCGCCCTGGCCGTTGCCCTGCCCGGTGATGGTGCCGTAGCCGCTGCCGGGCCGGCCGGGCAGGCCGAGGGCGAGGGCGAGATTGATGTACGCCTGCGCGGTGTCGGTACCGCTGCTGTGCTGCTCGGCACCGCGCGCGGTGAGGATCATCGCGGTCGGCGCGGTGGCCAGCGCGTGCACCGTACGCTGCAGCAACTCCTCGGACACGCCGGTGATCCGTTCCACCCGGTCCGGCCAGTAGCCGGCGACGGCGGTGCGGACCGCGTCGAACCCGGTGGTCCGGTCCCGGATGTACGCCTGGTCGACGTGGCCGGCCCGGATGGCGATGTGCAGCAGCCCGTTGGCCAGGGCCAGGTCGGTGCCGGGCGCCACCGGCAGGTGGATGCCGGCGCCCCGGGCGGTCGCCGAGCGGCGCGGGTCGGCGACGATGTGGACCGCGCCGGCGGCCCGGCCGGCGTCGAAGTACTGCATCGCCGGTGGCATGGTGTCGGCCGGGTTGCCGCCGACAACCAGCACCGCGCGGGCGTCGGCGATGTCGGCCAGCGGAAACGGCAGGCCTCGGTCGATACCGAAGGCCCGGTTGCCGGCAGTGGCCGACGACGACATGCAGAACCGGCCGTTGTAGTCGATGTGCGGGGTACGCAGTCCGACCCGGGCGAACTTGCCGAGCTGGTACGCCTTCTCGTTGGTCAGCCCGCCGCCGCCGAACAGGCCGACGCTGGCCGGTCCGTACCGGTGCTGGCTGGTCTGTATGGCGGCGGTGATCCGGTCGAGGGCCTCGTCCCAACTGGCCGGGCGCAGCGGGCTGCGCCGGTCGGCCGGGTCGGCGCGCACCAGCGGGGTGAGCAGTCGGTCGGGGTGGTCGAGCAGTTCCGGCGCGCTCCAGCCCTTGGCGCAGAGCCCGCCCCGGTTGGTGGGAAAGTCCGCTGGCTCGATGACGGGCGGTCGGGGCGGCGCCGGCCGCATCCGTACGCCGCACTGCAGCGAGCAGTACGGGCAGTGGGTCAGCACGTTCCCGACCAGGTCGGGACTGCCGTGGTCACCCATCGCCCAAGAGTGGGAAATCGACGTTGCACTATCGTGTTGCCGACGTCACATCGATGTTGCCAACTACTGTTGATCTTGTCGATCTGGATGTGATCAGAGTGACCCGCTCACCTGCCGGCAGGTGACGCGCCGAAGGTTTCCTGCAACGACGGTTCGAGCGACCGGCCGGTCAGCGGCTCGATGAACAGCTCGTCGAGGAGCAGGTCGGCCAGGTGAGCGGGGTTGAGCCCGGATTCCCTACGGGCGAGCGCCTGCAGTGCGCCGCCGGCCCGCAGGGCCACGCGGACCGCACCGGCGGGCAGCCGCCGGACCGGGCGGGGCCGGCCCACCGCCTCGGCGATCCGCCCGAGCATCTCGACCCAGGTCAGGTTGGCGTCGGCGACCGGAACGTCCCCGCCGTACGCTCCCTCGATCGCGTCGACCGCCGCGGCGGCGACGCTGCCGGCCGAGGCCGCGGCGGTTCCGCCGACCGGGACCAGCAGCGGCGCCGCCGACCGTGCCCACCGGTCCAGCGGACCGGCCCAGTTCGGTAGCCGGTCACCGGCTCGGCCGAAGACGAACGGCAGCTCCAGCACGGTGACCGGCAGGTCGGTTCCGGCCGCCGTCCGCACCTGCCGGGCCTGTTCCAGCCGGCACCGGATGTACGCGTGCCGCTCGCCGAGCCGCCACTCGGGACGAAGCCGGTCGTGGTAGGTGTAGTAGGAGCCGAGCAGGACCCCACGGGTCAGGCCGGCGTGCCGGGCAGCGGTGAACATCCGCGCCACGGGATCGACGAGTTCACTGCGCAGCACGGGATGGATCGGTGCGGGGAGTACCCGCTGCTCGTCGACCCGGGTGCCGTACACGACGCCGTCGTGGCCAGTGAGCAGCGGCCGCAGGTCCTCGACCGAGGCGGTCTCGACGTCGAGCACGTGGTCGACCCCGGTACGGGCGGTCCGCGCCACCGTGGCCACCGCGTGGCCGCGCTCGCGCAGCAGGTCGACGACGTGCGTACCGATCAGGCCGGTCCCGCCCACGACAAGGATCCTCATGCTGGCTCTCCGCTGGTCAATCGGTCAGGAAGGCGTCGATCTGGGCCAGGAACTCCGGCCAGGCCGGCTCGGACGCGGTGAGCAGATGGTTGCGGCTGTCCAGCAGCACCAGTTGACTGTCCGGAATGAGGGTGGCCAGCTCGCTGGCCTGCGAGGTGGGCACCCGCATGTCATCGCGGCAGTGCAGGATCAACGTCGGGCACTGCACCCGGTGGGCGATGTCCGAGACGTCGATCCGGGCGAACTCCTCCAGGAACCGGACCCCGTTCGCCGCCGAGGTGGTCCGCCGCTGAAAGCCGATGAACTCCTCCAACTCCTCCGGAGTGCCCTCGGGCAGGAACTGGGAAGCGAAGACACCGAGGAAACTGGGGTCCTGGTGTGCCCAACCGACCCGCGCCAGGTTCAGATCCAGGGCCGCCTCGTCCTGCTCGGCCTGGCTGCGGGCCCGGACCTGGCGGCCCCGGGCGTACGCGCCGGCGAGGATCAACCGGCTGACCCGCTCCGGCCGGCGCACGGCGTACGCGACCGCTACCGCACCGCCCTGGGAGACACCGAGCAGCGGGAACCGGTCCAGCCCCACCGCCTCGACCACGGTGTCCAGGTCGTCGACCCAGTCGTCGAAAGAGAAGCTGGGCACGTCCCAGTCGGACAGGCCGCACCCCCGCTCGTCGTAGCGGACCAGCTGCCGGTCCCGGGCCAGCCCGTTGAGCCAGTGCGACCACACCGGGGTGGTCCACTCCAGATCGAGGTGGGTCATCCAGTTGGCGGCCTTGAGCAGCGGCGGACCCGAACCGACGCTGGCGTAGGCGATCCGGGTGCCATCGTCGGCCCGGCAGAACCGGACGATCTGGCGGTCCGCGCCGCCGGCCTCCCCGGCGACCACAGACCGGGCCGGTGCCGGTCGGGTCGGGTGTGCGGCCGGCTGCGGTCCGGGGGCCGCGGGGTCACCGGCCCGGGTCACCGTCACTGGTGCCGCGAACTGGTACCCCCGCCGGTGCACGGTCCGGATCAGCCGCTGGTGACGGCCGGTGTCACCGACGGCGATCCGGGCGGTACGCAGCCCGGTGGTCAGCGCCGCCTCGCTGACGAAACGGTCGCCCCACACCTGGTCTAGCAGCTCGTTCTTCGATACCACCCGGTCCCGGTGTTCGATGAGGTACTGCAGGAGGTCGAGTGCCCGGGGCTCCACGTGGACCGGCTCACCGGATCGCCGCAGCTGGTAGCGGGCCATGTCCAGTTCGTACTCGCCGAAGCGGAAGGTGTCGCCGGCCATCGGCTGAGCGTACCCCCGGTGCGCGCCCGGCCCTCGACGGACGATCTTGGCCACCGCCTCGCGGCGACCAGAACGCCCTGGTCAGCGGCGCCACGAATGGTCGCACTGTTTCAGACCCGACAGAAATGCTGTAGGGTTTCGGGCAGAGTCAATGTAACGGCGATCACTGACTCCACCGGAAAGAGCACTGGCCATGTTCCTTCCTCATATTTTCCTCAGCTGATCCTTCGAATTCCACCAAGGCTGCGCGGTCCTGCATCACCAGACTTGGCACTCATGACATTCCTGCAACGCCGTCGGATGTTCCGACACGCCCGCACCGCGACCGTCCTGTCCGTACTGATGCTGGGTCCGATGCTCGCCGTGAGCACCCCGGCCGCCGCCTCCTCCACCGTGCCCACCGCGGAGATGGCCGACTGTCTGCTCTACGAGTCCGCCGAAGAGCTGGCCTGCTACCGCGACTTCCGGACCGCCATGAAGGTGGCGACCGCCGGGGCGGTCACCGACGCCCCGCGTGACGGCAGCCGACTCGACGCGGCGACCACCGAGCGGATCGCCGCCGCCGGCACCGCCGCCACCCGCGCCATGGCTTCGGGTACGTCCGCGGCCGCCCAGGTGGTCCTCGGGATCGCGTACCAGAACGCCAACTACACCGGCGGCTCACTGAGCATGGTCTCGCGATCCGGCACCTGCAGCGGCGGCAAGTACTACAACTTCAACAACCTCGCTGACGCCGGCGCCGCCTGGAGTAACGTGATCAGTTCATACAAGAACATCACCGACTGCGCCAGCAACTATTACGTCAACACCAACCAGTCCGGCACCCCCCACATGTGGTACTCGCACGACCAGCTCGCGCAGGTGCCCGCCGACAACCAGTACAGCTCGGTCAGGTTCTGGGACGGACCGTCCCGCGCGGAGCTTTTCGAGCACTGCGACAGCCGGGCCGTGTCCTGCCAGTTCGTTGCGGGGACACCGGTGACCGAGACCACCGCCGGCTTCCACGAGGTCGCCTCGCACTTCAACTGCACCCCGTACGACAACAGCCTGTCGGTCGAATGGTCCGACACCACCGGTGGGTCGATCAGCATGACCGCCGAGGTGCCCGCGACCACCTTCGGCTCCAGCGCGCTGAGCAACGTGTCGACGAGCATCAGCCAGAGCATCGGCCGGCAGTGGAACTGGGAGTCGACGGTCTCCCGGACCACGTCGCTCAACGCCGGCCCGTCGGGCTGGGCCGCGCTGGACCGCAGCCCCAAGCTGCAGACCGCCCAGGGCACGATCGAGATCAAGCTGAAGAACAAGGCCTGGGGCCGCAAGGAGTGGTACATCTGGGACTTCGAGGCGACCGTCGAGGTCCCCGACCACCTGGGCGTCACCCGGTCCCGGGGCGGCCCGATGACCGAGGCCCAGATCGCTGAGCTCTGCACCGACCCGGCCCGCCGGGCTGCCGCCGCGCCGACCCGCTCCGAGACCCGCCGCGAGCTCGCCGACGACCGGCCAGCCACCGCCAGCTGATCCCTGCCCCGCCTTCCGGCCCGGGGTGTCCGCTGGCGGACACCCCGGGCCGGGGTGCCTTGTGAGGCCGCGACCTACCGGTCAGAGTCGCCGCAGGACTCCGGTGCGCGGTTCCATCAGCGCGGCGAAGTGGTCGACGAGTCGCCGTACCGCGTCCGGGTCCCGCACCACCACCCCGACTTCCAGGTTGTCCGACAGCGCCCGGTCGGTCAGGTTGGCGCTGCTGACCAGGGCGGCGTCGGTGTCGGCGGCGATCACCTTGGCGTGCAGGGCCGGAAGCGACCGGCCGGGCTGTCGCCGCGCCGCCGGCCAGTGCCAGCAGGTGACCCGGTCGCCGAGGCCGGCGAAGACGTCCGCTCCGGTCACCCCGCGCAGCGGTCCACCGTCGGCGGTGCCGCTCTCCAACACCAGGTCGACCCGGACGCCGCGGTCGGCGGCGGCGGACACCTCGGCGACGACCTCGGCGACGCCGTACGCGGCGAAGCTGACCATCAGCAGTGATCGGCGGGCCTGCCGGATCAACTCGACCACCACCGACCGGGTCAGCCGGACCGCGACGGCCGGGCTGCTCGGCCCGCTGACCACCAGCTCGGTACGCCGTACTTCGGCCCGTCGCTGCAGGTGGGCGGCGCTGCGCAGAGCGAGCGCGACGGCCGCACCGGGCAGGTCGGGGGCGTGACTTCGCCAGACGGCGACCAGCCGCCGGGCGTGGGCGGCGACCGCGTACCCGGGGCGGGCGTCGATCAGCGCGGCCTCCACCGTGGCCTCCGACCGCTGGACCGAGGCCAGTACGCCGGCCCAGGCGGCGACGTGCCCGGCCGGCAGCTCGGCGGCCAACTCGGCGACGGTTTCGGCCAGCACCTCGGAAGGAAGTCCGGCGGTGGCCTCGGACGGGTTCACCGCTGGCAGCCGGTCACCTGAAGAAGCCGCACTCGTTGTCGGCGAGGGTGTCGACCAGCAACGACCGGTCCAGGTAGTGGTTGCCGCCTTCGCAGGACGTTTCGGCGGCGTACAGGCAGGCATGGCAGGCGGCTCCGGCGAGCCGGCCGTGCACCGTCGGGTCGTGTTCGGCACAGAGCGGGTCGGAGCTGCACAGCCGGGCACCGTGCAACGCGCGGTCGATGAGTGGGCCGAGCCGGTCGGCCCGGCCGAGGGTGACCAGGCCACCGAGGGTGCCTTCACTGTCCGGGGCGGCGGTGTAGAGCAGCACCCCGGCCATCGGCGAGTCGCCGGCACGCGCGTACACCCGCTCGCCGATGCCGGAGGCGCTGTAGCCGCATTCCAGCGCCAGCTCCCGGATCAGGGTGTGCCCGAGGGTGTGCAGCAGCAGGTAGCGCAGGCCGGGCCAGCCTCCGGGGGGTAGTTGGCGCTGCGCCCGCCATTTGTCGTGGGCCCGGATCAGCAGGTGTTCGCGGGCTTTGACCGCGGGGTCGTGCTCCCAGGCGACGATGCGTTCCTCGGCGAACCGCAGGAAGATGCCTTCACCGCGGGTTTCGGCGCACGGCACCCAGGTGGGCGGCTCGGCGGACAGCGGTGCGCGGCACTGGTCGGGGGTGTCGAGCACGTCCCGTTCGGGGGCGTCGATGCGGGTGAAGCCGTACAGTGCGGCGACCCGACGCAGCCGGGGCACCAGCACCACCTGGCTCAGCCAGTCCCGGTGCCCGGCCGGGACCGGCTCCGGCCGGGTGGTGAAGTCCGGCAGTGCCGCGCCGACGCTGGCGGTGAACGCGCGCCACTCGGGCAGGTGCAGGTCGAGATTGTCCCAGTCACCGCCGCCGGGGGTGTCGCCGGCTTCGTGCCGCCGCTGGATCGCCGCCCACACCTTGTCCACTCCGTGCGGTTGCAGCTCGGACCAGCAGGTCTGGGTGGGCAGGATCATCGTGCCGGTCTCCGCTGGCAGCGGGGCGAGCACGCTCAGCGTCGGCCAGAATTCGGCGACCAGGTGGTCCACCGGGTGTTCAGCCTTCGGCACGCTGAACACCGCCGCCTGCATGGCGAACCAGCTGTTGGTGGCGCCGAGCGCCAGGGTGCGCGGCGGCGCGTCGCACGGTTCGTAGCTGCCCAGGTGCGGGTGGCGGCCCCGGCAGGCGGGCAGGTTGCGGTCGGCGAGCGCCCCGATCGCGTCCGAGATGGGCCGCGCCGCCGCGCACTGGCCGCAGGTGACGAAGATGTTGGTGGTCTCGCCGGTGCTGCCGCGTTCGGACAGTTGCAGCGGGTGCCCGGCCCCGGGGTCGCTGCCCCGGTGCACGAAGTACGACCAGGGAAAGTCGTCGAGGTGGCCGTTGCCGCAGGCCAGCACGAACCGGGCCGGTACGGCGGTGGGTCGGCCGCCGCCGTTGCCCCGGCAGGTGTGCACGTAGCGGACCTTGTCCGGCGTCGGCGCCGAGACCAGCTCGAACAGACCCGACTCGACTGGGGCGAGTTGGTTGCACCGGGTGTCGGAGCAACGCAACCAGGCGGGAAACAACGCGACCGGCACCCCGATGCGGGCCCATTCGGCGTACGGGTCGGAGGTTTCCGGCAGGTGCGGCGGCAGCCGCAGCGCCTGCACCTGGTGACCGAGTTTGGCGCGCATGGCGGCGAGCAGCCGGTCTTCGGTGATGACGGTGGCGCGGGCCAGCTCCCAGTGGTCGAGGCCGAGCGGCATCACCGACAGGCTGGGCAGGTCGGCGACGGAGCCGATGCCGTAGGTGTGCAGCAGCTGGTTGGGGCGCAGCGCGCCGACCCGCAGTTGCCGTAGCTGTGGTTCGCTCACGCCAGCGCCTCCGGCCCGTCGGCTCCGCCAGCGGCCCCACCGGCGGCGGCCCCGGTGCCGGTCGCCGGATCGACGCGGGGCACGAACGGTGGCGGTGGTTCCGCCATGGCTGCCCCGGCGAGCTGCAGCTGCAGCTGTACGCCGGGTTCGACGTCGCGCAGCGAGGTGGGGCAGGTGGTCTGCCGCCAGCGGCCCTCCTCGGGGCGGTGCAGCAGCCCGGCGGTGTCGTCGCTGCGGCGTGGTTTGTCGTACGCGAGCCGCCGGGCGGGCATGGCCCGTTCCCGCGCCCACGCGTCGAGCCGCGCTTCCAGCTCGTCCTCGACGCGTAGCCGTACGGCGTTGTCGGCGGCGACGTCGCTGCGCCGGGCGAGGAAACGCACCACGTGGTCGGCGAGGGGGCCGTAGCGGTCGAAGTGCTGGGCGCTCAGGTTGCCGTTGTAGGTGTGTTCCAGGTTGCGGATCAGGGCGACCAGCACCCCGGTCAATCCGCGGTCGATGGCCCGTTCGGCGAACGGGGTGACCGACAGCGCTTCGACCTGCCGGTAGACGGTGGCGTGGAAGTGGTCGAAGCGTTCGTAGTGTGACAGGTCGCGGGGGCGGGCCCAGTTGTAGACGGTGAAGACGATGCCGGGGGCGGCGCGACCGACCCGGCTGGTGGCCTGGATGTACTCGGCGGCCGACTTGGGCTGGTTGGCGACGACCATCACGCCGAGCCGGGAGACGTCGACCCCGACGGAGATCATGCTGGTGGCGAGGAGCACGTCGATCGGTCTCGGGCCGGCTTTGCCGCGCCCGCCGGTGAACCGGACGGCGAGCCGGTCCAGCAGTGGCCGGATCGCGTCGGAGGACATCCGGGAGGTCAGTTCCTCCAGCAGCGGGTCGTAGCGGCGGGCCAGGCCGCGTTCGTCGGCGCGGGCGAGTCGGGTGGAGACGTCGTCTTCGACGAGGCGTCGCATGCCGCCGAGGTCGCGCAGGCTGTTGAAGTAGCCGACCAGGGTCATGTACGGGTCGGTGACGTCGTTGCGGCCGTAGCGTTCGTGCAGCTTCTGGGCGGCACCGAGGACCGACACGTACACCCGGATCAGGGCCGACTTGATCCGGGTGCCGTGGGCGCAGATGCCGATGTAGCGCCGGCCGGGACGCTGGTCGGGGTCGCGCTGGCGGGCGAAGAAGCTGTCGGCGGCGTCCAGGCCGGGCGGTGGGAAGACGCTGGTCGAGCGGTGGAACAGTGCGCCGATCTGCTGGTGGGCGCGGCGGACGGTCGCGGTGGAGGCGATCACCTTGGGCCGGGTCGAGTGACCGGTCACCGGCTGCCAGGTGGCGAGCCGGTCGACGGCGGTCTCGTAGAGGCCGACGAGGGAGCCGAGCGGACCGGAGATCAGGTGCAGCTCGTCCTGGATGATCAGGTCAGGGGGTCGCAGCCGGGGGCAGTCGACGATGCTGGCCGGCCCGGCGGTGCCGGCGGCCCGGTGGTACGTCGCTTCCCAGTCGGCGTGTTCCAGGTCTTCGGTGACGTAGCCGTGCCGTTCACAGCGCCGGCTGACCTGCCCGAACAACGCTGCTGTCGCGCCTTTCCAGGCCAGTTGGGCGAACTTGTCGACGGTGGCGATCAGCAGGGCCGGCGGGTGCCGGTAGATCTCCTCGTCGACGACGAGCACCGGCAGCCCGCGCTGGTCGTCGGGCCGGCCGAACCCGGCGAGGTCGCTGAACGGGCATTCGACGTCGGGGCAGCGGACCAGGGTCCGGCGGTACGTCGGGTCGATCACGATGTCCCGGCCGGGTTCGATCCGGCTGCCGCACCACGGGCAGCTGGTCAGCTGGTGCGGTGAGCCGTGGCCCCGGGTGGCGGCGCCGCGCCGGCCACGCTGCTGCTGCTGCCACTGCCGGGCCTGGTCGGTGTGGTTGGGGGTGACCTTGCCGCCGACCCACAGTCCGATCCGGATCGGCGTGTCGCCCCAGGTGGTTTCGTCGGCCAGGCGCAGCGTCTCGGCGGCGCAGATCAGGGTGGCGGCCCGCTCGAACTGTTGGATGGTGAGCAGCCGCAGCGTGTAGCGCATCAGCACGGCGAGGCCGTCGGCGGCGACCAGTCCGCCGTGGGCGGGTTGCAGCCGGCGGATCGCGATGGTGAAGGCGGTCAACCCGAGGTACGCCTCGGTCTTGCCGCCACCGGTGGGGAACCACAGCAGGTCGGCGACGGCCCGCTGCTGGTCCTCGGTGCGTTCGGCGTGCCGGGGGTCGGCCAGCGCCGGCAGATTGATCAGCAGGAAGGCGAGCTGGAACGGCCGCCAGCGGTGGTTGACGGGCTGGTCGGCGGCGGCGGTCGCCGCCGCGAGCCCGACGCCGGGGTGTTCGCGACGGGCGTCGGCGACCCTGGTGTGCACCCGCTGCAGGTACATCGCCCGGTTGGCGAAGCCGAAGGCGCGGCGGGCGGCCGGGTCGGTGGCGAGCAGGCCGATGCCGGCGGCGATCCGGTCGGCGGCCCGGCGGGCGTCGCGCAGCGCCTCGGTGACCTGCTGACGGTGTTCGGTGAGCCGGCGGTGCGGCTGGTCGGCGGCGGCTTCGTTGCCGGCGATCCAGGCCCGGTAGCCGTCGACGAGCGGGGTCAGCGCCGCCAGCAGCGGATCACCGGCCGGACCGCGTGCCGTGCCTCTGGCCGGGGCGGCCGGCGGGGTGGCGGCCAGCTCGGCGAGGCGTTTCATGTCGAGCTCGACGGCGGCCAGCTCCGGCAGATCGGGGTCGGTGTCGGCGGTCGGCACGTCGGTGAACGGCAGTTCGTGTACGGGCACCGGGCAGGTGCGGATCCGGTGGGCGCGCAGCGCGGGGTCGCCGCCGGCCGCCGGGTCGGCCCGCACGGCGGTGCCGTGGCCGACGGCGTACTCGGGGTGGAAGCGGTAGGCCATCGCGAGCCGGCGGCGTTCGGCCTGGTCGGAGGCGTCGCCGCCGGTGATCTGCTCGGGTCGGGGCCAGAAGACCGGCTGGTCGCCGTCGCCGGTGGCGGACAGCTCCACCTGGAAGATCCAGGAGCTGGCGTCGCGCCGCGCGCCGGGCCGCTGCCGGTTCTCCAGGAACAGGGAGATCAGCCAGCGGCCGTCGCGGCGGCGGGCCCGGCCGCGTACCACGATGTCGGGTTGGTCCGGGTCGGGGGCCTGCGGCGGCAGCGGGCCTTCGGCGAGTACGACGATGATGGTGCCGCCGTGGCTCTGGCGCTGCCAGACCCGGCCGGCGTGTTCCTCGCGCTGCGAGGTGGCCCGGTCGTAGCGACCCCAGCCGCCGGTGACCCGCAGCGCGGTGGCGGCACCGTCCACGGTGGCGGTGAAGCCGAGCGCAGACGGGGCGAGGCTGGGCACGTTGGGCGCGCTCGGCTCCGGCTGGCCCTCCATGATGTCCGGTGCGCTGGCGTCGGAGAGCTCGTCCTGGGTGTCGGGCTCGACGGCCTGGCCGTTGGGGGCGAGCCGGCCGAGCAGGTAGCGGTCGAGCGGGCTCTCCTGGGTGCCGAACTCCTCGTCCGGCCCGTCGAGCGGCCCGAGCAGGTCGGCCAAGACCAGCGCCTGCAGTTCGTCGCGGATCACGCCCGCGTCTGGTCTGCCGAGTACGCCTGCCTCACCCATGCCCGCCACCGTAACGGCTCCCCCCCGACACCGTCCTCATGCGATCGGCTGTACCCGTCGGTCTGGCAAGAACGATCACTACCCAGACGTACACCTCGTCGGCGAGACCGTTTGCGTCGAGTACTCAAGACCTTGTGTTGATCACATTGGACACATACGGTGGCTGTCAGGAGTCAATCAAGGGCCTGCCTATGCGGTTGCTGGCGTCCAACGGCGCGTTGGAAATTGCGCATGACGAAGTCGGTGGTTACCTAGCTCGGGATGGGTACGTGCTGATCAGACAGGCCAGAGCCGTCGAGGTAAGCAGGCTGCTCAAGACTTGGACTCTGCCGGTTGATCACCCTCACCAAGCTCAACCGGGAGTAACAGTGATCGATCCTTCCAAAACACCTTCCGATGTGTTGAACGCTGCCGGATTCTCCCGAACCGCCCTCCTGCCACATACCGACCGAAGCCTGCACGTCGAACCACCCAGCTTGCTGGCTTCCCTGACCGTCATCCCTGCTGACGTCGGCGGAGGTGGCGTGGTAGTCGACGGAGCATACGTAGCAGCGGAGCTTCGAGGTCAGTTTGGTGCCGAGGCGGTTGCCGGGTTGTCACTGTCGATGTCCGGCCAGGAGGGAGTACAGGCGATATTCGGATCACGCGATGGCTTCCAGCGGATCCGCTACCGCGACGACGAGATCGCCTGGCCATGGCATCGTGATCGACCTGCGGAGATAACTGCCAGGCTTCGACAGTTGATCAAGGACGCGTCAGCGCCATTGGCACTCGGCCGCGGCGACGGTTACCTGTTGCACAACCACCGCACGCTACATGGACGTTCAGCGTTCACCGGTAGGCGCTGCGTTATCCGATTCCTGGCGAAAGTCAAGGAGGGCCACCCGTACGCCTGGCTCAACAGGGGGTTCCGGCGTGCGGATTCCTGAGCCCAGGCGCAGCGCCGAGGATCGACGGCGCAGGTCATTGCTGGCACAGGCGCTGTCTAAGACTCCCCCAGCCCGGGACGCCCGCTTCCCGCATGTGGTCCGGGACATCCTAGAGAAGGTCGATGACCCAGAGGCCGATCTGCACGCCATCGTCGATACCCCAAGGCTGCCCCGCCGTGTTCGGTTCGCCGCGTTCTACGCGCTGCTGCTGCGACTACGACGGGAAGAGCGACACGGCGAGTACGCCGCCATGGTCCGACGGTACGAGGACCAGTTCGGTACCGAGCCGTACTTCCACACATTCCGGGCGATCTCGGCCAGAATGCGTGGCGACCTTGCCTCTTTGCGCAGCTCAGTAGAGTTCTCCAGGCAGGCCGTCGACCTGATGCCAGATGTGCCCGCGGTGGTGCATCAACTCGCGGCATTCTGGGTCGAGTACCTCGAACGCCTGGACAAGGGTGCCCCCGCGCAAGATCTTGACCAGGTTGAACGGCACGTCGATCGAGCGATCGCCCTCTCGCAGGGCAAGCTGGCACACTACTTCGAGACAAAGGGGCGGGTCCTGGCATTGCGCGGAGAGTTCGAGGCGGCCAGGGTATCCGTCGCTCAAGCTATCGAGCTCGAACCCCGCAGCTCAAGGGATTACCTGCGAAGACTCACCCAGTACCAGGCCACACGGGTCCGAGTCGATCTTCTGGAGGAACGATCAAGGTGGTTCCGGGCACAGGACCGGCTACGTAAAGAGCTGACCGAGTTCAAGACACAGCAACTACAGCTACTCGGGTTGTTGGCAGCGGTGGTTGCGTTTGTAGCCACTGCTGGTAATGTCGCGAGCCAGAGCAAGGGTGCCGACGGGATTCGCCTGATGTTGGTCGCGGCCGGCGCGATTGGCCTGGTCTTCGGCACCTTCTCGCTCATCAACAACAGCAGCGTGTGGCGTGTTGGAGTGGTCGCCACGCTCGCATCTGGCCTGATCGCGACCGGGATGTTCGTTCCGGATTCGTGGATGCCGTGAAGAGGATCAAGATGAAGGTTCGGGATTCGGTCACCACAGCCGGCGGGGCCAGGTCGAACGAGGACCGGGTAGGCCACGCGGGTTCGCTGGCCTGGGTCATCGACGGTGCCACCGACCTGTACGACGACGCTGCCCTGCCCGCAGAGCGTGACGTGGTGTGGCTGGTCGACCTGGTCGGGGCGCTCCTCACAGAATCCGGGACGGACGGTTATCAGGGCAGCGGCGCCGACCTGTTGGAGCGGATCGCCGTCGAGGTGCATCGGCAGCAGGAGGCGTACGGCTTCCCCCCGGATCGGATGCCGCCGGCCTGCTCGATCGGTCTCTGCGTCGACCAGGGCGGCGGTTTCGAGCTGACCCGCATTGGCGACGCCACCGCTGTCATCGACGGTGACACCACCCGCGTCCTCGCCACCAGCTACTTCGACGGGCGAGAGGCGGCGGCGGTGCGGGCCCGCGAGACCGACCCAGCTAAGGTCGTCGCCGCGATGCAGCAGCGACGCCGGCACACGATGACCTCCGGTGATGTCGAATCGGTCTTCTCCGGCCACCCGCAGCGCCGCCTCGTCCCGCACCGGATCACCGCGGACTGGGCAGGGACCGGCCACATCCTGCTCTGCACGGACGGGTTCGCCCGGCTGGTCACCGATTACCAGCTCTTCGCCGGGTGGTCCGAGGTCGTCGCCGAGGCCCGGGAGCGTGGGGTGGCGTACCTGGAGAAGTTGATCCGGCAGACGGAGAGCGACCCGGCCGTCGGCGGTGACCGTTTCAAACGCGCCGACGACGTCGCCGCCGTCCTGATCTGCGCGGGCTGAGGCAGTACAGATGGGAGCACCTGCCATGTCCGACCGGCCGCCGTACCTCGTCGAACGCAACCCGGGCTACTTCGAGTACCAGTTGCCGATCTCGGTGAAGCTGGTCGTCGACCACCATGGTCGGGTGCCGCTGCTGAAGAACGAGCGCGACGAGTGGGAGCTGCCCGGCGGCAAGCTGGAAGTCGGCGAGTCACCGGAGCAGGGCGTCTGCCGGGAAGTCGCCGAGGAGCTGGGCCTGACAATCACCGGCGTGCGGATCATCGACTCGTGGGTGTACGAGATCACCCCGCTTCGGCACGTCTTCATCGTCAGCTTCGGTGCGGTCTACACGGGTGAAGAAGAGTTGATCTACACCGACGAGCACAAGGAGCTCGGGGTCTTCGGCTACGACGAGGTGCCCGACCTGCATATGCCGGCACCGTACAAGGCGACGATTTCCCGCTGGCGCGACCTCGTCCGCAGTTCGACGTCACCCATGCGTTCGACATGATCCGGCGGAAGGGCTACCCCCGCTGGGGTAGCCGGCCCGCTCGGGTGTTCCTCGCCGTCATGTCGGCCGCGGTGTGTTTCGGCTGTACGTCGAGTCCGCCGGTCTCCGTCGCCGAATCGGACCCGACGCTGCTCGTTCACGACGTACGACGTGGTGGCGACGACGCGCAGATCGACGGATACCTGCGCCACCTCGCCGACGACGACTGTTTCGTCCTCGAACCGGACGCGACGACCGGGCAGGACGGGATGCGCAACGTCGCTGTCTGGCCGCCCGGCACGAAGGTGTGGCGGGACGGTGGGCAGGTCGCCGGGGTCGACGTACCGGGCCGGGAGCCGATCGCGATCGGCAGCCGGGTCGTCGGCGGTGGCGGCTACGCCAACCCCTCGACCAGCGACCTCGACCTGCCCGATGTCGCCCCCTACTGCCTGACCGGCGGCGGCGAGTTCGCCATGCTGCACACCATCACCAGCGTCACGCCATGAACGACAGGATCTCAATCGACCAACCGGCTCATGGCTTCGCCGCACAGGCGCTCGATCAGCAAGAGCTTCCGCTACGGCTGTCTACTTGAGTGGGAGCCGGTTGAGGATGCCGTCGACGGCTTCGATCAGCTCTGCTGTGCCGCGTACGACGTGGACGCCCGGCTCGGTGGCGAAGGCTTGCGCCCATCGACTTCGCATGACATGGCTGGTCAGGATCACCGGCCGGCCTTGCCCGAGGGCAAGGCGTGCCTGGATCCGGGCACCGCTGGTCTCGCCGGCTTCGACGACGAGGGTCGCTGCCGCGTACCCGCTCATCACCGCGTTGCGCAT
Source organism: Solwaraspora sp. WMMA2059 (assembly GCF_027497315.1). Classification (GTDB taxonomy): domain Bacteria; phylum Actinomycetota; class Actinomycetes; order Mycobacteriales; family Micromonosporaceae; genus Micromonospora_E. The sequence continues at coordinate 6,028,222 of NZ_CP114908.1, read as the reverse complement.
CGGGAAGCTCTGCCGGGTGGGGCCGGCGTCGGGCCAGAACTGGCTGACCACCAGGCCGACGTCGGCGATGTGGTCCTGCAGCCGCCGGTTGGCCGACGGATAGTAGTTGCGGATGCCGGTGCCGATGACCGCGACGGTCCGGCCACCGGCTGCGAGGGCTGCGGTGTGCGCAGCGGTGTCGATGCCGTGCGCAAGCCCGCTGGCGACCGTCACTCCCCGGTTGACCAGCGACGCGGCTACCGATCGGGCGATGACCAGTCCGCGCTCGGACGCCTTGCGGCTGCCGATGACGGCGATGGCCCGGTCGTTGGCACGCAGCCTGCCACGGGTGAACAGCAGCGGAGGTGCCTCCTTGATGCCGCGCAGCTGGGCGGGGTAGCTGTCGTCGGAGAAGGCGTGTACGCCGATCCCGTCCGCCTGCCATCCGGCGATCTCGTCGGCAGTGGCGGCAACCAGCTCAGCACCGGAGCCGGTCACGGCCGGAAACAGTGTCTGGGGCTGACACAGCGTTCGGTTGGGCATCGAACCTCCCACGTTCAGTCAACGGCTGGGCCGGGTGCCGGACTCGTAGGCCAGCGCCCAGGCAACGTCAGCCGGCGTCAGGGCGTACATCTCGGCGATCGTCTCGGGGTCGGTGCCTGCCGCCTGGTGTTCGGCGATGGTCTCGGTGCTCACCCCGCCGATGGCGGGCCGGCCGAAGCGGACGTCAGGCCGGACACGGATCGGCGAGTCCGGGTTCGGGTCAGGTCGGTAGCTGGCCGCGGTGTTGCCGGCCCAGTCGACTCGCCGGTGGAAGGCCTCAGCCGGCGGGGTCAGCGTCAGGCGGTCGCCGGTCGTCACGACGAGCCACCATCGTGGATGCAGGCCGGCGGCGGCCTGGAGATCCCAGACGACGGCGCGTCCGTCGGTGAAGACGCGCCGGTCAGCAATCGGGTGCGGCACGCCGAATTGGTCCCGGAGCAACGCCAGGAAGATCGGCAGCCCGGTCATCGGCACACGATGCGCCTGTCGGTGTTCCCGCAGGTAGGCCGCTTCGACGAACTCGGCCCAGTCGAGCATCCGCCGACCAGGCGGGCCGGCTCGGCTGCCGGGCGGGTCGGACCGCCGCTGGCGGCCGTCGGTGACGGCCAGCCAGCGGCGCAAGGTCGACGGCGGTACGCGGAGCAGCCGGGCCGCCGCCGCTTCGGCGTACACGCCTATTCGGCGGCGGGTACGAGGACTTCCGAGCCGGACCAGTTGATGTCGAGGTTGCCGAGGTCGCTCTCGGGTTGGTCGTCTTCGTCGAGGGTGCTGAAGGCGGCGTGGTAGCAGCCGAACCCGTGGCCGCCGGCGGTCAGGGTCGCGACCGCCCAGCCGCGCAGGTTCTCCCCCAGCTTCTCCGGCTGGCGCGGGTCGACGGCGACCCGGATGACTCCGAGCAGGTCGTACGTCTGGTCACGTGTGCCGGCGTTGTCGATACGGCACAGCGAGAACCCGTACCGCTCCTCCGCCTCCTGCTGATAGATCAACTTTCCGAATCGGTACACGGGAACCTCCTCGTTTGCGGCGGGACTGCCGACCGTGACTAGCATCAGGGAAATCGTTTGTTATATCAACCCCCTAGTCTGTAGCGACTTATTGAAGTAGGCTCACCCTGCTATCCGGTCCTGTAAGGAGTGAGGAACATGATCCAGTCACCGACGGGCCAAGAGGCAACCGACGGCGCAGACGTCTCGCCCACCGTGCAGGCATGGGAACTCGGCATCAGGCTGCGCCAGCGCCGCGAAGAGTTGGGCATGACAGCGGTTGCTTCCGGTAAGGCGACCGGCATCGCCCAGGCGTACATCTCGGGCGTAGAAGCCGGCCGTGTCAAACTGCCAGCCGGTCGACTGGCTCAACTCATCGAGATCTACGAGATCGACCCGGAGGACGCAGCCGAGCTGGAAGAGCTGCGGGTGGGAGCGACCCGTCGCGCCTGGTGGCACCAGTACTCTCAACTCTTCCCCGCTGACTTCCTCCGCTTCCTCGGCTACGAGGCCGGCGCGGATCACGTCCGCAGCTACGACAACGAGCTACTCCACGGGCTGCTCCAGACCGAGGACTACGCACGTGCCGTGATCCGTGGCGGCAACACCTACGTCCGGTTGACCGAGATGACCAGGCGAGTGAAGGCGCGCATTGCACGGCAGGCTCGGCTGACCGGCCCCAACCCCTTGAACGTGAGCACCGTCATCAGCGAGGCAGTCCTCCGGCAGCAGATCGGCGGTCCGGAGGTCATGCGCGACCAGCTCAACCACCTGGCCGAGCTGGTGTCCACGCATCCGGATCAGATCCGTATCAGGGTCGTGCCGTTCATCGCCGGAGCACACCCCGCGCTCGGCGGGCCGTTCCAGATCCTCTCGTTCCCATCGCCCCGGCTGCCTGACCTGGTCTGGCAGGAAGTCCTGACCTCCAGCGACATCATCGACCAGTCGGCTCGCGTAGCCGACTACACGATGACCTTCGCTGAGGCTGAGGAACGCGCGTTAAGCTCGCAGGACTCACTCGCGCTGATCCGCCAGATAGTCAAGGAGATGGGATGACCCCACAGGTCGGCACCCCTGACCGGGACTGGTTCAAGTCGTCGCGCAGCTCCAACAACGCTGCCTGCGTCGAGGTCCGCTTCGCTGGCGGCCAGGTGGACGTACGCGACACAAAAGACCGCACCGGCCCGACGCTCGCCTTCGGCCCCAACACCTGGACCAGCTTCGTCACCGGCCTCAAGTCCACCCTCACCCAGCCCTGACGGCAGGACCCTGCCAGGATCGACGGCTGCAACGGACCCACGGTCGGATGCGCTCCATCTGCTTCGCGCTCGGCGTGTCGTGCAGATGGAGCGCATCCGATCTTCAAACTGAGTCCGCTGGGACGCCGCCGAATTGGAGGAGCTGCGGGTGGGCGCCGCGCGTCGCGGCTGGTGGCAGGACTACGCCAAGCTCTTCCCGAACGAATTCCTGCGCTTCCTCGGCTACGAGGCCGGCGCGTCGCAGCTCCGTAGCTTTCGCTCCGAGGCCATCCACGGCCTGCTGCAGACCGAGGAGTATGCCCGTGCGGCGATCCGTGGCGGCTCCACCACGATCCGTCTAGCTGAAGTGGAGCGATGGGTCGACGTCCGGATGGCTCGTCAGGTGCGGCTCGCCGCCAGCGACCCGATCCGAATCAACACCGTGATCAGCGAAGGCGCGCTGCGTCAGCAGGTCGGCGGCCCGGCGGTGATGTGAGCGCAACTCGACCACCTCACCACCCTAATGACCGAGCGACCGGAGCAGATTGAAATCCGGGTGATGCCGTAAAGAGATGGGATGACCCCGCAGGTCGGCACCCTTGACCGGGACTGGTTCAAGTCCTCGCGAAGCTCAAGCAACGCAAGTTGCGTCGAGGTCCGCTTCGCTGGCGGCCAGGTAGACGTACGCGACACCAAGGACCGCACCGGCCCGATCCTCGCCTTCGGTGCTACCGCCTGGACCACCTTCGTCACCGGCCTCAAGCACACCCCCACCCAACCCTGACCGCCAGGCCCCGCAGGAGCTGGGCTGCCAGCCAAGGCAACCGAGCGGGCTGGTCCGGCGCCCTCGGGTCGACCACCCAGCCCTGATCTGAAGTGCTCCTGCACCCCCAAGGACCGACGGCGATCCCGGTGACGCGAACCCGAAGCCGACAACCCACTCGTGAAGCCGAAGCAAAGGTGTGATATACATCATACGGGTTCGCCCGACCGACATTAGGAGTGACTCACCTGCACCTACACAAGGAGGCTCCGGCACGCAGCCACCAAAGGCCAACGAACCAGGTCCGTTCTCATTGCCCCCCGCCGAAGTTTTGCTACGCTACGCATGCAGATCAATCATTTCTGCGTTGCCAGCTGTTCCTTCAACTCGCGAGGTGGACTCATGAGTGCAAGGCAAGTGGTACGACAGCGGAACTCACTGAACCCAAGGCGGATCGCACAAGCGGTTACCCTCGCAGCCATCATGGTCGCAGCTGTGACACTTGGCAGTTCCGCAGCAACCGCAGCTGGCACGTCGAACAAACTTTCAAACTGCTACACCGAATGGTGGAACACCGCATGGGCGCAAAAGTGCTCATCGCCGGGTGCCGGTCTGACCGGAACGTACCAATCTTCCGTCAGCTGCTCACTTCAGGGCACCCGCTACCTTGATAGATTCCGTTTTTCCGGGAGCACCCAAACCGTCTCCGGTGCCGACTGCCTCATCTCCGTCAGCAACGGGCAGATCACTTACTACTAGAACCTATCAAACGCCAGGCGAAACAGCGTGCTGGGGATGCGGTAATACGCATCCCCAGCACGCTGCCGTTGAGGAGTGAGATCATCAGATGAACGTAGTGCTAGACGCGGTGTCACAGCGGTACGGATTGACGCTTGCCATGAACCGCATCAGCCTCACACTTCAGCCTGGCACAATTGGCGTTCTCGGCCCAAACGGTGCCGGCAAGACAACCCTGCTGCGCACATTGGCCACGATCATGCCACCCAGCTACGGTTCCATATTATTCGACGACATCGAAATTGACACAGAACAGAAGGCTCGATCGGTCCGCAGCCGTATCGGCTATCTCCCACAGGACTTCGGGTTTGATCCGCAGATGACCGTTGCCGACTTTGTGGCGTATGCTGCATGGATGCGGGGAGTCGAGCCAGGAGAGTGGAATAGATCGATAGACCGCGTACTAGAGATGGTCGACTTGACCGATCGGAGACGATCGAAGATGCGAAAGCTCTCGGGCGGCATGCGTCGCCGAGCAGGCATTGCCTGGGCGATTGTAGGAAACCCTCAAATGGTGCTACTCGACGAGCCTACTGTTGGTCTGGACCCTCGCCAGCGGCTCCAGTTCAGGAGCATCTTATCCGGGCTCGATGACGCGATCGTCCTGCTGAGCACCCATCTCACTGACGACGTCGCCGCCGCCTGCGATCGAGTAATTGTCATGCACAGCGGAGAGGTCCGGTTCGACGGGTCGGTTATTGACCTATCGTCCCTGAGTCGCGAGGATCTGCCAGGTCACTCTGATCTGGAGAAGGCATACATGCATGTATTGCCAGAAAGTGAGCGGCAGGTATGAGAGTACTGCTGCTACACCTGCGCAATTCCCCAATTCGTTGGGCGCTACCACCCTTAATTGTCTTGGACCTATTGATCATATTCATACGCAGTCGGCACTGGATCGGAGTGTGGCCGGAAACAGGTGCCGCAGCTCAGGTGCCAGCATACATGCTTGGTGTCGTGACAGCCGGCGCTGCGGCATGGTCGGTGACAGCGCCAGATAGACATGGAGTAGATGAGCAACTCGCCGCAGCCAGAGTTGCTCCAGCCGCCCGCGAAGCTTACCTTCTATGTGCGACAGCCACCATTCTACTCAGCCCCTACATTATTGGCCAAGCTGTCGCCCTCGCCATTACCGCTCGGACGGCACCGCCAGGATTCCATCTTTGGATAGGCTATTTCGTTTTTGGAGCTTTTGTACTACTTGTCGCGATTGCTGTCGGCTGGCTGATGGGGAAGATCTTTAATGCCGCGATAGCCGCATTGACCGCACCACTTGGATTCCTACTCCTCATTGGAATTCTCGACCAACAGGGCTCCTTCGCCATCCTCACTGGCAGACCTGCGTTTGTAATTGACTCGCTTTCATTACTCCTACGAACTTCCAGCATAGTTGCATTTCTTGTAACACTACTTTGGATATCTAAATCGAAAAAAGTCAAACTTCGAAAGTTTGGCTTATCTTTGGCAACCGCCATAGCAGTCATAATATCCATGCTAGCCACGCCGGTCGTTGTACCACGAAATCCACCCGGAAACAACATACTCTGCATCGAAGGACGCTCGCAGCTGTGCATCTGGCCTGAGCACGAGAAGTATCTTTCTGACATTCGCACCATCAGCACTCGCATCAACGCCCTTCCCGGGAATTTTTCGATTCCAGTTCGAATGAACGAGTACGGGATAGATTCACACTCATACCTCGCCAACGAACGCGAGCAAGATTTAGATGCCGCCCCATACTTCCAAATCATCGCAGGCAGCCCATGGTCCTACGGAGATGACATCGGAAAAGCCATCCTGAGCCTGACATTCCAATTCCTTGACCGGGATGCATGTAATTGGCAAAAAATATCAGACGACGACGCGAATCGACTGTGGACGCTCGAAGCATGGCTGACGGCCTACTTGGTCGGCGGTGGCGCCCCAGACTCGATAACAAATGCCCCAAGCGAGATGCAGTATGCGTGGAAGGCGGGTCGGACGCTCGCTAGCAACAAATCTATTGACGATCAAATCTCTTGGGCCAATCAAGAAGTGAGTGAAATTCGTGACCGCTACTGCAGCTCCTCGAGTTAAGCAGTCCAGCCGCGCTTCCTGGCGCGGGATCCGGTTGTTTGTTGCTGTGCGACCGGTCCGCTCTGCTCTAATTTCAGCTGCACTCTGCGGCGTATCCGCCGCCTGGTTTGGAACAATTGAGGCCACCCTGCCAACCGTGGGCGAAAACGGCCAGGTCAGCGTCCCGCTCTGGAGAATGCTCGCAATGGCTGCGAGCGTTTTTCCGGTACTTGCACTACAGAGCAATCTGGGCGCCCTAGAATCTGTGGCTACCGCCCACCTGAAACGACTCACCTGGCTTTACGCTGTCGCCATGGCAATCACATGCTGGTTGCTGTATCTCGTCCCGGCAGGTATCACCCTTCCGATTGAAGCTCTGGCTATCACCCTCCGCGCACTCATTGCCTGGTACGGAATTTCGCTTCTATCAGGTGTGATCCTAGGGTGGCGTCTCGCCTGGGCCATGCCGGTAACAACCATCGTGTTTCTGTGGTATTGGGGATACAGCAGCCAAGGCTACTATCTCTGGTGGGAGTTCACCGCCCGCCCTCCGAACGACGTTCCCAGCCTTATCCTCAGCGGCGCGCTTCTCCTCATCGGCATCGTCGCCTACTCCGCGACCCCTTGGCGCCGCTATCGGCTACGGCCACGCTCACGGATGTTCCAGACCCAGTACCGGTAAGTCCACTCTGCAGATGGGTCAGCTACCACTACAGCCGTGCGTGTGATGTCCGCACGGCATCGGAGTCGACGGCGTGGTCAGGCCTGCTGGATCAGTCTGCGGAGGTCGGCTGCGCGGGCGTCCTCGAACTGGTTGAGCAGCGTCAGCGCGTCCTGCCGTACGGGCAGCGCTTCTGCTTCGCGGCCGGTCGCCGCGAGCGCCGTCGCCAGGTTGTGCAGCGCGACGGCGGCTTGCCAGGAGTCGCCGAGCCGGCGGTGCACTCCGGCGGCCTGGCGGTGGAAGTCCACCGCCTCCGCCGACCTGCCAAGATCCTGATACGCCTCGCCGACACCGTCGAATGCGGTCGCTTCCCGGCTGCGGTCACCGATCCGTCGTTGCAGCGCAGCAGCGCGATGCAGGATGTCGAGGGCGGCGGCGGGATCGCCGATGGCCCGCCGCACCCGGGCCAGTTCGACCAGCCAGTGGCCCAGCCACAGTGAGTTGTTCGCCTCCTCGGCAATCGCGACCGCAGTCTCGATGCGGGCCTGTGCACTGGCAACGTCGCCCATCTCCCGCTCGGCCCTGCCGAGGAAGAACAACGCATTACCTTCCTGACCACGGTCACCGAGGTCGCGTAGCTCAGCGAGGGCCTCCCGGAGCAGCTCGGCGGCCCCCGGCAACCGCAGCATCTCGTACCGTGTCTCGCCCAGATTGCTCAGCACGAGCGCCCGCCAGCGCCGGTTGCCGAGTCGGGTGACGATCTCCAGGGCTTCGGAGAAGAAGCGGACCGAGTCGGTCAGCCGGCGATGCCGCAGCCCCAGCAGGCCGAGCGCGTTGATCGAAACAGCGGTGCCCAACTCGTCACCGATCTCGCGGCGGACCGACAAGGCCGCCTGGTGGCACTCGGCCGCCTCGTCGAGTTGGCGTGCCTGGAAGTGTGCCTTGCCGAGACTTTCCAAGGTTTCGGCTTCCCCGCGCCGGTCACCGACCGACCGGGCTGACGCCAGCCCGATCCGCGCAGTGGTCGACCACTCGTCGAACGCGTTCTGATGCATGTAGACCCCGCGTAGCACCGCCGCCAGCTGCCAGGCGACCTGGTGTGCGCCGCAATCGCTGGCGAGGCGGGTCGCCCCGACCAGGTTGTGCCGTTCGGCCTCGAACCATTCGGCCGCAGTCGTCGAAGCGCCGAAGGTCATCGGCGCACTGCCATCTGGCGGGTCCAGCGGCACCGTCTGGTTGAACGGGAGCATCGCCGTCACCGCAGCGTCGGCGCTGTGCAGGTACCAGCGGAGCACCCGCAGCCGCGCCGCTTGGCGTTCGTCGTCCGGCTCATGCTGACGCACCTGATCGATGGCGTACGCGCGGAGCAGGTCGTGCAGTTGGTACCGGTCCAGCCCGATGTGCTCCAGCAGGTGGGCGCCCACGAGTTGATCGAGCAGATGCCGGATCCGGCGTGCCGGGGTGCCGGACAGTGCGACCGCCGCCGCCGCACTGAAATCCGGGCCGGGATGCAGCCCCAGCAACCGGAACAGTCGTGCCGCTTCCTCGGTCAACGCGCGGTACGACCAGGCGAACACCGTCCGGACCGCGTCGGACTCGTCACCGTCGTCGGCAGTGAGCGTGTCCCAGAGCGCTGACTCGTCGCGCAGGTCCTGAATCAGTTCGTGCAGGGCCATGAACGGCCGGCTGGCCGCTCGTTCGCCGGCGATCCGCAGCGCCAGCGGTAGCCGCGCACACAGCCGGGCCAGCTCGACCAACTCCTCCTCACTGTCCCCCTGGCGATAGCCGTCCATGACAGTCCGCAGCAGCTCGACGGCGTCGTGTTCCGGCAGGATGTCGAGCGTCAGGCGTTGGCCACCGTCCCTGGCCACCAGTGCGGAGAGTCGGTTCCGGCTGGTGACGATGACCGAGCAGGTATCTGTGCCTGGCAACAGCGGTCGGACCTGACCAACCGATGCGGCGTTGTCCAGCACGACGAGGATTCGCCGGTCGGCGAGGCGGGACCGATACACCGCTGCCCGCTCGTCCAGGTCTGCCGGGATCGCAGCAGGTGGTACGCCAAGCGACCGGAGGAACCGGTCCAGGGCCTCCGCTGGGTCGACCGGCAGTCCGCGGTCATATCCGCGCAGGTTCACATAGAGCTGTCCGTCCGGGTAGCGCGTCTTGACCCGATGTGCCCAGCGGACGGCAAGCGACGTCTTGCCAACCCCGGCCGTGCCGGCGACGACGAACAAGGTCACCGCAGGTGCGGTTTGGTGGGCGTCAGTCAGCAGGCGGTCGAGTGCCAGAAGCTCGCGGTTGCGGTTGAGGAAGCCTGCGACCCCGCCGGGTAGCTGCCGTGGCGGCGGACCGGGTGCCGGGTCGAGGCCATGAAAATGTACGCCCCCATGCACGTCACGGGCCTGCACCAGGTCCGCGCTGCCGGAAAGGTCGGTCCGGTTGACGTGTCGGGGATCCGGGTCGTCGGACGCCGCGCTGCCCTGGAACATGTCTCATGTTCCCGTAGGCGGCTCCAGTGTGGCCACTTCCCGATCGAAGAACGTGTCCAACGGCTCGCCTTGCTGGTACAGCCCTTCGATGAGACCTTGGCACCGGGCGATCAGGTCCGGGTCGGTGAAGCGACGAGCGGCGGCGAGCACACCCGTGTCGTCGTAGATTGCCTCGTACATTACGTCGAGACCGAGCGTGTAGATCTCCGGCAGCGGACCCCCGTTCTCGTACGGAGCGACCTGCTCCGGACCGACGACGTTGGTCAGGCCGCCGTACTCGTGACGGAGCCGGAGCAGGTGCAGCTCCCATTGCAGGTACGGGATGATCGGCTTCTCGACGACCCGCACACGCCGGTTGACGAAGCCCTGACGCGCGATCCGGCCGTAGTAATCGGCGAAGTCGTCGCGCTGCTCGTCGATCAGCCGAAGCGACTCATCCCACCGACCGTCGACGAAAGCCTCCCAGCTCTTGTTGCCGGGCTCCTTGAAGAACTGCTGCCGCTCCAGCTTCCAGAAGCCGACCGACTCTATCCGCCAGAAGTGCTCGTAGAAGTCGGTCAGGTAGTCGTCGAGTGTCAGCAGCTCACCTGGGTCACCGCCGAGGACTTCATGCATCAGGCATCTCCACCCTTGCCCTTGTGATCCACTAATCGTCACCCTCTATGCAACACAAATAAGCACACGACACCGTACCATCGAGGTATCCGGATCGAACGATCTCAGACAGCGCCCCAGATGTGTTCCGGTTTCATGTTTACTGAAGACTTCGACCGCTCCGGATGGAGGTTGGGATCACGTCGGCAGGAGATATCGCTCGATCGCTAGACGCAACCCGGTCAGCGCTTGCCCGCATCGTCAAGGCTCTCGCAGCTGCCGGAACAGCCATCCACCAGCAGCAAGGGCAACTCAGCGAACTGACCCGCGGGGCGAGCCATCCAGCCGCCAGCCAGGCCGTCGCTGCCGCCGCAGCGGCTGTCCAACGGCTGCAAGAGGCTGCCGAACTCACCTCAGCCGCAGGTCGAGACCTGCTCGACTACACCCGTAGAATCAGCGGCGAGCCGACAGCAGCCCCTTCGGACAGGTCTGGCCCCTACGACGCCACCTCGTCCATAGCAGCCGGCGGACGTCTGCTTCCCGATCAAGTCGAGCGGTTGAGGAGCGACCTCCCGGGTGCGGTCGAACCAGGGACCGGGCAAAAGATTTCCGCAGCGCACCGGAGACATCGAGATGAAGGTTGCCATGCAGATGCGAGATCGCGGCATCCGCCACCTCGATATCGTCCTCAACAACGTGCCTTGCAGAGGCCGGCTCGGCTGCGATGGGATGCTTCCGATCCTACTCCCGGAAGGCAGCTCCATCACCGTGCACGGTCCAAACTTCCGCAAGACCTACACAGGGGGTGCCCGCCCGTGGTGGCGCTAGAAGTCTGGTTCGACCAGGTCCCCGAGAACGACTTCGGCACCGGCGACCCGGCAATCATCATCGACGACCTGACCGGCCTCGACAAGTTGATCGAGCACATCCTGACCGCCACGACGGATCGCCAGATCCCCTCAGTCGTTCAGGCAAACCTGCTAGGCGAAGATGGTCTCCCCATAATCGAAGCAGGGATCGGTCGCGGCCGAGGATCCATCTCATACACTGACCACAACGGTGGCTTCTATTCGATCGGGGACCCTAGCCGCAGCGGCGATGCCGTCTACGACTACATGGGAAACGAACACGTCGTCCCCGCCAGCGCTGAGATTCCGCTGAGCGAGGTCCGCCAGTGGCTGGCCGAGTTCATTGCCACCGGCGGACCATCCGCCGCCGTCCCGCTGGCTCCCGAGGTCGGCTAGCGGCGGCTCAGGATCCTCTAGAAGAGGGCGTCGGGGCGGGGAAACAAGGCGTCGTCGAAGGCAGGGAGCAGCGCCTCCGGTTCCTGAGGTTTTCGGGGTCGCGGGACCGACTTGGTCGACTTGCGTGGTGTGCGGCGTGCTCCGGAGTGCAGGCCCTCGCGGTTCTCTTCGTCGTAGCGCTTGTGGTTCAGCTCCAGCAGGCGATCAAGGATCTCGACCTGCACCGCCGGGTCGATCGTGTAGCGGGTGCCCTGCCGGGTCTCGTGGAACCCGTGATTGAGCTGCAGGTCGGACCAGCCGTACGCCTCGGCAACCGCCTTGTCGATCTCGACGTGGATTTCCCGCAACCGCCGGATGTCCGCGCTGGCCACGCCCTCGTCGTGGACCAGGTTGTAGAGCTTCGTCAGCCCCAACCCCCGCCCCAACATCACCGACCGCCGGTACGAGTCCAACTCCTCACCAACCCGGTCCATCCGGTCCGTCAACTCCGGCTGCGGGAACGTCTCGAAACCATCGGACGGCGTGTAACGCGCATCCGATCGAAGACTCGACTCACCTTTAATCGTCCACCATGAGAAATGGACGCTACTTGAAAGCAGGGAGAGCTTGGATGATTGACCCGTGGCGAATACAACAAGTTGCTCATTCAATACATGTCCGGTTGACACGAACGCAGGCACGCCTGTCCGACTGACACGTGCGATGGCGAGGACGCGGTCGAGCCCTTCGATGGCCTCGTACAGCTCGGGGCGGCGACGCTCGTACTGCCACCAGCGATTGCGTGCGCTGGCGCTGTACTTGTTGCGCTCGCGTTCGGGTTTGACTTCGCGTTCGACGATGGCGAAGCAGTCCGGGTACTGCTGGGCGCGTTCGATGGGCCAGTCGTGGAAGTTGATGACCCAGCGGGTGGCCGAGCAGTCCGGACTGGTGTTCAGGTCTTCACCGTTGAGGTAGGGGAAGAGGACGTCCTTGTTACGCGGGTCCTTGGCGATCAGCGCCTGCGCCTGCTCCGGCTCCAGCAGGAATCCTTTGCCCAAGATGTTCGAGCCTTGGAACGACTGGCCGGCGTTGGCGGCGAGGCGGTGTGGGTTGCCGGTCACTCGGGACTCGGCGTCGAGCGAGGCGGTGATGCCCCGCACCTTGCGGCCGTCGAGGATGCGGTCCTCGCCGCTGCCGGCGTGCCCCACCCAGAGCAGCGACACCTCCAGCGAGGCGGTGCCCGGCCACGGCTGCGACTTGTTCGCCCGATAGATCGTCCAGCCCATGTCGATCGCCTGATCCAGGCCGACCTCGCGGGTGTCACCCTGGGCGATCGTGTTCGTGGCGATCAACCCGACCCGGCCCTGCCCGGTCACCGCCAGTTTGCGCAGCAGGAAGTACGAGCACAGGTCGGCGCTGCCGCGTCGGCCCCGGCCGACCCGCTCCACCAGATATTCGCGCAGGTCGACACCGATCGATCCGGTCAGCCGCTGGCCGCCCACGAACGGTGGGTTGGCGATGACGGCGTCGAAGCCGGCGCGGTTGCTGACCTCCGGGAACTCCAGCGGCCAGTGCAGGGGGCGGATCGGGGCGGAGCGGCTGCCGCGCAGCCAGTCGCTGATCGTGTCGGTCAACTGCCGAGTCTGCTCCGTCGACGCCTCGTCGTGCAGCACCGCGTACACCTGGTCGCTGATCGCCGACAGCCGGTCGTCGTACCTGTACTCGGGATCGTCGTCGGGGTCGTCGTCCGGATCCCACGGGCGGCGCTGTGCCCGTACGGCGGTGGACAGCGCCGCGCCCACGACGGCGTCGGCGGCCAGCCGCAGCCCGTCCCCCATCTGCTCGATCAGGCCCAGCTTCGCCGCCTTGTCGGCGGCGTCTCGGGTGTCCTGCACCACGCTCGCCTCGATCTGCTCCCGCAGCTCGGTCATCTCGGCGACCAGTTCGTGCAGCCGGTCGGTGACCGAGCCGTAGAGCCGGGCGTGCAAGGATCGCCCCTGCTCCGGGTCCAGGTGGAAGGCGGTCAGCTGGTCCAGCGAGGTGATGCCGACCAGCGAGTCACCGCAGCGCAGCGCATGGTCGAGGAAGCCGAACGGTCGCCCCTTGGCCAGGGTGACCAGCCACAGCGACAGCTTCGCCAACTCGACGGCCATGTCGTCGCGGTCCACACCGTACAGGCAGCGGGCGGCGACCATCCGGCGGGCCACCAGCCGCAGCTCCTCCTCGGTGCGCCCGTCGGCGGGCAGGTCGGCCAGCTCAGCCGGCAGCTTGTCGCGCTGCCAGGCCCGCACCACCACCTCGGCCAGGTAGCGGCAGGCGGCCACCAGGAACGCGCCGGAGCCCATCGCCGGGTCCAGCACCTTCAGCTGCAGCAGCTCCTCCGCGCTTTTCGCCCGCCACACGCCTTCCTCGGCGACGCCCTGCGCCGGGCCGGGCGCGAAACACAGCGGTGCCAGGGTGTGCCGGACGACCTCCTCGGCCAGCTCCTTCGGCGTGTAGTGGGTGCCGGTGGCCCGTCGGTCGCCGACCTGGGTGAACAGCACCGACCCGGCCGGGAAGATCGTCGGCAGGCCGCGCAGGTCGGTGCGGAGCAGCCCCCAGTACGGGCGGGCCCGCTCAGCCAGGTCGGCGTCGTTGTCGCAGGCGGCGTGCAGCGCCGCCACCTCGTCCGGCCGGGGCGTGCGGGCCAGCGCCCTGCCCACCTGACCGGCGGTCAGCCCACAGCGTTTCACCAGCCAGCCGCGGAACTCCGGCTCACCGAGCGCGGCCTGCTCGACCAGCTCGGTCAGCGGCAGCTCCGGCTCCAGTTTGCCGACCAACCCAACGTGCGGCTGATCCACCCGCAGGCAGGAGAAGTCGAGCAGTCCTTCGTAGACGTGGCCGATCTGCTCCACCCCGAGGCTGGAGTAGCTGAGCTGCTCGGCGGCCTTGCCCCGGTGGCGCAGCACCAGCAGCGCGTCCAGGATCTCCAGGATGACCCGGTCGGTGACCGCCGCCCGGTGCAGCCAGCCGAACCGGGCCGGGTCGAACAGCGACCCGCCGTGCGCCGGGATCATCAGGTCCGGGTGGGTGCAGCCGCCGTGCACCGCCGCGAACAGGGCCAGCAGCCGGGGCCAGGCCGCCGCCCGCCGGTCGGTCACCTCCTCGCTGTACAGGTCCCGCGCCAGGCTCAGCTGGGCGTGCAGCGTGGTCGCCGCGTACGCCTCCTGGTAGAGCGGGTCACCGAGCGGCAGCAGCCGCTGCTCCTCGGCGTACAGCAGGAAGACCAGACGCATCAGCACCGTCAACGCGCCCCGGTAGATCTCCCGGTCGGCGACGTCGCGCAGCAGTTCCCCGCCGGATTCGCGGTCCAGCCGGGCCAGTTCGCCGACGAACAGTTCCACCGCCCGGCGGACCTGGTCACCGAGGGTGGTGGTGACCTGGGTGAGGGCGTCGGCGCTGCGGACGAACAACCCGGCGAGGCTGGTCGACGCGGTGCCGTCCGGGTTGGCGGCCGGCGGCAGCACCCGGCTCGCCGCCAGCAGGGTGGCGAACGCCCGCAGCAGCAGCGGCTCCTCCAACCACAGGTCGGCGTCGAAGACGGCGACTCCGGTGGCGGTGCCGGGGCGGGCGTGCACCAGCGCCCAGTGCTGGCCGTTGGTGAGCAGCGCCACCGGGGTACGGGTGTCGCGGCACAGCTGCGCGGCCTGCTCGGTGGGTGCCGGCCGGTCGCCGTCGGGCCTGGTCAGCGGCGTGTCAGCCGGCAGGTGGTAGACGTGCAGCCGGGCGGCCCGGCCGCCGCCGGGCTCCGGCCCGTACATGATCCAGTCGGGTCGACGGCGACGCCGGTCGGCGCCAGCGAGGATCTCCGACGGCAGCGCGGTGCCGTCGCCACGGGCGCTGGCCGGGTAGCGCAGCAGCTCGGTCAGGATCAGCTCCACCCAGGCCGGGGCAAGCAGGTCCGGCGGGGCGTCGAGGATCTCACCCCAGCCTTGGCGGATCCGCTGGCGGACCTCGTCGGGCACGGTGTCCAGGCCGTCGGGCAGGGCGACGGTCAGCACCGGCACGGTCAGGAACGGCCCGTCCGTGCCGAGCAGGCCGAGCCATTCGGCGTGCTGCTCGTCGGCACGTTGCGGAGCCGGCCGGTACGGGCGACGGCCGGCAGTGACTGCGGTGGCGGTGCTTCGGGTGGACGGCATCAGCGGGCACCTCGGGCGAGGGAAGCGGGCACCAGGCAGGTGACGGCGGCGGGGAACCAACGGGCGGTCGGGTCGGCGTAGCGGCGGCGCAGCGCGTCGGTCTCCCGCTGCCGCTGCGCCGGGATGTCGCGCAGCCGGTTCCGCAGGGCGTCCCGGTCGGCGTGCAGTTGTTCGCGTTCCAGCTCGAACAGCGACGGCTGTTCCCAGGACGGCGTGTCGTCGAGGCGGGCCCGGATGTTGGCCGCCAGCTCGTCGAGCACCGCCCCGATCGCGGTGACCTCCTCGGCGCAGCGCTGCTCCAGCAGGCTGTACAGGCTGCGTTTGCGCTGGTCGGCGCGGACGGCGAGAGCCCGGCTGAGCGGCTCGGACAGCGTCGGCCACAGCTCGACGAGCTGGCCCAGCATCGGCTCCGCCGGTGTCTCGTCGGTGGCGGCGGCGAGTAGCGCGTCCAGCTCCTCCTGGCGGGCGCGGGTCAGTTTGCCGGCGACGATCGGCCCGCCCGCGGTGATGATCTCCTCGTGCAGTCGGGTGCCTTCCGTGCCGGTGATCACCACCCGGCCGTGGGCGATCAGCGCCGGGCTGCGCAGCAGCTCGCCGGGGACGATCCGGGCGGTGACCCGGTGCAGCCGCTTCCCGGTGCCCGCGTCGGGGCCGGTGCCGGCACCGGAGGTGCTGCCGCTGGACCCGCCGCCGGTCCGTGACCACAGTTCGGCGCGCAGCAGCCGCAGGCACATGCCGACCAGCCGGTGCCCGAGGTGCAGCAGCACCACGTCGGTGCGGCCCTTCGCGGCGTCCGGGTCGAACGTGACCGGCCTTTCCCGGCCGGTGACCGGATGCAGCAGCCCGTCGGTGCGGGCCGTCGCCCACGCGCCGGGCAGCTCCGGCAGCCGGAACCAGGTGCCGGTGGCGTCCGCCGGGGTCGGGGCCGCGATCAGGTCGCGGCGGTGCGCCAGCCGCAGCGCCGTGCGGACCACCCGCTCCACCGTGGCCGGGGTCAGGTTCAGCTGGGTACGGCTGGCATGCAGCTTCTCGGTGAGCCGCTGCAGTTCACGGGCCAGGTCACGCTCGTACCGTAGCCGGGCACGGCTGGCCCGCCGGCCGATCTCGGCGTCGGTGGCCCGCCAGTCCGTACGCTTGCCGGTCATCTTCTGCTCGACCTGGGTGGCGATGACCTCACCGGCGCTGCCCAGGTCGGTGCGGATCGCCTCGACCTTCTCCACCGCCAGCCGCAGGAACGCCAGCTCGTCCTCAAGGGACCCGTCGGTGTAGTCGGCGTGCTGCCAGCCGGCCGGGACGAAGTGCAGCACCTGCACCTCGGCGGCCCGTTGACCGTGCCGGTCGATGCGGCCGTTGCGCTGCTCCAGCCGGTTGGGGTTCCACGGGATCTCCCAGTGCAGCAGCCGGTGGCAGTGCCGCTGCAGGTTGATGCCTTCGCTGGCGGCGTCGGTGGCCAGCAGCACCCGCACCGGGTCCAGGGACGGGTCCTCGGTGAAGACGTTCTTGACCCGTTCGCGTTCCTGCGGGTCCTGCCCGCCGAACAGCAGCGCGATCCGCTCCGCCGGGTAGCCGGCGGTGATCAGCCGTTCGTGCAGCCAGCGTTGGGTGTCGCGGTACTCGGTGAAGATGATGACCCGCTCGTCGGACCAGTCGTCGCCCGGCCGCACGATCGGGTCCAGCCAGGCGCGCAGCGCGGTGAACTTGGCGTCCGGCTGGTGCTGCGCCGACCGGGCCCAGGTCCGCAGCTCGGTGAGCAGCGCCTTCTCCTCGGTGGACAGCGGCGGCGCCCAGCGGCGTACGGCGGTCAGGGCGTCGGCTTCGACCTCGCCGTACGCCTGGTCGTCCTCGGTGGTCTCGTCGAGGCGGTCGATCACCGGCCGGAGCACCTTGTCGGCTTTGTCGCGTACCGGGGTGGTGTCGCCGGACCCGCTCGGGGCGCGCGCGGACATGGTCGCGAGGTGGGTGTCGACGGTTTCGGCGAACGCCTTCGGTGACGAGAAAAGTCGCCGTTTCAGCAGCGTGGTGACGAAGTCGGCGGCGAGTTGCCCGGCCCGGTCGGCGGCGGCGTCGCGGCGGCTGGCGGCGTAGCGGGACAGCAGCTCGTGGGCGTGCCGTTCGGCGGCCGGGTAGTCGACCTCAAGGTAGTCGAGGCGGCGCACCGGGAACCGTGGGCTGCCGTCCCACCTCGGCGGCAGGTCGCTCTTGAGCCGGCGGACCATCACCCGGGCCAGCTGCTCGTCGGTCGGTTTCACCCCTCGGGCGAAGCGCTGGTCGTCGAGCAGCTCCAGCAGCGCGGTGAACGACTCCAGGTAGCCGTTGTGCGGGGTCGCCGACAGGAACAGCCGGTGCTCGCAGTGCGGGGCGAGGATCCGGATCGCCTTGGTCCGCTGGGAGTCGGTGGCGTAGCGGCCCCGGCCGGCCGGCGCGCAGGTGTGGATCTCGTCGACCACGAGCAGGTCGATGGCGCGCGGGTAGCGGGGGGCGGTCGGCAGCACCTCGCGGAGCAGCCGCAGCGGGCGGTCGCGTTTGAGCCAGTCGACGCTGACGATCAACCGGGGGTAGTGGGTCCACGGGTTCGCGTACAGGCCTCGGCTGCGTCGCAGGTCACGCAGCAGTGCGCTGTCGACGATGCGGAATTCGAGGCCGAACTTGTCGCGCATTTCGTCGCGCCACTGCCGGGTCAGCCCGGCCGGGCAGACGATCACCATCGTCCGGGCCCGGTGCCGCAACATCAACTCCTGCATGACCAGGCCGGATTCGATTGTCTTACCCAGACCGACATCATCGGCGATCAATAAGTTGGTGCGTGGCATGGACAACGCCCGGACCACCGGGTCAAGCTGGTAGTCCTCGATTTCCACGCCGGACCGGAACGGGGCCTGCAACGCCGTACGGTCGGCGGAGGCAATCGCGCCCCAACGGACCGCGTCGAGGAATGCGTCCAGCTGGGCCGGGTCGTCGAACCCGTCACCCGGACCGGGCAGGACGGTGGAGTCGTGCACCGCCCGACCGGGCTCCAACTCCCAGACCACCCGCAACTCCTCGTCGCGGGCATCGTCCTCGACGCTGATCAGCTGCACCAGGTGCGGCGCCTGCCCGGTGAACACCTGCGGGTCGGCGCTGGCGACCTCACCGCGGACCACCTGCGCCGCCACCCACCTGCGGTTTCGCACCGTCACCAGTTGGCCTTCGGCGGGCACCGCCGACTGGTCCGTCAGGGTTGTGACAGCAGATCCACCACGCTGACCATCGTCGATAGTTTGGTGCGAGATGTCCGAACGGCCCATTCCATACGTACGTGCCTCCACTCTGCACCTTTCGTCGTTCTCCGCGCTCGGAACTGTTGCGTAGCATGGGCTCTCCGCGAACGCAGGCGTGCAGGCTAGTGCAATTCGTCCACACAGTCGACAGGGGTTACGACAGTGGCCAAGCTCGGAATCGCCAAGGACTTCCTGGCCGACTATGCCAAGCTGCAAAAACCCGTTCAGAAATCGGTTTCCGCCGTGATCGACAAGTTCGCGGCACACACCCACGCCGGCATCCACCTGGAGAAACTCGCCAACGCCAAGGACTCCCGCATCCGCACCATCCGGATCACCCAGTTCTACCGGGGCGTCGTACTCGCCCCGACCAGCGGCGACGAGTTCCTGCTGCTCACCGTCCTGCCCCACGACGACGCCATCGAGTACGCCACCAGCCGGCGGTTCACCGTCAACCAGGCCCTCGGCGTCCTCGAAGTCCGCAACCAGCAGGCCCTCGACAGCATCGAGCCAGCCCTGCAGCAGGCCGCCAGGGCCAACCCGAGCATGCTGTTCAGCCGGGTCAACGACGCCGACCTGATCCGACTCGGCGTCGACGCCGACATCCTCCCCCTGGTCCGGCTGCTCACCACCGAAGCGCACCTGGAAGCCCTGGCGAACCTGCTACCCGCCGCCCAGTACGACGCACTCACCGGCCTCGCCGCCGGATACACCCCGGAGCAGGTCTGGGACGAGGTCAGCGCACACCTGCCGACCAGCGCACCCGCCGAGCCGGTCGACCCGGACGACCTGGCCGCCGCCGCCGCCCGCACCCCGGACCGCTTCCACCTGGTCTCCGGCCCCGCCGAGCTGGCCAGCATCCTCGCCCACCCGTTCGACGCCTGGCGGGTCTTCCTGCACCCGACCCAACGGGAGATCGCCCACCGCCCGTCGTACGCCGGACCGGCGCTGGTCACCGGCGGTGCCGGCACCGGCAAGACGGTGACCGCCCTGCACCGGGCGGTGTTCCTCGCCGCCCGGATCACCGGCGGCCCGGACCGGCTGCTGCTGACCACCTTCACCCGCAACCTCGCCGACGCTCTCGACCGGCAACTCGGCCTGCTCACCGACGATGCGCCGATACGGGACCGGATCGACGTGCTGAACGTCGACCGGCTCGCCTACCGGATCGTCGCCGAGACCCTCGGCCGCCAACCGGTCATCGCCGACGCCAGGACCGTCACCCGACCGCTGTGGGAACAGGCCGCCGACGCCACCGGCGGGCAGCACAGCGCCACCTTCCTGCAGCGCGAATGGGAGCAGGTGATCCTGGCCCAGGGCATCACCGAACCGGCCGGCTACCTGGCCGCCCGCCGACACGGCCGGGGCGCGCCGCTGCGCGCAGACCAACGGCTCGCCGTCTGGGAAGCGATCCGGCAGGTCACCGACGCGTTGCGGCAACAGGAGCAGTACACCCACCTGCAGCTGGCCGACCAGGCGGCGAAGATCCTCGCCGAACGGCCGGACCGCCCGTACCGGCACGTCATCGTCGACGAAGGCCAGGACCTGCACCCGGCCCAGTGGCGACTGCTGCGGGCCGCCGTCGCCGCCGGCCCCGACGACCTGTTCATCGTCGCCGACCCGCACCAGCGCATCTACGACAACCATGTGTCGCTGGGCAGCCTCGGCGTCGGGATCCGCGGCCGCAGCCGCAAGCTGACCATCAACTACCGCACCACCCAGGAGATCCTCGCCTGGTCGGTGCGGCTGCTCACCGGCGTGCACCCGACCGGGCTGGACGACCAGCAGGACGACCTGACCGGCTACCGGTCGCCGATGCACGGCCGCCGGCCCCGGGTAGCCGGCCACCCGGACCGGGACGCCGAGCACGACCAGCTCGTCACCCAGGTACGCAGCTGGATCGACGACGGGGTCGAGCCACACGCGATCGCCGTCGCCGCCCGCAACGGCCACCTGGCCCGCGCCGCCCGCGACCGGCTCGGCACCGCCGGCATCCCGGTCAGCACCCCCACCGCCAGCAAGACCAACGCGGTACGGGTCGGCACCATGCACGCGATGAAAGGGCTCGAGTTCCGCTGCGTCGCGGCGATCGGCGTCGACGCCGACACCATGCCGGCCCGCTCGACGATCACCGCAGCCGACGACGACCCCACCGCGCACCGGCACGACCTGCAACGGGAACGCTGCCTGCTCTTCGTCGCCTGCACCCGCGCCCGGGACTCGCTCTACGTCTCCTACGCCGGTGCGCCCAGCCCGTTCCTCGACGCCCGGCCCACCCACTGACCAACCCCTTGAACCCTCCGCCACACAGCCCTGCTCAACGGACTCATGGCGGGGACCGCCCGTCGAGCCCGCCTCAACACTCGGCCGTCGAGGCGGGCTCGACGCAGACAGAGAGCCGGTGCGGGAAGTCGATCGAGCGAACGCCCCCGGTCGACCGGTAGGTCACCGTGACGGGTGGGGCCTCCCACAGGCCGGGCCGAACGGCCGTGATCTTGAATACGGTCGAGTAGCGTTCCCGGCTGGCATCGCTCGGCAGCAGCTCGACCGAAGCCGGGTCGACGGCGGTCAGACCAGGTGCGAACACGGGCGGGAACCGGTCGGTGAAGCCGACTCCGTCGGGTTGGTCCGGCGCCAGCGCCACCAGGCCGACGGAGTCCACGCTGACGACCGCCGAGTCGCTGGTCGCCATCTCAACGGAGATCAGCTGGACCGGAGAGCTTGTCACGTTCCGGAAGACGACCAGGCCGTCGTAGCGGCTCTGGCTGACCTCCAGCTGTGAGCTGTGCTGGCTGCCGCGCCCGGCCGATTCGAGGGCGACACCCCGATGATCGTCGTCGGCCAGGCCTGCGGACGACGACTGCCTGGGCGCCCCGCTATCCGGGCCGTCCGAGCCGCCGGTGCACCCGGCGACGCCGAACGCCAGGACCACAGCGAGACCCAGAGCGGTAGGCAGCCTTCCCATGTCTCCCCACGTCACCCCTTGTTAACACCCGCCCTGCGGGTTCGGATACCACCAGGCCGTCGCCGGGTAGTCGTCCCGCTTCCAGCAGTAGTAGTTCGAACTGTGTGACGCGAGTGGGGCGTACGCCACCGCGTCAGCCGACGTGGTCACCGTGCAGTTGGTGTTGAGCCGATGCTTCCTGAAGCCGAACAGCCGGCCTTCTTTCGTCCGTACCAGGCGGGACGTCACCCCCGACGACAGCGGGATCGAGTGGCTCCAGCTGGTCGTGTGGCTCGACCCGACGGTGAGGTCGACACCGAAGGTGGTCTCAGCCGACGCGACGAGCGCACCGGCCGAGACCGAAAAGCTCGCCGACGTGGTGACCGAGATGTCGATCGTGCCGCTACCGGTGAAGTCGATGGACCCGGGACCGGTCTGCCAGTCGCTCGCGGTGTCGGTGGAGATCCAGACCTTCTGTGGCGACCAGACCTCGTAGGTCTCCTCGATCGGGCAGGCCTGGGGGACCATGTCGGCGGCCCGCACCGGAGCGACCGCGAGCAACGACAGCGCCGTGCCGGCCGCCACGACCATGGCGGCCCGTACCCCGCTCGGCAGGCACCCCCGCCCCATCAACAACAATGATCGGGACATATCGATACGGTAGGCGGGCCAGTCCACGGACCACAAGGCGGACCCGGGCAGCACGGTGCAAGATCTCCGACAGACGCCTCGGCACTCAGGTCAGGCCGGGGGTCAGCAGGCCGCTCTCGTACGCGAGGATGACCAACTGGGCGCGGTCGTGCGCGTACAGCTTGGTCATGATCCGGTTGACGTGGGTCTTCGCCGTGTGCGGCGAGATCACCAGGTCCTGGGCGATCTGCTGGTTCGACCGGCCGCGCGCGACCAGCAGCAGCACCTCGCGTTCCCGGTCGGTCAACTGGTCGAGCGCCTCGCTGGCCGGATTCGGCCGGCTCACCGCTGCGGCCGGTGGGTGGCCTGGCAGCACGTACCGCTCGATGAGGCTGCGGGTCGCGGCCGGCGACAGCAGCGCCTCACCGGCGTGCACCGCGCGGACCGCCCGGACGATCTCCTCCGGCTCCGCACCCTTGCCGATGAAGCCGCTGGCACCCGCCCGCAGCGCCGCCACCAGGTACTCGTCCTCCTCGAACGTGGTGAGGATCAGCACCCGGGTGTCGGCCAGCGCCGGGTCGGCGCAGATGGCCGCCGTCGCGCCGATGCCGTCGAGTTGCGGCATCCGGATGTCCATCAGTACGACGTCGGGACGCAGCGACCCGGCGAGCCCGACGGCCTGCGTACCGTTGACGGCTTCGCCGACGACGCTGATCTCGTCGTGGTCGGTCAGGATGTCGGTCACGGCCTGGCGGATCAGTGGCTGGTCGTCGACGACGAGCACGCTGGTCACCGGGGTTCCTCCTTGGGTAGCGGCAGGGTGGCGGCGAGCCGGTAGCCGCCCGGGGACAGGCCGGTTTCGACGACGCCACGGACCGAGGCGACCCGTTCCCGCAGACCGACCAGTCCGTGCCCGCTGCTGGGCACCTCGAGCCGGTCGTCGGCCGACCGGCCGGACACTGGATTCGTGACCATCACGTGGATCCGGTCAGGGTCGACCTCGACCTGGACATGCGCGCGATGCCCGGCACCATGCTTATGGGCGTTGGTCAGGCCTTCCTGGATCACCCGGTAGGCGACCACGTCGACCGCGCCAGTGACCGCCGACAGATCCCCGTCGGTACGCAGCGACACGTGGAGCCCGGCCCCGGTGAACCCGGCGACCAGCTGGTCGAGCCGGTGCATACCCGGCTGCGGGGCGGTCGCCGCCCCGTTGGCCGGGTCGTCGTCCTCGGTCCGCAGCACCCGCAGCAGGTCGCCGATCTCGGTGAGCACGGTCCGGGCCGCGCCCCGGATGACGCCGAGCGACTGCTGGGCCCGGTCAGGGCGGGTCTGCAGCGCCGACGAGGCCACCCCGGCGTTCAAACTGATCACCGAGATCTGGTGAGCGACGACGTCGTGCAGGTCACGGGCGATCCGCAGCCGTTCCTCGGTCACCCGTCGACGGGCCTCCGATTCGCGGGTCTGTTCGGCACGCTCGGCGCGTTCGAGGATAGCGAGCAGGTACTCCCGCCGGGACCGGGTGGCGTCGCCAGCGGCGGCCGCGAACGCGACCAGGACGATGACCTGGAACGCCCGGGGATCGAACACGCTCCCGATTGCCGTCAGGAGGTTGAGTAGGGTCGTCGCGACAACGGCGGCGCAGGCTGTGGTGAGCGTGGTCCGCCGGTCCGTGCGGTTCGCCGCGCCGAACATGGCGATCGACACCGCGAGCACCACGCCCGGCTCCAGCGCCCCGGTGGCCGCCACCAGACCGTAGACCGCGATACAGCCGGCCAGCACCGGCAGCGGCCAGCGCCGCCGCAGCGGCAGCAGCACGGCCGGGACGATCGCCAGGGCGACGGTGACCGGTCCGGCCTGCTCATGCTCGGGGACTTTGAACGGGGTGAGCGCCGTCGCGACGATGATCACCGCCGCGACGAGGTCACCGACCCACGGCGGTACGCGCGGACGCCGATGTCTCGGGTCCGCCGGCCCGGCCGTAGTGGTCGTCATGGCCCCAGTCTGCCGGCCGCCGTGACCGGGCAGGTCCACCTGTCGCGGTAATCCCCGATACCGCGCACGCGGTACGCGGGTGCCCGCCGCAGAGTGACGCGGCGGGCCGGGCCGTTGACGACGATGGAGACACCAGCCGGAAAGCGGCCTGGTCGGCGAATACGAGGAGTCCGATGGAAAGCCCTGTCATCTCGGCTGTCAACGTACAGAAAACGTACGGCCGGGGCGCGAACAGCTTCGACGCGTTGAAGGGAGTAAACTTCGACATACATGACGGGGAAAGCGTCGCGATCCTCGGCAAGAGCGGGTCGGGCAAGTCGACCCTGATGCACATTCTCGCGCTGCTGGACGCGCCAACGTCGGGCTCGATCATGCTCGGCGGCGTCGATACCCGTACGCTGCGGGGCAGCCGGCTCAACCAGACCCGCAACAAGACCTTCGGGTTCGTCTTCCAGCAGTTCTTCCTCACCTCGAACATCTCGGTGCTCGACAACGTCATGCTTCCGATGAAGATCGCCGGCGTGGGGCGCACCGAGCGCAGACGGCGCGGCATGGCCGCCTTGGAGCAACTGGAGCTGGTTGACAAGGCGAAGAACAAGGCCGCGAATCTTTCCGGTGGGCAGAAACAACGCGTGGTGATCGCGCGGGCGCTGGTGAACAATCCGCGGATCATCTTCGCCGACGAGCCCACCGGCAACCTCGATTCCGCGACCGGCACGGTGGTGGAGGACATTCTCTTCGGCCTCAACCGGCAGAACGGCATCACCCTGATCGTCGTCACCCACGACGAGGAGCTCGCGGCGCGCTGCGACCGCCGCATCCTCGTCCGGGACGGTCAGCTGGTCAGCGACTCGGCGGCGGTGCCGGCATGAAGATCTCCGACCTGGTCGGTTCGGCCACCGCGAACACCTTCCGGTCCAAGACCCGCACGCTGCTGACGATCCTGGCGATCTTCATCGGCGCGTTCACCCTGACCCTGACCAGCGGGCTCGGCACCGGCATCAACGCGTACATCGACGACACGGTGACCGCGATCGGCGCCTCTGACGTCATGACGGTCGTGAAGACCTCCGAGCAGGGCGACGGGTTCGGCACCGCCGACGCCGGGCCGGCCGAGTACGACCCGGACACGGTGTCGAGCGGGGAGGCCGGGCCACCCGGGCAGACGGTCGTCGCGCTCACCCCGGCGGATCTCGAAGCGCTGGCCGACATCGAAGGTGTGCTCGACGTGCAGCCCACCAGGTCGATCAGCGCTGACTACATCCAGGTCGGCGACGGCACGCGCTACGTCGTGAACGTTGGCGGGCTGGTCGCCGGGCAGCGGACCCCGCTGGCGGCCGGGGCCGAACCGGACAACTCGTCCACCCAGCCGCAGCTCGCACTCCCGACGTCGTACGTCGAACCGCTCGGCTTCGCCGACAAGGCGGCTGCGCTCGGCGAGACCGTCTCGATCGCGGTCACCGACGCCGAGCGCACCCGGCAGGTGATCGAGGCGACGATCGTCGGGGTGGCCGAGGAGACCCTGGCGACCCCGGCCGGAGCCAGCATCGTGCCCAACGACGCGCTGACCGACGCGCTGTTCGACGCGCAGAACACCGGCATCCCCGCCGTCGAGGCGCAGCGGTACGCCCAGGCGAGCATCTGGTTCGACCCCGCCGCGACCGACGAGCAGATCGACGCGCTGAAGGATCGACTGGCCGACGCCGGCTACACCGGGAGCACGGTCGCCGACCAACTCGGGGCGTTCCGGACCGTCATCGACGGCATCGTCTGGGTGCTCAACGCCTTCGCGGTGATCGCGCTGCTGGCGGCGAGCTTCGGGATCGTCAACACCCTGTTCATGTCGGTGCAGGAGCGCACCCGCGAGATCGGCTTGATGAAGGCGATGGGCATGGGCTCCGGCAAGGTGTTCGGCCTGTTCAGCCTGGAGGCCACGGTCATCGGTTTCCTTGGCAGCGCGATCGGTGCGGTGTTGGCGATCGTGGCCGGTACGGCGATCAGCAGCGCGCTGGCCGACGGTTTCCTGTCGGACCTGCCCGGACTGACGCTGATCGCGTTCGAGCCGGCCCCGATCGCGATGATCATCCTGCTGGTGATGGCGATCGCGTTCCTGGCCGGCACGCTGCCGGCGTCGCGGGCGGCCCGGGCCGATCCGGTCGAATCGCTGCGCTACGAGTAGCAGCGACCGGGCCGGTCGACGGTCGGCAAGCACCACGTGCCTGGCGGGATCCGTTCCCGCCAGGCACGTCACTGCTGCCAATCAGGCTCCGCAGGTCGGTCAGGACGGAAAGTACGAGTTGGTGGTGGCACTGCTGTACGGGGAGTAGTTCCAGTAGTGGTACATCAGGGGCAGCTGACCCCACTTGGACCGTACGTACCTGCTGGTGCCGACCCAGATGCCGGAGTGATCGTCACTGGCGTACGACAGCTTCATGCTGGAGAACCAGATGTACGGCGGGTGCCAGCGGGTGTAGCTGCCATCGAGCCAGTACTGGTCGTCACCGGGGCTGTTCATCCACCGGTTGTTCGCGCTGGAAGTGCTGTACCAGGCGTATGAGTGGCAGTTGTACATGCGCGAGGCGTTGCTTTCCCGGGTGGCCGACGGATAAAAGCTGTCCACGTAGTTGTTGCCGTTGGTGATCTCGGCGCTGGTCAGCTCGTACGTCCTGGTGATCACCGTGACCGGGGTGCCGTTGGGGGTGTAGACGGTGCTGTAGTAGTCCAGCGTCCCGACGTCGTCGCTGACCGGGTGCGCGACGCTGGGATCGGCCAGGTGTGCCCGTACGGCGGCAACGGTGGTCTCGACCGCGCCCGGCCGCAGTTGCAGGCCCTCCCGCAGCAACTCCGAGCGGGTCCAGTCCCAGCCTTCCCGGATCGCGAGCGTGCGGCCCAGCAGCACCGCGGTCGGTTCCAGGCTGGCCTGGCTGTACGTCTTGGCGTCGGCCTGCTTGGCTCGGTGTACGGCGAGTCCGACGTGCAGCAACTCCGCGGACTGCGCCGTGGTCAGGGTGGCCAGCACCTGCGGCTGGGCGAGGACGGTTTCCAGTTTCCATGCGGTCATGACCCGGTCACCTGCTTCATCGAGCGTCTCACCGGGGCGGGCCGCAAGGTTCAGGGTCCGGTAGCGCTTCAGCAGTTCCTGGCCGGCGTCGGGGCGGCGGAGCAGTTCCTGCAGTCCGGTGAAGCGTGCGGTGACGGTCTCGAAGCCTTGTTGGACGCTGTTGAAGGCCAGGGCGTCGGGCAGCAGCGGGTACGCCAGGACGGCGTCGACGAGCAGCGGGGTCCGCAAGGCGGCGGCGGTCTTGTCCGGCATCTGTACGGCGTCGACCATCTCCTGGTGGCTGCTCAGCGCGCGCCACTGCGCGGTGCCGGGGGTCACCTGGTAGATGAAGGGTCGGTCGGCGGCCGAGACCGGGGTGCCGGGCGTGAGGGTGGCGACGAGGGCGCCGGTGATCGCTGCGACGAGGGCGCGCCGGGTGAGGCGGGCGGGACGGGACATCCGTGATCCTCTCGAGGAAGAACTGGATCGACACAGGAACACCATGATCGACAAGAATCGATCTGTGTCGCCCCGGAACGTTACCAGGGTCCACGGTTGTGGAATGGTCGCAAATTCAAGCAGGAGACGGTCAGTGTCAGACATTCATTGGACACCAGACCAGAGGGCGACACGATCGCCCGATGCCGCCCTCCCGTGCCAAACGTCCACCCCCAGGACCGCGCGGACATCCACTGGCCGGACAGCGGTGAGGCAGCTGTCGGCCGGCCATGGGCGCTGCGTACCACCTGGACGACCGTGCTGGACCGAATCGCCGACCCCGACCGGACCACCTTCTGACCAAAGCGGGACGCCGCCAAGTCAGACAACTGCCAGGATTGTTTTTCATATTTGCTATTGTCTAAGTAATTTTGCCATGTTAGCGCTTGCATCAGCATCGACACACAACAAAACTGTCAATATCCAGTAAGCCTGAGATCCCCAGTCCCATTCAGGAGGGAACAGTGCGGCTCAGCCACACGACCAGTCGGGCCACCCGGCTGCTCGCCGTCGCCGTCGGCGTAGTCACCGCCGGCGCGCTCGCCCTGCCATCCGCCGGGGCAGCCGCCCCGGTCGTCTACACCGCCAGCGAACTAGCCCAGGTCAGCGACCTGGTGGAAGCCTCCGGCGTCGAAGGGATCGCCTGGCACGTCGACAGCGCCTCCGGTCGCGTCGTGGTGACCGCCGACAGCAGCGTCTCCCGCGCCGAGATCGCCAAGATCCGGCTGGCCGCACGCGGCAAGGCCAGCGCGATCCGGGTCGAGCGTACGTCCGGCGTCTTCACCCGGCTGGTCTCGTCCGGCGACCCGATCTACGGCAGCGGCGGCCGGTGCTCGCTCGGGTTCAACGCCGTACGCGGCAGCACCTACTACTTCCTCACCGCCGGGCACTGCGGTGAGGTGGTCAGCACCTGGTACAGCAACTCCGCGCAGACCAACCTGATCGGCCCGACCATCGACTACAGCTTCCCCGGTGACGACTACGCGCTGGTCCGCTACGACAACCCGGCGCAGAGCCACCCGGGTGGGTTCAGCGTCGGCGACGCCTTCGTCGGGCAGTCGGTGACCCGCACCGGTTCGACCACCGGCACCCACAGCGGTACGGTCACCGCGCTCAACGCCCGGGTCCGCTACCTGGGCAGCGGGGTCGTCCGCGGTCTGATCCGGACCAACGTCTGCGCCGAGCCGGGCGACTCCGGCGGCCCGCTCTACTCCGGGTCGACCGCGCTGGGCCTCACCTCGGGCGGCAGCGGCAACTGCCGGACCGGCGGCACGACCTTCTACCAGCCGGTGCGCGAGGCGGTCGACGAGTACGACGTGACGATCTACTGATCGGCCCGGTTGGCCGTCGCCGCTGATCCCGACCGGCGGCCGCCGCCACTGGTCGATCCGCGGCCGGGCCGGCCACCGGAGAGTGTGCTCCCCGGTGGCCGGCCCGGCCGATGTCGGACGGCCAGCAGCACCCGCAGCAGCATCGCCGGAGTCGCCAACGACACCGGCCGGGCCAGCAGATGCTGCACCAGCAGCGCCTGCCGGGCCACCACCGGCGACGTGTGACAGGCCCGGGACACCAGGTTCCGGTACCGGTTGACCAGACCGGTACCGACCGGCCGGTGGCCCGTGGTCCGGGGATCGGCGAAGTCGGCTCCGACGGCGGTACGCCACAGTGCGTCGACCGCCCGGCCGGCCCGACGGTAGAAGGCACCGGCCAGCCGTGGCGAGGTCGGCCCGTACCGCCGCAGCGCCCGGTCCAACGCCCGAGCCTGCCGGGCGGCGGAGGTCACACCTTGCGCGTGGATCGGGTTGAGGCTGCAGATCGCGTCGCCCAGGACCAGGAATCCGGCCGGGGTACGGCGCAGCCGTTCCACCTGCCGGCGCTGATCGGTGGCGATCCGGTGGGTCAGCACCGGGCTGAGCGCTTCGGCCTTGGTCAGCACGTCGGCGATGGTGGGTGACGGGAGCTCCCGGGCGAAGTTCTCGAACTCGACCGGGTCACTCGGCGGCACCTCCCCGTGCCGGGAGCCGATGGTGATCAGCCAGCGGTCGCCTTCCACCGGCACCATGGTGCCGGTCCGGTGGCCGCCGGCCCGGTCGTCGACCACGACCGCGAGGGCACCGTCGAGGTCATCCGGGCCCCGCCGGACCAGCTGCGACGCGTACGCCGCGTCGACCCGTACCGCCGCGACCTCCGGTGCCGGGAAGCCAAGCTCGGCCAACTGGTCCAGGAAGCGGGTGTTGCGCCCGGTACAGGCGACGACCAGGTCGGCCCGGTGCTCGACCCCGTCCACCCGGACACCGGTGACCCGGGCATCGTCGACGCTGGCGCCGAGCATCCGGGCGCCGGCAGTCCGGCCGGTCGCGACGACCAGGCCGTCGACCGCGGTCCGGTCGACGACGGTCACGTTGCGCCGCTGCCGCAGCAGGCACCGACGGACCGCGTCCTCCAGCAGCGGCCGACTCGCCGACATGGCGAGGAACCCGAGGTCGGGACGGGCCCGGTAGCCGCCGCCCTGATGCCACACCAGGCCGGCGCCGTGCAGTGGGACGGCACCGGCGGCGGCCAGTTCCCCGGTGAGCCCGGGGAACCAGCCGTCAAGGAGCCGCCGACCGGCCGCCAGCAGCAGGTGGCCGTGGCGGCCCTGCGGGACGCCCCGGCGTGGCACCGCGTCGTCGGGCAGCCGGTCCCGTTCCAGGACCGTCACCCGATCGACGTGGTCGCTCAGCACCCGCGCGGTGGCCAGACCGGCGATTCCCGCCCCGATCACGATCGCGCTGGTGCCGTCGCTGTCGCTCACCCTTGTTTCGCCCTTCCGGGTCGAACCCGCCGACCCGCCGACAGGTCCTACGATCATCGGGCCGCGACCGGACACGGCGCGTGATGGAGATCTGAGGATTCTCTGAGGAAGGGCTGAGCCTCAGGGTTCAGCCCAAACCCCTCAGGGTTCAGCCCAAACCCCTCAGGGTTCAGCCCAGACCGAAGCGTTCGGCGTGGATCTGGGCGTTCGGCACGCCGATGGCCCGGACACTGTCGACGACGGCGGTGGTCATCGCCGGCGGCCCGCAGACGAACACCTCGCGTTCGGTGATATCCGGCACCCGTGCGAGCAGGTTCTCCGGGTCGAACGGCCGGTTCGGCGGCGACCCGGACCCGGTGCGCCCGGTCAGCACGTGCAGCTGCGCACCCTGCGCGGCGGCCAGCCCTTGCAGCTCGCCGAGGAGCACCGCGTCGGTCTCCTTGGCCGCCCGGTAGAGCACCACCGTCGAACCGCCCGACTCCTCCAGCAGCGCCCGGATCGGGGTGACCCCGACGCCACCGGCGACCAGCAGGGTCTTGTCCAGTTTGCGGTGCAGGTTGGTGAATGCGCCGTACGGCCCCTCGATGAAGACCCGGTTGCCGACCTTCAGGTGCCGTAGCCCGGCGCTGGTCTTGCCGGCGGCCTTCGCGGTCAGCCGCAGGGAACGTCCGTCGGGTGCCGCCGACAGCGAGAACGGGTTCGCCTGCCACCAGCGGTTGTGACCGGGGAACCGCCAGATGCAGAACTGCCCGGCCCGCGAGGGCAGCCGGTCCAGGTGGCGGCCGGTGACGTACACCGAGGTCACGTTGTCGGCCTCGGGCACCACGGCGGCGACCCGGAACTGGTGGTACGCGTTGCGCCACAGCGGCACAGCGACCCGGTTGACGATCAGGGCCCCGATCACCAGTGCCCACAGTGTCCACCAGTAGATGTTGGCCGGGGCCGAGTCGAAGGTGGTGGTCTCCATGAACTGGTGCACCAGGCCGGCCAGCAGCGCGAGGTAGATCAGCACGTGCAGGCTGTGCCAGGCCTCGTACGGCAGGCGGCGGCGGGCGTACCGGATGGAGGCCCCGACCACGACGATCATGATGCCGGCGGCGATCATCCCGAGCAGCGAGGCGGTCACCCCGGCCAGGCTCAGGAACGTCTCGCCGAAGCCCATGTCGTACAGGGTGGCGTAGCCGGCAATCACGAACACCGCGTGCAGCATCACGGTCCAGAACAGACCGAAACCGATCCACCGGTGCCAGGCGGTGAGCCGGTCCATCCCGAGCCGCCGGTCCAGCCAGGGAATCCGGGCCACCAGGGTCAGCTGCAGCATCATGAACATGGCGGCGTGCAGGCCGAAGAACTTGGCGACGGTCAGCACCGGGTGCTTGCCCTGGCCGTACGCGAAGAAGGCCACTTCGAGGATCAACAGGTTGGCAGCCAGCACACCCCACAGGGTCCAGCGGGCCAAGGTCATCGGGGGGATGCCGGTCGGAGGGGTCGGGGTGGGGGTGGCCTCCATCGCGTCTCGCACGCGATTGGGATCGCCGTACAGCCGGCTCACTGCCTTACTCCCTGCTATCAGTTACTATCAATCGAATACCGGGAAGGGTGCCCCGCCGCCGGCGCTGGTGGCAACCGGCGGACGTTCGGGTCCGGTTCGATCATGAAGCAGGCAGACTCCGCCACGCTTGGCGGAGATCTGAGGATTCTCTGAGGATCCGCGTGCCGGGGGCACGGGTACCGCTCAGAGCCGACGGTACGGCTCAGAGCAGCTCGTGGCGTACCACGTTCTCCTCCCGGCCGGGACCGACGCCGACCACGCTGACCCGGGCCCGGCACAGCTCCTCGATCCGGGCGATGTAGCGCCGGGCGTTGACCGGCAGCTCCGCCTCGGTGCGGGCCGCGGTGATGTCCTCCCACCAGCCGTCGTGCTCCTCGTAGATCGGCGTGGCGTGGTGGAAGCCGGTCTGGGTCATCGGCATGTCGTCGAACCGCTCGCCGTCGATCTCGTAGCCGACGCAGATCGGCACCTTCGCCAGCCCGGTCAGCACGTCGAGCTTGGTGACGACCAGGTCGGTGATGCCGTTGAGCCGTACGGCGTACCGGCCGACGACCGCGTCGAACCAGCCACAGCGGCGCTCCCGACCGGTGGTGGTGCCGTACTCGGCACCGATCTTGCGCAGATGGTCACCAGCGGCGTCGAACAGCTCGGTCGGGAACGGCCCGGAGCCGACCCGGGTGGTGTACGCCTTGGTCACCCCGATCACCTTGGTGATCGCGGTCGGCGGGATGCCGGTGCCCACGCAGGCCCCGCCCGACGTGGGGTTGGACGAGGTCACGAACGGGTACGTGCCGTGGTCCATGTCGAGCATGGTGGCCTGCGCGCCCTCCAGCAGCACCGTGTCGCCCCGGTCCAGCGCGTCCCAGAGGATCGCCCGGGTCTCGGCGATGTGCGGACGCAGCCGCTGGGCGTACGCCAGGTACTCCTCGACCACCGCGTCCAGGTCGAGCGCCTTGCGGTTGTAGACCTTGAACAGGATCTGGTTCTTCTCCCGCAGCGCCAGCTCCAGCTTCTTGCGCAGGATGCCGGGGTCGAGCAGGTCCTGCACCCGGATGCCCATCCGGGCCACCTTGTCGCCGTACGCCGGCCCGATGCCGCGCCCGGTGGTGCCGATCCGCGACGATCCGAGGTAGCGCTCGACCACCCTGTCCAGCGCCCGGTGGTGCGGCATGATCAGGTGCGCGTCACCGGAGATCCGCAGCCGGGAGACGTCCACGCCGCGTTCGGCGAGGCCGTCGATCTCGGTCAGCAGGACCTTCGGGTCGACCACCACCCCGTTACCGATGATGATCATCGCGTTCGGGGAGAGCGCACCGGACGGCATCAGGTGCAGGGCGTACTTCTGCCCGTCCGGCGTGATCACGGTGTGCCCGGCGTTGTTGCCGCCGGAGAACCGCACCACGTAGTGGACCCGCTCGCCAAGCAGGTCGGTAACCTTGCCCTTGCCCTCGTCACCCCATTGCGCGCCGAGCAGCACGATCGCTGGCATCTTGTGTAACCCGCCTCCATGGGGCTCGGGTGCCAGGTGGCGACCGCGTGGCAAGCCCGAGGAGTCAGGCTAACAAGGGTCACGAACCTGGTGGACGTGGCCGCAGAGATCGGCGGAAGGCGGCGACGGTGTACGACGTGGTGCTGCTGACACTCGGCAGCCAGCCGGACGCGGGCTGCGACGGCGGCTGCGGTGTCAGCTGCGGCACGGCACTCACCCGGGCGAAGCCGGACTGCGCCGAACCGGTCCGGGTGCCGGTGCTGACCTGCCGGGACGCGCTGGTCGCCGCCGGCGCGCGGGTCGAGACGGTGACCGCACGCTCGGACCGGGAGATCGACGACGTCCTCGCACGACTGGACGGCCCGGCCCGGCCGGACGGTCTGACCTGGCCCGACGACGACGGCAAGACCCGGCTGATCGTCGCCACGGCCGCCGACGGGCAGCTGCGGGCGGTGCTGCGCCGGATGGTACGCCGCTACGCCCCGCCACCGAGCCGGCGACCCGCCGACCTGGCCGACTCCCGGACCCTGCCGGACCTGCCGGCGATCGGGGTACTGCCGCTCGACCCCGGCACCGACACCCGACGGGCAA
This sequence comes from Solwaraspora sp. WMMA2059, assembly GCF_027497315.1. GTDB lineage: Bacteria > Actinomycetota > Actinomycetes > Mycobacteriales > Micromonosporaceae > Micromonospora_E. The sequence continues at coordinate 5,993,928 of NZ_CP114908.1, read as the reverse complement.
GCGCAACCGGTATCCCGCCGGCCGACCTGGCCGGCCGGCTCGCCCTGCCCAGGGAGCCGGCCGCAGTCGCCGCCGCGGTCCTCGGCGGCCGGCAGCGGCGGCTGGACCTGCTGCGTACCGACGGTGGCTCGGTGACCCTGGACGGCGCGCTGCTGGGTGCCGCCGACGAGCACGACCACCCGTTACCCTGGCGCGGACGGATCGAGGTCGATGACGCCGTGCTGAGCGCGGGCAACGACCCGCTGTTGGCCTGCGTGGTGGCGAACGCCGACGGATACGCCCGGCTGGCGGAGGTGGAACTGGTGGCCCGAGCGGACCCGGCGGACGGGGTGCTGGAGGTGGCGGTGGCGGTGCCGGTGAAGACCAGGTCGTGGTGGCGCGGCGAGCGGGTACGCATCGAGATCCGCCGGGCCCGTGGTCGCGCGGCGGCGGTCACCCCGCGCGACGGCGAACTACCGTTCCTGGATGACGGGGTGGCGGGCGGCTTGACCCGGAAACGCTCCTGGTGGGTGGAACCAGGCGCCTGGGCCGTGTACACATACTGACCTGGTATGCGACGCTAAGTAGCGACTGACCTGCACATCCTCGGGTTGTCCGTGGGGGGCTAGGGGGGTACTACGCAGTGCACGACAACACCGATCCGGGGCGTTCGACCGACGCTGACGGAGGCCAGGTGGAGGAGCCGTTCTGGCCGCCGGACGAGGTCGTGGCCACTCCCCGCAACGATCAGACCATCGCGGTACCGGTCATCCCAACGGTGACGTCCGGAGCCGAGGTCCGGCCCGACAACGGCAGGACGGCCGGCAACGGTCGGTTGCCCGCCGACCGCGACCCGGAGCTGCCGCATTCGCCGGCGTCGCCGTGGGCGCAGCCACCCAGCAGGTTGACCAGCCGCTCGACCGGTGCTGCTGGTTCTGGGGGCACCGCCCGCGACGGTGGCACCGGCGGCGATGCTGGTCCGTCCGGTGCCGTGCCGCCGGCTCCCCGGCGGTCACCGGAGCAGCCCGTACCGTTGGCGGAGCAACCCGTACCGCCGGCGGACGCGGCCGCGCCCACGTCGGAGGCGCCCGGCCGGCCGCACCCGACACCGCCCCGGCCCGGCCCGACCCACCCCCGCCAGCCGCATCCTGGTCCCAGCCGGCCCGCCCCGCCACCCGGTCAGACGCCGACGCCGCCCCCACTACCGCCGCCTGGGCCAACCGGCCCCGGCCGGCCGAGTGAGCCTCGGGAAGAGGTGACGGAACCCGCGCCGGGCCAGCCCGCCGACCCGTGGGCCCCGCCCGCCGCCGGCCCGGTGTCGGCAGCCGCGTCGGTGTCGGCAGCCGGCTGGGACGACTGGACCCCGACGGACAGCGGAGCCTGGTCACCCCCAGCGCCAGCGCCTACCCAGACTCCGGCGGCGTCGGCGTACCAGCAGGTGAGTCCGGGCGTGACCGAGCTGCCCCGACAGCCGTACCAGGAAGCGCCCGGGGTGCACCGGATGCCGTCGCCTCCGGTGCCGGACGCTCCGGTGCCGCCGCCACGGTCGGCGATGTTCGACTCGGGCTACCCGGTGCCGCCCGGGGTGCTCGGGTCGGTGCAGCAAGGTCCCACCCAGCAGGGTCCCGCGTACCAGGATCCCCTGCAGCAGCCGGCCGCGCCGACGCACCAGCAGGCCAGCCCGTCGGCCGACGGCAGCCAACTGCCGGCGGGCTGGACACCCGAGTCGTTCGTGCCGACCGCCGAGGAGTTCGCCCTGCGGCGGGCGACGAAACCGGCCGACCCGGTCGCCACGATGGGGGTCCGGGCCGCGCTCAACCGGACCACGCTGGGCCTGGTCAAGCTGCCGCCGGGGCAGCACGAGCAGGAGATCCGGCGGGACGTCGAGATGGTGCGCCGCAACTTCGGTGGGCTGCGCCAGGTCACCGTGGTCAACCCGAAGGGCGGGGCCGGCAAGACCGTCGCCATCCTGATGCTGGCCATGACGTTCGGGCAGAAGCGCGGCGGCTACGTGCTGGCCTGGGACAACAACGAGACACAGGGCACCCTCGGCATGCGCGCCCAGCAGGACTTCCACTCCCGTACGGTCCGGGACATGCTGCGCGACCTGCGCCTGTTCCAGGGGTCACACGGCCGGGTCGGCGACCTGTCGCAGTACGTGCGGGCGCAGGGCGAAGGCATGTTCGACGTGCTCGCCTCGGACGAGTCGGCCACCGCCGGCGAGATGCTGACCGCCGCCGCGTTCGCCGAGATCCGTGAGGTGGTCAGCCGGTTCTACAAGTTGATCTTCGTGGACACCGGGAACAACGTACGGGCACAGAACTGGCAGGCGGCGATCGACGCCACCGACCAGCTCGTGGTGACCATGTCGGCCCGCAACGACTCCGCCGAGCCGGCCGCCCGGATGCTCGACCACCTGGAGCAGACCGGCCGGCAGCGGCTGGTCCGCCAGGCGGTCACCGTCATCTCCATGCCGCCGTCCCGCCGGGAGATCGACCTGGCGCCGATCCACCGGCACTTCGCCGCCCGCACCCGTACGGTGCTGCTGGCACCGTACGAGCGGATCATCGACAGCGGGGAACCGATCCGGTACGGGCAGTTGTCCGCGACGTTCCGGCAGGCATGGCTGAAGATCGCCTCGGCGGTGGCCGAAGGGCTCTGAGCCGTCAACTGCTGGCGAGAGCGTCCCCGGCGGCCGGGTCGCAGTCCCGCAGGAACTGCGCGCACCGGGCGGCCTCGTCGCTCTCACCGATCTCGCCGGCCGCCCGGGACAGCAGGTGCAGGCAGGCCAGGAAACCCTGGTTCGGCCGGTGCGACCAGGGCACCGGGCCGTGCCCCTTCCAGCCGCTGCGGCGCAGCTGGTCCAGGCCCCGGTGGTAGCCGGTGCGGGCGTAGGCGTACGCGGCGACGACCTCGCCCCTGGTGAACGCACGCTGGGCGAGCACCGCCCAGGCCCGACTGTAGGTGGGGTGGCGGCCGGCGGCAGCGGCGTACGCCTCCTCGGTGTCCACCTGGGCAGCCTCGGCAAGAGCCGCCTCGGCCTGCTCGTCGCCGGGCAGCGTGGTGGCCGGCGGTTCGGGCAACAGGTTCTGCATTTTGCCCATTCAACCTGTATTCGCAGCGACATGGTGTCTGAACGGATGAGTCCTTCGTCACGCGTGCGGCGGGTGTGCCGATGCCGGTACTCGACTAGAAATAGAGGTCCGGAGCCTCCCCAGGAACCGGTTTGGGAAGCCCGGTGGCCTCGTGCCACCGGGCTTCGCTGCACGACCGCAGGCTTCGCCGTACCACCGGGCTTCGCTGCGCCATGCCACGCCGGTTGCGGCGGTACGGAAAAATGGCCGGATGCCCACGCCACCTCCCGCAGCGCTGTCCGGCGACTACGACTCCACCCCGCACGAGGTGGAGTCCCGCGCCGAGCTCGACCATCATCTGCGCGCCGGCAGCCTGGCCGGGCTGACCGTGCAGGGACTGCAGCTCGACGTACCGCCGGTGCCCGACCTCACCGACATCGACCTCACCGACACGTTGTTTCTGGGCTGTTCGTTCCCGTCGGCGGCGGCGGAAGCGGAGCTGGTGCGCCGGGGCGCGCACGTGGTCCCACCGTTCGCCGGGCGGCCGTACCCGAGCCACCCGCCCCGGCTGTACACCCCGGCCGACCTGGCCGCCGGGTTCGCCGAGCACGGTGCCGACGGGATGTACGACAACCTGGTCTACCGGCATTTCCGCCGGCACGGCGGCGCCCAGCCGCAGATCCGCGAGGCGCTGGCCCAGCGGCTGCACGACCACGGCATCGACAACGCGCTCGCCGACGCCACCCGGACCTGGATCGACCGGTACGGGCCGGCCTCGGTGATCGGGGTGATGGGCGGGCACGCGGTGCCGCGCGGCACCTCCGCGTACCGGCTGGCCGCCACGCTCGGCTGGGAGCTGGCCCGGGCCGGCCGGCTGGTGGTCACCGGCGGCGGGCCGGGCGTGATGGAGGCGGCGAACCTCGGCGCGTACCTGAGCAGCCACGACGCCGAAGAGCTGACCGACGCCATCGACCTGCTGGCCGGCGCGCCGGACTACGCAGACCAGCAGCCGTACACCGCCGCCGCGCTGGCGGTCCGCGACCGGTACCCGGTCGACGCGGCGGTGTCCGACGACAGCGGCTCCGGCTGGGCGCGGGCCGGCGGGCTCGCCATCCCCACCTGGCTGTACGGGCACGAACCGGCCAACCTGTTCGCCGGCCGGATCGCCAAGTACTTCTGCAACGCCGTCCGGGAGGACACCATCCTGCGGCTGGCCCGGGGCGGCATCGTGTTCGCGCCGGGCCGGGCCGGCACCGTGCAGGAGGTGTTCCAGGCGGCCACGAAGACGTTCTACGGCACCGACGGGGCCAGCGGCCCGTACGTCTTCCTGGACCGCGCCTTCTGGACCCAGACCCTGCCGGTCGAGGCGATGCTGGCGCCGCTGCTGGCGCTGTCCCCGGCCGGCGACCTGTCCCCGCTGATCCGGCTCACCGACGACGTGCACGAGGCGGTCGCGCTGCTCACCGCCGACGCGCTGCCGCCGGTCGTACCGCACCAGGTCACCAGGTCGAGCTGACCTTCGGCTCAGGGCACGACGTCGGCGACGACGCAGGCGACGTTGTCCGGGGCACCCGCCTGGTACGCCAGGTCGATCACCGTGCGTACCGTCTCGGCCGGGTCGAGCCCGGCGGCGACCGCGGCGGCGAGGTCGTCGTCGGGCACCACCGCCCAGACCCCGTCGGAGCAGAGCAGATACCGGTCGTACGCGACGATCCGATGCGCCGCGTACGCCGGTTTCGCCGTCCCGGTGCCGTCCAGCGCCTGGGTGAGCAGCGCCCGCCGCCGGTGTGCCAGCGCCAGCGCCGGGTCGAGCCGGCCGGCGTCCACCAGCGCCTGCACGTAGCTGTCGTCGCGGGTGAGCCGGGTCAGTGCGCCGCCCCGCCACCGGTACGCCCGGGTGTCGCCGACGTGCACCAGCTCGAACCGGTCGCCGACCTGCAGCAACGCGGTCACCGTACTGACCGGCGACGCACCCGTGCCGGCACCCACCTGGCGGATCGCGTCGTCGGCGGCGCGGTACGCGTCCGCCAGGGCCGTGCCCGGCGCATCCGCCAGGACCGTGCCCGGCGCATCCGACGGTCCGGTGTCGAGCTGCGCGAGCGCCTTGATCACCGCGCTGCTGGCCTGCGCCCCACCCGGGCCGGCGGCACCGTCGGCGACCGCGAGCAGTCGGCGTCCGGCGTACGCCCGGTCCTCGTTGCTGGTCCGCACCCGGCCGATGTCGGTACGGACGGCGCTACGCAGGCCGAAGCCTGCCGGTCGGTCGGTCATTGTCGTTCTCCTCGTCTGGAGTTCCGCGACGAGGCTGGTCACGAGTTGTTCCCTGGCCGCCGTCTCGGCCTGGGTGGCCGACCACCAGCGGGCGATCTCCCCGGCGACGGCCACCGGGTCGTCCGGCCAGTGCGCGCAGACCTGCCGAACGCGGCGCAGCGGCATCCCGCCACGCCGCAGCCGGGCCATTAACCGGGCCAGCTCCAGCTGCTCCGGCCGGTAGTAGCGGTAGCCGGACTCCGGGTCGACGGCCGCCGGCCGGAGCAGCCCCGTGTCGGCGTAGATCCGCAACGCCTTGACCGTCAGTCCGGCGGCGCGGGCGAACGCGCCGATGGTGAGCAGCCGCATCGTGCCCCTCCTCGTGCCGGCCGTGGTCGACCGGCAAGGGTCATGCTGTGGTCGGCCCCAAGGTCCGGGTCAAGCCCGTCGGCGGGGTCGGGCCAAGCATCGGTGGGCTCAGGCGACGGGGCGGCGGCGCCAGGCGACGATCGGCAGCTCGACGTCGGGCTCGGCGGACAGGCCGTTCTCGTCGAGGGCGTTCTGTACGGCCAACCGGGCCCCGTCGAAAAGGAACTCGACGGCGTGCAGCACGTGCGGACGCCAGTGCGACGGCATGATCCGCTCGATCACGTTGACCGCCCGCAGCGGTCGGCCCCGGGCCGGCAGAGGCGCCGGATGCCGGTCGCTGTGCCAGTCCAGCCGCAGGCCGGGCAGGTCCAGCGGCATGGACATGTCGACCTGGTTCCAGGTGATCGCGCATTCGTCGAACTTGCGGTGGGTGACCTCGACGTTGACGTCACCGAAGCCGAGGATGACCGGGCCGTTTGCGTACCAGGTATCCAGGTCGAGGTCCCACATCAGCCAGGTGTCGACCAGTGGGCGTCCGATGATGCGGGAGAACCGGGCCCGGTGGGCGGCGGCGAGCGTCGCGGCGTCGTGGCACCACTGTGGCTCGTACCCATCGATGCCGAGCACGACCGACCTCCGCAGCGGACCACTCTGAATCGGTAGATCCTACCGGTGTGGTTCGTACGACGGCGACGCGCGGCCGGCCCCGGGGTACGGGACCGGCCGCGCGGCGAGTGGTTCGGTGGGTGTTACTTGGCCAGCGTGGTGCCGGTGGAGCGCAGGTGCTCGCAGGCGTCGACGACCCGCTTGGCCATCCCGGCCTCGGCCGCCTTGCCCCAGGCCCGGGGGTCGTACGACTTCTTGTCGCCGACCTCGCCGTCGATCTTCAGCACCCCGTCGTACTTGGTGAACATGTGGGTGACGACCGGGCGGGTGAAGGCGTACTGGGTGTCGGTGTCGATGTTCATCTTCACCACGCCGTAGTCCAGCGCGGCCCGGATCTCCTCCAGCAGCGAGCCGGAGCCGCCGTGGAAGACCAGGCTGAGCGGCTTCTCCTTGCCGTACTTGGCGCCGACCGCGTCCTGGATCTCCTTGAGGATCTCCGGCCGCAGCTTGACGTTGCCCGGCTTGTAGACGCCGTGCACGTTGCCGAAGGTGAGCGCCGCCATGTAGCGGCCCTTCTCGCCGAGACCGAGCGCCTCGACCATGGCCAGCCCGTCCTCGACGGTGGTGTACAGCTTCTCGTCGATGGCACCGACGACGCCGTCCTCCTCGCCGCCGACGACGCCGACCTCGATCTCCAGCACGACCTTGGCGGCGGCGGCCTCGGCCAGCAGCTCGGTGGCGATCTCCAGGTTCTCCTTCAGCGGTACGGCGGAGCCGTCCCACATGTGCGACTGGAACAGCGGCGCGCCACCGGCGGCGACCCGCTCCTTGGAGGCGGCCAGCAGCGGGCGGACGAAGCCGTCGAGCTTGCCCTTCGGGCAGTGGTCGGTGTGCAGCGCAATGTTGACCGGGTACTTCTTGGCCACCTCCTCGGCGAAGGCGGCGAAGGCCAGCGAGCCGCTGACCATGTCCTTGATGGTCGGGCCGGACAGGTACTCGGCACCACCGGTGGAGACCTGGATGATGCCGTCGCTCTCCGCCTCGGCGAAGCCCTGCAGCGCGGCGTTGAGGGTCTGCGAGGACGTGACGTTGATGGCGGGGTACGCGAACGCGCCGGCCTTGGCGCGGTCAAGCATCTCGGCGTAGACCTCGGGAGAGGCGATGGGCATCTCGAACGCTCCTTTGTACCGGTTCGGCCCGTCGACGGGCCGGATTCCATGCTCAGCTCACTGCGCTGGACCGCGCTGTCCTCCGCTAGGCAGTATCCCGCAGCGGCACTGCCCCGGCGACATCGGCCCTGTCTGTGGGCCTGCGACATCGGCCCTGTCTGTGGGCACGGTCAGCGGCGGTCGTACTTGTCGGGGATGACCAGGCTGATCAGCCAGCCGACGACGGCCATGACGATCGCTCCCCAGAATGCCGGCCAGAACCCGTCGATGGCGAACGGCAGGTCCAGTTGTTGCGCCAGCCAGTCGGTCAGCAGGAAGAGCAGGGCGTTGACGACCAGTGCGAACAGGCCGAGGGTGAGGAGGTAGAAGACACAGCCGACGACCTTGATGACCGGTTTGAGGACCGCGTTGACCAGTCCGAAGATCAGCGCCACGATGACCAGGGTCAGCGCGTTGTTGGTCGCGGTGTCACCGGTGACGTCGATGCCGGGCACGATCAGCGTGGTTATCCACAGGGCGACCGCGTTGACCGCGAGCCTGATCAGGAATCCCATACTGCCATCCTGCCACCCGGAGTAAACCACTGCGCCACAAAAACGGACAAGCCTCTTATCTTGGACGGTGGTCGGCGGGCACCCCGGTTGACCCGTACCGTGGTGGGAGCACCGGTACGGACGAACGAACGGAGGCGAGACATGACCTACCCGGACGAGGACATCGCCCCAGGGGACCACCTCGCTCCCGAGGAACGTGACCCGGAGGCGCCCGCCGACGACGCGGTCGAGCAGTCGGTCGTGGCCAACCCGGTCGAGCAGCAGCCCGAGGTGCACCGCGGTCTGGAGGTCGACGACTGGGACGCGGTCGAGCAGTCCCGCATCGTCGACCTCGATGATGACGACGGCTACCGCTGACCGTTGACCGCGTCGGAGCGGCCGCCACGCATCCGCGATAAGACGGAAACCGCGCATCAGCGATAACCGGTGTCGACCGGTGTCGACCGGTGGCGGCCGGCTGGCACCATCACCCGGGTGCTGATGACCGTGACGACGACCCACCGGCCCGCCACCGACCTCGGCTACCTGCTGGTCAAACATCCGGACCGGATGCAGTCGTTCGACGTACCCACCGGCACGGCGCACGTGTTCTACCCGGAGGCCACCGAGCAGCGCTGCACCGCCGCGCTGCTGCTCGACGTCGACCCGGCGCGGCTCGCCGCCGGCGGCCCGCGCCGTGGCCGGCGCACGGCCGCGATGCCGGAGAGCTTCACCCTCGGCCAGTACGTCAACGACCGGCCGTACGCCGCGTCCAGCCTGCTCGCCGCCGCCCTCGCCAAGGTGTTCCGGTCCGCGCTGCGCGGTGAGAGCCGGGACCGCCCCGAGCTGCCCGGCACCGCCCTGCCGTTGACCATCCGGGTGCCGGTGCTGCGCTGCCGGGGCGGCGCCGCCCTCGCCGAGCGCCTGTTCAGCCCGCTCGGCTGGACGGTGACTGCCCGGCCCATCCCACTGGACGAGCGCTACCCGCAGTGGGGGGACAGCCGCTACGTCGACCTCACCCTGACCGGCACGCTGCGGGTCGCCGACGCGCTCAACCACCTGTATGTGCTGCTGCCGGTGCTGGACGACGCCAAGCACTACTGGATCGCCCCGGACGAGTTGGACAAGCTGATCCGGGCCGGCGAGGGCTGGCTGGCCGGCCACCCGGAACGCCGGTTGATCACCCGGCGCTACCTGGCCCACCGCCGGGTGCTCGCCCGACGCGCCGAGGACCGGCTCGCCGAGGCGCGGGCCGCCGAGCTGCGGCTGGCCGACGCCGGCCCGGGTGCCGACGAGGACGCGGGGCTGCCGGCGGCGGTCCGGCCGCGACCGCTGGCAGCGACCCGCCGGGCCGCCGTGCTCACCGCGCTGGCCGAGGCCGGTGCCACCCGGGTGCTCGACCTGGGCTGCGGCGGCGGTGCACTGCTGACCGAACTGCTCGCCCAGCCCCGGTTCACCGAGATCGTCGGCACCGACGTGTCGGCCCGGGCGCTGGAGCTGGCCGCCCGGCGGCTGCGACTGGACCGGCTCCCGGCGCGCCAGCAGCAGCGGGTACGGCTGTGGCAGTCGGCGCTGACCTACCGCGACGACCGGCTGCGCGGCTACGACGCCGCCGTACTGATGGAAGTCGTCGAGCACCTCGACCCGCCCCGGCTGCCGGCGCTGGCCGAAGCGGTCTTCGGCCACGCCCGCCCCGCAACCGTGCTGGTGACCACCCCGAACGTGGAGTACAACGTGCGCTACGAAGGCCTCGCCGCGGGCGCGCTGCGGCACCCGGACCACCGGTTCGAGTGGACCCGCGCCGAGTTCGCCGACTGGGCCGGCCGGGTCGCCGCGGCGTACGGCTACCGGGTCGGGTTCCGGCCGGTCGGCCAGGTCGATCCGGACGTGGGGCCGCCGACCCAACTGGCGGTCTTCACCCGCGACGACGCCGGCCCGGACAGCACCGGCCCGAACGGCGCGGGCGCCGGGGGTGCCCGGTGACCGTACTGGAGATCCCCGAACTCGCCCTGATCGCCCTGGTCGGTGTCTCCGGCTCCGGCAAGTCGACCTTCGCCCGCCGGCACTTCGCCGCCACCCAGGTGCTCTCCTCGGACACCTTCCGGGCAATGGTCGCCGACGACGAGAACGACCAGTCGGCGTCGGCGGACGCCTTCGACGCGCTGCACTACGTCGCCGGCAAGCGGCTGCGGGCTGGCCGGCTCACTGTGGTCGACGCCACCAACCTGCAGGAACATGCCCGGGCCGGGCTCGTCGCCGTCGCCCGGGAACACGACGTACTGCCGGTCGCGGTGGTGCTCGACGTGCCCGAGCAGCTCTGCTGGGAACGGACCCAGGGCCGGGTCGACCGCGCCTTCGGCCGACACGTGATCACCCGGATGCAGCGTGATCTGCGCCGCTCGGTCGGCCGGCTGGCCCGGGAAGGCTTCCGGCACGTGTTCGTGCTGCGCGGCACCGACGAGATCGACGCCGCCGAGATCCGGCTGACCCGGCTGTACAACGACCGGCGGGAGCTGACCGGGCCGTTCGACATCATCGGTGACGTGCACGGCTGCCGCGCCGAACTGGAGGCGCTGCTGACGAAGCTGGGTTGGGCGCTCGACCGCGACGACGCCGGCCGACCGATCGACGCCCGGCACCCGCAGGGGCGTACCGCGGTCTTCGTCGGTGACCTGGTCGACCGCGGCCCGGACTCGCCCGGCGTGCTGCGCCTGGTGATGGGGATGGTGCGGGCCGGCACCGCGCTCTGCGTGCCCGGCAACCACGAGCAGAAGCTGCTGCGCAAGCTGCGGGGCCGCAAGGTGACCGTGTCGCACGGGCTGGCCGAGACCCTGGAGCAGCTGGCCGCCGAACCGGCCGGGTTCACCGACGAGGTCGTCAAGTTCATCGACGGCCTGGTCAGCCACTACCGGCTCGACGGCGGTGCGCTGGTGGTGGCGCACGCCGGGCTCAAGGCCGAATACCAGGGCCGGGCTTCCGGCCGGGTGCGCGGCTTCGCGCTGTACGGGGAGACCACCGGTGAGACCGACGAGTACGGCCTGCCGGTGCGCTACCCGTGGGCCCGCGACTACCGGGGTGCCGCCACCGTGGTCTACGGGCACACCCCGACTACCCGCCCCGACTGGGTGAACAACACCATCTGCATCGACACCGGTTGCGTCTTCGGTGGCCGGCTGACCGCGCTGCGCTACCCGTCGCGGGATCTCGTCTCGGTGCCGGCCGACCGCGAGTACTACCCGCCGATGCGGCCGCTGACGGCCGAGCCGGGTGCCGCCGACGGCACCGGACCTGGGACGGACCGCCCCGACGACGTGCTGGACCTGCGTGACGTCACCGGCCGCCGGCACATCGACTACGGCTACGGGACCACGACGGTCCCGGCGGAGAACGCGGCCGCCGCGTTGGAGGTGATGAGTCGTTTCGCGGTGGATCCCCGGTGGCTGGTCTGGCTACCGCCGACCATGGCTCCCTGCTCGACGTCGACCCGGGACGGGTTCCTGGAGCATCCGGCGGAGGCGTTCGCCGACTACCGGGCCGCCGGTGTCGACCGGGTGGTCTGCCAGGAGAAGCACATGGGATCCCGGGCGGTGGTGCTGGTCTGCCGCGACCCGGCGGGCGACCCGCTGTTCGGCCACGGCGGCGGGGTGGTGCACACCCGGACCGGGCGGCCGTTCTTCACCTCAGGTGAGCGGACCGACGCGTTGCTGTCCCGGATCCGGACTGCGGCCGAGGCCGCCGGGCTGTGGCAACGGCTGGCCACCGGTGCCGGGCCGGCCGGTTGGCTGCTGCTCGACTGCGAGCTGCTGCCCTGGTCGGCGAAGGCGCTCGGGCTGATCCGCGACCAGTACGCCAGCGTCGCCGCCGCCGGCCGGGCCGCGCTGCCCGCTGCGTTGGACGTACTCGACGCCGCCGCCGGTCGGGGCCTGCCGGTCGGGCAACTGCGTGCCCGGTTGGCCCGGCGGGCCGTTGACGTCGACCGGTACGCCGACGCCTACCGGGCCTACGTCGGTGACCCGGACGCGGTGACGTTGGCGCCGTTCGCGGTGCTGGCCGCAGCGGCCACTCGCCCGCCGGCCGGGACCACGGCTGGCACCTGGAGTGCGCGGACGCGCTGGTGGCGGCCGATCCACAGCTGTTCACCACCACCCGACGGCGGGTGGTCGACCTGGCCGACGACGCGGCGGTGGCCGACGCCACCGACTGGTGGTCGGAGCTGACGGCGGCCGGCGGTGAGGGCATGGTGGTCAAGCCGTACGCCGGACTGGCCGCCCGCAGCGGCACCGGCCGGCTGCTGCAGCCTGGCGTCAAGTGCCGGGGCCGGGAGTATCTGCGGATCATCTACGGCCCGGAGTACACCGAACCGGAGCGGCTGGCCGCGCTGCGCCGTCGATCGTTGGGCCGCAAGCGGTCGATGGCGCTGCGCGAACACGGTCTCGGTCTGGCCGCGCTGGATCTGCTGGCCGCCGGCGCACCGCTGTGGCGCCGACACGAGCTGGTCTTCGCGGTGCTCGCCTGCGAGTCCGAACCGGTCGACCCCCGACTGTGAACACTGGCCCGGTATGGTTCTGCAAATGTCAGTGCGCGAACGTGTCGGCCATGTGTTCCGGGGGGCGGCGATCGGGGTGGCAGAGGCCGTCCCGGGAGTCAGCGGTGGGACCATCGCCCTGGTCACCGGCGTGTACGAGCGGCTCATCGCCTCGGCCGGGCACCTGATCAGCGCGGTCCGGTACGCGGTCACCGACGTGCCCCGCAAGCAGGGCTGGGCACGCAGCCGGGAGCAGTTCCGGCAGGTGCACTGGGGAGTGATCATCCCGCTGGCGCTGGGCATGCTGCCCGGTCTGCTGATCGCCGCCCGGCTGCTGGAGCCGATGCTGGAGGAGCACCCAGAGCAGACCCGAGGGTTGTTCTTCGGCCTGGTGCTGGCCTCGGTGCTGGTGCCGGTTTCGATGATCGGCCGGCCGTGGCGCGGCCGGGACGTGTTCGCGGTGGTCGCCGCCGGGGTCGCGGCGTTCGTGCTGACCGGTCTGCCATCGGCCAGCATCGACCCGAACCCGGTGGTGGTGCTGCTGGCTGCGGCGGTCGCGGTCTGCGCGCTGGTGCTGCCGGGCGTGTCCGGGTCGTTCCTGCTGCTGACCGTCGGGCTCTACGAGCCGACCATCGAGGCGGTCAACGACCGGGACTTCGGCTACCTGGCGGTCTTTGCCGTCGGCATGCTCGTCGGGTTGACGCTGTTCGTAAAGCTGCTGCAGTACCTGTTGGAGCACCACCGGCGGGTGACCCTGGCGGTGATGACCGGAGTGATTGTCGGCAGCTTGCGGGCGCTGTGGCCGTGGCAGACCGAGGAGCGCGGGCTGCTCGCCCCTGGCGGCAACGTGCTGTCGGTGGTGTTGCTGCTGGTGCTGGGGGTCGCCATCGTCACCGCGATGGTGGTTCTGGAGCAGCGTCGGCTGCGCCGCGCGGCGGTCGATGTCACCCAGGAGGAGTCGCCGCAGCTGCCGACCCACCACTGAGCCCGGCCGGCCGGGTGTGGCCGATGCCGTGCCAGGGGTTCAGACGGTGCCGTGCTCCGCGTCCGGCAACTGGTCCAGGTAGTCGGCCGGCAGCGGCGTCAGGTCGTCGAGCCGACCGACGGCCAGTGCCCGGTAGGTGAGCCGGGCGGCCTCTTCCAGGTTGACCGCCCGTTTGTGGGCGAGCTCCACCGATCCGGCCAGTACGGAGCAGCCGTGCCGGGACAGGATCAGGCAGTTGGTGCCGTCGGCGGCCGCGTCGGCGGCGGCTCGGGCGAGACGCTGTCCGCCGGGCGGCGCGAACGGCACGGTGACGACGCGCCGCAGGTAGAAGGCGTGGTCGGTGGTGACCAGCCGGATCGGTACGCCGAGCGCGTCCAGCAGCAGCATGCTCTGCGGGTGCAGGTGCACGATGGCGCGGACGTCGGGGCGGGCACGGTAGACCGCCAGATGCAGCGCCAGCTCACTGGTCGGCCGGACCTGCGGTTCGTCGGGCAGGGTGCAGCCGTCCGCGATCCGCACCCGGGCGAACGATGCCGGGCCGAGCCGGTCCAGCCAGGTGCCGGACGCGGTTACCCAGCATTCATCGCCGCCCGGCAGGCGGGCGGACAGGTTGCCACCGGAGCCCACGACGAGACCGGCACGCACCACGTCGGACCCGACGTGGGCGAGCTGGTCCCGCAGATCGCCAGCGACGTACGTCACGCGGCGACCTCCGTAAACCTTGGGCACCTTGCCTGGCGGCTCCGCCTCCGCGAGTCGACCAGGCAAGGTGCCGTCAGGTCAGCGTGCCTTCTTGGTGGCGCGCTTACGCGGCGGGGTCAGCAGATCCGCGATCGTGGCGATCGCGGTCGGCACCAGCCGGTAGTAAGCCCACACTCCGCGCTTCTCCCGCTCCAGCAAGCCGGCCTCGGTGAGGATACGCAGGTGGTGGCTCACCGTCGGCTGGGAGAGCCCCAGCGGAGCAGTGAGGTCGCAGACGCAGGCCTCGCCTTCCGGTGCCGACTGGATCAGGCTGAGCAGCCTGAGTCGGGCCGGGTCGGCGAGCGCCTTGAGGACTCCAGCGAGTCGCTCCGCGTCCGCGCGTTCGATCGGCTCGCCGGCAAGCGGCGAGATTTGAGGCATGGTCATTTCAGCCAACGCAGTTCCCACGAAACCCATCCTTCCACCAAACAGCATCGATCCGCCTGCATATCAGCAGATCCGAATCGGCAAACTTTTAGGCCGGAAGGCCGAGGTCAGCCAACGTATAGGCGGCCCGATAGGCCAGTCCGGCTGCCCGAACCGCGTCACCGGCCCCACGATCGACGATCACCGCCACGCCGACCACCTCAGCTCCTGCCTTCTGTAGCGCCTCGACTGCGGTCAGTACGCTCCCACCGGTCGTCGAGGTGTCCTCCACTGCCAGCACCCGCCGGCCGGCCACGTCCGGCCCTTCGATCCGTCGCTGGAGTCCGTGCGTCTTGTCGGCCTTGCGCACCACGAAGGCGTCCAGTCGCCGTTGCTCCGCCGCAGCGGCGTGCAACATGGACAGAGCCACCGGGTCCGCTCCCAACGTCAGGCCGCCAACCGCCTCGTACTCCCAGTCCGCAGTGAGATCGAGCAGCACCCGTCCCACCAGCGGTGCGGCGGCGTGGTGCAGCGTCACCCGCCGCAGGTCGACGTACCAGTCAGCCTCGCGACCTGACGACAGCACCACCCTGCCGTGCACCACGGCCAGATCAGTGATGAATTTGCGCAGGTCGTCGTGGTCGCCCATGTCACAAAGAGTACTGCCCGTCACTGGGCCCCCATCCGCCGGCCCGGCAACTCGCCGATAACGCCATCCACGTCGCTAGCTGCCCATACACCACAAAACTCCAGGTCGCGGCAGCAGGAAGCGTTTCGACGGGCACGCTGGTACGCTCTCCGGCTCACTCGCGACCCTTCGGCCGGCCGGCGGCCAACCGGAGCAGCCCATGCGGAGCGTGACGCACCACAGTGGCGAGCGTCTTGTAGCGCCAGTCGGGGACGCTCACCGCCCGCCCCCTGGCCAGGTCCCGCAGACCATCGGCGACCACGTCGTCGGCCCGCAGCCACAGCCAGGTCGGCGAGCCGGAGGTCCGGATACCGGCGCGTTCGTGGAACTCGGTGCGGACGTAGCCCGGGCACAACGCCATCACCCGCACCCCGAGGTGGCGGACCGACATGTCGATCGACTCACTGAAGTTCGTCACCCAGGCCTTGCTCGCCGAATAGGTCGAACCAGCTGCTAACGGACCAAAGCCCGCCACCGACGAGACATTAATCACTCTGCCCTGTCGGCGTTGCACCATGCCGGGCAGGACGGCATGCGTCAACCGCAGCACCGCCTCCACATTGAGCCGCAGCAGCCGCAGCTCGTCCGCCTCGTCGGTGCGCCGGAACGACCGGTTCAGACCGATGCCCGCGTTGTTGACCAGCAGGTCGACCGGTGCGTCGACGGACCGCAGCCGGTCGGCCACGACGGTCACTCCACCGTCAGTAGCCAGGTCGGCGTCGAGCACCTCGACGGTCACGCCGTGCCGGTCGGCCAGGTCGTCAGCAAGCGTGGTGAGCCGCTGCCGGTCACGGGCGACCAGCACCAGCCGGTACCCGTCGCCGGCGAGCCGACGGGCGAAGCTGGCACCGAGGCCGGCAGTGGCCCCGGTGACCAGTGCGGTACGCAGGGCAGGCTTGTCCCCCACGTCGTCACCTCCTACGAGGACCGGGTCTCCCCGTACCGGCGGGTCGGTCCGCCCCGGGCGGACCGACCCGTGATCGACCGATCATCAGCTGGTCGGCGGCGGGGGGTTGCCCGGCGGATTCTCCGACGGTCCGGCAGCTGGCGGCGCACCTGGTGCCGGCGGCGGGCCGGGCGGGGTGGCCGGCGGCGGGCCGGCGGCCGGTGGTGTGCCGGGAGCGGCGGGGTAGCTCGGGTAGGCGCCGCCCGGCATCGGCGGCACGCCGTACCCGCCGCCCGGCACCGGCGGCTCCCAGGCGACGGCGGGCTTACGGAAGAAGTCGTTCGACGGCGGCAGCGCCAGCAGAATCAGCGCGGTCAGCAGCGCCAGCACGGTCACGACGCCGAGCAACAGGTTGGCCGGCTCATACCAGCCGGGCAGCGCGGCCTCCAGATCCCGTTGCACCTGCGCCGGGTCCGGCATGTTCGGGTCGGTGCTGGTCGGGCCGGTGGGCAACGCGCTGCCGGCCGCGCCGAGCGCGAGCCCGCCCCCGGAGCAGCAGAGGAAGATGCCACCGAGCACCCAGGTGACAATCCGAGACGGGTTCTTGCCCCGGTTGTTGAGCAGAGCCAGCACCACCAGGCCGGCGGCGATCAGCAGGCCGAAGATCGCGCCGGCGATCAGGGAGATCGTCGTGAGGCTGCTGATGGCCTCCATGTCGGTGCCGGCGTAGGCGTCCTCGTAGACCTGTTGCATCGTGCCCATCACCGACAGCGCGACGATCAGGCCGACGACCTGCAGCGCGGCGATCAGGTACAGCAGGTAACTCGAAATGGTGACGGTGCTCGGCCGCGCCTTGACCGGTGGCGCGGCCGGATTCGGATCCGACACGGCTCTCCTTCCCGAAGCTTCGGAAGATCACCGTAGCGGTACCCCGCCAGTGACACGGGGCAAACGGACGCCGCGTCGACCTCGCGTTTCGTCGCCGAACCCGGCCTCGCAGTCGAGCAGAGCGATCGACGGCACTCACCGACATACATCGATGCTGGTCAGCCGGCCTGCACCGCCAGCCCTTCCTTGTCGTCGGCGAGCTGCACCCGGACGGTGTCGCCGTCGCGGATCTCACCGGCCAGCAGCGCCTTGGCCAACTGGTCGCCGATCGCCGACTGGACCAGTCGACGCAGCGGCCGGGCTCCGTAGATCGGGTCGTAGCCGTGCTCGGCCAGCCAGCTGCGGGCGGTGTCGTCGACGTCCAGGGTCAGCCGGCGGTCGGCCAACCGCCGGCGCATCCGGTCCAGCTGGATGTCCACGATCGACCGCAGCTCCGCGCCGCTGAGCATCGCGAAGACCACGATGTCGTCCAGCCGGTTGAGGAACTCCGGCTTGAAGTGCGCCCGGACCACCGCCAGCACCGCGTCGCGGCGCTGCTCCTCGGTCAACGTCAGGTCGTTGATCAGCGTCGAGCCGAGGTTGGAGGTGAGGATCAGGATCGCGTTGCGGAAGTCGACCGTACGGCCCTGCCCGTCGGTGAGCCGACCGTCGTCGAGCACCTGCAGCAGCACGTCGAAGACGTCCGGGTGGGCCTTCTCCACCTCGTCGAGCAGGATCACCGAGTACGGCCGGCGGCGTACCGCCTCGGTCAACTGACCACCCTCCTCGTACCCGACGTAGCCGGGCGGGGCACCGACGAGCCGGGCCACCGAGTGCTTCTCGGCGTACTCGCTCATGTCGATGCGGACCATGGCCCGCTCGTCGTCGAAGAGGAACTCGGCCAGGGACTTGCCCAGCTCGGTCTTGCCGACGCCGGTCGGGCCGAGGAAGAGGAAGCTGCCGGTCGGCCGGTCCGGGTCGGCGACGCCAGCGCGGGCCCGGCGGACCGCGTCGGAGACGGCGGTGACCGCGGCGGCCTGGCCGACCACCCGGGCGCCCAGCGAGGACTCCATCCGCAGCAGCTTGGCGGTCTCGCCCTCCATCAGTCGGCCGGCCGGGATACCGGTCCAGGCGGCGACGACGGCGGCGATGTCGTCCGCGCCGATCTCCTCCTTGAGCATCGCGCCGTCGGCCTGCAGCGCGGCCAGCTCGGTCTCGGCGCGGGCGAGCTCGCCCTGCAGCGCCGGGATTCGGCCGTACCGCAGCTCGGCGGCGCGCTCCAGCTCACCGTCGCGTTCGGCCCGCTCGGCCTCGCCACCGAGGCGTTCCAGCTCCTCGCGGGCGGTGGAGATCCGGGTGATGTGCCCCTTCTCCAGCTGCCAGCGGTCGCTGAGCGCGGTCAGCTGCTCGCGCTTGTCGGCCAGCTCCCGGCGCAGCCGCTCCAGCCGCTGCGCCGAGCCGGGGTCGGGCTCCTTGGCCAGCGCCATCTCTTCGATCTCCAGCCGGCGCACGGCCCGCTCGATCTCGTCGACCTCGACCGGCCGGGAGTCGATCTCCATCCGCAGCCGGGAGGCGGACTCGTCGACCAGGTCGATCGCCTTGTCCGGCAGGAACCGGTCGGTGATGTAGCGGTCGGACAGGCCGGCGGCGGCGACCAGCGCGGCGTCGGTGATCCGTACGCCGTGGTGCACCTCGTAGCGCTCCTTGAGCCCGCGCAGGATGCCGATGGTGTCCTCCACGGTCGGCTCGCCGACCAGCACCGGCTGGAACCGGCGCTCCAACGCCGGGTCCTTCTCGATGTGCTCGCGGTACTCGTCGAGGGTGGTCGCGCCGACCATCCGCAGCTCGCCCCGGGCCAGCATCGGCTTGAGCATGTTGCCGGCGTCCATCGAGCCTTCGCCCTTGCCCGCGCCGACCACCGTGTGCAGCTCGTCGAGGAAGGTGATCACCTGGCCGTCGGAGCCCTTGATCTCCTCCAGGACCGACTTGAGCCGCTCCTCGAACTGCCCCCGGTACTGCGCACCGGCGACCATCGCGCCGAGGTCGAGCGACACCAGCCGCTTGTCGCGCAGCGACTCGGGTACGTCGCCGGCGACGATCCGCTGGGCGAGACCTTCGACGATCGCGGTCTTGCCGACGCCGGGTTCGCCGATCAGCACCGGGTTGTTCTTGGTACGCCGGGACAGCACCTGGATCACCCGGCGGATCTCGGCGTCCCGGCCGATCACCGGGTCGATCTTGCCGTCGCGGGCGCTGGCGGTCAGGTCGACGCCGTACTTCTCCAGCGCCTGGTAGGTCTGCTCCGGGTCGGCGGTGGTGACCCGGCGGTCGCCGCCGCGCACCGACGGGAACGCGGCGACCAGGTTTTCCTCGGTGGCTCCGGCATCCTTGAGCAGCCCGGCGACGGCCCCGCCGACCCGGGCCAGCCCGGCCAGCAGGTGCTCGGTGGAGGTGTACTCGTCGCCGAGCGGGCGGGCGATCTGCTCGGCCGCGCCGATCGCGTTGGCGAACTCGCGGGACAGGCTCGGCTCGGCGACGCTGGAGCCGCGCGCGGCGGGCAGGTTCTCCACGGTCCGTACGGCGGACCGGCGGATCTCCACCGGGTTGGCGCCGACGGCCCGCAGCAGGCCGGCGGCGGTCGAGCCGCCGGTGTCCAGCAGGGAGAGCAGCAGATGCCACGGTTCGACCGTGGCATGGCCCCGCTGGTTGGCGATGGCGACCGCGGCGGTGATGACTTCGCGACTCTTCGTGGTCAGGCGTTCGGCGTTCATGTGCTCCCCTGTACGGCAGGTTGGTCCACTGATGAGGACACCACCAGACTTGAGTCTATTCCACTCAACTCCGATCGACGAGTCGACCGCCGAAGCCCGACCCGCACCGGTCTACCGCCCGTACGGTTCCCAGGAGATCTCCACCCACCCGGCACCCGACGGCTGTCGCACGTTGAGCAGCACCGCTCCGTCCGGTCGGACCGCCTGCACCGTCGCGTCCCGCAGCCGGGTGAGGTACGCACCCTGCACCGGCCAGTCGATCGGCTCGAAGCGGCCGTCGGAGCCGAGCGACCAGACACCGGTACGGGTGGTGACCAGCAACCGGCCACCGTCCGGCAGCGCCGACATCACGTCCGGCGGCGGGTCGTGGACCGGCACCGGCTCCAGCCGACCCCAATCGGCCCGCCAGACGAGCGGAAACTCACCCGGCAGGGGCACCGGCTCGCCGATCAGCCAGTAACCGCCCGACGGCGTCGTCTCTACGACGAACTGGCGGATCCGCTCCGGATCCGCGACGGTGACCGCGTCGGTCCGCCACAGCCAGCGCACCCCGGGCCCACCGCCACCGTCATCGTCAGTCGCCACCGGCGCGCCGAACGCCACATGCAGCCGGCCGTCGTGCAGCCCGGCGACGGTCAACTTGTCGCCGATGTACCCGACGGTCTGCACGACCGGGATCGGCGGCTGCTGCGCCAACGGCTTCACCCCCACCTGGGTGGCTTCGCCGACCCGGGCGACACCGTCGGAGCCGCAGCACACCTGGTACCGCCCGTGCACGGCGGCGAACTCCGGCGGCATCGACCCGTCCGGGCCGTTGCCCCGGGTGAAGGTCACACCCCCGTCGAGCGACCGGTACCAGGCGGCGTCGGCGGACAGCACCAGGCTGCCGTGGCCGACCAGCATCGAATGCTCCGCCACCGCCGGGTCCGGGTGCTCCCGGTGCTGCCAGGACCGGCCGCCGTCGGCGGTCGCGTAGAGCACCGCCGGGCAACTCGCCGGCGCCCCGGCGCCCACCGACGTGTCGCATCCGTGGAAGTAGGCGTACCCGTGTTTGGCGTCGTCGAACGCGACGAATGGGGCGGCGTAGCCGGCCGGCACCCGCATCGGGCGGACCTCGACGGCGGGCCCACCGACAGGCACCGTCGCGTCGGTCGACGGGGCCGCGCGGTCTGGAGGTGGCCGGCGGATGTCGCCGATCGAACACCCGGTGAGGATCAGCAGGGCCGACAGAACGATGGCCGTGATGGACCCGCCTGCCCGACGTCGCATCCACCCTCTCCTTCCGTCCGCGCCCCACGACCGCCCGGTCCGGCGACCACGCCTGGGCCGATTCGGCACCGCGTCCGCACCAGTCTGCCGGGACGCGGCGCGACCGTCTGCCCTTAGGCGGCGTAGCGTGGACGGTGTGCGCGCACGTGTGGAACAGGTCGACCTGCCCGGCATCGGGGTACGCCACGACCTGATGACCGAGTCAGGCCGACGGATCGGTGTGGTGAGTCACCGGTCAGGGCGTCGGGACCTCGTCCTGTATGACCGGGACGACCCGGACGCCTGTGACGCCGACATCCCGCTGACCGACGACGAGGCGGAGGCGCTCGCCGACATCCTCGGCGCGTCGCTGATGCTCAGCCAGCTCGCCGGGCTGCGCGACCAGGCCGCCGGGCTGCTCACCGAGCAGGTACCGATCTCGGCCGGCTCGCCGTTCGTCGGCCGTACCCTCGGCGACACCAAGACGCGGACCCGTACCGGGGCGTCGATCGTGGCGGTGCTGCGCAACCGGGAGGTGCTGGCCTCTCCCGGGCCGGAGTTCCGGTTCGCCGCCGGCGACGTGGTGGTGGTCGTCGGCACCAGGTCCGGGCTGGACGGCGTCGGCGGCATCCTCGCCAACGACGACCCGGCCGGCTGACCCGGCCATGCACGACAGCGCACTGCTGCTGATCGAACTCGGCGCGCTGCTGCTGCTCCTCGGTCTGCTCAGCCGCCTGTCCCGGCGCTACGGGCTGTCGCCGATCCCGCTCTACCTGCTCGCCGGGCTGCTGTTCGGTCACGGCGGCCTGCTCCCGCTGCACGACATCCAGGACTTCTTCGCCGTCGGGGCGGAGATAGGCGTGGTGCTGCTGCTGGTGATGCTCGGGCTGGAGTACTCGGCGAGCGAGCTGATCGGCAACCTGCGCCGGGCGGCACCGGCGGGCCTGATCGACGCGCTGCTCAACGCGCTGCCGGGAGTCGCGTTCGCCCTGCTGCTCGGCTGGGGGCCGACCGCCGCCGTGGTGCTCGGCGGGATCACCTGGATCTCGTCGTCCGGCGTGATCGCCAAGATGCTCGGCGACCTGGGCCGGCTGGGTAACCGCGAAACGCCGGTCATCCTGTCGATCCTGGTCGTCGAGGACCTGGCGATGGCGTTCTACCTGCCGGTGCTCAGCGCGGTGCTGATCGGCGCCGGGCTCGCCGCCGGCAGCCTCGCGGTCGCGGTGGCGGTCACCACGGTCACCGTCGTGCTGCTGGTCGCGGTCCGGTTCGGCCACCGGATCTCCGCTCTGCTGTCGGTACGCGACCCGGAGGCGCTGCTGCTCGGCGTACTCGGATTGACCCTGCTGGTCGCCGGGATCGCCGCCGAACTGCAGGTCTCCGCGGCGGTCGGCGCGTTCCTGGTCGGCATCGCGCTGTCCGGGCCGGTGGCGCACAGCGCCACCGAACTGCTCACCCCGCTGCGGGACGTGTTCGCCGCGGTCTTCTTCGTCTTCTTCGGGCTGGTGACCGACCCCCGGGACATCCCGCCGGTGCTGCTGCCGGCCCTCGGCCTGGCGGTGGTGACGATGGGCACCAAGGTGCTGACCGGCTACCTGGCCGCCAAGCGGGCCGGCATCGCCGCTCCCGGTCGGTGGCGGGCCGGGCTGGCGCTGATGCCGCGTGGGGAGTTCTCCATCGTGATCGCCGGCCTTGCGGTCGCCAGCTCCGGCATCGAGCCGGCGCTCGCGCCGTTGGCCACCGCGTACGTGCTGATCACGGTGGTAACCGGACCGGTGCTGGCCCGGATTCCGGATTCCCGCTGGTTCAAGCATCGGCTGCGGGGGCGGCCCGCACCCCTCGCGGCCAGCGGAAATCACCTGACGGGAGCGGACCAACACGTACCGGCTTCGTGAAAGGCATTACCAGGGACTTCCCCGATCACCCTCCGACACGCTACCGTGGCGCGGCAGTAGCTAGTGGTAGGCCCAGGGCCGGTTGTGCCCTGTCGGCCGCGAACGGGAGGGTCCCCGTTGAGCGTGCAAGAGTCGGCGTTCCGCGGCTTCGCCAACCCGGTGGACCCAGCGCCCGCCGAGCTGCGCGCCTGGGCGTACCAGCCGGACTCGGTCCCGCTGCAGTCGATGCCGCAGGACTGGGACCTGCTCGTCTCCGGTGACCGGCTGATCACCACGCTGTTCGACCTGGCGATGGATCCGACCTGTCCGGCCCGCCGGTTCGCGCTGCACTGCCTCTACATCTACGCGGCGGACGGCATCCGGACCAACTTCCGCGCCCACCCGAAACGGCGGCTGCGCAAGCTGGTCGAGCAGGCCGAGCAGGACGGCGACGAGCTGATGTCGGTCTGGGCGCACAACACCCGGGTGCTGCTGGCCAAGCCGCAGCTGTTCGACTACCACGACTGGTGCGAGGGCGGCCTGGTCCGCAAGTCCCGCCGGCTGAGCTAGCATCCGCGAGTCCCGCGACCGCGACCTGCATCGCCCGCTGCAGGCCGGCCAGCAGCTGGTCCCGGTCGACCAGGATCGCCCGCTCCGGCTCGGGCAGCTCGGTGAGGAGTTGCATCATCACCGCGACCAGCGCGCCGACGAACGATCCCACCATCGCGGCGGCGGTGACCTCGTCGAGCTCGTCCGGGAAGGATTCGTGCAGCCCTCGGGCCGGCTCGGTCTGTCCGCTGAGCAGCAGCCGGAGCGCGTAGCCCTGCAGCGCCGGGCTGGCCAGGATCATCCGGACCCGGACCGGTACCAGCCGGGCGAACAGCTGGTCGGAAAAGGTGCTGGTGGCGATGTTCCGGGCACCGCTGATCGCGGTCAAGGCCGCGGTGCTGGCGCTGCTGTCCATCGGCACTGCGTACGGCGTACTGGTGGTGATCTTCCAATGGGGGTGGGGACTGGGGCTGATCGGTGTCGACCGCCCGGTACCGATCATGTCCGTGGTGCCGATGCTGCTCTTCGCCGTGCTGTTCGGCCTGTCGATGGACTGCGCTGCTGAGCCTGCTCGGTCACCGCGCCTGGTGGCCGGTCCGCAGGGTCGGCTAGCCGGTCTGCCCGGAACCTGGGCGGGCCGGCCGGTCCCGGCGCTGCGGCCGCCACACCACCAGGGCGGTCGAGGTGCGGCTGGTCGGGACCAGGTCACGTCGCGGGTACGGGCCGACCGACTCCAGCTCGGCGATCCGCTGGTACGCCTCGGCCAGCTCGGCGCGCAACCCGTCAACCTGCTGCTGCAGGTCGCCGACGAGCTGCTCCAGCCCGATGATCCGCTTGATGCCGGCCAGGTTGACGCCGTCGTCCTGGCTGAGCCGCTGGACCTCGCGCAGCAGCACCACGTCCCGGACGCTGTACCGGCGGCCGCCGCCAGCCGCCCGGCCGGCCTGCACCAGGCCCAGCCGGTCGTACTGGCGCAGCGTCTGCGGATGCATGCCGGCCATCCGCGCCGCCACCGAGATGATCAGGACCTTGGCGTCGGAGGCGGCCTCGAACGTGATCAGCAGCTCGTCGTCCACCCCTCACTCACCTCCCGTCTGTCCCTCGCCGCGACCCGGCGGCCTGCTCCTCGTTGCGACGCAGCCGGGCGGCGAGACGTTCCCGGTCGGCAGCGGGGGTGTGCTCCGCAAAGGTCCGCAGGGCGGCCCGTGCCGACTCGTCCACGGTAGCCGGAACGACGACCTCGACGGTCACCAGAAGATCACCGGTGGTGCCGTCCCGACGGGGCACGCCCTTGCCACGTGCCCGCAAGGTACGCCCACTCGGCGTACCTGGTTGCACCCGAAGCGTCACGGCGCCGTCCATGGTCGGGACCCGCAGGTCGGTGCCGAGCACCGCCTCGGCGTAGGTGATCGGCACGGTCAGGGTGAGATCGTCGCCGGTCCGCCCGAACAGCTCGTCGTTGCGGACCTTGACCAGCACGAACAGGTCACCGGCCGGGCCACCCCGGTCGCCCGGCTCACCCCGCCCGGCCAGCCGGATCCGCTGGCCGTCCGCCACGCCGGGTGGGAAACGGACGTTCAGCGTCCGGGTCTTGGTCACCCCGCCGGAGCCGTGACATTCCGGGCACTTCTCGTCGACGATCGTGCCCACCCCCTGGCAGTCCCGGCACGGCTCGGAGAAGCTGAACGACCCCTGGTTGCGGGTGGTCAGCCCGGTCCCGGCACAGGTCGGGCAGGTCCTCGGCACCGAGCCGGGCTTGGCACCGTTGCCATGGCAGGTGTCGCACACCCCGGGTGCCCGCAGGCTCAGCGGCAAGGTCGTGCCGCGTACGGCGGCGCCGAAGTCGAGCACCACCTCGGCCTCGACGTCGCGGCCTCGAGCCGGGCCACGGGTACGCATCCCGCCCCCGCCGCCGCCGGAGAAGATCGAGCTGAAGATGTCGGAGAACCCGGCCCCACCGAACCGCCGGTCCCCGGCACCGCCGGCACCGGCACCGGCGAAGCCGCCGAACAGGTCGGCCGGGTCGAAGCCCGGCCCACCACCACGCGCCCCCCGGCGGAACGCGCCCGAACCGAACAGCGAGCGCATCTCGTCGTACTCCTTGCGCCGCCGATCGTCGGCCAGCACGTTGTACGCCTCCGAGACCGCCTTGAACCGCTCCTCGAAGGCCGAGTTGCCGGGGTTGTGGTCGGGATGCAACTCGCGGGCCAGCTTGCGGTACGCCTTCTTGATCTCGTCGGCGGAGGCTGTCCTGGGCACCCCCAGCACGGCGTAGAAGTCCTTTTCCAGCCAGTCCTTGGAACTCACCCTGTCCTCCTCCTGTCCGTCACCGGACCCCGCCCCTGACCGCGTTGGCACCGTCCGGACGACCGGCCGACCACTGCCGGCCCGGCCGACGCGCGGCGGCCGGTAGCGCGGTGCCGGCGGCGGGACGCGCTCCACGTCCCGCCGCCGGCCGTGATGTTCGCCGGTGGACCACCGGCGGCGGTCATTCCGGGTCTGCGACAGCGACCAGCGCCGCCCGCAGCAGCCGGTCCCCGAGCAGGTAGCCCCGCCGCATCACGTCGACGCAGGTGGGTTCGGTGACCTCGGCGGAGGTCAGGTGGGCGACCGCCTCGTGCTGGGTGGGATCGAACGGGTCGCCCTTCTCACCGAAGGCGGTGAGTCCGAACTTGCTCAGCGCCGCGCCGAGCTGCTCGGCCACGGCGCCGAACGGGCCGACCAGGTCGCCGTGCTCCCGCGCCCGGTCCAGGTCGTCCAGGATCGGCAGCAGCGCGGCGAGGACCGCACCGGTGGCCTGCTCGGCGGCGACCCCTTTGTCCCGCTCGACCCGCTTGCGATAGTTGGCGTACTCGGCGGTCACCCGCTGCAGGTCGCGGGTGCGTTCGTCGAGATCGGCGCGGAGTGCCTCCAGCTCGGCGCCGAGCGGACCGGAACCGGCTGCGCCCCCGGCCGCCTCCTCGGCGTCCGACTCCGGTGCCGGCTCCACCACCTCGCCGACCACCGGCTCACCGGCCACCGGTTCGTCGACGACGGCGGTGTCCGACGAGTCGGGCTGAACTGCCCGGTCGGCGCCGGACCCGGTGCTCGTCGCGGATCGGTTCTCGGTCGCGGATCGGTTCTCGGTCGCGGATCGGGTCGGCTCGTCCTTTCCGGTTTCGCTGGCGGCCGACCCGTCCGCGGACCTGTCGTCGGCTTTCCCGCTCACTGGCTCCTCCTCCGTGCCCGACCGGGCGTGCCGCCCGGTCGGACGATGGTCGGTGGGGGGTGCCGCACCCGTCGGCTCGGCCGCCGCGTGCCGCGCGGTCCGGGGCCGCGTCCCGGTCGGGTCGATCCGGCGTTTGTCCCGGATCACCAGGCGCTCGGTGGTCTCACCGTCCGCCTGCTCGACCGGTGCCGAGCGGCGCCTCGGCGGGCCGGTGCCGGCCGGATCAGCGGCCCGTGACTTCTCCGTCATGTGGCTACCTCGCTCCGTGCGGCGGTTCGAGGGAAGATCATCGCTGGTCCTCGGCCTCGACGAGGACTCACTTCTTGTCGTCCTCGATGATCTCCGCGTCGACCACGTCGTCCGGCCCGCCGGCGGCACCACCCGACGCGGACGCCCCAGCGGCGCCCGGTCCGGCGGTGCCCGGTCCGGCCTCGCCGGGGCCGCCGGCACCGCCCGGCTGACCCGGCTGCTCGGCCTGCTGGGCGTAGAGCTGCGAGCCGGCCTGCTGGGAAACCTGGGCCAGCTTCTCGTGCGCGGACTTGATCGCCTCGATGTCGCTGCCGGCCAACGCGCCACGCAGTTCGCCCAGCGCGTCGTTCATCTGGTCGCGGGAGTCCGACGGCAGCTTGTCACCGCTCTCGGCGAGGAACTTCTCGGTCTGCCACTGCAGCTGCTCGGCCAGGTTGCGGGTCTCCGCCTCCTCGCGACGCCGCTTGTCCTCGTCGGCGTGGTCCTGCGCGTCGCGCATCATCCGCTCGATGTCGTCCTTCGGCAGCGCCGAGCCGCCGGTGATCGTCATCGACTGCTCCTTGCCGGTGCCCAGGTCCTTGGCGTTGACGTGGACGATGCCGTTCGCGTCGATGTCGAAGGCGACCTCGACCTGCGGCACGCCGCGCGGCGCCGGCGGGAGCCCGGTCAGCTCGAAGGTGCCGAGCTTCTTGTTGTACGCGGCGATGTCCCGCTCACCCTGGAAGACCTGGATGAGCACCGACGGCTGGTTGTCGTCAGCCGTGGTGAACACCTCGGAACGCTTGGTCGGGATGGTGGTGTTGCGCTCGATCAGCTTGGTGAAGATGCCGCCCTTGGTCTCGATGCCCAGGCTCAGCGGGGTCACGTCGAGCAGCAGGACGTCCTTGACCTCGCCCTTGAGCACACCGGCCTGCAGCGCAGCACCGACCGCGACCACCTCGTCCGGGTTGACGCCCTTGTTCGGCTCCCGGCCGGTCAACTGCTTGACCAGGTCGGAAACGGCCGGCATCCGGGTGGACCCGCCAACCAGAATGACGTGGTCGACGTCGGCCAACTTGACGCTGGCGTCCTTGATCGCCTGCTCGAACGGGCCCTTGCAGCGGTCCAGCAGGTCCTGGGTCATCCGCTGGAACTCGGCGCGGGTCAGCGTGACGTCCAGGTGCAGCGGCGCCGACGGGGCACCGTCCGACCCGGCCGGGCCGGCGGTGATGTACGGCAGGTTGATGCTGGTCGTGGTGGCGGCGGACAGCTCGATCTTGGCCTTCTCCGCGGCTTCCCGCAGCCGCTGCATCGCCATCTTGTCCTGGGCCAGGTCCACGCCGTGCTGGCCACGGAACGTCTTCACCAGGTGGTCGATGATCCGCTGGTCCCAGTCGTCACCACCGAGGAGGTTGTCACCACTGGTCGACTTGACCTCGATCACGCCCTCGCCGAGCTCCAGCAGCGAGACGTCGAAGGTGCCGCCACCGAGGTCGAAGACCAGGACGGTCTGCTCCTTGGAGCCCTTGTCCAGGCCGTACGCCAGGGCTGCCGCGGTCGGCTCGTTGACGATTCGCAGCACGTTGAACCCGGCGATCTCGCCGGCTTCCTTGGTGGCCTGACGCTGCGCGTCGTTGAAGTACGCCGGGACGGTGATCACCGCGTCAGTGATCCGCTCACCGAGGTAGGCCTCGGCATCCCGCTTGAGCTTCATCAGGGTACGGGCGGAGATCTCCTGCGGCGTGTACTTCTTGCCGTCGATGTCGACGGTCCAGTTGGTGCCGATCTCCCGCTTGACCGACCGGATCGTCCGGTCCGGGTTGGTCACCGCCTGTCGCTTGGCGACCTCGCCGACGAGCACCTCACCGTTGCGGGCGAACGCGACGATGGAAGGAGTGGTCCGGGAGCCCTCCGCGTTGGCGATGACGGTAGGCTCACCACCCTCCAGCACACTGACGCAGGAGTTCGTCGTGCCCAGGTCGATACCGACCGCACGTGCCATGGTCGCTTCCTCGCTTCGTTCGTAGAGCAGGTGCCGGGGCACCGCCCCGCCGTACACCCACCACAAGTTGAGTGGACTTGACTCAATACTGCCACGATCGCAGCCGCCGTCAAGTCAGGTTGAGTCGGAGTCGCGCAACCTACACCCTCACCAGCAACGATCCCCCCCTCCGACCCCGTCGCACACAGTGTCATCGGCAGCCACGCCGGGCCGGTTCAGGTTGTCTGGCATGCATTGATCGGGCACGCTTTACCCGTGACCACGCAGGGCGGACCGGCCGCGCCCAACCCCGGCGCACCCGCACTTCCCGCTGCACTCGAGCGACTACGCTCCGCAATCGCGGCTATGGCGTACCCTCTCGTGCTGCCCTCGGCCGAGGAGGGCCGCGAGGTCGGTGCCGGCTTGATCGCCCAGCTGGACGACTATCTACTACCCCGGCTCGCCCGACTCGACGCACCGCTGCTGGTGGTGGTCGGCGGCTCCACCGGTGCGGGCAAGTCGACCCTGGTCAACAGCATGGTCCGGGCCCGGGTCAGCGCCACCGGCGTACTACGGCCCACCACCCGGTCCCCGGTGCTGGTCAGCCACCCGGCGGACGCCAGCTGGTTCCGGCAGGGCGAGCTGCTGCCCGGTCTGACCCGCACCGCCGGCCCCACCGACGCCCCGGACGCGCTGCAGCTCGTCGCCGCGCCGGCGCTACCCCCCGGGCTGGCCTTTCTCGACGCGCCGGACATCGACTCGGTGGTCGACGCCAACCGGGCGCTCGCCGTCCAACTGCTCGCCGCCGCCGACCTGTGGCTGTTCGTCACCACCGCCGCCCGGTACGCCGACGCGGTTCCCTGGCAACTGCTGCAGACCGCGCAGCTGCGCGGGACCATGGTCGCGCTCGCCCTGGACCGGGTGCCGACCGAGGCGGTCGACGAGATCACCGCGCACCTGCGGGAGATGCTCACCGACCACGACCTCGGCGACGTCCCGATCTTCGTGGTGCCCGAGACGGTGGTCGGCGGCCAGGGACTGCTGCCGGAAATCGTCGCCGCACCGCTGCGCGAATGGTTCGGCCAGCTCGCCGGGGACGCCGCCGCCCGCGCCGCGGTGATCCGGCAGTCCCTGGACGGGGCGCTGAGCGCGCTGGCGCCGACCGTCGAAGGGCTGGCCTCCGCCGCCGACGACCAGCTCGACGCGGCCCGCACCCTGACCGACCGGGTCCGCGCCGCGTACCGCAGCGCGAGCCGCAACGCCGAGCAGGCGGTGCAGGACGGCCGGCTGCTCCGCGGCGAAGTACTTGGCCGCTGGCAGGACTTCGTCGGCACCGGCGAACTGTTCCGTTCACTGGAGGCCAGGGTGGGGCGGCTTCGCGACCGGGTGCTCAGCGCCGTCACCGGCCGGCCCGCACCCGCCAACCAGCTGCGGACCGCGATCGAGTCACAACTGGTCACCCTGATCAGGGGCGCGGCGACCGAGGCCGCCGACGCCGCGAACCTCGCCTGGCGGACCCACCCGGCCGGTGCCGCGCTACTCACCCCGGACCTCGCCCAGCCCTCCGCTGACCTGCCGGAACGCGCCGAGCGACTGGTCCGCGACTGGCAACGCGACGTGCTCGAACTGGTCCGGGCCGAGGCCGGCGACAAACGGTTCGTCGCCCGCACCGCCGCGTACGCGGTGAACGCCACCGGGCTCGCCGTCATGATCGCCGTCTTCGCCTCGACCGCCTTCATCCCGACCGGGCTGGAGGTCGCCGCCGCCGGCGGCACCACCGTCGCCGCCCAGAAGGTGCTCGAGGCGATCTTCGGCGACCAGGCGATCCGCAACCTCGCCAACCGGTCCCGGGAGGGTCTGCTGCGCCGCATCCGGGCACTGCTCGATGAGGAGGCCGGCCGCTACCTGCGGCTGATCGAAGCGGCCGGTGTCCCGCCGCAGGCCGTCGACGCCACGGCCACCCCGCCCGGCGACCGGCTGCGCGCCGCAGCCGTCGAGGTCGAGCAGGCCCGGGCGGCAGCCGGGTTGAGCAGCGGTACGCCGTACCGGTTGCCGGACACCCTGCCCGGCGCGACCGGACCGCTGCCGGGAGCGGTCGCGTGACCGGCTTCGTCGACCGGGTCCGACACCTGGTCCGAGGAGACTCACGGGTGGACGCCGACCTGCTGGTCGACCGGCTCGACGCGCTCGGGCGGTTCCTGCGCGCCGCCGACGGTCGGATTCCCGACGACCGGCTCGGAGCCGCCCGCACCCTGGTCGAGCGGGCCGGAGCCCGGCTGGCGCTGTCCCGGGAGCACACCGTCGTGGCGCTGGCCGGCGCCACCGGCAGCGGCAAGTCCAGCATCTTCAACGCGCTGGCCGGGCGGGACCTCTCTTCGGTCGGCGTGCGCCGCCCCACCACCGGGTACGCGCACGCGTGCGGTTGGGGGGCGGTCGACGGGGCGAGCGGGCTGTTGGACTGGGTCGGGGTCCTGCCCCGACACCGGTTCGTCCGGGAGAGCGCCCTGGACGGCACCGACGAGGCCGGGCTGCACGGTCTGGTCCTGCTCGACCTGCCCGACTTCGATTCGGTCGAGTACGGACACCGGCTGGAGGTCGACCGGCTACTCGGCCTGGTCGACCTGGTGATCTGGGTGGTCGACCCGCAGAAGTACGCCGACCGGGTGATCCACCGCAGCTATCTGCGGGAGTTCCATCGCAACCGGGACGTCACCGTGGTGGTACTCAACCACGCCGACCGGCTGGACCGGGCCGAGCTGCCCCGGCTGCTCGCCGACCTGCGCCGGCTGCTCGACGCCGACGGGCTCGACGGAGTCCCGCTGCTGGCCACCTCGGCGCTGGTGCCGGCCGCGATGACCGAGCTGCGCCGGCTGTTGGAAGGCACGGTGGCCGAGCGGCAGGCGGCGCTGCGTCGACTCTCCGGTGACCTGGATACGGTCACCGACGGTCTGGCGGAGCTGGTCGGTCCGGCCGACGAACGCGCCGAGGATGAGATCAACCGCGGCACGGTGCGCCGGCTCAGCCTGGCGCTGGCGGCGGCGGCCGGGGTGCCGAGCGTCGTCGACGCCGTCGAGTCGGCGTACCTGCACCGGGCCGGGGCCGCGACCGGCTGGCCACTCACCCGGGCCTGGCGCAGGCTGCGGCCGGATCCGCTGCTACGGCTGCACCTGCTCGGCTCCGGCCGGACCGGCGGCACCGGCCCGGCCGACCAACCAGCGCCGGTGACCGCGCCCGATCGACCGGTGCCGCCGTCGCTGACCGGGGCTGGTGGACCGGTGCCGGTCACCTCGTTGCCGGCGCCGAGTGCGGCGCAGCGCGCCGCGGTCGATCTGGCCGTACGCAGCCTCGCCGAGCAGGCCGGTAGTCGGCTGCCGACCCCCTGGTCTGCGGCGGTTACCGCCGCCGCCCGGTCGCAACGGGCCGAGCTGCCGGACGCTCTCGACCGGGCGATCGGCGGTGCCGACCTGGGCCTGGACCGGCAGCCGATGTGGTGGCGGCTGGTCCGCGCGGTGCAGTGGGCGGTCACCGCCACCGCCGCCGCCGGGCTCGGCTGGCTGCTGGTCGGCTTCGTCATCCGTACGCTGGGTCTGCCGGCCCTCGACTATCCGACGGTCGGTGTCCTGCCGGTGCCGACCGCGATGCTGCTCGGCGGCCTGCTCGGCGGGGTTCTGCTCAGTCTGTTGATCCGTCCGGTGACCGGGTGGGCGGCCCGACGGGTCCGCAGACGGGCCGAGGACCGGCTGTACGACGTGGTGGCCGAGACTGCCCGCCGGTTGGTCGTCGCCCCGGTCCGGGCGATCCTGCAGGCGCACGCCGACGCCCGCGACGCGCTGGACCGCGTTCGGTCGTCCCACCGCTGAGGGCCCTGTCCGGTCTTCTGGTGGGAGCGCGGCCCACGGCCTGGCTGGACGGGGCCGGAGTCCACCCGCCCGGCGTGCCCGACATGTAACGCACAGGTGATGCCACCCGCCGCAGCACGGCGTAGGGTCGATTCATGGCCACGCCTGAAACCCCCTACGAAGCGGTGCTCGCCGCCGCCCGTGACGTGACCAAGTTGGAGTGTGCACTCGACGCGGAGATGCTCGGCGCCGCCCTGCTCGGCAGCGTGTACGCGGTGGCGGAGACGGACCGCGCCGATGCGGTCCGGGAGTTCGTCGGCGGTTTTCTCGCCGCCACCACCCGCCGGCGCGC
Organism: Solwaraspora sp. WMMA2059; assembly: GCF_027497315.1. Lineage (GTDB taxonomy): Bacteria > Actinomycetota > Actinomycetes > Mycobacteriales > Micromonosporaceae > Micromonospora_E. Next base: position 5,960,840 of record NZ_CP114908.1, on the reverse strand, counting down.
CGCCGCCGCTACCACCATCCGTACCGTCTTCGCCCGGCTGGTGCCGGAGGCGGCGGGCGCCGCCGCGGTGAAGGTCGGCAAGACCGCGCCGCCCTGGTCGGACCGGTTGGGCCGGGTCCGGCTGACCGGCAGCTACGCGTACGGCGACGTGTACGGCGACCAGACCTCGTACCTGGCCACCTTCGCCTACGACGACGAGCTCGGCGGCCCCGAACACGCGATGGTGGCGCTGGTCGACCACAACATCGGCATCACCAAGGATGTCTTCGTCGGCGGTCCGGCCGAGCGGGTCCTCGGTCAGGTCCGGCAGATGTGCGCCAACGACGAGCTGACCTGGTTCCGTGAAGAGGATCCCCGGGTCCTGCGCGGTGAGGTGAGCCGGCACCTGGCGATCACCGACGGGCTGGGCGAGTTGCCCGGCGAGGGGTCGCTCGCCACCGACCGGGCGTTGGTCGGCGCGCGGCTCGCCGTACTGCCCGCGCCGCTGCGGACCGTGGCGCTGGCGCCGGACGACCCGCTGCCCGCCGACCGGCGGACCGTCCTGGTGCGGGAGTTCCTCGCGTCTGCCGAGGCCAAGCGGTTCGGTCTGGACGCGGCCGGCGACGCCGACCTCGCCTCGCTGCACTTCTGCCTGAGCCTGGTGCTCGACCACTCGGCGAGCCTGCTCGACCCCGACCCGATGCGCTGGAGCCCGGCGGTGGCTGGCATGTTCCTGCTGGACTGGGTGCACCGCCGGGCGGTGCTGGACATCGACGACGCGGCCATGCTGCCCGGCGTGGTCCGCGGCTGGTCCGCGTACGCCGGCCGGCAGCGCGGTCTACCGGCAGCGGCGTTCAGCCAGATGGACGCCGCGATCGCCGAGATGGTGCCGGAGTTCGTCCGTCTCTACACCACCGGGGAGCGCCGCAGCCCCGCCACGGCCGCAGTCGCCCAACTCCTTGCCGAGGGTGTCGACCTCAACGATCCGCAGGCGCTCGACGCCTGGATCGAGGCCAACCGGCAACGACTCGCCGACGAGCAGGGCGGATCCTGACGGGTCTATCCGGTTATGCCGCGTCCGACGGCTGCGGGCTGCAGGACGGATCCGGCGTCGGGTCCGGATCCACGTCGGGGTCCGGGGTCGACGTCGGCGACGGATCGATGTCCGGATCGATGTCCGGATCGATGTCCGGATCGATGTCCGGATCGATGTCCGGATCCACATCTGGATTCGGCGACGGCGTCGGGGACGGATCGGGATCCGGCGACGGATCGATGTCCGGGTCGACGTCCGGGTCGACGTCCGGATCCGGCGACGGTGTCGGGGACGGACCGGGATCCGGGTCGATGTCGGGGTCGACGTCGGTGACGGGCGGCGGGTCGTCCGGAGTGCCGGACGGTGGCTGTTCCGATCCTGGATCGCTGGGGGTCGTCGGTGCTGGACCATCGGAGTCCGCCGGTGCGCCCGGGGCCGGCCGGTCACGATCCGACGGTCCGCCCCCGCTGTCGCGCCGGGTGCCGGTGGAAGGTCCGTCCCGGCCGCCGGCACGACGATCCATCGATGCGTCCTGGTCGGTACCGTCCCCGCCGGTCGGCTCGACCGGTCCGGACGGGGTCGGGTGCGGCAGCGGATGCACGATGATCGGTCCGCCGCCCGGCTGGCCGATCAGCGGCAGCACCGTGGCCGGGCCACCCCCGGCCACCGTCGCCGAACCCGCGCCGAGCGTCGCCAGCAGCGGCAACGAGGCGGTCAGCACCAGCAACGCCACGATCAACGCGAACCGCCGGGCAGGTCCGTCCACCCCGGTGGGCCGGGCCAGGCGATCCTGCGGCAGCAGCACGGCTGGACTCCTCATCGGTATGGCCTCCGGTCGATCCACGGTCCTACAGATCACCGGTTCTGGATACATAGTGAAGCAGTGACAGAAAGTTTTCCAGTTCAATACATCGTGTTATCAGAACCGGACGGATGAGTCACACTCGGCCGAACGCAGCGCGAGGCTACAAGTTCCGCGCAACGCGGACATCGCACCTGCATGCCCGGACCGACCTATGACACCCCTCACCTCCAATGCGAATATGGACCGGACGGCACCGCAGCCGCTGCCTCCGCCTCTACCGCGGCGGGCACGACTCGATGACGTCCCTCCCGGACCGGGTCCAGCCAGAACCCGGCCCGTGCCGCGCGGCAACCCTGACCCGGGCCAGGCGCGGTGAGAGGACCTGCACCGGCAGCAGCCGGCAGCGGGACGAGCTGCGCGGTCGGGACACCCCCGCTGCCACGCACGAGCGATGGGAGAGACGGATGGCGAAAGGCGAGCGCGGGACAGCGACCCGTGCCAGACCGGCCGCGGCTCGACGGCGCGTCAGCAAGAACGCCGCCGATCCGGAGTTGGTGCAGCTGCTGACTCCGGACGGCGAACGGATCGACCGGGTGACCGGCCCCGACGGCACGCAGTACACGGTCGACTTCACCGACGCCGAGTACCGTGCCCTCTACCGGGACCTCGTCGTGGTGCGGAAACTCGACGCCGAGGCGACCGCCCTGCAGCGCCAGGGCGAACTGGGCATCTGGGCGAGCCTGCTCGGTCAGGAGGCCGCGCAGGTCGGCTCCGGACGGGCGCTGCGCGCTCAGGACATGGCGTTTCCCACCTACCGCGAACACGGTGTGCTCTACTGCCGCGGCATCGACCCGATCATGCCGCTGGGGTTGTTCCGCGGGGTCGACCAGGGTGGCTGGGATCCGAACGAGTTCAAGTTCAACATGTACACGATCGTGATCGGCGCCCAGACGCTGCACGCCACCGGCTACGCCATGGGCATCACCATGGACGGCAAGGTCGGCGGCGACGACGGCGAGGCGGTCATCGCGTACTTCGGTGACGGGGCGTCGGCGCAGGGTGACGTCAACGAAGCCTTCGTCTGGTCCAGCGTCTTCAACGCGCCGATCGTCTTCTTCTGTCAGAACAACCAGTACGCGATTTCCGAACCCCTCGAACGACAGACCAGGATCCCGCTCTACCAGCGGTCGTCCGGCTTCGGCTTCCCGGGCGTACGGGTGGACGGCAACGACGTGCTGGCCAGCTACGCGGTGACCCGGACCGCGCTGGACAACGCCCGGCACGGGCAGGGTCCGACGCTGATCGAGGCGTACACGTACCGGATGGGGGCGCACACCACCTCCGACGACCCGACCCGGTACCGGATCGCCAGCGAGGTGGAGGCGTGGCAGGCCAAGGACCCGATCGCCCGGGTCCGCGCCTTCCTGGAGAAGCAGCAGATCGCCGATGCCGACTTCTTCGCCGAGGTCGACGCGCAGGCCAAGCGGGACGCGGTGCACCTGCGGGAGCGGGTGCTGAGCATGCCCGACCCGCAGCCCGGCGCGCTCTTCGATCACGTGTACGCGCACGGCTCGCCGCTGCTCGACACCGAGCGGGCCCAGTTCGAGCGGTACCTGGCATCGTTCGAGGGAGGGTCGCACTGATGGCTGAGACACTCACTCTCGGCAAGGCGCTCAACGCCGGGCTACGCAGGGCGCTCGACAGCGACAGCAAGGTCGTCCTGATGGGCGAGGACGTCGGCAAGCTCGGCGGCGTCTTTCGGATCACCGACGGCCTGCAGAAGGACTTCGGCGAGGACCGGGTGATCGACACCCCGCTGGCCGAGTCCGGAATCATCGGCACCGCCGTCGGCCTGGCCATCCGCGGCTTCCGCCCGATCTGCGAGATTCAGTTCGACGGCTTCGTCTACCCGGCGTACGACCAGATCGTGTCCCAGGTGGCCAAGATGCACTACCGGTCGCAGGGCAAGGTGAAGCTTCCGATCGTGATCCGGATCCCGTTCGGCGGCGGTATCGGTGCGGTGGAGCACCACTCCGAGTCGCCTGAGGCGTACTTCTCGCACACCGCCGGGCTGAAGGTCGTCGCCTGCTCCAACCCGCAGGACGCCTACACGATGATCCAGCAGGCGGTGTTCTCCGACGACCCGATCATCTTCCTGGAGCCGAAGCGGCGGTACTGGGAAAAGGCGCCGGTCGAGCTGGAGGCACCACCGGGTACGGCGTACCCGCTGCACGCCGCCCGCACAGTGCGGCCCGGCAGCGACGCGACGGTCCTGGCGTACGGGCCGATGGTACGCACCGCGCTGGACGCGGCGACCGCCGCCGCCGAGGAGGGCCGCGAACTCGAGGTGATCGACATGCGGTCACTGTCCCCGCTGGACCTGGCCGGTACGTACGAGTCGGTCCGGCGGACCGGCCGTTGCGTGGTGGTGCACGAGGCGCCGACAAACCTCGGTCTCGGTGCCGAGATCGCCGCCCGGATCACCGAGGAATGCTTCTACTCCCTGGAGGCGCCGGTCCTGCGGGTGGGCGGCTTCAACACGCCGTACCCGGCTGCCCGCCTGGAAGAGGAGTACCTGCCGGACCTGGACCGGGTACTCGACGCCGTCGACCGCGCGTTCGGTTGGTGAGCGCCGATGTCTCGGATCAAACAGTTCGACCTGCCTGATCTCGGCGAAGGCCTCACCGAGGGAGAAATCCTCAAGTGGCTCGTCGGGGTCGGCGACGTCATCGAGCTGAACCAGCCGATCGTCGAGGTGGAGACCGCGAAGGCCGCGGTAGAGATCCCCGCCAAATGGGGCGGGCGGGTGCAGGCCATCTTCCACCCGGAAGGTGCCACAGTCGAGGTCGGCACGGCGATCATCGCGATCGACACCGAGCCGGCCGCCGGCCCCGCCGCTGAACCGACCGGCCCAGCCCCGTCCCGACCCGAACCGCCACAGCCGGAGATCCCGCCGACCAGCGGTGCGATCGAGCCGGGCATGATCGGCGGGCCGGCACCCGGTGGTCGGACCGCCGTGCTGGTCGGCTACGGCCCGCGGACCACTGCGGCCAAGCGCCGGCCCCGCCGCACCACCGGTGAACCGACTCAGCCGGCCGAAGTGGCGTCGGCGTCGGCCGGCCAGCTGACGGCCGAGCCGGCACCGGCTGAACCGGTACCGGCCGGACCAGGCCCAACCGGGCCGGTGACGAAGGCGCTGGCCAAGCCACCGGTGCGCAAACTCGCCCGGGACCTCGGAGTCGACCTGGCCGGGCTGCGCGGGAGCGGTCCGCTCGGCTCGGTCACCCGGGTCGACGTACTCCGGGCCGGCGAGGCACGAAACGGGTCGGCGCAGACCGGGCCCGCCGTACCGCTGTCCGCCTCCGACCGCGAACAGCGGATCCCGGTCAGAGGGGTACGCAGGTTGACTGCGGAGAACATGGTCGCGTCGGCGTTCACCGCGCCGCACGTCACCGAGTTCCTCACCGTCGACCTGACCAGATCGGTGAAGGCACTGGACCGGATCCGGAGCCAGCCCGACTGGCAGGGGATCAAGGTCTCGCCGTTGCTGATGGTGGCCCGGGCGATGCTGCTGGCGGCACGCCGGCACCCGATGGTGAACTCCACCTGGGCCGGCGACGAGATCGTGGTCAAGGAGTACGTGAACCTCGGCATCGCGGCGGCGACCGAACGGGGCCTGATCGTGCCGAACATCAAGGACGCTGGGCGGCTGACCACTCGGGAGCTTGCCGAGGCGATGGCCGACCTGGTTCGGACTGCGAAGGCGGGGCGGACCGCGCCGGCCGACATGGCCGGCGGCACGATGACCGTCACCAACGTCGGGGTGTTCGGAGTGGACAGTGGCACTCCGATCCTCCCGCCGGGCGAGTCGGCGATCCTCGCGATCGGCACGATCCGCAAGGCACCCTGGGTACACAAGGAGAAGATTCGGATACGCCAAGTAGCGACCCTGGCGCTGTCGTTCGACCACCGGATCATCGACGGCGCACTCGGCTCCGCCTTCCTACGCGACGTCGGAGCGTTCCTGACCGACCCGGAGGCGGCACTGCTCGCCTGGACCTGACCGCCGACCCCTGACGCGACCACGAACGGCGTCGCCACCGTCACCGGTGGCGACGCCGTTTCCGTAGCACCATTAAGTATCCTCGGATCAAACCCGTGCAGGTCGTGGATTCTTAGGCTAGTGGCGACACTCACCTAAGAATCATTGGCAAGCTGGGCTCAGGTGCGCTTCACTTGAGTTGACCGCCGAAGCGGTCGACAAGAGATCCACAGGAGAGCACCATGTCCATGATCGATCGCATCCGCCGCCACCGGGAAGCCAGCCGCCGAACCCGCGCCCTGGAGCGGGCGCTGCGCTCCACTGACTCGGCCGCCGTACGCGACGAGATCCGCGCCATCGCACAGCGCTACCACAGCTGAACGGACCGCCGTCACGGTCCGCCGTCCCGCGACACCTCCGCCACTTCGACGGCACCAGGATTCCTCCGTTGCGGGATCGCCCGGTACGGTGGGCTCGGTCGCCGTCGGGTCGATCCGGCGCGCTGGAGACCAGAACCGGTCGGCAGCCGCCGGACGGCCAGCCGGCACACCCAGGCTGGTAGTGCAGACAGCCAGCCGGGCCCGCCTGGCCACGGTGGCAGCAGAGCCACCGCAGGTCGGGTGAGCCCGCCCGGCCGGTCCGCCGGTGTCCCTGGTCGACCGACCAGCCAGGTCGGCGGCACCGGCGCGGCTGACATGTCATGGAGGAGGCGCACATGACGTCCGAGGGCACGCAGCATCCTGGCCAGGAGCCGGAGGAGGCGGGTGTCGGCGGACCCGCGCCATACGGCAGCAGCCAGCCGCAACGCGGCGCGGCCCCCGATCCCGGCGACCCGGGTGCCGGACACCAACCCGAGCAGTGGGCACTGGCCGGTGGCGGTTGGCGGACCGGATCCGGCGACCAGCCGGGCGGCGCCGGCTACCCGGCGCCGCCGCCCTACCCTGCCCCACCCGGCATTCCGGCGCCTAGCATTCCGGCGGCCGAGCCCTGGTCGCCCCAGCAAGCCTGGCGGACCGAC